>NZ_ATWO01000001.1:0-602676 GCF_000421285.1 Desulfotignum balticum DSM 7044
ACAGAATTTCATATGAGGTGAGACTTCTGATATCAGCAATCCCCTGAATATCAAGATAATTCAGGAACCGAACCAGAATAATCTTTTTCCCAAGGACTGTTTTTCTTGAAATCCCCTTTTCAAACTGCAGTTTTTTATATTTTTCCAGAATAACAAGAAATTGTTGAGGGGCCGGTATCCCAGGTTTCTGGCGGCACCTTGGAAAACAGCCATGTTGCAGTATTCCATCTAAAAGATCAACTGCTCTTGCTTTAAAAACCTGATTGGCGGAAAGCTTGCTTCCTGTTTGAATGCCGTAACAATCTTTCAGGAAGGCTTCTCCTATTTCTTTTGAAAAATAGAGTTGATTTTGCTGTTGCGCATAAACCAGGAACTGTTTCCATTTGCCGATGTAACGATGCTTTGTGCTTTCTGCATAACATAGCAGATCAAGTTGTTTTTTTGCCCTGTCAACCAATTCTATTAATAAAATAGCTTTGCGATCCATATCTTACCTCCTTTGTTTTGGATCACCACTATTTTATTGATAGAATATTATGTAAAGCTAAATATGGATAACGGCTTAAACGGCGGCCTCTTTTATCCTCAACTTCACATAATATTTAACTTGTCATAAGACGAAATCGGTTACCTTCCGCTGGGCGGACAGGGATCAAACCTGTTTTTCCAGGTCATCAGCGGCCGGCATGGAAAAAGGTCCACCATCATAACGACCAATCTGCCGTTTGCCCGCTGGGGGGACATCTTTGACGGAACCACTGTTGCCACAGCGATTGCCGACCGCCTCGTCTACAACTCTGAGATTCTTATCATGGAGGGAGACAGTTATCGAAAAAGGTGATCAGCGGCACAAACTGAAAATATAAGGCAGGTTTTACTCAGGCCTGAACACACGCTCTTTTGAATCTGGTTTGAGCCGGACACGGACAGGTGTGTCTATCGTAGGGGGTGGCTGGTTTTTAAACGGTGATTTGGGCTGGTTTTTATCCCGTTGTTTCCACCTGGATAAGAATTTCTTCTTTTTTTCTGTCAAAGATTTCCAATTCATTTGAATACCACGTCATATTTCTTGGTGTTCGATCGCTTGCCACCATAATTTTTTGAGAGGTTACGAAAAAGCCTCTGTTTTAGTGTATAGTTGTTTTTGACAAAAAATAACATACAACCCCCTTTTAGAATACTTCATTCATTTTACAGACTCAAAATCCGCTGTTTGGAAACAACTTTCGAGCTATCCTTTCCAGTTCACAGCGTCCAGCCGAACGACATACCAATCTGATCTATAGTAAAAAAGTTTTCATATATGTCTTGCACCACCATCAATTACAGTTACAGTCCCCGTCGTGTATTGCGACCCCATTAACCATAAATACGCCGATGCAATTTCATCAACAGATCCCAATCTTTTTGCAGGAAATTGTTTTGAAATTTCTTCAATGACTGTAGGCTTTGGTTCGATAAAACCTGGACTCACCACATTTATTCTTATTGGAGCCAATTCAACAGAGAGCACTCTGCAAAGTGTTTCAATGCAACAATTAATGATTGACATGGTCGAAGCACCTTTAAAAATCTTTTCACCAGCAATTCCACTTGTTAAAATGATGCTGCCAGATTCTCTTAAATGTTTTTGGGCTACCTGGATGAGTTGATATTGTCCCCAGAATTTTGTTTCAAAAGCATGTTTTGCCTCATTAACATCGATTTTCTGAAATGGTGATGATTTTATTACAGGTCTGACAGTAATGACAAGATGATCCACTATTCCAGTCGATTCAAACAATCGAAAATGATCTTCAGGTATGGTTATATCAAATGTATGAATTTCAGTTGATTCATCTGCCTTCTCAAAAAAAGATGCAGCACGTTCTTTTGGGTTACGAGAAGCGATGACGACATTTGCGCCATTTTTTTGTGCAAGACTTGCCACAGCAAAACCAATTCCTGAACTTCCACCAACTATCAATATTTTTTTATCATTTAACATCAAGTTATCTTTTATCCTTACGATTCGATTTACAAACAAGCCGGATAAGAAAGCCCCGAAAGCCGCGTTTAATGGGCAGGTTTTCGGTATCAGGACGAAGACTTCATAACTCTTGTGGCCTGTGCGTTTGTATCACCCAAGACCATAGAAATAAAGATCTTAAATTGATGATCCTATATATAGGAAGTTGGTTATCTGACCTGTTCGATTACCGCTGCAATGCCCAGTCCGCCGCCTCCGCAAATACACTCCAGGCCATAACGGGCATCGCGCCGCTGCATTTCATGAACCATGGAAACCAGAACCCTTGTGCCGGTACATGCAATGGGGTGACCTATAGATATACCTGATCCGTTAACGTTCACCCGATCAAAATTCCGGGGTCTCACGCGCATTTGCTTGAGATCGGCCAGCACTTGGGCCGCAAAAGCTTCCTGGATTTCAATGAGATCCATCTGTTCAAGTGAAAGCCCTGCCCGGTCCAGCGCCCTGGATACAGCCCTGGGTACGGTTTCATATGCTTTTCTCGGATCAGCCCCGGCAACGGCAAAGGAGATTATTTTTGCCATTGGAGAAATGCCTAAATCTTTGGCCTTGTCACCTGACATAAGGACCACGGCGGCAGCCCCGTCATTTTCAGAAGAGGAATTCCCTGCCGTACAGACCCCTCCCATGATCGGTTTGAGCCGGGCAAGTTTTTCAACACTGCTGTCGGCCCGGGGGCCTTCATCCCTGCAAAACAAGACAGGCTCCCCTTTTCTTTGCGGGATAGATACCGGAATAATTTCATCAGTAAAAAAACCGGCTTCCCAGGCCGCCAACGCCTTGGCATGACTTTGGGCGGCCCAGTCATCACATTCTTGCCTGGATATCTTTTCCTCTTTTGCTGCGGTCTCCGCCCAGGCCATCATGGAGGGCAGAACCCCGTATCGGGATTCAGGCTGGGACATGACCCGGGCCCGCTGAATCCGGTCATAAAAGGGCAGGCCCCAAGTTGCCAGGCTGCCATGCCCGAGCGGCATGCCCTTTTTACCACCGACCCCCCATTTGACATCCCCGGTAAGATAGAATTCTCCTGTGCTCATGCTTTCCACGCCACCGGCAACTACAATGTCGGCATTATTGGATTGTATTTTCATGGCTCCGTTACAGACCGCGTCCAGGCCTGAACAGCACCGCCGGTCAATGGTGATCCCTGGGATTTGTTCGGGCCACCCGGCCGTTAGCAGTCCCATACGGGCAATATTCACGTACTCGCCGTTCTGGTACGACTGGCCCATGATCACGTCTTCCACCATCTGGGGATCAATTCCCGTTTTTTTAGCGACTCCGTTCAGGGCCAGGGCCGCCAAATCATAGGCCGGCACGTCTTTTAAGGATCCCATGAAACGGCCAACCGATGTCCTGACTGCACCAACAATCACAACGTCTTTCATTAGTTAACTTCCTTTCCTGCTTCCATCTGAATAAAAATACAGCTGTCAGATATCAATGCGTCACCTGGCTGAACAGGTTTTCCCCGGGATTTTCGGAATGAGTCGACGGCAGACCAGACAATTCCGATGGCGGCCAGTCCCAGGAAGACGCCTGAAATGGGATGGGTGACAAAAATGCCCAACGATCCGCCGGACATGAGCAGGCTTTGCCTGAATGCCCCTTCCAGAATGGGCTCCAGCATGAAGGCGATTAAAAGCGGTGCCACCGGGAACCCGTTACGGCGCAAAATATACCCTAAAACACCAAAAATGAGCGCTATCCAGACATCAAATAAATTTTGATTGAAACCGTATGCGCCAAAAAAGCAGAGGGCCAAAACCGCCGGGAAAATATAGCTTTTGGGAATTAACACCACTTTGCTGGCAATTCTGATGTAGAAAATACTGATGAGAAAATTAAACACGTTTGCCAGCAGAAGTGCCATGAAAATAGCATAGACCGTGACAATATTCTCTTTGAACAGCATGGGGCCGGGATGGAGGCCCTGAATCATGAAGGCGCCCAGTAAGACCGCCGCCCCAATGTCA
The DNA here is from genome assembly GCF_000421285.1 of Desulfotignum balticum DSM 7044. Lineage (GTDB taxonomy): Bacteria > Desulfobacterota > Desulfobacteria > Desulfobacterales > Desulfobacteraceae > Desulfotignum > Desulfotignum balticum. The sequence continues at coordinate 4,012 of NZ_ATWO01000001.1, forward strand.
CCGGGAATCCCCAGGGTCAGAAGCGGAATCAAATTTGCCCCGCACACCGCATTGTTTCCGGCCTCTGCGGCAGCCACCCCCTCAATGGCGCCTTTCCCGAATTTTTCAGGGTGTTTGGACATCTTCTTGGCCTGGGCATATCCGGCAAAGGCGGCAATGGAAGGACCGATCCCCGGAATGTCTCCCAGCAGGGTCCCGATGCCCGAAGCGGTTAATATGATGGGCAGGCACCTTCTGAATTCCTCGCCGGTCACCTGGTTATCTTCTTTTTTGGTGGAACTTGCAAAAAATTGAACGGCCTTGTCTTTTCCTCTGGCCACGATTTCCGTATTAATTAAAAACTCAGAAACCGCAAACAGACCAATGAGCATCGGTATCAAGGAGATGCCCTCATCCAGCTCGGTAAAGCCAAACCCAAACCGCCGGACCGCTGTAATGGAATCCAGCCCGACCAGCCCGACAATAAGGCCGATCGCTCCTACAATAAGCCCCTTGATCATGGAGTCTCCGGCAACGGCAGTGATGATCAGAAGCGACAGAAAAATCAGGCTGGCCATCTCCGGCGGCCCCATTTTCAGGGCGATCAGGGCCAGTGGGGGAGCGACCAGGATCAGGACGATGTCGCTGGCGCTGTCCGCGATTACAGAAGAGTAAATCGCCATTTTCAATGCCTTGAGCGGTTTCCCCTGTTTGGCCATTTCATTTCCGTCCAAAACCGTTGCCGCTGCTGCCGGCGTACCCGGCGTGTTTAGAAGGATCGCCGGAATGGACCCGCCGTAAGTGCCGCCCTTATAAGCCCCGACCAGCAGGCTGACCGAAACCACCGGATCCATATAGAAGGTCATGGGAATAATCAAGGCAATTGCCATGGTGGCGGTCAGCCCAGGGATAGATCCCAGGACCACACCCAATAGCACACCTCCGAATACGCCGCCGATGACCGGCAATTGAAAGAACATGTCGAATGCGGCCATGAGATTTTCCATGGTGTCTCTCCTAAAACAAACTGATTAATCTAAAATAAGATGCCATCAGGCATGTTCACCTTTAATGCCTGGACGAATAACAGGTAAATAAAGCCCAGAAGAACGATAAGAAACAGTAAGATGCCCCACCATTTCTTTACACCGAAATAGACCAGGAAAATGATCATGGCCAGAGCAGTGCTTGCAAAAAAGCCTATATAGCCGGACATGGCGATGTACACACAGGCGACAACGGTGCAGATCAACCCCCTTGTAATCGGTTCCCAGGAGCTGTACCTGATTGTGCCGGTACCGTTCCGGCCGCTGTTTTTCAGGCTTGTCGCAATCAGCATGATTGACAGCATTCCCAAAAGACCCGAGGTCAGGTAGCAGAAAAGTCTGGGAGAAAGTGCTGCCGGCACGCTTCCATGGGACTCCACATGATTGGGCGTAAGGTAAAATGCCAGGATCAGAGAGAAAGCCAACAGAACCAGACCGGCAATACTATCTCGGTTGAGTTTCACCATAAAACGGGACTCCTTTTCTTCAAATTCGGCCGGGGCCCAAAATCCTGCCTCGGCCTTTTATAAGATCAACCGATTACTTTTGATAACTGAGCCCGAGGCTTTCAACCAGTTTTTTCTTTTTGGGGATATCCTTTTTGATATAGGCCTCAAACTGCGGCTTATCCAGATGGTAAGGCAGCATGTCCAGTTTTTTGAGTAAATCTAAAAATTTCGGATCCTTGCTGGCCTTGGTGAATCCCTTGGTTATATAGTCGACGACGTCTGCAGGCAACCCTGCCGGAGCTGCGATTCCAGGCCCTGAAACGACTTCGTAATCATACCCCAGTTCTTTTAGCGTCTTCACCTCGGGAAAGTTGGGTATCCGCTGTCCTCCCAGTACAGCCAGAAGCCTGAGCTGGCCATCCTCCACGTAAGGTTTCCATTCAACGGCCTGGGCACAGGCGGTGACGTGTCCCCCGAGTACGGCTGTGACAGCGTTGATACCACCTTTGTAGGGAATGTGCGTCCATTTAATCCCCTCTACCTGGGCCAGGTACTCCATGGCCAGATACTGGGCCGACCCGGTACCGGCTGTCGAATAGGTGACCTTGCCGGGGTTTTGTTTGGCATAATCGATAAATTCTTCCAGGGTCTGCCACGGACTGTCCGCTGGAACCACTAAACCGTACTGCCATAAAGCAAAAAGCATAATATAGGTGAAATCTTTTTCAGGGTCGTATTTCACTTTGCGGAGGAAGGGGGTGCGGGTTAAGACTCCTGTGGCGACCACACCCAGGGTGTAGCCGTCAGGCTTGGCCTGGGCCAGGAGTTCATGCATCAACACGCCGCCGCCGCCGGGTTTATTGACCACAACAAGGGGTTTGGCAAAATCTTCCTGGGCGATATTCGCGAGCAGGCGGGCCGTAACATCTGTTGTGCCTCCCCCTCCATATGGAATCATTAGATTGATGGGTTTTTCAGGATACCCGGCAAAGGCAAAGCTTCCTAAAGCCAGGAATAGAAGAAACAAACTTCCAGTAAAAATTCTGATAATCTGACTGTTCATCATGACTTTCCTCCCAATTAATTGATAAAAGGTTAAAAATTATCTGGCTTCTTTCACACACACTCCAATTTTCCCCCTTTCTGATGCTGGTTTATTAATCAGGCCGGTATCGTGTTAAACCTATAGCAAGACTGCACTGCAAAATCTTACTGTCAAGAAGGTATCCTGTTTTACAGCAGTCTCTTCTTATCGATGCAGAACTTCAAATCATTAATGACTTTGAGCAAATACCGATCTCTGTCCTTTATGACATCCGCCTTTTCCCGGTCCCTGTAATCGTAGACCCCGATCCCTGTCTTGATGCCCAGATGATTCTTTTTAACCCTTGAAACAATAAAATCGGGTTCTGTATCCTCGGGAGCATCCACAAATTCCTTGTTTTGCAGATTAGCATAGGTGAGATCCAGACCGGTGAAATCATAACGCTGGGTTAAGCCCAGAATCATCATCCGAGGGGCGATACTGGCTTTAACAGCCATGTCCAGATCTTCGGGGGTGATATAGCCGTTATCCAGAAGAAAATAAGTTTCCCTGCCAAGAATCCTCAATAGCCGGTTGATGATAAAGCCGGGTACATAATCCTTGATCAACACGGGTCGTTTGCCTATAGATTCAAGAAAAGACAGGGTTGAATCCACTATATCCTGCCGGGTCTTAGTCCCCTTGACCACCTCCACCAGAGGCAGGATCTGAGGAGGAGCAAACCAGTGAGCAATGATGGTTCGGGGCAGGCGGTCCGGTACCATCAGCTCAAAAATATTCATAGTGGAAGTGTTGCTCCAGATAATGGCATCCGGATCGGCGAATTGATCAATCTGTTCAAAAACAGCGGTTTTGGCCGCTTTGTTTTCGCTGACCACCTCTATAATAATCCGTGCATTTGTGATGGCCTCTTCAGGTGAATTCACCATGCGGATTCTTTTCAGGATTTCATCCTTCTCTTCGGCCTTTGCCTGACCCGCTTCAATCAATAACTCCAGGTTGTTGGTGATGACCTGCCTGGCCAGAGGATAATTGTCTTTATTCAAATCAAAGGCACTTACTTCATAGCCGGCCTGGGACATTACCTGGGCAATACCAGGCCCCATGGTGCCCATTCCAATGATCCCGATTTTTTGAATCTCTTCTGGTTTCAAAATCAATCTCCTTTGACGCGATCACCGTTTAGCCCCAAAAAACGTCTGGCCTCATCAGGTGTAGCCGGTTCCTTCCCCAACTCCCTTGCGATACGAACGATCCTGGCCACCAACTGAGCGTTGCTTTGGGCAAGTTCGCCCTTTCCATAATAGATGTTGTCCTCTAAGCCGACCCGAACGCAGCCGCCCATAAGCATGCTCATTGTCCCCAATCGGGTCTGGGTCTGCCCTACGCCTGTGCAGTTAAAGATGCTGCCCTGGGGCAAATTTTGAACCATTGAAAAAAATGTCTCCGGCGTTCCCGGTTCAGCGCCTTGGTATTTCATCCCCAGCACGATGTTGATATAATAGGGTTTTTTGACCGCTCCCGCCTTTATCAAGCGCCGAACGTCATGAAGCATGGCATGGTTGTAGACTTCCATCTCCGGTTTGATTTTCCTCTTGTCCATTTCACCCAGGTAATAGTCAATTTCGTGGGGCATGTTGGACCAGGGGATACCTTTATAAGGACCTGACACTCTCATGAGGGATCCCATGTTGAGTGAAGCCATTTCCGGTTGAGCCTTAAGGCAGTTGATTCGCTCTTCCTGACTCAGATTTGGTCCGCCGCCGGTGCTGTCCTGGATGATAATGTTGCATTTCTCTCGAATTTTGTTGTGAATATCTTTGAAGATATCTATATCCGATGTATTCTCACCATTAAGGTCTCTTGCGTGGACATGGCAGATGGCTGCACCTTCATTAAAACAGGCGTATCCTGATTCGGCAATTTCAAAGGGTTGTTCCGGCACATTGGGGTTTAACTTTTTATTGGTTATTGCCCCGGTTTGAGCAACAGTGATGATCAATTTGTCCGACGGTATTCCATATTCCATAATTTGAGTTTATCTCCTTTTTAATTTCAATTTAATGAAGCTTTTTCTCTACTGCACGCACCGGTAGAATCCCGAATGATTAATTCGGCGGGGATTCCTGTGTGTCTTTTTGCACAATGACCCGTTTCAATCAACTGGATCAAAGTCTTGGCGGCAGTTTGTCCGACCTCAACCACAGGAGTCTTTATACAAGTCAGTGGTGGTTCAAACGAATCAAGGACATCGGACGACCCTATGGCCACAACTGATATGTCTTCAGGTATATTCAATCCTCGTTTTTTGATCTGTTGCATTACACCGGGGGTGACATTGTCATTTATGCAGATTACACTGGTAGGAGGATCTGAAAAGTCAAGCAGATCTCCCATCAGGCGGAATCCATCTTTTTGGGAAAAATTGCTTTCCAGAAGGTATTTCGGGTCATAAGTTAAGTTATTCTCTTCAAATGCTGCTTTATAAGCCGCGAAACGTTCAATTGAAAACATGGACGTCATTTTGCCTAGAATAAAAGCAATTTTCCGATGACCTAACTTAATTAAATAACTAACTACCCGCTGTACACTTTTAAAAGTATCCGGAGCCACGCTTGGAATAGTGTAACATGAACCGGCCGGATATCCGGGGACAACTACGGATGGAATTTTATTTTCATTCAACTCTTTCATGTAAGAGGCATGTATCCGGTTCCCGATAACGATAATGCCGTCTACCAATTTTCGGTAATAGAGCGAAACGTAACCTTCTTTCTTGTTTATATCCAGCATCAGGTTGTAGTCATGCATCTGGGCGGTTGAACTGATCCCCATTAACATTTTCGGGTAAAAAGGATTTTGAAAAGCAAATTCACTGGTCCGCGGAATGACTACCCCGATGACGCCGATCCGTTTTTGAACCAGTGCCCTAGCGGAAGAATGAGGGAAATAATTGATTTCATCTGCAATGCTAATTATTTTTCCCCGCATTTTTCTGCCGACCCCTTTTTTATTATTAAGGGCACGCGAAACGGTTGAGACTGATACCCCGGCTCTTTGGGCTATTTCGTTTATGGTCGGCAATGGATTCCCCTGTGTTAATCGGCGACCATTCTCGATTACAACGGAAGGGCCGCTTGTTAAACCTCACTATGTATCCCGTTTATTCAGTGAATTGTTAACGCAAACGATTGCGTAATGTCAAATATTTTTTTATATAAATTTATATTTATAACAAAAGGAGGATTTGAGTTTATCGAAAAACTTGTTATAACCATTTGTTATTATATGATAAATTTTGATTAAAAAACGGATTGTGATTTTTGATGCTAAAAATTTTGTTTAAATAATTGCGCAAACGTTTTCTAAAATATAGTTTACCAAGCCATACCAAAGAACTAACTTTTTGGATTTGGTCGGCACAGCTGACAATTTGAGGACAACAATAAAATCAATGTGAGGAAGCTTGGCATCTCCATACCTTTGATATGGCAGCTATCTCTCAGAAGGTCTGCCCATTGGTACCGGAGTTATTGTAGGAGCATGCAGCAGCCATCTTGTAAAAGATCGCATGGAAATTACAAGGGTTAAATGGGCGCTTCAGGGGGGGGCGAAGCGGTATTGCCCCTGCGGGCGCTACGTTCAAGCAGGAATTTTGATGAGTACTGGAAATTTCACGAAACGTGGGAATATAAGAGAAAACATCAGGATCTGTATAAAAAATGGCATTGTCCCTGCCACCACTGCTTCTGAATCACAAGACAATCGCAAAAAATTCAAAATTATCAAGTGATTTTTACGACTTCCTGAATGAGACGAGGGCAAAATAACGAGAAAATTTTTGAAAATGCAAAAGAGCCACACCCGTATCATTTGATGATTGTCGGAAATACAAATTTTTGTATTTCCGACAATCATGTTTTCATCAACCATGTGATCAGGCTGAAAACAGCTGCTATAAGGGTGCTTTCAGCCGAAACAAGCCAGGTCCATTTTTTTTTGTTGGCCGACAAAATGAACCATGCCATGGGTGGATGAAAAAATATCGGTGGGGAAAGTTATATTTCTTCGGGCTCAGCTACTGGGGTCAAATGGATATTCCCTGTCAACCTGGCGTTTCTTCAAAGAGAATATGTGGATGCTGTCAAACAGCTGAATCGCCTGCCCTTCTTTAATGTTTCCCCGGAACTGCCGGAGTTTTGCAAGAATTTTGGAGCGGCCCGTGTCATCGGCCGGGGATTGGTCAAATGGATACTGATAAAGGTCTGCCAGGTTATCAAATTCGACAGGCACTGCAAAGTCTTTGTGTCGGATCAGGTCAAACGGACTGTGGCAGATGGCGTGCGCGGCAGATGTCAGGGCGGCGGTTTCGTCATCGAACAGGTGAAAAAACTGCTGAAATTCACCCTTGGCCGAAGGCTCCAGAATGATCACCCGGCCGCCCGGGGCCAACACCCGGTGGGCTTCCAACAATGCCTGCAGGCTGTTCTGGTGATGCAGCGAAAGGATAAAAATGACCCTGTCAAATGACGAATCCCCAAGGGGCATATTTTCCCCGGAACCGATGAAAAACTGGGCATTACCAGACTGCTGCAGCGCTTTGGCGACAGCTTCCCTGTCCGGGTCGATGGCAATATAGCGCCGGGTGTCGCGGGCCAGCATCATGGACAGCCGGCCCTCCCCACACCCGATCTCCAGGACGGTACAGCCTTCCAGGGCTGCAAGGCTCTGGATCATGGACATCTGCAAATGGTCTTTATCATAAATCATGGGTCGTGTTCCTGTGTCAGACCAGGCCCGTGGAAAAAGCGATCATGAACTGGCCCGCATAATACAGGGGCAGGCCGGCGGATCGGTTGACAAACGCTTTTGTGACAAATCGCTGGCGGGCCACGAAGATGTCGGACACATAAAACAGCAGGGCCCCGCCAAAGACCAGGGCACGGGCTTTGGGATCCAGACCGGGGTTGTTCATGAAAGCGGCAGCACAAATGACCATGGCCGTGATGATGACGATGTAGGCGGTCACGGGAATGCGCATGTCCCCCAGGTGGGGACGCAGCCATAAAAAGACACAGGCACTCAGGCCCAGGCAGATGAGGCCGGCCGTCCATACCAGGGGCCCGGTAACACCCAGGGTCACAAACGCGGCCACATACATGACATGGCCGGCCAGAAACGCGCCCAGGCCGGCGGTAAACACTTTTCGGCTTAAAATAAAAATCAGGCAGACATCGCCGATCAGGCACAGGATCAGGCCGGTCAGGACCAGGGGATAATAAGGGGTTTCCGCATGCGGCTGGATCACTGCCGTGACAATGAACAGCACGGACAGCAGTGGTTTGGTGAGCAGCTCGCCGAATATGGATTCCTGTCTGGACGCATACAGCAGTCCTGCCAGAAGAGGCGCGGCAGCAAAAATGATATAGATCATGACACACCTTTTTTTGTGATTTTATAAGGGTGTTTTAACCATGGGCGGAAAAAAGCGGGTGTTAAAAAAACAGCGGCAGGGAAACATGGGTTTCCCTGCCGGTGAATGAAGTGAAGATGATTCAAAAAAAACAAAGGCGATACCGGACGTCAGCAGTTTTTCCACTCAGCCCGGCGTTTTTCCTCGAAACTGGCGATGCCTTCCAAAGTATCTTCGGTTTTCATCATGGTTTTGAGGAAATAGTTGGACACCAGGTCCACGCCCTGGGAGAAACTGGTGCCTAAATGGCGTTTCACGGCCCGTTTGTTGAGCCGGATGATCAGCGGCGATGCCATGCAGATTTCTTTAATATAGGCTTCCACGGCCTCCTTGAACTCATCGTCGTCCGCCACCTGGCTGACAAATCCCATTTTCCGGGCTGCTTTGGCTTTGTAGGTTTTGCCCGTGGTGAGCACCTCAATGGCCTTGGCCGGGCCCACCAGTTCGGGCAGGCGCAGGGCCGCGTAGGGCGGGAAAAAGCCCAGCTTGATTTCGGGCTGGCCGAATTTGGCGTTTTTGCTGGCAATGATGATGTCGCAGGCAATGGCCAGTTCCATGCCGCCGCCCAGGCAGGCACCATGGACCGCACCGATCACAGGGATGTCGATCATGTTGATCAGCTCGAAAATCCGGTTGAACACGGCCACCATTTCATCCACCTGCTCGGGCTTGTGGTCACCCACTTCCACGCCGGCACAGAAACTGGGGCCTTCACCGTTGATCACCAGGCATTTAAGGGTGTCATCGGCGGCAATGGCTTCGAGTTCCGCGTTCAGGTCATTCATCATGGGGATGTTGAGTACATTGTGTTTGGGCCGGTTCAACGTGATCCGGGCCACCTGGTCGTCTTTTTGAACAGTTAAAAATTCGGATGCTGACATATGGTCCTCCTGTGTCTAATGCAGGTTTTCAAAGGTGCCGGTCCGGCATATGTGAAATATCATATACCGGACCGGTGTGCGTGTCCATATCCCGGTTCAGGATTTGATTATCCCCGGATGATTCTGGGGGTGATCAGATGGTGCTGGGGACAGATGGATTTCGGATTCTGGTAGGCGCATCCGGCAAAGGCCTTGAGATAGTTTCTCAGTTCCTTCATCTTCACCACCTCATCCACCATCCCGTGTTTGGCGCAATAGGCCGGTCTGGAATTGTCGTGGTATTCCTTGGCCAGGGTGTTCATCTTCTCGATGATGGGCTCCAAAGGACGGCCCGCATCTTTTTCCTTGACCAGGCGCCGGGAATAACTGGCCGCCGCCGCGGTTTCCCCGTGCATCACGTAGATCTCCGTGGTGGCAACCCCTAAGGTGAAGGCGTTGTGCCGGTTGGCCGTGGGACCGCCCATGACATAATGGGCTGCGGCCGTGCCTTTGCGCAGGGTGATCAGCATCATGGGGATGTCCGTCTGTTGGATGGAATAGATCAATGACTGACCCAGGCCTAAGAGTTCGGCTTTTTCCGCGATATCTCCCACATCGATGCCCGAGGTGTCCTGGAACCAGATCAAGGGAATCCGGTCTCTGCCGCACAGGGTGACAAACTCGTTCATTTTGATCAGGCCCTGGCGGTAGAGCTTGCCGCCGATGCCAGGATAATCCGCATATTCCGGGTATCCTTCCCCCAGCCAGCCCTGGTTGTTGCCGATGATACCCACCAGGTATCCGTCCATTTTCACCAGGCCTGTGTAGATTTCCGGGCCGTAATCGGGTTTGTATTCCATGTGTTCGCTGCCGTCCACCAGGCGGGACAGCACCTGCCGGAAGTCATAGATCTGCTTCTGGTTGACCGGAATCAGGCGGGCCACATCTTCGGCGGAAAATGCCGGTTCTTTGGGTTCAGCCACCCGGAAGAATTTGGGATTGTAGGCGGGCATGTCTTTCATGTAATCCTTGAGCCCGTCCAGGACCCCTTTTTCCTCTTCATACACATACCGGAAAAATCCGGTGTGATCGTGATGGACCTCCACGGATCCCGGGGGTTTGCTTGTATATTGTTTGGCGGCATTGATCAGCTGTTCCGCGCCTTCCAGATCAAAATGGCCTTTGGGGGACATCCCGCTTAAAATCCCGCCGCCGCCCACGGCGATGTTGCAGTTTTTGTGGGCAAACAAAATGGTGGGGCTGATGCCCTGGTATCCGCCGCCGGCCGGGTTGGTGCCGTAAATGCCGGCCAGAACGGGAATGCCCAGCTGCTCCAGTTCGGCATGGCGGTAGAATGTGGTGCCCGACCCTCGGCGGTTGGCATAGAATTTTTCCTGTTCCGTGAGTTTCACCCCGGAGCAGTTCACCAGCCATACCAGGGGAATGTTCAGGCGTTTGGCCAGATTGGTGGCCCGGAAGATGTTTTCCGGCTGACCCGGCAGCCAGGCCCCGGCCATGACCTTGTTGTCAAACCCGATCACCACGGCCCATTTGCCGGAAATCTTGGCCAGGCCGTCAATGACGTTGGTGGTGCCTTCTTCATTGTCTTCCGGGTTGAAAATAGTGTGCAGCGGATGCCAGGTGCCGGGATCCACCAGGTATTCCAGGCGCTGCCACACGGTCATGCTGCCCCGGGCATTGATTTTTTCAGTGGGCATGCCCGCGTTTTTCACTTTTTCCACTTCCGCGTCAATGCCGGCTTCCACCTCTTCCACCTGCTGGACATTTTTGGCCGAATTTTTCAACTGCCCTTTGTTAAGTTCCTTGCCAAAGGGTTCCATTTTTTCAAAATACTGTCGCATAAAAGACTCCTGAAGAAATTTTATTATTAGGTTTTCACCGGTATCGGCTTGGCACAAAGCTGCATCCACCGGCAAATATACACACTTGACTTTAAAATTCTCATTAAGTATAGAATTGAAAATAACCGAAAGCAACCGGTCTGATGAAAGGCCGGCTGCTGTTTTCCTGACATGACGTCAACAACCTGTTCAATCATGCAAACAAACCAAGCAAAGGAGATCTGAATGAGCACTGAGATTTTAGCCCCCATGCCCGGAACCATCATCGAAGTATCTGTCAAACCCGGTGATGCGGTTGAAGAAGGCCAGGAAATGCTGGTCCTGGAAGCCATGAAAATGGAAAATCCCATTGCGGCCACCATCGACGGCACGGTCAAGGAAGTGACCGTCAATGTGGATGACAAAGTCGCCACCAACCAGGTAATGGTCGTGATTGAATAATTTTTTCCGGCCGTGTATTCACTGAATTCATTGGGATACACGGCCGGACAACCATAAAAAAAATGTTGCGGTTTCATCTGAAACTTTTGTTTAATTTTATTGTAACTGCCTGAAAATAAAAACTCTTCTTCCTTCCAAGCTTGTTTCATATCATAAAACGCTGTTCTATGGTCAATTAAGATAGAAAGAATGACGCGGGTTTGTCAAGCAATTTTTTAATCATAAATTTAATCAACTTTTTTCTTGACAAGGGGGGGTATTTTTTGATTAGCTAACTCGTTATATGAAACGATGTTTTAACCTGTAAAACAAACCAACGGATAAAATCATTCCTGTGACACAGAAAGCAGCGCCGGCAAAACCAACGGAAACCAAAAAACTCAATGCCATTGAAAAAGCGTTGGAAATCATGCTCAAATTCCAGGATATCAAGGCCAGCTGGGGTATCCGGGAATTGTCCGGCGAACTGGGTTTCAGTCCGGCAACGGTCCAGCGGATTCTGACCGTTCTGAAATCCTACGGGTTTGTCCGCCAGGATGCAAGAACCCGGCAGTATTTTGTGGGCAATATCTTTTACCGGTTTCTGGAAAACCTGAACCATTCCAACAACCTGACCGGCATCGGCCGGCCGTTTCTGGAAGAACTGGCAAGGCAGACCCATGAAACCGTTTACCTGAACGTGATTCAGGGAAACCTGCGCATCTGTATCGACTCCATAGAATCCACACGGGTGCTCAAAGCAGGCATGCCCGTGGGCAACCAGTCCCCCCTGTATGCCGGGGCATCGGCCAAATGTCTGCTGGCGTTTTCCTCGGAAGTGTTTCAACAGGAATATTTTGACAGCATTTCCCCGACCCCCATGACGGACAACACCATTGTGGACAAAGACGTGCTGACTGCGGAGCTGAAAAAAATCGTACTCCGGGGTTATGCCGTCAGCCTCGGGGAACGAACGCCGGGCATCGGGTCCGTGAGTGCCCCTGTATTTGATTACCGGGAACGGATTTTGGCCAGCCTGAGTCTGGCCGTTCCGGAAATCCGGACCCGGGACAAAACCCATTTTTTTTATTGTATCAACGTATTGATGGATGCAGCCCGGGCCTTTTCCCGGGCCATGGGCCAGTCCGTCACCCATCATAACCCTATACCCCAACATATGTAAATTTTTAAGGAGACAACATGGATTTTACATTACCCAAAGACCTTCAGATGATCCAGAAAGAGATCAGAAATTTTGCCAAAAAACAGATTGAACCCTATGCGGATGAATGGGATGCCAACCACTACCTGCCCATCGAGGAAGCCATGCGGCCCCTGGGACGGGACTTGGGCTGTTTCGGTACCGTGATTCCGGAAGAATACGGCGGAGAAGGCATGGACAACGGATTTCTGGCTGCCATGATCATCACCGAAGAGCTGGCCCGGGTGTCCTCTTCTTTGCGGGTCCAGGTGAACATGCAGGAACTGGGCTGCGGTTACACCATCTACAAGTACGGCAATGAAGAAGTGCGCAAAAAATATGTGGAAAAACTGTGCACGGCCGAATATATCGGCGGGTTCGGCATCACGGAGCCGGATGCGGGCTCTGATGTCATGGCCATGGCGTCCACGGCCGAAGACAAAGGCGACCACTGGCTGATCAACGGGTCCAAGACCTGGATCTCCAATGCCCATGTGGCCAACTGCCTGCTCTTTTATGCGTACACCGACAAGTCTGCCGGTTCCAAGGGGCTGTCTGCATTTGTGATTGAACCCCAGAACTTTGCCGGCATCAAAACCTCGGCCCTGGAAAAACTGGGATCCCATTCCTCTCCCACGGGGGAACTGTTTTTAGACAACGTCAAGGTGCCCAAGGAAAATCTTTTGGGCAAACCCGGTGACGGCGCCAAGATCGTGTTTTCTTCCCTGAACCAGACCCGGCTGTCTGCCGCGGCCGGCGGCGTGGGTCTGGCCCAGGCCTGCCTGGATCAGGCCACCAAGTACTGCAGCGAAAGAAAACAGTTCGGCAAAAAAATCGGTGAATTCCAGATGAACCAGGACATGATCGCCCAGATGGCTGCGGAAATTGAAGCGGCCCGCCTGGTGGTTTACAAGGCCGCAGTTGCCAAGGACAACGGCCAGCTCAACAACGGTCTGGACGTGGCCATGGCCAAATACCTGGCCGGAGAAGTGGCTACCAAAGCCTCCAATTATGCCATGCGGATCATGGGGGCTTATGGATATTCCACAGAATACCCCGTCGCCCGGTTCTACAGAGACGCACCCACCTATTCCATGGTGGAAGGGTCCGCCAATATCTGCAAATGGATTATCGCCCTGGATCAGTTGGGAGTCCGGAAAGCCAACCGGTAAAGGAGGATCCCATGGACCCGAAAGAGATCGCGAAAAAAACCGGGGAAACGGCCAAGCTGTATTTTTCCACGGTCAAGGACGAGGACAAACCCTATAACCTGTGGCGGTTCTTTGACAAGGATCTGGCCCGCGACATGTCGTTGTATATCACCGGCCAGATGTATGCCAGAGAAAAGATCCCCCACGCCACAAGGCAGCTGATTACGGTGGCGGCTTTAACCGTGCTGTCAAAACCCGAGGAACTGGCGTTGCATATTCACGCGGCATTGAACGTGGGATGCAAAAAAGAAGAGATCGCGGAAGTGATTTTTCAGACCAGTATCTACGGCGGGGTGCCCGTGGCCAATACGGCGCTTTCCACCTTGAAAAAGGTGCTGGAAGAGCGGGGCGAGCTGGAATAACCCCAGACACATACCCGTAAAATCGGCAGCCCGCCCGGCCTGAAAGGCTGAGCGGGCTGCCGTCATTTTATTGAAATATCAGTTATTTTCAATTGGCACGGATGGATTTTTGATCATGGCCGCGGCCGTCACAGCACAGAGAATCAGCGCAATTCCCACGGCATAAAACGCCCAGTCAATACTGAACAGATCCACCAGTGCGCCCACCCCCATGGCCCCGATAAATACCCCTAGGTTCATGGCCATGTTGAACACCCCCATCATGGATCCCTGACCGAATTTTTTTCCTTCTGTGGCGGCCAGCGCCCCCATGGCCGGCCAGGATATGGCCTCGCCCAGGCCGATTACCGCGAACAGAAGCAGCAGGGGAACAAAGCCTGTGGCAAAGGGGACACAACACATGGTGACGCCGATCAAGACGGTGCCGGCCAGCAGCAGCAGGTTCTGATCCCGGGAGTCGGCCAGCTTTCCGAACGGCACCTGGAATATGGCATTGACCAGGGTGCGGCAGGCGATCACCATTCCGATTTCAGATCCGCTGGCGCCCATCTGCCGGGTCATCAAAAGCGGCAGAAACGCAAAGGTGGGGACCATGATGATCATGGTGGCCATGCGTGCCAGCAGAATGCCCCGCACCCGCCGGCTTTGCATCATCCGCCGGAACAGGGAAAAGATGCGCACCGGCGCTTCAGTGACACTGGAAGGGTCCCGGCCGGGAAGAATGGCGATTACAAGGGCGGCTGAAACAAGGCTGAGCAGGGCCATGGCATAAAACCCGGCGTTTTTTCCCATCAGATCCAGGAAAAATCCGCCCAGTATCGGTCCGGCCCCGATACCGGTGAAAATGGCGATGTTGAACCAGCCCATGTATTTGCCCACCGTGTCTTCGGCTGATGCATCAATGATATATGCCATGGCAATGGGAAAAATCAGGGCCGATCCGGCCCCGTGGAAAAACCGGATCAACACCAGCTGGGTGACGGATCCGGCAATCGTGTACACATATCCGGTTAACCCGAACATGATCAGCCCGGCAATGAGAAACCGTTTTCTGCCGTACCGGTCCGAAAGGGTGCCCACAAACGGCTGCAAAAGTCCGCCGCTCACGGCATAGGCAGCCATGATGATGCCCAAAGCAAAACCCGTGGCCCCGAGTTCTTCCGCATATATGGGCAGAATGGGCGCAATGATGCCCATGCCCACAAAAACAATGAAAATGGCCGACAATATGGTCAGTAGAATGGATTTTTGCATGGCCTGTATTGTAGCAGCCGCCGCCCCGTTCGTCCATAAGAATGACAGGGACGGCGGCTGGATGGGAATCAGATCAGGCCGATGAACTTCCAGTAGGGAATCATGATCAGCACGATGAAAATGATATTGAACACCATTTTAATGCTGAAAAATTTAACGAAATCCTGCAGCCGGATCAGGCCGAAGGAAAAGTAAATCAGCACCAGCGCATATTCATAGGGCAGAATGATCTGGTTGGTGGCCATATTAATGACATAGTAAAAAGAGAACGGATTGATATCCACACTCAAAGCGATTTCCGCCAGGGGTGCGGTGAATGCCGCCCAGATGGCCAGCGGTGTCATAATGAAATTGGACACCACACTCAACACCCAGACCAGCACCAGTGTGAACATGCTGCCGCTGGCTTCCATCATGGGTGTGGAATACTGGGCAATAATTTTCCCGATGCCCAGCACATTGGATGCGGCCCCGATGGCCATGCATGCCGTGACAAAGAACAGCAGGGAAAAATTGATCCGTTTGATGTCGTCCTCCGTACCTACCCGGATGCCCGGCAGATACATCAGGCACCCGGCCACGGCAAACCCCCAACCGATATTGATGTGGTGCAGCCCCCCGGTCATCAGGAAAATCACCAGAAGCACCGTGACGAACAATCCTTTTTTTTCTTTGGATGTCAACGTTCCGAGTTTGTCATAGGCCTCACTGACATAGGCTTTGCAGTTGATCTCTTTGGACGGCTTGAATATTTTTGTGATCAGAAATACACAGAAAAACGACCACAGTATCATGGGCGCATTGTGAAACAGATACAGAAACCAGGTCATGGGCACATCATATACGGTGATGCCTGCCCCGGCAATGATGTTGAAATTGGGATTGTAAAAGAAATACAGCGGTGTCAGGGCCGCCATGGCACCGGTGAGCATGATGCCTGCCGATTCTTTGGACCGGCCCAGATCCAGGGCCAGGCAGATGCCGTAGGTGAACGCAGCCAGCGGGATCACGGCCTGGGCCGGGATCAGCAGGTTCAGGATGATGCCCGTGAACATGATGCCGTATAAAATCCGGTTGTAGGTCCCCCCGGTCTTGATGATGCACCAGTAGGCCACCCGCCGCAAAAGCCCTGCGCTTTCCAGGCAGTTGGCCATGAGAATCCCGCCCATGAACATCCACGGCACACTGGTGGACCAGGGTCCGAATACCGCCTGTTCCGGGGCGATCCCCGTGACCACATAGGCCACGGGCAAAAGAATGGCCGGGATCATCTGGGGCAGGGTTTCAAAGGCAAAGATCAGGATGGCACACAGGGTGATGGCCAGAAAATTCCGGATCACCGGGGTAAAGGTCTCGCCCGTGGGCACCATCATGACGATCAAAGGGGCAATCACGATCACGGCCCAGTAAATCATCTGCTTTCTGTCCGCCGGGCTGCGGTCGGCTCCGGCCGCAGCCTCCTGGGAAGCCCTGACGTTGCCGCCGTCTGCGGCAATGGTGTTGTCGGCTTGCATAAAACGGTCTCCTTTTTTCAGGTTGACTTTTACGGACAGAAAATGGAAACGCCGGTGTCAAATTTCTTGTCGTTGATGATCAGCTTGATCTGGTATTTTCCTTTCAAACCCTGTTTGCTGATGTTGAGTTTCAGTTCCCGGTCATCGTCTTCCAGAAACGCGCCCGAGCACATGGCCAGATGCACGACCGCCGAGGTGTTGAGAAAATAATGATGGCTGTCGGCATCTCCTTCCAGGCAGATCATGGCCAGGGTGCCTCTTTCAAACCGGCCGTGAAACACCATGCGGTCTTCATCTTCTTCGATCACCACATTGTGCCAGGCATCCGGCTGTTCATTGACTTCTTGAGCATCGGGCACGGTGTCAAATTCCGGGGTGACATCCAGTTGTCCCAGCAGCTGACCCGCACCGAACCGCACATTGTCTTTGTCATGGTAGATGGGCAGTTTTTCCGCCCGGTAGAAATTGCCTTGGGTTTCCAGTTCGTACAGCACCACCCCGTCTTTTTCCTCCACGGTCACGGACCGCAGCTCCACAGCCGGGTCTTTGGGATCCAGGAATGCGCCCAGCCCGTCGTCGGCCCAGCCATCCTTGAATCCGATCCCGCCGGAATGGATCAGGTAATGCCCGTCTGCATAATACTCCACATTGCAGATATAAGGAGAGAAAAATTCCTGGCCCCGCTCCTTGCCGTACTGCCACACCTGTTCGATCTCCATTTTTTCGGTGTCAATGCGGTATCTCACCCCTCTGGAGAAATTGTCCCGGTTCTTGATATAATTGTCTTTGTTCTTGGCCCGGTACTGGCCGTTGTCAAAGCACATCACATCCCCTTCCGGCGTGATCAGGGCTGCATGCTGCTCATACTGCCAGTCAAAATTCTTTACATCCCCCACGGGGGTGAAAAAATATTTTTTTACCATCTCTTCAGGCCAGCCTTCCGGGTCTCCCACGATCCAGTTGAGCCTGCCGGAATCAAAATCGATGTTCACCACGGCATCCTGGTGCCGGCCGGAAAAGGTCAAAGAATGGGTGGGCTTGTCATACCACACCGAGTTGTTGTGGAACCAGTCATGGGCATCCTGGGATCCGGAACCGGCCACATCCTGGGGAAGGAAGGTCTTGTAATCCCAGGTTTTGAGGATATCACCGGTGTTGCGGTCAATGAGCACACACATGTCTTCTACGGTATCCCGGGTGAAATCCTGGGTCAGCACCAGCAGGTTGCCGTCTTCCATTTCAAAGTGATCATGGTGGTAGTTGCCGGGCAGCCGGTATTCCTTGTAGATTTTGCCCAGCATATCCAGTTCGATCAGGCCCGTGGAATTGTAGGGCATGCGGCAGAACCGGCTGGAACCGGTGAGAATATTGCCGTTGGCAGCCCGTTTGATGTCAAACATGGTGTTTTCCGTGAGCATCCACCGGATATCGCCTTTGTAGTCGTAAGCCGTGGGCAGGTTTTTGCCGGCCGGGGTCAGAAACATGAAATTGTCTTCCAGATAATCGGCGGAAGTCATCACGTTCAGGCACCGGCACACATCTTCAGGCAGTTTTCCGGTCTGGATGGTGATCTGTTTGGATGTGCCGTCGGGCAAAGAGATTGTCACCTGGTTGGCAAAATCTTCATACAGCCCCAGGACCGGCAGCTTGTGCACCGTGTCCGCTGCAAAGGTGTGGGGCAGGTTTTCTCTTTCAAACCGTTTGCCGCATACGGTCACCGTGGGTGCGACCTTTTGGGTGGTTTTAAACATCACCAGTGCGCACAACGGATTGATCAGGTAGGGGTTGTGCACGACAAACGGGGTGTCAATGGTGTAGGTCTGTTTTTCAAAATCCGCCAGAAACTGGTTTTCCGCGTTGGCCTGGCGGGTGATGAGATGGTCGTAGCTGTTATAGGTCACTTTGTTGCTCATGGTCTTACATCTCCTTTTTATCTGTTGCAATATATGAGACCCCGGGTCACGGCGGGGTTATAAAATCTCGTCTATGGCTTTGACAATGGCGGGTTTCTGCTGCAGACCGGTGATCCGGTTGACTTCCTCGCCGTCTTTTAAAAACAGCATGGTGGGAAATCCCTTCACGCCCAGGCGTTCCTTTAATTCCTTGTTTTCGTCAAAATCAATGGTAAAGATGGGAAATTCCGGTTTGAGCTTGTCAATGTCGCGCAGCACAAACGCCAGCATTTTGCAGGGGCCGCAGACTTTGGAATAAAATTCCACCATCATGGACCCGGATTTGTCCAGCTGGTCAAATCCGTTGGTATCCAGTTCCTGAATCATGGTTTCTCCTTTTCATGGGTATT
Organism: Desulfotignum balticum DSM 7044; assembly: GCF_000421285.1. Lineage (GTDB taxonomy): Bacteria > Desulfobacterota > Desulfobacteria > Desulfobacterales > Desulfobacteraceae > Desulfotignum > Desulfotignum balticum. The sequence goes on from NZ_ATWO01000001.1 coordinate 22,990, forward strand.
GAGCCGGAATGTTTTATCCGGACGTTGTTATATCAAGGCGTGGTCTCGCCTTTGAGTTTTTCCACATATTTGGCCGCACTGTTGGCGGCAATGGCACCGTCGGAGCAGGCGGTCACGATCTGCCGCAGTTTTTTCACGGTCACATCCCCGGCCCCGTATATGCCGGAAATCGTTGTCTGCATATCTTCATTCACCTGGATGAAGCCCATGTCATCCAGGATGCCCAGGTGTCCAAAGGCATTGGAGGTGGGTTCCAGGCCGATGTATTCAAACACCCCGTCACAGTGGACATGGCGTTCTTTTTGATCTTGTTTCGTGGATTTGAACCGCACTCCGTTCAGAACGTCTTGTCCGGTGAATTCAAGCACTTCCTGATATGGATAGATGGTGACATTGGGCAGGGCCCGGAGCTGTCCGCACACCTTGGGATCGGCCGTGAGATCGAACATGGTGACAATGGTCAAAGAATGGGTAATGCCGGCCAGATACAAAGATTCCTCCACGGCGGAGTTGCCCCCGCCGATCACCACCACATCCTTGTCCCGGTACTGGGCCCCGTCACAGATGGCGCACCAGCTGATCCCGGCCCCGGCAAACCGGTCCTCACCGGAGATGCCCAGTTTTCTGGGGATGGTGCCGGTGGCGATGATCACGGCATGGGTGACAATTTTTGTGTCATCTTCTTCACTGGCCAGAATTTTGAAAGGGCCGTTGTCCGTGATGCCGGTGATGGTTTTGTAGTCAAACGCCACCCCCAGTTCCTGGGTGTGTTCATACATTTTCATGCTCAGCTCGGCCCCGTTGATGCGGCCCGTGCCGGTGTAGTTTTCAATTTCATTGGTATTCACCATCTGGCCGCCCGGGGCCAGCTGATCCACGATCAGCACGGACATGTTGGCCCGGACGGCATAGATGGCTGCAGTCAGGCCGGCAGGGCCGGCACCGATTATAACGATATCATATGGGGTCATGGTGTATTTTCCTTTTTTACGGATTACAATTCTTTTGTCCTCCATAAAACAGGATTTTTACAACCACATCCATGACGGCCGTCATGTTGACGGCTTTTTTATCAAAAAAAGGGAAAAAAGAGGGATTTAGATTTTCAGGCTGCCGAATTCGATATTTTTGAGGGCTGCCGGATCATGAATCCGGATCTGTCCCCGCTGGGTGGTGATGATGCCCATGTCCCGGAGCTGGCCCATGGTTCGAAGGGTGGATTCCGGCGTGGTGCCGGCGATTTCCGATATTTCCTGGCTGGTGAACAGCAGCGGGGTCCCGAATTTTTCGTACAAAGTGCTGAGCACCCGGAGCACCCGGTTTTCCACTTTTTTTTCCATCAGATCCAAAATCCGGGAGTTGGCACTGTCCAGACCGATGCCGATCCATCGAAGGATATTGGGAACGATGACCGGATGGTCAGTCACAAAAGTCATGAATTGATTGCCCTGGATGCGCAGGCACCGGGTGGGCCGGGCCGCCTCAGCTTCCAGGAACCGGCCGCAGTCCAGATAAGGGCCCAGCAGGTTGTAGGGTTCTCCCCGTTTGACCAGCAGAAACGTGATCCGTCGGCCGCTTTCCGCACACGCACTGATCCGCAGCAGCCCGGACATGACAAAAAAACCGGATCCACCGTGTCCCCGATCGCCGACACATGGGTGTTTTTGGGGAAATGGACGGCATCTCCGATGTCAAACAGCCGGAACACCACATCTGCCGGAACACCCTTGAAAAACGGGGCCGTGCGGAAAACATCTTTTTCACTTTGGGTGAACTGGGCCATGGGTTCTTATAGACCGGGTTTTGGCCGGTGTCAACACCCGGTGTGCCCGTGGGACAAGGCGCTTTTTCAGCGTTGTCCGTCCACAGTCAGGCCGTTTTTCATGTCCGGCTGCTGGTGGTACCGATATAAATGGCGCAAAGGGCCAGCACCACCCCGGTCCAGGCCATGGCCGAGGTCTCCCGGTTGAAAAACAGCACATCCCATACAAAGGACAATGAGGGCTGGAGCAGCAGGGCCAGCCCGGCAATGGCCGCCGGAATTCTGGGCAGAGAATGGCCGATGAGTAACCAGCCCAGGGTCTGGCACATCAGGCCCAGCCCCACCAGGGCGCCCAGAGACGGCATGTCCGGGATGGCAAACGATTCTGCGTTGCGTACCATTTCCAGCCCCAGAAACAGGGCCGTGGCAAAGGACACCACCATGAGGGTGTACACCACAGGCGGGCTGTCGGCCTCGGACTGCATCCGCCGGAACACCATGAGAAAACCCGTGTAGAACACGGCCGTGGCAATGCCGTAGTAAATGCCCAGACGGAAATCCGGTGTCAGCTGGCCCCAGGGGGTGCCCACGATCATGAACAGCCCGATCATGGCCGGGGGGATGGAAATCAGCAGCCGGACCGAGGGTTTTTCACCATAAATCACAAACGCCACGGCCGGCACCATGAACACCTCAAAGTTGCCCAGAATCGTGGCCAGGCCCGGCCCCACATACTGGATGCTGCGATGCCAGGCATACAGGTCCAGGGCAAAGAACAGGCCCGTGATCAACGCCAGCTTCAGAAACCGCCATCCGTACCATTGCATCTGCCGGCGGACCAGCAGGATGATCAGCAAAAAACAACCGCCGAAAAACACCCGGTAAAATGCAGACCCCGTGGGGGTCACCTGGGCGATTTTGACAAATACCGCGGAAAAACTGATCATCACAGCGCCCAGGGTGGTCCGGGTCAGGGCCTGGCGGAAAACAAATGCAGGATCATGGGACATGGGAGGGGATCATTCCTTTGCGGTTCCGGAAATTGAGCCGGTACTGCGGACCGGGGCGTGTTTGGGACGGTCTGCCCGGGGACGGGCCAGAAACGTGTGCCAGATCCCGTCCGGGCTTCGGTGCTCCAGAATGGTCATCTGTCTTTTTTCCAGGGCCGCAGCCACGTCCCGGGCCTCGGACCGCAGCAGCCCGGACAGAATGACCCGGGGTTTTTTAACAAATTCCGGGCTGTCCAGCAACTGCCGCATGATATCATAATGAATATTGGCCACCAGCAGATCACAGGGCAGGTCCACAGTGGTTTCGCCTCTGGCCTGAAACGCCAGTATCCGGTCGTCCCAGTGGTTGAGGGCGATGTTTTTTTTGGTGGTTTTCACTGCCAGAAGATTGAAATCACAGGCCAAAACCCGGTCACATCCCATGGCCGCGGCCCCTAAGGCCAGAAGCCCCGTACCGGTGCCGATATCCAGCACCGTGTGGACGGGTTCACATGCACACACCCGGCAAATGAGATCCAGGCAGTCATGGGTGGTGGGGTGAAGCCCCGTGCCGAACACCACGCCCGGATCCATCATGACCGGACGTTTTCCATGGATGTGTTCAGGGACCTCCCAGGGCGGAAAAATACAGAAATCCGCCACATCATAGGGGTGAACGGCATCTCCGTGCCACTGCTCCCAGGTCATGTCATACACATCTTTGAACTCGACGCCGGGGTTGTCTGTTTTTATCCGGTCAGCCAGATCCGGCACAGGTTGGGAAAAAAACACGAACGAGGTGCCCTGTTCCTGCCAGAGACCCAGAAACCGCGGATCAGATGAGATATCCGTGTCCAGGGAAAGCATGCCTTCAAAATAGTGGATCACCAGGTTTTGATACGGGTTTTTCATAGGGCCGGAAATGGTTTTGTGTAAAATACAATTTGACTTTGCCAAAAATATGAAAAATAATCTTTTCATATGAAAAATTCAAGAACCGATTCAAAAACATCCTCAGGGCAGTCACATGGAATACCGAAAAATCATTGCCGGGTTTGAATCAGACAATCCGGCCCTGGCCGAAGAATTGATCTGTGACATGTTTTTTTCATCCGGTGTCAACGGCGTGGTGTGTCATCTGCCCTTAGCGGAACCGGACGAAGGGTTCGGCACGCCCACGCCGATAGTGCCCGACGGCAACCGCATTGAAGGGTATCTGCCTGAAACTTTGGATGCGGATAAAATTCTGGCACAGCTCATTTGCCGGGCCGAAGCACTGGCACAGGACGGCATCCATGTGATTGTCCGGACGGAAACCGTGGCGGATCAGGACTGGGCACATGCCTGGAAAGCGTACTTTCATGTGATACGCATCACAGACCGCATTGTGGTGAAGCCAGCATGGCAACCGTTTGATCCGGAACCGGACGATCTGGTGATCCACCTGGATCCGGGCATGGCGTTCGGGACCGGCACCCATCCTTCCACCTGCATGTGCTTGAAGCAGATTCAGGCCGAACTTAGCCCTGGACAGACATTTCTGGATGTGGGGTGCGGGTCGGGGATTCTGATGATTGCCGCTGCCAGACTGGGGGCATCCCGGATGGCGGGAATTGACACGGATTCGGCGGCCGTGGCTGTGGCCAAGGAAAACCTGGAGAAAAATGAGGTGTCTGCTGATCAGTATCACCTGTGTACCGGCACCCTGGATCAGATGGATCCCACACCATATGACCTGATTGCCGCCAATATCATTGCCCAGACCCTGGTGGCCATTATGGCGGATATCCGTCTACGCATGGCCCCGGATGGCAGAGCCGTTCTTTCCGGGATCATCCTGGAGCGGCTGCCGGATGTGGAAACAGCCCTGGAACAGCAGGGGCTGACCATACTGACCCGGGACACGGATGCAGAGTGGGTCACAATCACGGTGGGCCGGGAATCCTGTGACTGAGCTGAACATCAATCACACCGATACGGGCCGGACCCTTGTTTTTTCCGGGCGCATGGACGCCGACGGCATTGCAAAGATATGGGAAAAGGCCTGTGACGGCATCGGTACCCATGCCGGGACAGACCTGACCCTGGATTTGTCCGGGGTCACCTATTTTGACATGGCCGGTGCCGCGTTTGTGGTCCATCTTGACCGGACGGCCCGGGAACAGAACCTGAAATCCATCCGCACCACCGGACTGGACCCGGCCGCTGCCACCCTGGTGGAACGGATTTCCCGGAATGAGCTTACCGAACCGGCCCCGGCACCGCCTGCCGGCCGCATCCGGATGTTTGTGGCAAACCAGGGCCAAAGCCTGGCCGAATTTTGGGAGGATGTTAAAAACTATATTGCGTTTTTCGGGGAGATCTGCTGGTTTTTCGGTACCAGCCTGGTGCGCCCGAACCGGATCCGGTGGGGTGAAACGTGGCGGGTGGCGGAACAGGCCGGGGTGAATGCATTGCCCATTGTGGCCCTGATCAGCTTTATTGTGGGCCTGGTCATGGCGTTTCAGTCCGCCATTCCCATGAAAATGTTCGGCGCGGAAATCTATGTGGCCAATCTTATCGGCCTGGCCATGGTCCGGGAACTGGGGCCGTTGATGACGGCCATTGTCCTGGCCGGGCGGTCTGCGTCCGCGTTTGCCGCAGAAATCGGTACCATGAAAATCAATGAAGAGATTGATGCCCTGACCATCATGGGCCTGGAACCGGTGCGGTTTCTGATCCTGCCCCGGGTGATCGCTTCCACGGTGATGACGCCTTTGCTCACGGTGTTTGCCATCCTGGTGGGAATCCTGGGAGGGGCCGTGGTGATTCTGTCCATGGGGCATCCGTTTTCCGCGTATTACAACCAGGTGGTGGGATTTGTGTCCTGGGGGGATTTTGTGGGTGGGATGATCAAATGCTTTGTGTTCGGGGTGCTCATTGCCGCCACGGGATGCATCCGGGGATACCAGACCCGTCAGGGGCCGTCCGCCGTGGGTGAGGCCGCCACAAGGGCCGTGGTGTCGTCCATCATTCTCATTGCCGTGTTTGACGGGATTTTTTCAATTATTTACTATGTGTTGGATGTGTGAAAGAACCGATTATACAAGTGAAGCACCTGTTTGCCGGGTATGACGGCCAGGCCATTATGGAGGATCTGACCTTTGACATCAACAAAGGAGAGATCTTTGTGATCCTGGGCGGGTCCGGATGCGGCAAGAGCACCGTGCTCAAGCACATGATCGGGCTGTTGCCGCCCGTGTCCGGCCAGGTACTGATTCATGGTCAGGACATGGTGGCGGCCCGGGGAAAAGAACGGACCCGGCTGCTGCGGCAGATCGGTGTGGCGTTCCAGAACGGGGCATTGTTCGGCTCCATGACCGTGCTGGAAAATATCATGCTGCCTCTGACCGCGTTTACGGCTTTGTCCGATGCAGCCGCCAGAACCCTTGCCCTGGCCAAACTCGGGCTGGTGGATCTGATCCGGCACAGCCATCTGCTGCCGGGCGAATTGAGCGGGGGTATGAGAAAACGGGCCGCCATTGCCCGGGCCATGGCCCTGGATCCCGGAGTCCTGTTTCTGGATGAACCGTCCGCCGGTCTGGATCCGCTGACCTCCGCAGAGCTGGATCTGCTCATCAAAGATCTGGCCCAGACCCTGGGCATCACGTTTGTGATCGTCACCCATGAACTGGAGAGCATTCTTACCATTGCCGACAACACCATCATACTGGAAAAAGAATTAAAAGGGATCATCGCCACAGGCCATCCCAAAGACCTGAAAGCGGATCCCGCCAACGAATACGCGTACCGGTTTTTCAACCGGGACCCTGAAAAAGAGAAAAAACCATGACCCAAAATGCCAATTATTTTAAACTCGGCCTGTTCGTGATCGCGGCTTTCTGCCTGGGCGTCGGGTTTCTCCTCATGTTCGGGGCCGGAGAATTTCTGAAAAAAGAGATCCTGGCCGAATCCTGCTTTGACGAGTCCGTCCAGGGGCTGGATGTGGGATCTGAAGTCAAATACAAGGGCGTACGCATCGGCACGGTCAAAGCCATCACCACGCCGGTCAAAGTGTATCAGGCCCAGTCCCAGTGTGTGCTGGTGGTGTTTGCCCTGGATCTGGACGCGTTTCCCCCCAACGGAAACCAGGACCCGGCAGACGCGGTCAAAGCGGCCGTGGACAAAGGACTCACCGTGTATCTGAGCTTCAAGGGCATTACCGGGGCCGCATATCTGGAAACCGATTATCTGCCAAACATTGGCGATCCGGTTGACATTACCTGGACCCCGGACAACCTGTATATCCCGTCCCGGAAAAGCAGTATCAAGCGTCTGGGGGATGCAATGAACCTGATTCTGGAAAACCTGACCGAGATCAATGTCATGGGAATGACCCGCAACCTGGAAAAACTGCTGGAAACATTGAATCAAAAAACCGCGGCATTGGATATGGCCGGGATTTCCCAGCGGACTTCAGCCATGATGGACGAGGTCCGGAACACCAGCCGCATTTTGTCTGAAATCCTTGAATCTCCGGATTTCCGTGGCATGATCCAGGACGCCAAAGGATCTTTCAGCGGCTTTCGGACGTTGGTGACCGATGTCCGGGACCCTGTAAATCAGACCCTCGAAGACCTGGGCCATGCCGCAGCCAGCGCTAAAACATTGACACAAAATCTGGAAGCGCGCACCGACACCCGGCTCACGGCGCTGTCTCAACAGGTGGACGGGCTCATGGAAAGCCTGAACACCACGATCGCCATGCTGGAAAACCTGGTCTGGCTCAACAGTGACACCATCAACCGGACCATCAGTAATTTTGAACACACGTCTGAAAATCTGAAGCAGATGAGTCTGGAAATCCGGCGATATCCCGCCCGCCTGCTGCTGGAAAGGCCGCCCAAACCGCCGGAAGAACCTTCTGAGGGGGGAAGATGAAACCGTTCTGGATCTGTGGGGCTGTTGCAACCGGAGTGGTTGTTCTGGCGGGTGTGTTGTTGCTGTCAGGATGCGCCGGGATTGTCCGGGATTTTCCGGAAACCCGCCTGTTTGTGATTGAGTCGCCCCGGATCAACCGCACTGCGGCCGGGTTTGAAACCGGTCAGGGCCTGTTGATCCGTCAGTTCGATATTTCTGCTGAATTTGAAAGCAGTTTTTTTGTTTACAAAGTATCTGACAACCGGTTCACCAATGATTATTACAATAAATTCATGGTTTCTCCGGCCCGGATGATTTCGGATGCGGTTCAGGAATCGCTGGATGGCTCGGTTTTCTTCCGGCAGGTGCCGACCAGTGAGCCGGATCGAATCGCGTTTCGTTTGTCCGGAAAAATTACGCACCTGTATGCCGATATCCAGGACCCGAAACATCCCCGGGCCGTCATGACGCTGCGGCTGCGGCTTGAAAAACAGACCGACGCCGGGTTCATGCCGGTGATCAATCAGGTCTACAGCGCCGTTGAACCGGCATCTGAAAATCGTTCCGATACCCTGGCCCGGGCCTGGAACCTTTGCCTGAAACAGGTGGTCACAAAATTTCTTGCGGATGTGGCCCTTTTGAAATGAGAGATCAGGCTTTGCTTATTGTCGTTGGCGCCGGCGGCATGCAGCAATCTGATCAGGCCGGCAGAGGAAATCCGCCGGGACCCACTTTCCAGGTGCCGTCCTCTTTGACTGCCGTGACAGTGGTCTCAAATTCATGTTCTTCGATCAACCCGAAGACATATCCCACAATCCGGTAAAGGGGATTGATGCTGCGGACCATGACGGCTGACAACTCGATGACGGCGGTATCTTCATCCTGTTCCACCACCCGGGTTTTTATGAGCAACGGGCGCATTTTCAGATAATCCATTTCCAGCCCCCGCCGGGCCGCGTCCTGTTCCTGCAGCCGGAAGTACATGGCCACGCGGTTGACGTCATTTTCATTGTACAGGGCTTCCCGGCTCAGGTAATCAGCCATGTCCTCATCCAGCATAAAAAATTTGTGGGTAAAGGTTTTGACCACCTCTTCCGGAGAATCAGCTGTTTCCGCCTGGACCATTGGGGCATAAAGGCCCAGGGCCATGATCAGAAAGACCAGCAGCGATATCGACCTGAAGCAGCGTTTCATGGGTTGCGTCTCCTTATGATTGATATAAATTGGGTTTGGGTCTGTTTTTACCGCTTTTTCATAGCAGAGAACCACTCAATGTTCAACTGATTTCAACGCCGGGAAATTTATTTTCTGAAATGATTTATACACTTCGTGTTCTTCGTGCGCTTCGTGGTAAAATAATCTGACAGACTTGGGGGCCGGAAAATGATCGGATCACATCAAAGAATACGGGTCCACATCAATGCCTAAAGAGATTGCGCGGTTGCGGTTCATATCCGGATGATGCTGCAGCGCCTGGACCAGGGCACTGATCTGATGAAACGACGGGCTTTTGATCACCAGCTGCCACCGGAACCGGGAGGAGATGCGCGGAATCGGGGCCTCGATGGGGCCTAAGATGTCAACTTCGGCAGCAGTTTCCGGAGATGCCTCTTTGATCTGCGTCAGGATGGCGGCAGCGTCCATGGCGGCCTGTTCCACGACGTCTTTTTTGGGACCGGACAGCTTCACCAGGATCATGCGGGTGAAGGGCGGGTATTTCAGGGCTTTGCGGAACGGGATTTCCCGGTTGTAAAATGCGGTGACATCCTGGCGCCGGGCCGCCTCGATGGTGAAATGATCCGGGTTGTAGGTCTGCATGATCACGGTGCCGGGCACATCTCCCCGGCCGGCCCGGCCCGATACCTGGGCCAGCAGCTGAAAGGTCCGCTCCCCGGCCCGGAAATCCGGCAGGTTCATGGACAGGTCCGCACAGATCACGCCCACCAGGGTGATGGCGGGAAAATCATGTCCTTTGGCCAGCATCTGGGTGCCCACGATCAGGTCCACGGTGCGGTTTCGGATGCTTTTGAGCAGCGCCAGAGCGCTGCCTTTTCTGGCCGTGGAATCCTGGTCCATGCGGGCCAGCCGGGCGTCGGGAAACATGGTTTTGAGCAGGGTTTCGATTTTTTCCGTGCCGAACCCGAAATTTTTCACGGCTTTTTTGCCGCAGGAAGGACATGCCGTGGATTCCGGCAGACAGAACCCGCACAAATGGCATTTATACACGTGCGCACTCAAGTGCAGGGTCATGGTGATATCGCAGTGCCGGCACTGGAGCGGCTGATGGCAGGCGCTGCATGCGGGAAACGAGGCAAATCCCCGGCGGTTCAGAAAGATCAGTGCCTGGTTGCCCGCCTCCAGGCAGGTCCGGATGGCTTTGGCCAGTTCCGGAGTGATGATCCGGTCCATGGGCGGGGCATCATTGTATTTTTTCAGGTCCACCAAGGTGATCTGCGGCAGGGGCCGGTCATTGACCCGGTGATGAAGATCCAGCTGCTGAAACCGCCCGGTCCGGACATTGTGTGCGGTCTGCACCGACGGGGTGGCCGATCCCAGCACCACGGGACAATCGCACATGCGGGCCCTGACCACGGCCAGGTCCCTGGCATTATACCGCAACCCGTTCTCCTGTTTGTAGGACCCGTCATGTTCCTCATCCACAATGATGATGCCGATGTTGTCAAACGGCGCAAAAATGGCAGACCTGGCCCCGATGACAATGGATACCTTGCCCGTGGCGATGTTGTGCCACTGGTCCAGGCGCTCTCCCTGGGAGAGCATGGAATGGATCACGGCAATCTGTTCCCCGAACCGGGCCCGGAACCTTCGTTCGGTCTGGGAGATCAACGCGATCTCCGGCACCAGCACCAGGGCGGATTTTCCTCTGGCCACGGCATCGGCGGCCAGACGCAGGTAGATTTCGGTTTTGCCGGACCCGGTCACCCCGGCCAGCAGATAGGGCACAAACCCCTGGTCCAGGTGATTGAGGACTGTGTTCACCGCATTTGCCTGTTCCGAAGTCAGTTCCGGCGGGATGTCCGGTTCCACGGGGTCCCCGAAAGGATCCCGGCACACCCGGCGCTGGGTGATGGTGACCCGGCCGTCCTGTGCCAGCAGTTTGACCAGCCTCGGGGCCGTGGGCACCCGGCTTCGCAGGGCCGTCAGGGAGATCTCTTTTTTTTCTGCCACAATGGACAGGATCTGCTGCCGTTTCAATGACAATTTTTTGGCCGGGTCCGGCGGTTTTTCTCCCGGGGAAATGAATTTTTCCAGGCGCGCGGACGCGGCTTCTTTTTTCAGCACGGCAGTGACTGACAGCCATCCGCTGTCCTGCATTTTTTTGAGCAGAGACCGCAGAGACGGGGAATCCATGGTATTGAACAGCTGCTTTCGGCTGATGCCCTGCCGGGTGTCCGCCAGGGTCAGGATGCGGGATTCCACCGGGGACAGGCCCGGGGTGTCCAGTGCCATCCGGCCCTGTTCCGTGGTCCGGACATGGGCCACATCCCGGCGTTCCAGCCCCGTGGGCAGGGCCGTTTTGATGGTCTCGCCCAGAGGATGCATATAATAATCCGCCACCCACCTGAAAAAAGGGATTTCATTTTCCGGAAACAACGGATGGTCATCCAGAACATCCAGGATTTTTTTGGCGGTATAGTCTCCGCTGTCTTTGCGGCCTTTCAGGATATATCCGGTGACCCGGCGTTTTCCAAAAGGCACCAGCACCCGCATGCCCGGCCGGCAGGTGTCGGACAGATAATCCGGCACGGCATACACAAAGCTGTGGGGCATCGGCAGGGTCACTGCCACATCCATGAAAGGCCATTGGGTCATGGGCCTTATTGTGCACAAAAAAACAATTATTGCAATATCTCATCCAATGCTCTTGACTCGATTCCCGGATTTTAATAATTAAAGCAGAACTTGTCTTCATCCATACCCAACTATATTTGATAAAGGAGATATTATGGCTGTTTTTGTGGGGGACCATCCCCTCATCAAGCATAAACTGGGGCTCATGCGCAAAAAAGATATTTCCACCAAGGATTTCAGGGAGTTGTCCTCCGAGGTGGCAAGGCTGCTGACCTATGAGGCCACCAAACACCTGGCCACGGAAAAGAAAACCGTGGAAGGGTGGGCCGGTCCGGTGGAGATCGAAGGGATCAAGGGGAAGAAAATCACCATTGTGCCGATTCTGCGGGCCGGACTGGGCATGATGGACGGGGTCCTGGACCTGATCCCCTCGGCCAAGGTCAGCGTGGTGGGGTTTTACCGGGATGAACAGACCCTGACCCCGGTGCAGTATTACGTCAAAACCGCATCCGCCATGGAAGAGCGTATCGCATTGATCCTGGACCCCATGCTGGCCACGGGCGGCACCCTGATCGCCACCATTGACCTGCTCAAACAGGCCGGGTGCACCAAAATCATGGGGTTGTTTCTGGTAGCGGCCCCGGAAGGCATTGCCCGGCTGGAAGAAAAACATCCGGATGTGGACATCTACACGGCTTCCGTGGACGAGCGTCTCAATGAGGTGGGCTATATTCTGCCGGGCCTGGGCGATGCCGGAGACAAGATTTTCGGCACCAAATAAATTATGTCCTGAAACCCTGTTACATTAAAATTGATTCCCAACGCATTTTAAAACTATGAAAGAGAAGCAACCTATGTCTGTATCCAGTTCATCATCCACGGAATATCATTTTCAGGTTAAAGATTGTTTTTTAGGGGCCCAGATGCTGTTTGTGGCGTTCGGGGCACTGGTCCTGGTCCCGCTGCTCACGGGCCTGGACCCCAATGTGGCGTTGTTCACGGCCGGGCTGGGCACCCTGGTGTTCCAGGTGATCACCAAAGGGAAAGTGCCGGTGTTTCTGGCCTCATCCTTTGCGTTTATCGCGCCCATCATCTACGGGGTCCAGACCTGGGGAATCCCGGGAACCATGTGCGGCCTGGCGGCGGCCGGGGTGGTGTATATCATTTTGAGCCTGCTGGTACGGTGGCAGGGCGGGGATGCCATCCGCCGGGTGCTGCCGCCTGTGGTCACAGGACCGGTCATTATGGTGATCGGGCTGATCCTGGCCCCGGTGGCCGTGCACATGACCATGGGTAAAACCGGGGACGGCGCCATGGTGCTGTTTCCCCAGACCTCCGCCATGATCGTGGGCCTGGCGGCCCTGGCCACCACGATTCTGGTATCCATCCTGGGCAAGGGGATTCTGCGGCTGATCCCGATTCTGTGCGGCATTGCCGTGGGGTATGTGCTGTCGCTGTTTTTCGGGTTTGTGGATTTTTCACCGCTGTTTACGGCCGCCTGGTTTTCCATGCCGGCGTTCACGTTTCCGGAATGGAACCTGGCCGCCGTGTTTTATATCGTGCCCATTGCCATTGCCCCGGCCATTGAACATTTCGGGGATGTGGTGGCCGTATCCGGGGTGACGGGCAAAGATTATCTCAAGGACCCGGGCATCAAAAACACCATGCTCGGGGACGGCGTGGCCACCAGTATCGCCTCGGTGCTGGGTGGACCCCCCAACACCACCTATTCTGAAGTGACCGGTGCCGTGGCCCTGACCAAAGTGTTCAACCCGGCCATCATGACCTGGGCCGCCATCGCCGCCATCCTGCTGGCGTTTGTAGGCAAGCTGGGGGCGTTGCTCCAGACCATTCCCACCCCGGTCATGGGCGGGATCATGCTGCTTTTGTTCGGTGCCATCATGGTGGTGGGTCTCAATACCCTGGTGAGATCCGGGGATGACCTCATGGAAGCCCGGAACCTGGCCATTGTGGCCCTGATCCTGATTTTCGGCATTGGCGGCATGAGTTTTTCCGCCGGCCAGTTTCAGCTCCAGGGCATCGGCCTGGCCGGTATCCTGGGGGTGTTACTTAACCTGGTACTGCCCCAGCCCCGAAAGTAGAAACGAGAACGGGGTCAGGCCTGCGTTATTGTTGTTATTACTGACCCCGATTGGAGCGTTGCATGACAAAACCGTTGCACTACGGGTGGATGATTGTTTTCACCGGCACCATGGTCCTGTTTTCCTGCCTGGGACTGGGCCGGTTCGCTTTGGGCATGCTGCTGCCCTCCATGGGGCTTTCCCTGGAATTGTCCTATTCCCAGATGGGCCTGATCGGCACGGGGAATTTTGCCGGATACATGGCCTCCGTGATCCTGGCCGGTGTGGTGGCCCGGAGCATCGGGGCCCGGAATACCATTGCATTCGGGCTGGTTCTGGTGGGCGGATCGATTCTGGGCATGAGCCGGTCCGGCGGATTTGTGCCGCTCATGGTGCTGTATGTCGTGACCGGTGTGGGGTCGGGCCTGGCCAATGTGCCGTTGATGGGCCTGGTTTCCCACTGGTTTAAAAAAGATACCCGGGGCCGGGCCGCCGGACTCATGCTCACTGGCAACGGCCTGGCCATCGTATTTTCCGGATTGATGGTTCCCTGGATCAACGCGGACCTGGGACCTGAAGGGTGGCGCACCGGATGGCTGGTGATCGGGGTGATCTCTCTGGGTGTGGCCGTCATCAGTGCCGTGCTGTTGAGAAATGATCCGGCAGACATGGGCCTGGACCCGGTGGGGCGGCCCGATCCGGTCCCGGCGACGGAAAATGATGCCCCGGCCAGCACTTTTTCTGCTTCCAAATCCCCGCATCGATGGACCATGGTGCATCTGGGGTGTATTTATCTGTTTTTCGGTGCCACCTATGTGGTGTATGCCACGTTTATCGTCACTTCGCTGGTGGATGAGCGAGGATTCGGCGAAGGCACGGCCGGCACGTTCTGGGCTGCCGTGGGGGCATTGTCCATTTTTTCCGGTCCGTTGTTCGGGTGGCTGTCCGACCGGATGGGACGGAAAATCACCATCATCGGGGTGTATCTGTTGTTCACGATTTCCTATGCCCTGGCCGGGGCCAATCTGTCCCTGCCGTTTCTGTATGTTTCCATCGGTATTTTCGGGCTGGCCGTGTGGAGCATTCCCACCATCATGTCCGCGGCCGTGGGAGACTATATGGGCCCCCGCCTGGCCGTCCGGGCGTTCGGGTTCATTACCCTGTTCTTCGGGGCCGGACAGATTGTCGGACCCATGCTGGCAGGCATGCTGGCCGACGCGTTCGGCAGTTTTTCCCCGGCGTTTTTTCTGTGTGCATTTCTCACTGCCTGCGGCGCCTCCCTGACCTTTTTCCTCAAATAGGTGTGGGGGGGCAGAAAGAAGAAGGGGTCAGGCCTGCGTTATTGTCGTTATTGACACCAATAACGACAATAACGCAGGCCTGACCCCGGGTTGGACGGGGTTGGAAGTTAGAAGAGTTTGAACAGAGCCTGGGTGCCGTCGTTTTCGCACCCGTTGTCCACCAGTCGTTCATACAGGGTTTTTGCCAGGGTCAGTCCCGGGGTGTCCAGGCCCAGGTCCCGGGCTGAATCCGCGGCAATGGTCATGTCCTTGATAAAATGCTTGACATAGAATCCCGGGGCAAAATCGCTTTTGAGCATCCGGGGGCCCAGGTTGTTCAAAGACCAGGACCCGGCCGCTCCCTGGCCGATGGACGACAGAACCGTGTCCGGATCCAGACCGGCTTTTTTGGCATAGGCCAGGGCTTCACACACCCCGATCATGCCGGCGGCAATGGCGATCTGATTGGCCATTTTGGTATGCTGGCCCGATCCGGCCGGCCCCTGGTACACGATATTTTTGCCCATGACCTGAAACAGGGGAAGCATGTCGGTGAACACGGGTTCCTCTCCGCCCACCATGATGGACAAGGTGGCGTTTCTGGCACCCAGGTCCCCGCCGGACACGGGTGCATCCAGCACCTGGATGCCTTTTTCCCGGCCCTGCGCTGCCAGCTTTCTGGCCAGTGCCGGATCCGAGGTGGTCATGTCAATGGCCACCGACCCGGTTGCCGCGTTTTCCAGAATTCCGTCTGCATCCAGATAGATCTGTGCCACATCCTGGGGATACCCCACAATGGATATGATCACGTCTGAGTTCGCTGCCAGTTTCCTGACAGAATCCATCCACACCGCACCTTTTTTTACAAGCCCGTCGGCCCGGGCCCGGGTCCGGGTATGAACGCAAAGAGCATATCCGCTGTCCAGGATATGGCCGGCCATGCTGTGTCCCATGACGCCCAGTCCGATGAATCCGATCCGTGTTTTTTCGGGTGAAATCTGCATTTCAGTCTCCTTGTCATACCGATGTTGAAATTGATATGATTTCTTTATACGGGTTTTTCCGCTTGACTGTAAAGGGTATTTCAGTCTACACCTTTAAGCAACCACATCATTCAAACCGTTGAAGGGGTATCGACGCTGTTATGAAAAATCCATTCACATCCCCTCGATCTGCTGTTGCCAGTGGCATCTTGATCTTTTCTTTCTTGTGGGTGTTTTTCAATCTGACCGTCCCGGACAGCCGGGCCGAAAGTTCAGGACCAATGGTGATTTCCGCAGCGGAAATCGATTATCCTCCTTTTTCCATTGTGGATGAAACCGGCCGGGCATATGGATTTTCCGTTGAGCTGATGCGGACGGCCCTGGCAGCCATGAACCGGTCGGTCACTTTCAAAAGCGGTCCCTGGCACCAGGTCCGAACATGGCTGGAAACCGGAGAGGTGGATGCTTTGCCGCTGGTGGGACGGACACGGGAACGGGAAGCGCTGTTTGATTTTACGTTTCCCTACATGTCCTTATCCGGCGCTATTGTGGTGCGCAAAGGTACCACGGGTATTCAGCGGCTGAACGATCTCAAAGGCCGGCAGGTGGCCGTCATGAAAGGCGACAATGCCGAAGAATTTCTGCGCCGGGAAGACCGGGGCATCGACATCATCACCCGCCCCTCCTTTGACATCGCTTTGCAGGAACTGGCTGCCGGACAGTATGACGCCGTGTTTATCCAGCGCCTGGTAGCTATTCGCCTGATTCAGGAAAGCAGCATTTCCGGCCTGGAGATCTCCCGGCATCCTGTTGAGGAATTTCGCCAGGATTTCTGTTTTGCCGTCCAGGAAGGGGATAAAGATATGCTGGCCCTGCTCAACGAAGGCCTGGCGCTGGTCATGGCGGACGGCACGTTCCGCCGGCTGCATGCCAAATGGTTCGCCGCGCTTCAGCTGCCCGTGGACCGGCCGGTGATCATCGGCGGGGATCACAACTATCCACCCTTTGAATTTATAAATGATGACGGGGTACCGGACGGATACATGGTGGAACTGACCCGGGCCATTGCCCGGGAAATGAACATGGATATCCAGATCCGGCTTAAACCCTGGGCCGATACGGTCCTGGCTTTGGAAACCGGTGAAATCGATGCGATTCAGGGGATGTTTTACTCTGTGGAACGGGACCAAACCCTGGATTTTTCCCCCTCTCATATGATGTCACATTATGTGGGGGTTGTGGCCGATAATCAGGCAGCCCCGCCGGAAACCCCGGCGGAACTGGCCGACCTCAGCCTGGTTGTCCAGCAGGGTGACATTATCCTGGAATTTCTGGCAAACCATGATTTGATGTCCCGGGTGACAATGCTGGAAAATCTGGATGACGTTTTGCAGGCCGTGTCTGAAAAACGATTTGATTGTGCGCTGGTGCCCCGGATCGGTGCGCTGCACATGATCGAAAAAAAAGGATGGACCCATCTGAGATTGAGCCGTCAGTATTTTTTTGTCGGTGAATACAGTTATGCCGTCAAAGACGGCAACCAGGCACTGCTGGCGCAGTTGAATGAAGGATTGAATATCCTGAACCAGACCGGGGAATATCGGCGCATTCATGACAAATGGCTGGGGATGTTTGAAAAAGAACCATTGCCGCTGGAACGCATCATTCATTATTTAGCCATGGTGACCATTCCGCTGATGCTGATCCTGCTGGGGATGTTTCTCTGGTCCCGGGCCCTGCGAAGAGAAGTGGCCCGCAAGACCCGGGAGCTCCAGGACAGTGCGGACCGGTTCAAATATGTATTTGACTCCGCCAATGTCGGGAAATCCTTTACTTATCTCGATGGCCGGATCAATGCCAATCAGACGTTTGCCGATTTTCTGGGGTATACCCGGGAAGAACTGCAAAGCAAGACATGGCAGGAACTGACACCGGCAGAAGATATTGAAAGGATCCAGAACATACTCGATGGAGTGATTTCAGGCAAAAATCAGGCAGTCCGGTTTGAAAAACAATATATCCATAAAACCGGTGCGCTGGTATGGGCGGATGTCAGCGCCGTGATACGGTTTGACAGCCAGGGCCGGCCATTGTATTTTGTCGCCACTATTGTGGATATCACCCAAAGGAAAAAGGCCCAGCAGCACATTCAGCATCTCAACCAGGTGTTGCGCGCCATCCGGGATATCAACCAGTTGATTGTCAGAGAACGGGACCGTGATATCCTGATCCGGGAAGGGTGCCGGCTGCTGGTGGCCCATCGCGGGTACCCGTCCGCCATGATCGTGTTGACCGATGAAAACAATATCCCGGTTTCCTGGGCCATGGACGGGAAGATGGAGGATTCAAAAGAACTGAATGAATTGCTGACACAAGGGCAGTTACCCCAGTGCTGCATAGAGGCCGAAGCGTCCCGGGAAATCGTTGTGAACCATAACCCGAAAACCGGGTGTCACGACTGTCCCGTATCACAGAGCTGTGCCGGACCGTTGACGGTATGTGTGCCGCTGTCCCATATGAACGAAATTTTTGGATATCTTAATGTGTCTTCGGAAACCGTCATCGTTCAAGGGGATGAGGAATATCTGCTTCTCAACGAGATGGGCCAGGATTTTGCCTATGCCTTGAGTACATTGAAAATCGAATCGGAACGCAAAAAAGGGCAGAAGGCCCTGGCAGAAAGTGAACAGCGGTTTAAAACCTTTGCAGAACTGGCACCCGTGGGAATCCTGATTTCAGATGACCAGGAAAACGTCCTGTACATCAGCCCGAAATTCACTGAAATATTCGGTTATACTCTGGCGGACGTTCCGTCTGCCCGCCAGTGGTGGTCCCTGGCGTATCCTGATCCGGAATTGAGGAAAACCGTGCAGCAGCGCTGGCAGACCGCCATGGAAACCGCCGTGCGGACGGGTGAAGAAATCGATCCCATGGAATATCCGGTCACCTGTAAGGACAACACGGTCCGGGAGATCAAATTTCTGGCCGCCACCACGGGTACGCTCACGATTGTGGTGTTCACCGATATCAGTGAAGAGAAAAAGCAGGAAAATGCCCGGGAAAACCTCCAGGCCCAGCTGAACCAGGCCCAGAAAATGGAATCCGTGGGCCGGCTGGCCGGTGGGGTGGCCCATGATTTCAACAACATGCTCAATGTGATTATCGGATATGCAGAGCTGGGACAGATGAAAGCCACGCCGGATGATCCTCTGCATGCCGATCTTGAGGAAATCCTGGATGCGGCCCGGCGGTCTTCGGATATTATCCGTCAGCTTCTGGCCTTTGCCCGGAAACAGACCATCCAGCCCAAAGTGATGGATATCAATGAATTGATCGAAGGAACGCTCAAGATGCTGCGGCGGCTTATCGGCGAGGATATCACGTTGTTCTGGCAGCCGGGTGCCAATTTGAGATCCATTTATATGGATGCCACTCAGATGGATCAGATCCTGGCCAATCTGCTGGTGAATGCCAAGGATGCCATTGATGGTGTCGGCACCGTCACCATTGAAACCCGAAAGGTCACACTGGATCGGCAATATTGCGAGGTTCATGCCGGGTTCACACCCGGAGATTTCGTATTACTGGCCGTGAGCGATGACGGGTGCGGCATGGACCGGCATACCCGGGAAAAATTGTTTGAGCCGTTTTTTTCCACCAAGAAAAAGGGAAAAGGCACGGGTTTAGGGCTGGCGACTGTTTACGGCATTGTCAAACAGAACAACGGCTTCATCAATGTATACAGTGAGCCGGGCACGGGCACCATTTTCAAGATTTATCTTCCCTGTCATGATGAACAGATTGAAAAGCGCCTGCCGGATAAAGAAATGCCGCTGCCGGCTGCCCAGGGCGAAACCCTGCTGATTGTGGAAGATGAAAAAGCCATTCTGACGCTGGCCCAAAAAGTGCTGGAAAATCAGGGCTATCAGGTGATAGCCGTCTCAGATCCTTTAGATGCCCTGGCCCGGATCCAGGATCATGACACAGACATTCACCTGCTGCTCACGGATGTGGTCATGCCGAACATGAACGGCCGGGATCTGTCAAAACAGGTTCAGGCCATGTATCCGGACGTCAAAATTCTGTTCATGTCCGGGTATACAGCCAATACCATCGCCCATCACGGGATTCTGGACACGGGTGTGAATTTCCTTCAGAAACCGTTTTCCAGCCGGGATCTGGCGATCAAGATCCGGACCATTCTGGATGGAAACGGCAGTTAACGGGTCGGTTTTCTTTCCAGGGTTTCCCGGGTCAGGCCGTACAGCAGGGCAATGCCGGTCAGGCAGGCGGCACACACCCCGAACGCCAGGTGAAAGGCCGGCAGGGTCAAGGATGCCCCGGGAAAAAACCGGGTCATTACATGGCCCAGGCCCTGGAGAAACACGGCCACACCGGCCATGGTGAAAAAATTGATGCCGGTCATGGCCAGACCGGCATTGGCCCGGGGCACCTGTTCCTTGATGTGCGCGTACATGACCTGACCGGACCCGGATGCCAGACCGAATGAAAAAAACACCAGATATGTGATCCACACGCCGGAATCCGGCGTCAGGCGGTTCATACCCAGCAGCAGTCCCACCATGCAGACCATACCGGGAATGATGATTGTTTTCCGGGCCCCCACCACGGAATCAGACAGCCACCCGCACAAAGGACATCCCACAATCAGGCCGATGCTCATGAGAAACAGGATATTGCCGGCCGTGACTGCGGGCAGTTTCAGCACATGGATGAGGAACGGACCGGCCCACAACGCCTGGACGGCCGCGTAAATGCCGTACCGGCAGAACGTGGCCAAAGAGATGATCCAGTAGTCTTTTCGGTGAAACAGGTCCCATGCCCGGGTGAGAGTCTGGGATACGCTGGGTCGGATATCCCCTTCATCGGCCGTATCCACCGTGCCGCTCCCGTTTCGCTCCCGGATCACCGCCAGAAATACCAGGGCCAGAAACAGGGTGAATCCGGCAATGATCAAAAAACTGTGCCGCCATCCCACCAGACCCACCAGAAGTACCAAAGGTGTGGCTGCCGCAATGTTTCCCATGGTTCCTAAAGATACCACCATTGCAGACAGCGTGGCAAACTGCCGGGGTTTGAACCACAAAGTCAGCAGTTTCAACGATCCCATGAAATTGCAGGCCATGCCGATGCCTAAAAGCACCCGGCCGAAGGTCAGCCAGGCCGGACTGTTGCCCAGGGCAAAGATCACGGCACCTGACACCGACACCAGGGTCAGCCCGACCATGGCGGTCTTGGGGCCCACGGTGTCCAGAAAAATGCCCACGGGTATCTGCATGAGCGCAAACGCATAGAAAAACGCGGCCGATATCCGGCTTAAATCCAGGGCGTTCAATCCCATCTCCTGCATGAGATTGGGAGAGATCACCGCCACTGAGGACCGGTAGAACTGGGATATGGCAAACATCACCGCCGTCAGAAGCACACCGATGAAAAGACAGACACGAGACTGGGTCATACAATGGTTTCCTTTTGGATCCTTCATTAAAATTCACCGTTTGATGGATATCACGAATGACCCGGTGGTTTCAATATTAGATTCCTGTATTGAGTCATCAACAGGCATGTGATATGAGGACAGCACAATATATCCATAACACCAACGTTGGAAGGAATCCATTTTTCATGAAACAGATCGATTTGAGAAGCGACACCGTGACCCGGCCCACCCAGCAGATGCTGGAAGCCATGATTACCGCCCAGGTGGGAGATGATGTATATGGCGAAGATCCCACGGTGAACCGGCTGGAGCAGACCATGGCTGCGGTCACGGGCATGGCAGACGGCCTGTTCTGCGCGTCCGGTACCCAGACCAACCTGGTGGCTCTGCTCAGTCATTGCCAGCGCGGAGAAGAATATATCGTGGGTCAGACGGCCCATACATACAAATACGAGGCCGGCGGGGGGGCGGTTTTAGGCAGCATCCAGCCCCAGCCCCTGGATTTTGAAACAGACGGGACCCTGGATCTGGCCAAAGTGGAACGCTTCATCAAGCCGGATGATTTTCATTTTGCCCGAACCCGGCTGTTCTGCCTGGAAAACACCCAGGCCGGCAAAGTGCTGCCCATGGATTATCTCAAAGATGCCCGGAAACTGGCGGACCGCCATGGCTTGGGCTTTCACCTGGACGGGGCCCGGGTGTTCAATGCCGCAGTCAAGCTGGGCGTGAATGTCACAGCCATCACCACGCTGTTTGATTCCGTGTCCTGCTGTCTGTCCAAAGGCCTGGGAACGCCCGTGGGATCGGTGCTGTGCGGTTCCAGGGAATTCATCGCCCGGGCCCGGCGGTGGCGGAAAATGGTGGGGGGCGGCATGCGCCAGGCCGGGATTCTGGCGGCAGCCGGCCTGTATGCCCTGTCTCACAACATTGACCGGCTGACGGATGATCATGCCAATGCGGCCCGCCTTGCAGCGGGTTTATCCGGCATCAAGGCCATTCATATTGATATGGATGCGGTGCAGACCAATATGGTTCACGCCCGTATCGATGCAGACATGACGGCTCTGGTGCAGCACCTGGCCGGTCAGGGGATCCGCATCAGCCCGGGCAACCCCGTGCGCCTGGTGACGCATTTGAACATTGATGCCGCTGATATCGATCGGGTCGTGGCAGGGTTCCGGTCTTTTTTCTAAAAAAAAGCTGCTAAGACAGACTGACTTCAATGGGTCAGGATTTTGCTGATGAAATCTGCAGCCCGGTGGGTCTGGGGGTTGTCGAAGAATTCGTCGGGTTTGCCGGTTTCCACGATTTTGCCCATGTCCATGAACAACACCCGGTCCGCCACTTTTCTGGCAAATCCCATTTCGTGGGTGACCACGCACATGGTCATGCCTTCGGACACCAGGTTGACCATGACATCTAAGACCTCGCCGATCATTTCCGGGTCCAGGGCGGAGGTGGGTTCGTCAAACAGCATGATTTTGGGCGTCATGGCCAGACCCCGGGCAATGGCCACCCGCTGCTGCTGGCCCCCGGACAGCTGGCCCGGATACGCGCCGGCTTTGTCGGTGAGTCCCACTTGGGTGAGTTTTTCCCTGGCGATTTTTTCGGCATCCGAAGTGGACATTTTTCTGACGTTCACCGGTGCCAGCATGACGTTCTGGAGCACGGTCATGTGGGGATACAGATGAAACTGCTGGAATACAAACCCGATGTCGGCCCGGAGCTTGGTCAGGTTGGTGGCCTTGTCGTGCACGGGTACGCCGTCCACGATGATCTGCCCTTTCTGGATCGGCTCCAGGCGGTTGATGCACCGGATCAGGGTGGATTTTCCCGATCCGCTGGGGCCGCAGATCACCAGCACTTCCCCTGGATCGATGTCCAGGTTGATGTCATTGAGCACATGGAGTTTGCCGAACCATTTGTTCACTTGCTTGAATTCAATCATCGGGTATCCTTGAAAAAATCGTTATATTGCCATCCGGCGTTCCAGGTAGTTGGACAGCAGGATCAACGGGTATGAAATCACAAAATACAGGGCACCCACCAGGGAAAACACCATCAGGCCTTCCGGGATTCTCACCACTGTGACCCATCCTACCCGGGTCAGTTCCATCACGCCGATGACCGATACCACGGAGGTGTCTTTGATGAGCAGCACATACTGGCCCACCAGGGGCGGCAGAATCACTTTCATGGCCTGGGGGACGATCACCAGGCGCAGCTGCTGGATCAGGGTCAGGCCCGATGCTGTGCCGGCCTCCCACTGGCCCTTGGAAATGGCATTGATGCCGCCGGCCACGATTTCGCAGATAAACGCGGACCCCATGATGGCCATGGCCAGGAGCGCCGCAGGAAATGCCTTGAGCTGGATGCCCCATTCCGGCAAAATGAAAAATACGATAAAAATCTGGACCACGAACGGGGTGCCCCGGACAAAGGAGACATACACGCCGATGATCCACTTGAGGATTTTGTTTTTACCCGAGCGCAGGATGCCTAAGACAAAACCCAGAAGGGTGCAGGTGAACAGGCTGATAAAAGCGATCTGGGAGGTCATCCACAATCCTTTGAGGAAAAACGGAAAAATTTCCACCAGCCGGGAAAAGTAAAATGCCATCATGATCAGTACGCCTCCCTGTATATCAGTTTACGCTGAGACCAGTCTGCCAGGGCCTTGAGACAGAAATAGATGCACATGTAAAAGAACGCCACCGTTAAAAAGGCTTCCGTGGGCATGAACCGTTCCGAGGTCATGGTCTGGCCCACCCGGGTCAACTCCATGACCGAGATCAAAGACAGCAGGGCGGAATCCTTGACCAGCACAATGGACTGGCCCAGCAGCGGGGGAACCGTGGCTCCCAGGGCCTGGGGCAGGATGATGAAGCGCATGCGCTGAAAATAGTTGAGCCCGGAGGCTACGCCGGCCTCGATCTGTCCGTCATCCACCGAGGTGATACCGGCCCGGATGATCTCTGCAATATAGGCCCCGGAGTTGAGCATCAGCGCGATAATCCCGGTCTGGATCTCCGGCACCCGGATGCCTAAGGTGGGCAGGCCGAAATACAGAAAATAGATCTGCACCAGCAGCGGGGTGGACCGGATGACTTCGATATAGGCGATAGCCGGATATTTGAGCAGTTTGATGGAGGAAATCCGGCAGGCACAGGCAATGGTACCGCAGATCAGGGCCAGGAAAATGGAAACGGCAGAAATAAAAAAGGTGGACCTGAGCCCGATCAGAAACAGGGGCAGGTATTCAAAGATAATCCTGAGGTTAAAGTCAGCCAGCATAGGCGCATCCCTTTTGCCAAGGGGCACGCCCGCAAAAAACACGGACATGCCCCGTTTTTAATAACTCATTGCCGCTATGGCCTTCAGATATGGCTGGTCAACAGATCAATGATCTTTTTTCCAGTCGGTTCCTTCCATCCAGTAGGCAATGTTTTTGTCATAGGTGCCGTCGGCCCGGATGGTCTTGAAGTACAGGTTGATCCACTGCCACAGGTTGACTGATTCGTGGTTCACGGCAAAGGCCAGAGGGTCTTTGCCCTGTCCCAGGCGCTTGTCCAGCAGGCGGACGGAATTGGGCGGAAAATCGGGCAGCACCGTGAGTACGGCCAGGTCATCGTTGACCCCGGCATCCACATGTCCTGCGATCAAGGCCTGGACCACCATACGCCCCCCGCCTTTGTAGGATTTGATCTCGGCATTGGGCAGAAACTGTTTGGCCATGGTCTCACCCGTGGATCCTAAGAGCACACCCACGGTGATCCCTTTTTTGTTCACGTCTTCCAGGGTCTGGAAGTCGGTGTCGGGGCGGGTGAAGATACAGGGCTGCACCTCAATCCAGGGATCGGTAAAGGTGATTTTCAATGCCCGTTTCAGGGTGGGAGTCATGTCGGCAGCCAGGATATCCGCTTTGCCGGACAGCAGGGCCGGAATCAGCCCATCCCAGTCAAAATCCAGGACCACCAGTTTGACGCCCATGGCATCGGCCATGCCTTTGGTAAAATCGATCATGGAACCGGCGTGCTCACCGTGTTTGTCCACAAACGCATAGGGGGCGGCACCGGACTGCACGGCCACCCGAAGTTCTCCGCGTTTGACAATGTCTGTGAGGGTACCGGCAAAAGTCATGGCGCTGAAGCACAGAACAGCGGTCAGTGCCAGGACCAGTGAGAAAAATGTTTTCTGACGCATGGGGGGTTCTCCTTTTTTGGGGTTGGTATAAAATCAGCGGTACAATACCGCGCACTTCCCTGCATTAATTCTGGATTTTTTCCAGGGTTTCCGTCACGGTAATACCTCTTTTTTTCAGGCTTTCCAGAAAAGGGGCTTCAGGAATATGGAACATGGGAGACAACACCCCGGTGTCGGTGATCTGTTTGTTTGCGATCATTTTGGCGGCGGTGACGGCGGAATATGCCACGCCCTTGCTCATGGCCATCAGGCCCGTGTCCAGATCCCGTTCAAAGAGCAGGGTGGATGTGAGCCGCATTTTTTTGCCGGCCATGAAGCCTTCAAATATGTTGAGCATGGCCACCAGGTCTTTTTCATTGTCCTGATAAACCAGGCGGGGGGCCAGGAATTTGTCCATGAAATCCATGGGGGATATGGTGCCGTCTCCCAGGCCGGGCACCGGGGTTTCGTCCAGGAAACCCAGATCCTTCATAGGGCGCCAGATCGCAGCCCATCCCGGCCAGCGCAAAGAATACCGGCCCGTGTTCACAATGGTATCAGCAATGCCCATGCGGTCGGTGAAAAACGCGGCATTGCCGTTGGGAATCGCTTCCAGGGTGCCCAGGCCGGGAAATTCCACGGAATGGATGTTGGCTGCGTCATGCTGGCGTGCCCCGGGGATATTTATCCGTTTGCCGTCAACGATAAAAGTGGAGTCCCGCTTGGTGGAACTGAGAACCCCCCGCCAGATCCAGGAAGTTTTATAATTCAAAGGATTGGTGCACGCGCTTTTTTCGGGAAATCCGCCGCAGTAAGATTTGATGCCGGTCAAGGTGTCGAACCGCCGCAACGCACTGCCGTAAAGCACCAGATCGATGCCCGGATCCAGGCCGCACTCAGGGAGGATGGCGATGCCGGCGGCGGCGGCTTTATCGTGCATGTCGCCGGGATCATACATGTAATTGGTGTTCACCACCGACACTTTTGCTGTCAGGGCCGCCTGGTTCACCGGCTCGGCAAACTCCTTTGGCAGCAGATCGATCACCACATCCACCGGTTTCATCACATTGACCAGATCATCGGCGTTTTTCGCATCAATGGTTGTCAGGATGATTTTTTCCATGGGAGTAAAGGGGTTGATTTTGGACAGCGCGTCAAACTGCGCATCCGCGCAGATCACTTCCGTGACCTGATCGTCTGAAGCCAGGTCGTGCAGTGCGGTGCGGCCCTGAATGCCGCATCCGCCTAAGACAAGCACTTTCATTCGCTATGAATTCCTTTTTTAAAATATCGTTGGTCAATGGCGTTGCGATGTATACATCAGGTTTTTTATGTATACATTAAATCACGCCCCTGTCAAGTTCCGGAGTAATTTTTTTCCAGCCCGTCCGGGGCGGGGTGCCGTCGCTGCTTCAGGTGCTGGAGCTGTATGAACAGCAGTTCATACGTCGATCGTATGTGAAATTTCATGAGGTTGCCGGCTTTTTCGTCGTTGCGGTTTTCCAGGGCCGCCACCACCCGGGCGTGCTGTTCCGGGGTTTTCAATTCACTGTAGTCGATATGTTCCTGGTAATACCGGTCATAAAAAAACACATACACATTGGACCGCCAGAAAATGTGTCGGCAGTAATGTTCCAGGTAGCGGTTGCCGCTGAACCTGGCAATGCCTAAATGAAATGCCTTGTTGATCTCCAGTACGTCTATCTTTGACAGGATTTTGCCAGGGTTTTGTTCTTTTTTGATCAAGGATCGCAAAAAAGCGATATCAGCGTCTGTGGCAAACCGGGCCGCAGAGGCTGCGGCCAGACCCTCGATGGTTTCTCTCAAATGAAATATCTGCCGGGCATCTTCAGCGCTGACATCCGGGATGTAACAGCCTTTTTTCTTTTTTTTCCCCAGAAAGCCTTCGGCCACCAGCTGGCCTAATGCATGACGTACCGGTGTCCGGCTCAGTTCCAGATCCCTTGCCAGCTCAGTTTCCAGCAGAAAATCACCGGGCTTGAACCGGTTGCCAAGGATCAGTTCCAGAATGGCGGTGTAAGCAAACTCCTCGTAATTTTCATTGCCCATTAAAATCCTTCCGCTTGATTCTCGCAGGTATTGATGTATACATATACTCGTGCCCGGATAGTGTCAAGATGAAAGCATTTTTTTACCACCAGAGCACGATTCACACTGTTTCCACCGATCATGAAGCGGTTGAAGCAGGTGATCGATATCGGCGATGAAAGAACATTAAAAACCTGCCTGAACCATCTGGATGACGGTAATAAAGCCATCACTTGCCTGCAAAAGGCGAATTAAAGTATCCGGGCGGATTTTTTTACAAGAAGCTCAGATCTACAAAACCACTGGGGAAAATCAGTGATAATGCCGCAGGCACCGGCCTGGATGAACCGGAAGGCGATGGCGGGATCATTCACCGTGAACAGGTTGACCTGAAATCCTTTGTGCACCAGCCGGGAAACAAATGCCGTGTCCACCAGGTCGGCATTGAGGTTGTACACATCAAAGGGGCCGGGCTGGAACCGGGCCATGTCTGCCGGGGATGATCCCACCAGGGCCTGGACAGGGAGATCGGGCCGCTGCTGCCGGACCCGGTCCAGCCAGACATGGTTGAAAGAGGACACAATCACCTGGTGGGGCGGGATCCCGGCGTCCGCGATTTTCGCCAGCGTGATGTCCACCGTGTAAAAGGGGTCGGGGTCTGTGCCGTGATCCTTGAGTTCCAGGTTCACCTGCCAGTCCAGGGATTGGGTCAGTTCCAGGCCCTGTGCCAGGGTAGGGATTTTTTCATTTTTGAATCCGGCCAGGACGGAACTGTGGATCTGCCCGTTCCGGATGGTGGAGAACGGGTCGGCAGATTCAAACCAGGACCCGGCATCCAGGGTCTGAAGTTCTGCCAGAGAAAATGCGGATAACCGGTAGTGCCGGCGGTCTTTGAATGCCGGGCCCGTGAACCGGGTCCGGGCATCCGTGCACCGCAAAAGATCTTGATCGTGGAACAGCACGGGCACCCCGTCCCGGGTAATCTGGACATCGGTTTCCCAGGCATGGGCCCCCAGATGCCGGGCCACCGTTGCTGCAGCCCGGGTGTTTTCCGGGGCCAGGCTCCGGGCGCCCCGGTGGGCGATGATGCGGGCCGGTGTCATGGCCGGGCCTTACACTGTGCCGTTGCTGGCAATCCGCTTTTCAATGGGAATGTAATCGTTGACCGTGTTGCCGGTGTAAATCTGCCGGGGCCGGGAAATTTTCATTTCCGGGTCTGCCATGTCCTCTTTCCACTGGGCGATCCACCCGGGCAGCCGTCCGATGGCGAACATCACCGTGAACATGTTGGTGGGGATGCCCAAAGCCCGCAGCACAATGCCGGCGTAGAAGTCCACATTGGGGTACAGATGTTTGTCCTTGAAATAACTGTCTTCCAGGGCTGCCTCTTCCAGGCGCAGGGCAATATTCAGCAGGGGATCGTCTCTTTTGACCTTGGCTAGAACGATATCGCACATCTTTTTCATGATTTTGCCCCGGGGATCATAGGTTTTGTAGACCCGGTGGCCGAATCCCATGAGCCGGAATGGATCCTCTCTGTCCCGGGCCTTTGCGATGCACTGGTCAATGGTCATGCCGTCTTTGTGGATTTTTTCGAGCATTTGGATCACGGCCTGGTTTGCGCCGCCGTGAAGCGGTCCCCACAGTGCGCTGATGCCTGCGGAGATGGCTGAGTAAATATTGACCCGGCCGGATCCCACCACCCGGACCGCTGTGGTGGAGCAGTTTTGTTCATGGTCTGCATGCAGAATCCAGAATACGTTCAACGCCCGGACCAGGTCCTGATCGACATGATACGGCACCACATCGTTGTCAAACATCATGTTCAAAAAATTGGCGCAGTAGCACAGGCCGGGCTGGGGATAGGTCACCCGCTGGCCGATGGAAAATTTATAGGACATGGCCGCCATGGTGCGGATTTTGGAGATCAGACGTAAAAACGTGTTGTTCATCTCCTCGTCCAGATCCGTCAGTTCCGGGTAAAACGAGCGCATGGCATTGACCATGGCTGCCAGGATCCCCATGGGATGGGCCTGGGGCGGATAGTTCTGGTAAAACGCCTTCATGTTTTCATGGACCAGGGAAAAGTCATTGAGCATCACGGATGTCCGGGTCAGCTCCTCGCTGGTGGGCAGCCGTCCCACAATGAGCAGGTACGCGGTTTCCACAAACGTGGATTTTTCCGCCAGCTGTTCGATGGGAATGCCCCGGTACCGCAAAATTCCTTTTTCACCGTCCATGTATGTGATGGCGCTTTTGCACGCCCCGGTGTTGCCGTATCCGGGATCAAACGTGATACACCCGGTTTCTTTTCGAAGCTGCCGGATATCAATGGCTTTTTCCCCTTCAGATCCGGTGATCACAGGCAGCTGCATCTCTTTTCCGTCAATAATCAGTTTTGCATATTCTGTCATTGTGTTTCCTTGATTTCGTGATCAGTTTCGGGTTTCGCCGGGAACCGTGTAGGTGGTGCATGAGCCGCTGGAACAGTTCCGTTCCTGGGTGGTGACCCCCTTAGCCGCTTTTTGGCCGGATGATCCGCCCATGGCATAGTTGGTGGAAGAAACCACCCGCTCAAATTCAGTGGATTGACATTGTGGGCAGGTCACGGCCTCGTCTTTCTGAGACCCCATGACGATGATTTCAAAAAAATGATCACATTTTGTGCACTTGAATTCATATATAGGCATGATAACTCCTTGGTTTTAAAATGGTTTAAAATTTACAATAGATTGCTAATATTAATCAGTAATATAATCAGATCCCGCCGGTCCTGTCAAGACGGATTATTTGACAGGCCGGTCAGCAGTTCCCGGGCATGGGTCCGGGTGGCAGGGGTGATGGACGTGCCGCCGATCATTCGGGCGATTTCATCGATGCGGTCATCCAGGGTGGTCAACGGAACAATATCTGTACAGGTCCGGCCGTTGATCACCTGTTTGGCAATGCGGAACTGGTGGCCCCCGTATCGCGCGATCTGGGCCAGATGGGTGATGCAGATCACCTGGTGATGATCGGCCAGGGCAAAGAGCTTTTGGCCGACCTTGTCGGACGTGGCCCCGCCGATGCCGGCATCCACTTCATCAAAAATCAGGGTTTCAAAAGACTGGGTTTTTGACAGAACCGCTTTCAGGGCCAGAACGATCCGGGACAGCTCGCCGCCGGAAGCGATTTTCGCCAGGGGTTTCGGGGCTTCGCCCGGGTTGGGGCTGAGCAGAAATCGGACCCGGTCTGCGCCGGTGGCAGACAGTCTGTGGCCGGCCGGGGTGCAGATGTCTTTGGATGGATCGCCGGGTTCATGAAAGATCTCCACCTGGAACCGGGCTTTGTCCATCTCCAGGGCCGCCAGTTCATCGGCGGCCAGCTCTGCCAGGCGGGTGGCGGCCTGTTGCCGCTGGCCGGACAATGTTTCTGCTTTCCGGCACAGTTGCGATTCCAGGTCTTTTTTCTTCTCAATGTGTTCCTGAATCTGTCGGTCCATGTCCCGGGTCTGTTCCAGCTGGTGTTCCAGTTCCGTATATCTTGCAAACAGGGTTTCCAGGCTGCCCCCGTATTTGCGCTTGAGCTTTGAGATGAGATCCAGGCGCTGGTCCACGGCATCCAGAGATTCCGGGTCCAGGTCAATGGTCAGTGAATAATCCCTGAGGGTGTGGGTGATATCCTGCAGGTCCAGGATCACGGCATCCAAGCGGTCCACGGTGGCGGACAGGGAGGGGTCCGCGTCCCTGAACCGGGCCATGTCGGATTGCAGGGAGGCCAGCTGTTCCACCACGGACCCTTCCCGGTCATAGACCTGGTGCACGGACCGGTTCACGGCCTCAAATATTTTTGCGGCATTGGCCAGGACCTGTTTTCTGTTTTCCAACAGTTCATCCTCGTCCGGCTGAATAGCGGCGTTCTGGATTTCATCCACCTGGAACCGGATCAGTTCTCGTTCGGCTTCCCGGCGGGTTTTTTCCGTTTCCATCTCCTGGATCTGCCGGTTCAAAGGCACCAGGGTCCGGTAGATGGCCGTGACTTCCCGGCGCAGGTTTCGGGTGCCGGCAAATTCGTCCAGAATGTCCAGATGGTTGTCATCCCGCAGCAACCCCTGGTGGGCATGCTGGCTGGAGATACCGGCCAGGTTCCGGGTCAGTTGTTTGAGAAATTCCAGGGTGGACTGGCGGGAATTGACAAAGACCCGGCTGGCGCCGGATCGCGGGATCACCCGGCGGATGATCAGTCCTTCGTCCGGGTCCATGCCCTGGTCGGACAAAAGCCGGGCCGGTTCGGAATCCGGAGCGATGTCAAACACGGCCTCCAGTTCCGCGCTGTCTTCACCCGTGCGCACCAGGTCCGCCGATGCCCGGGCCCCTAAGAGCAGGCTCACGGCCTGGATGATGATGGATTTTCCGGCCCCGGTTTCGCCGGTCAGCACATTCAGGCCGGAATGAAAAGAGATGCGGATGTCATCAATAATGGCGAATTTTTTTATGGCCAGTTCGCTGAGCATACGATCTCCTTAGGGCCGTGAACAAAGAAAAGGTGTAGGTGACCAGGACGGCGGCCGCCAGCCGGGGAATCCACAGCCAGAATACCGGGATGCCCAGGGGCAGAAACAGGGCCGGATCTTCGATCATGGCATGGTTGATGCCGATGGACAGGTGCAGCCGGGTCAATGATTCAGGTTCATAGGCATGGGCCCGGGTTTCTTCCACGATCACAGCGGATCCGTAGGCCAGGCCGAATACGGCAGCGGTCATCCAGAGCATGCCGCAGGACCGGTCCAGGCCCAGAAACGCCAGTACCGGCCCCAGGGGCCGGATGATGTAGTCAATGACATGAAACACCCGGGCCAGTTCCATCAAGACCATCAAGGGCATGATGATGCAGAAGATCTGGATCACCAGCTTCAGGGTGTCCACGGCCCATCCGGCCAGCCACGCCGTAAAGGCAAGATCCTTGGACGGCAGGGTGGTCCCGGCCAGGGGGCCGGCCATGTCCGGGGTCACGCCCATGATTTTTGCACACAAAAAGGTCACGACAAAGGCGGCAGCCAGGCGGAACCCGGCGGCAAAAAACGGATTGATGCCGGACCGTCCCTGGACCATGCTTTCCTGGATCAGGTTGTGGCAGATCAGGGTGAACACGGCCAGAAGGATCATGTGCTCCATGGCAAAGGGCATGACCGACAGGGCCGCCACCGTGCCGTAGATGCCCGTGAAAATGCCGGCAATGATCACCAGTGCCCCGGAAGCGGGCAGGCCCATCCAGGTCATGACCGGGTTCAGCAGAAAATCCAGCTGATAGATGATCCCGGAATACACCAGCAGGCCGGTGGCAAACGACACGGGCACAATGATCTTCAGCAGCCAGATAAATCCGTGCCAGCCTTTTTTCAGGCCGTTGCGGATGCCCGGCATCAGCCGGGGGACCGCAATTTCATCTTTCAGGGCCGTGGCTTCATTTTTTGTCGTCATGGGTCGGACCGTCGGGCAATATGTGTTTTTTCACGGTTTCGTCCACGGTGGCATACACATCCTTGAACGCTTCATGGACATTGGAAGGGGACAGCCGGCCCATTTCAATGAACTTGACGATGATCTCCTTGGCGGACCGCAGTATTTGTTCATCTGTAGATTTCATACACCGGTGAATATCAGAACCCTGCCGGAAGGTCAAGATTTAGCTGTTGCCATGCCGGATAAAATGCGTATAATCAGGCGGTAATTTTTTTACCCTTTCGTTTAAAGAAAAGGCAGCAGGTGAATGGAACACACAAACGAGGACAACCCGTCAATCCACCGGGTGCACCAGGGAGACACAAAAATTATTCTGATCGGCACGGCCCATGTCTCCCGGGACAGTGCCCAACTGGTGACGGACACCATTGAAGCGGAAACCCCGGACACGGTGTGCGTGGAGCTGTGTCCCACAAGGCTGTCCGCCATACGGGACACGGACCGGTGGCGGAACATGGATATCATCAAGATCATCAAGGAAAAAAAATCGTTGATGCTGTTCATGAACCTGCTTCTGGCCTCGTTTCAGAAAAAGATTGCCGACAAGTTCGACATCCGGCCGGGCCAGGAAATGGTCAATGCCATTGAAGCGGCGGAAAAGATCGATGCTGAAGTGGTGCCGGCGGATCGCGATATCCAGATTACGCTGTCCCGGGTATGGCGGGGCATGGGGATGTGGGCCAAAATCAAGCTGCTGACCTCCATGGTGTTTTCCTTTGGGTCTGCCAATGATATCCAGGAAGCGGATATCGAGAAAATGAAGCAGGAAGATATCCTTCAGACCCTGCTGGCGGATGTGAAAAAATTTCATCCCATTATCGAGCAGGTGCTGATTGATGAGCGGGACCAGTACCTGGCGCAGCGGATCGGGTCGGCCGAAGGAAACTGCATCGTGGCGGTGGTGGGTGCGGCCCATGTGCCGGGCATCAAAAAATATCTGGCATCCGGCAATGCCCGTTCTCTGTCATCCCTGAATCAGGTGCCGCCGCCGGGGTCTCTTGGAAAAATCCTCAAATGGCTGATTCCCGGGTTGATTCTGGTGTTGTTTGCCGTCGGGTTTGCCATGGAAGGCAAAGACGCGGGCACGGACATGATCTGGATCTGGCTGGCGGCCAACGGGATTTTTGCCGGCCTGGGCGCGGTCCTGGCCCTGGCCCATCCCTACACCATTATATCGGCGGTGCTGGCGGCACCGCTGACCTCACTGAATCCCATGATCGCGGCGGGCTGGGTGGCCGGTATGGTGGAAGCCTTGGCCCGCAAGCCCAAGGTGCGGGACCTGGAGGCGATCCCGAAAGATATCGTGTCCTTCAAGGGGTTCTGGCGCAACAATGTCACCCGGATTCTGCTGGTGGTGATTTTCACTAATCTGGGTTCCTCCATCGGCACCATGACGGCCGTCCCCCTGATGCTCAAACTCCTTGGATAGCGGGCCTGACCCCGAACCGAAGTTTATTCAGCGAATTTGCGGATGCATTCCGGGTAGAGTTCCCATTCTTTTTCCAGGCCTTTTTTCTTTACATCGTCCAGGGTGTCGGTGTCTTTGATTTCAAAGGCTTTCTGGCCGATGATGGGGCCGGTGTCCTCCCCGTAATCAATGAAATGCACGGTGCAGCCGCCGATTTTGCACCCGTACCGGAACGTGTCGCCATACCCGTCCGTGCCGGGGAATGCCGGGAGCAGGGCCGGATGGATGTTCATGATCTTGTGCTGTCTCGGGGTGGTGTTGATGCGGTCGATGAAATACGGGGTGAGTACCCGCATGAAACCGGCCAGCACCAGCAGGTCGATGTCATAGGGCCTGATATGGGTCAAAAGCTGTTTTTCCGCCATGGCCCGGGACTCAAGGAAAAACCGGGTGCGGTCATCTGCCGGGTCCATGAGTTTCTGCTTGTCTCTCACCTCGGCCAGATCAAAGTCTTCCGGCAGGTCTTCCGGCGCAATGCCGTTGTCCCGGCAGGCATTGATGATCTGCTGATAATCCACCACAAAGGTGGCGATACCGGCCTGTTTGGCCCGGTCCAGTCCCCGGACCCCGGGGGTGTCTGATCCGGTGAACATGATTTTTCCAGGAATACGGCCGTCTTTGCAGGCATCGATGATGGCCTGAAGATTGGTGCCGCCTCCGGAGATGAGCGTGCCGATTTTAAAAGTTGCCGGCATAAGGGTCTCCTCCTTGTTACGGGTGATGGCCTGTCATTGATTGCCGTATCCGTTTTGATCCCCGCAGTCCGGACAGGTCCAGGTGATGCCGTTGCAGGTCATGCCCCAGGCGTTTTCATGCATGCAGGTCTGGCAGATGGAAAACCCGCACCGGCAGCGCCAGCAGAACATAAAGGTCTGTTTGCAGCAATGGCACTGGCGGCGGCTGTTCCGGATCCGTTTGTCCCGGCGTTTCTGCCGCTGGGAGGCTTGGGTGTCATCGGTCATGGCAAATCTGTACTTCTCCTTTTGGTTAAAAGATAGTATATATGCCTTTTATTGAAAAAAACTGCAATATCCAAAAGGCAGGTAAATTTATGATGGTAACCCCGGAAACAGTATTTCTCATAGACGGCAGCGCATTTTTATACCGGGCGTTTCATGCCATCCAGCACCTGAGCACGGCCAAAGGCCATCCCACCAACGCCACTTACGGGGTCACACGGATTCTGATGAAACTGATCCGGGAAAAAAATCCCACTTATGCGGCCGTGTTTTTCGATGTCAAAGGGCCGACCTTCCGGCATGAAAAATATGCCGACTACAAGGCCAATCGCCCGCCCATGCCCGATGAAATGGCCGTACAGATTCCGGATGTGCACCGGATGATCGCCACCTTGAACATCCCCGTTGTCCAGAAATCCGGGTATGAGGCTGACGATCTGGTGGGCACCTATGCCAGGATTGCCCGGGAACAGGGGTTCAAAGTGGTGATGGTCACCGGGGACAAGGATTTCATCCAGCTGATTTCAGACGACTGTATTTTATGGGATCCCATGAAAGATATTATCCTGGACCGGGCCGGTATCCAGGCGGACATGGGCATTGCCCCGCACCAGTATATCGATGTGCTCGGGCTGGCCGGAGACACCTCGGACAACATTCCCGGGGTCAAAGGGGTGGGACCGAAAACCGCGATCAAGCTGGTGGCGGAATTCGGGTCCATTGACAATCTGTACAACAACCTGGATCAGGTGGCATCCAAAAAAAAGCTGTACGAAAACCTGAGTACCGGCAAGGCCACGGTCCTGCTGAGCCGGGATCTGGCCACCATTGACTGTCATGTGGACGTGACCTCATCCATTGCGGATTTTAAACTCAAACCCTTTGACAATGCCAAAGCGTTTGACCTGTTCCAGGAACTGGAATTCAAGACCCTGGCCCGGGAATTTGCTGAAAAACAGGATGCCGCCGACAAAGATTATCAGATGATCACGGATGTCCCAGAACTGGAAAAACTGGCGCAAACGTTGAAAAAGACCGATATATTCGCCATTGATACGGAAACCACCTCCATCCATCCCATGACTGCGGATCTGGTGGGGATCAGTTTTTCTTTTCAGGCCCACACGGGATTCTATGTCCCGGTAGGCCATACCGATGATACCCCGCAGATTGGAAAAACCGAAGTCCTGCGCATCCTGGGGCCGGTGCTGGCGGACCCGAAACAGCACAAGGCCGGCCAGAACATCAAATACGACATGATTGTTCTGGCCCGGTACGGCATGCCGTTGAACGGGGTGACGTTTGACAGCATGATCGCTTCTTACCTGTTGAATCCCACCCGCCGGGGCCATGGCCTGGACCAGATCGCCCTGGACCTGTTCGGATACAAAATGGTGTCATATGAAGAGATCACCGGCAAGGGAAAGGACCAGATCGGGTTCCAGGAAGTGCCGGCAAAAGACGCTTTGTTTTACGCGTCCGAAGATGCGGATCTCACGTTCATGGCGTATCAGCGGTTTTCTGAACACCTGGAAAAACAGGGGCTGTCTGATTTGATGGCAAATATCGAAGTGCCGCTGATTCCCGTGCTGGCGGATATGGAAATGACCGGATTCCGAGTGGATAAAACCGCCCTGGCCCGGTTGTCCGAAACCTTTGAAACCGAAATGAACCAGCTGGAGCAGGCGATTTATGAC
Source organism: Desulfotignum balticum DSM 7044 (assembly GCF_000421285.1). Lineage (GTDB taxonomy): Bacteria > Desulfobacterota > Desulfobacteria > Desulfobacterales > Desulfobacteraceae > Desulfotignum > Desulfotignum balticum. Next base: position 60,114 of record NZ_ATWO01000001.1, read on the forward strand.
CTGGCCGGGGAAACCTTTAACATCAATTCCTCCCAGCAGCTGGGCGTGATTCTGTTTGATAAGCTCGGGCTCAAGTCCGTGAAGAAAACCCGGAAAAAAACCGGTTATTCCACGGATGTGGAAGTGCTGACAAAGCTGGCAGATGTCCATCCCCTGCCGGAAAAACTACTCCGGTACCGGACCCTGGGCAAGCTCAAATCCACGTATGCCGATGCCCTGGGCCAGCTGATCCATGAAGACACCGGCCGGATTCATACCTCGTTCAACCAGACCATCACGGCCACGGGACGGCTGTCCAGCTCCAACCCCAATCTGCAGAACATTCCCATCCGCAAGCCCGAAGGCAGAAAAATCCGGGAAACCTTTATCCCGGCGGACGGGTGCACCCTGGTATCCGCGGATTATTCCCAGATCGAGCTGCGTATTTTAGCCCATTGTGCCGAAGACGAGATCCTGATCCAGGCGTTCCGGGATGAGGAAGACATCCATACCCGCACGGCCGTGGAGGTGTTCCAGGTGCTGCCCGGGTTTGTGACCGACGACCTGCGCAGCCAGGCCAAGGCGATCAATTTCGGTATCATCTACGGCATGAGTGCGTATCGCCTGTCCAATGAACTGAACATCAGCCGGAAAATGGCAGATACCTATATCAACCATTATTTCAAACGTTACGCCGGTGTCAAAGCCTTTATTGACGAAACCATCCGCCGCACCCGGGAAACCGGGGAAACCGCCACCATTTTCGGCCGGAAAAGAAACCTGCCCGATATCAATGCGTCCAATGCCAATCAGCGTCATTTTGCCGAGCGGGCCGCCGTGAACACCCCGATCCAGGGCAGTGCCGCCGATTTGATCAAGCTGGCCATGATTCAGATGGCAAAGGCCCTGGAAGACCGCGGCATGAGATCCAAAATGATTCTGTCTGTGCACGATGAGATCATTTTTGATGTGCCAGAGGCGGAAACATCGGACCTGATCGCTCTGGCCCGAAAGATCATGGAAGGGGTTCATCCGTTAAAGGTGCCCCTGAAAGTCAATTTCGGCACCGGTGAAAACTGGGCCCTGGCCCATTGAGCAGGAACTGATGACACACACCAGCAGACAGACGCGTATCGGTATTTTTGTCAAACACCAGGACGATGCATGGGACACGGCCCACGCCCTGGTCCGCCGGCTTAAGGACCGGGTCGTGATCCTGAACAATTCACTGCCTTCTCTGCCCGAAGACCTGATCTGTATTCTGGTTTTAGGGGGAGACGGCACGTTTCTGAGTGCGGCCCGGCTGGTGGGAACCAAAAATATTCCGTTGCTGGGGGTGAAATTCGGGGAAGTGGGGTTTCTGGCCATTACCCTGGAAGATCACCTGGAGGAAGTGCTGGAAAAGGTGTTTAACAAACAATATCAGATCCATGAACGGGCCCGGCTCAATATCCGGATGATGCGAAAGGATGCGGTGCTGGCGGATGTGGATGTGCTCAATGACATGGTGATCAATAAATCAGCTTTGTCCCGGCTGGCATCCTGTGCCGTGTACCTGGACCATGTGTATCTGACCACGTTCCGGGCGGACGGGCTCATCGTGGCCACGCCCACCGGTTCCACAGCCTATTCCCTGGCTGCGGGCGGCCCCGTGGTCCATCCGGCCGTGCCGTCCATCATTCTGACCCCCATCTGTCCATTTACCCTGACCAACCGGCCGTTGATCATCCCGGACACCACGGCCATCGAGATCCGGCTGGAGGACAGTCCGGAAGACATCGTCCTGACCCTGGACGGCCAGGAAGGGTTCAACATGGATCCCAAAGACCGGATCTTTGTGTCCAAAAGCCCCCATGCCGTGCAGATGATTTCGTTTGAGCCGGATTCCTATTACAAGGTGCTCAAAACCCGGCTTCACTGGAGCGGTGGCCGAAGCTGATATCTCAGTGATCGTTTTGTCTTTTTTTTCTTTCCCGCCGGGCCCGGCCTTTCTCGCTGATGGTCTGGAAAATATAGTACAGGGCAGGAATTAAAAAAATGCCGAAAAAAGTAGCCACGCACATACCGGAAAACACGGCCGTACCAATGGCCCGGCGGCTGCCGGCCCCGGCCCCCGTGGCGATGAGCATGGGCACCAGGCCGAAGATAAAGGTCAGAGAGGTCATGAGCACGGGCCGGAAACGGATGGCCCCGCCGGCCACGGCCGCTTCGGCAATGGACAGCCCTGTCAGACGCTGGTTTCTGGCAAATTCAACAATCAGGATCGCATTTTTGGCGGCCAGTCCCACCAGGAGTACCAGACCGATCTGGGCATAGATGGACAGGGGCAGATTCAGCAGCCACAGGCCGGACAAGGCACCCAGAGTCCCCACCGGTATGGTGAAAACAATGGACAAGGGCAGGTTCCAGCTCTCATACTGGGCCACTAAAAACAGATAGGCAAATACCAGGGCCAGGGCAAACAGCCAAACCACCTCGTTTCCCGTGGTTTTTTCCTGATAGGACAAGGCCGACCATTCATAATCAAACCCCGGGGCCAGCACATCGGCCGCCACTTTTTCCATGGCATCCATGGCCTGGCCCGAGGAAAACCCCGGGGCCGGATCCCCGTTGAAATCCGCGCTGGTGTACTGGTTGTACCGCTTGATGAGCTGGGGACCCAGTACGGTCCGCAGGGCCACCAGGCTGGTAAGCGGGATCATTTTGCCGTCATTGCTGCGCACATACAGGTCCTGGATATCTTCCATGGTATCCCGGAAAAGGGCATCTGCCTGGATTTTGACCTGATAGGTCCGGCCCCCGAGATTGAAGTCATTGACATATGCGGACCCCAGATGAGCCTGGAGCGTGGAGAAAATACGGGATACGGGGACGTTGAGATACTGGGCCCGGGTCCGGTCCACATCAACGAATATCTGGGGGGTATCGGCCGTATAGGTGGTAAATACCCCCTCCAGGACCGGATCCTGGTTGGCAGCCATCATCAGCCCCAAAGCCATGCCGAACAGTTCCTTGGGGTCCTGGCCCTGTTTGGCCAAAAGCTGAAAAGAAAATCCGGCGCTGGCACCCAGACCGGAGATGGGCGGCGGTGCAAACGCGAAGGCATTGGCATCCGGAATGGCGGCCAGTCGGGCCTGTGCCTGTCTGACAATGGCAGCCAGCTGCTGGTGGGGTTCCCGGCGTTCATCCCAGGGTTTGAGAATTGCCAGGGAAAATCCCACATTGGCGGCATTGCCGCTGAGCAGGCTGAATCCGGACACACCGATCATGTTTTCCACACCGTCCAGTTGTCGTATCTCGCCTGTAATTTGATCCATCACTGCGGCGGTGCGGGACAGGGATGCGGCCTGGGGAAGCTGGACATTCATCAGAAAATAGCCCTGGTCTTCCTGGGGAAGAAAACTGGTGGGGGTGTGAATGAACAGAAAAGTCATGCCCGTGATCACGGCGGCAAACAGCAGCACCGGAATGATCAGCCATCGGATCATCCAGCCGGAACCGGTCACATATCCCTTTCTGCTGGCATCCACCAGGTGGTTGAACCAGGCATACGGCCCTTTGGCCGCTACCCGGTGCCGGGTCAGAAACGTGGCGCACAACGCCGGACTCAGGGTCAGGGCACAGGTGGCGGACAACAGCACGGCACTGCACATGGTGACGGCGAACTGGCGATAGAGTTCGCCGGTGATCCCGGGCATGAATCCCACGGGCACAAACACGGAAAACAGCACCAGTGTGGTGGAGATAATCGGGCCCACCACCTGGGACATGGCTTTTTTCGTGGCAGCCGGTGCGTCCAGATTTTCCTCATGCATGACCCGGTGCACGTTTTCCACCACCACAATGGCATCGTCCACCACCAGGCCGATGGCCATGATCAAAGCGAACAGGGTGATGGTGTTGGCATTGAATCCCAAAGCCATGAGAATGGCAAAGGTGCCGATGAGGGATACGGGGATGGCCACGGATGGAATCAGTGTGGCCCGCCAGTCCTGGAGAAACACGAAAATCACCGCCACCACCAGCAACGTGACCAGGGCCAGGGTGAATATGATCTCATCAATGGCAGCGGATACGTACCGGGTGGTGTCCAGGATGATTTCATAGGCCACATCGTCCGGCATACCGGGTTTCAGTTTTTCAAGTTTTTTGCGAACCGCCTCCATGGTTTCCAGGGCATTGGAGTCTGAATCCCGGTACACGGCCAGGGTATTGGCCGGGTTCCCGTTGAGGATGGACTCGGTGTCATAGGACCGGGCCGCCAGCTCAACCCGGGCCACATCCCGGAGCCGCACCAGCCCGCCCCGGTCATTGGTCTGCACGATGATCTGTTCGAATTCCCGGACATCCGTGAGCCGGCCTTTGGCCCGCAGGGAAAACTGGACCGGCTGTTTGTGTTCCAGAGGTTCCATGCCCACGGTTCCCAGGGATGCCTGGACATTCTGGGTGCGAATGGCAGAGACAATGTCCCCCGAGGTCAGGCCCAGAGCCGTCATTCGCCTCGAGTCCATCCAGATGCGCAGGCTGTATTCTTTCTCCCCGAAAATCATGGCATCGCTGACCCCGTTGATGCGGATCAGGGTGTCCTTGATCTGTGAACTGAGGTAGTTACTTAAAAACAGCAGGTCCCGTGTTTTGTTCGGCGAATAAAAACTGATGGCCGCCATCATATCATTGGAGCGCTTGCGCACACTGATGCCCTGATCCACGACTTCGGCCGGCAGTTTGGGTGTGGCCAGCTGGATCCGGTTCTGAAGGTTCACCTGGTTGATGTCCGGGTCACTGCCCACTTCAAAGGTGACCTGCATTGAATAATTGCCGGTATCCGAGCAGGTGGAAGACATATACAGCATTTTGGAGACCCCGTTGATCTCTTTTTCCAAAGGCGCAGCCACGGTTTTGGTCAGCACTTCGGCATTGGCTCCGGGATAAAACGCAGACACCCGGATGACCGGCGGGGTGATCTGGGGGTACTGAGCCACGGGAATGTTCATGAGTGCCAGAAAACCCGCCAGCGTGATAACGATGGAAACAACGCCGGCGAGACGGGGCCGGTGGATAAACACATTGGAAATCATGGATCAGTTCTCCGAATTCGCCGGCAGCACCGTGACCGGCTGGCCGGGCTGTACTTTCTGGATCCCGCTGACAATGATCTGATCCCCGGCCTCAAGTCCGGATTCCACGGCCCACATCCGGTCCAGGGCCGTGCCCGTGACAATGGGCTGCGGCGTGGCGATCCCGTCCTTGACAGTCAACACATACCGGCCCTCCTGATTCACCAGCACTGCGGACTGGGGCACCACGGGCATCAGCTTCGGATCTGCGGACCGGACCTGGACCGTGACATACTGTCCCGGCAGCAGCAGGCGGTCGGCATTGTCGAACCGGGCACGCACCGTGATGGTGCCGGTGGCCGTATCCACCCGGTTGTCCACAAAAACCACCTGGCCTGTTTCCGGAAACAGTTCATTTCCCGGCAGAATCAACCGGGGGGAGAGCTGTTTTTCTCCGTGTGTATCCATTTCCCGGAGCGCTTTTTTCACGGCATTGAAATCATTTTCGCTGATGGCATAGGCCACCCGGACGGGATGGGTCTGGACGATGGTGGCCAAAACGCCGGACGCCGGATTGACCAGGTTCCCCCGGGTGTATTCGGTGCGGCCGATGCGGCCTGCGATGGGCGCGGAAATGGTGGTGTAGGCCAGGTTCAGTTCACTGTTTTCCAGGGTGGCCCGGGCAGCGGCCAGGTTGGCCGTGGCTGCCAGCTCGGCGGCCACGGCATTGTCCAGGTCCAGGGCGGAAATGCTTTGGGGGTTCACGGTCCGCATCCGTTTCAAGTGACTTTGTGCCCGGGCCAGTTCTGCTTCGGCCTGGGCCACCCGGGCCTTTTCCATGGCCACCCGGGCTTTATACCCATCCGGTTCAATGCGGTACAGGACCTGACCTTCCTGGACATAATCTCCTTCCGTGAAGCTCACCTCTTCCAGAAAACCTTCCACCCGGGCCCGCAGTTCCACGCTCTGGATCGCTTCCACATGACCCACATATTCGTCAGCCGGCACCACATTCTGTTCCTCGATGGTCATCACGCGCACCTGGGGCGCAGGCGGTTGCTGCGCAAAAACAGTGCTGTAGAAAAACAGGGTTGAAATCATAAAAAAATAAAACAGATTTTTCATTAACCGTTTCTGACTCATGGGGACCATCGCTTTTTTTATCGGAATACATGTTCAGTTTCCGCACTATAAAGATCCGCCAGATGCGTGTCAACCTGAAAATCATCCGGTTGTTTTGAACCATCCGGCCGTTACGATGGATTTTTTATCAAAATTTGCCGAAGCTTTACAAAAAAAAATTTCAGGCGCTATAATCGGTTTCATGTGGCCCAAAATCACATACTGGCTTCCCCGTTTGCTCATCATCGGATTTGTCGCATCCATGGTGATCCCGGCACCCCGGTTTGTCACATCCATGGACGATGCCGAATTTCTTGTCTGGCTGCTGCGGCTGATCTGGGTTCTGGCTTTTCCTGCCGGCTTTTTGGCGGTACTGGTTTTGATAAATTTGAGAAAAAAGAGAAAAAAATGATCAAATACCCTGACAAAACATATTTCGAGGGCGCTTTTTTTGGGTTTGGAAACGCTTGTCAGAAAAACATTTCCACGTTATATACATCACCTTCCTTCCGGAAAGTGACCCGGGATCCGCATCTTTTGGCCAATCGGATCATGGCGGCATTCTCACACAGAATGTGGGCCTTGAACCCCCGGATTCCTTTTGATCCGGCATATGCCGCCATCTGTTCCTGAAGCACGTTGCCCTCCCCCCCCCCTTGGCCTTTGACATTCTTCCACCGCCAGTTTGGAGGCAGGTGCCAGTGCCCTGGGCTGCCAGTTCTTGGGCATTTTCGGGGCTGATAAAGCGGATGAGGCTGGATACAAAACGTCACATCCAGCTGGTCTCGGCGCCCGAAGGAGTACACGACCTCGGCCCGGGAGTAGCCTTTTTCGGGATGCCGGGTGTTGTGGGCTAACTGAATACCCCCAGTGAGATCGCGGACCAATGAATATACTCGATCTCAGATCCATCCTTGTTCTTACGTTTTACGCTGCGTATATACATACCCATTAAAAAAGTATGTATTTAATAATATTTCAATTCGTGTGCCCACATGTTTTGGGTTCAAGACCGACATCCGACTTGATTTTATTGAATATTTTGACAAAATCCTGAAAAAATAATCCTATGACTGTCGAACACAGGTTTATTCAACCATCTTTCAAAAAATAATCGTAAAGGTCATAAGTCTCCAATTCTGGATTGGCATCGTATGTCTTTTAATGAGGTAACAAACGCCCGTTTTTAGAATATTCCCAATTATAATAATTGGGATTTTCCATGTAGATAGTGGCTTTTTTATGCTTGACAGATTAAAAGTCAGCTTGTATACAGGAATGTATATTAAATTGTATACAATAAAAAATACAAGGGTTGAGTTTCATGAATATTACCCAAAATGAACTATACAAAATTCTTCGTGACATGGTAATATCGTTTCAGTTTCCTCCTGACACTAACATCAGTGAAAATGATTTGGCTAAACGATTTGGAGTAAGCCGGACACCGATACGTCAAGCGCTTCAGAAACTTTCCACGAAAAAACTCATTATTCAGCGGCCAAGCAAGGGTTTCTTTTCAAGAAAGATTGATAAAAAGGAAATATTTGATCTATACGAACTCAGAGAATGTATTGAGGCAAAATCAGTTCTTCTTGCATGTAAAAATGCCAATGATGAGGATCTTGCTGGATTTTATCACCACTGGGAAAAAAGTCAGTCCATGCCGCCTGGAGTAAGTACTGAACGATTGCACCAACGGGATCGACAATTTCATATGTACATTGCCGATCTTGGAAACAATCGTCAAATCAGTGAACTCTTGTCTGATATCAATGACCGCATTTACTTTATTAGATGGATTGATATGACGAGCAAAACAAAAAGTACCCAAACCGAGCATGCCAAGATTGTTCATCTTATGATGGATCGAAAGGGAGATCAGGCAGCCGCTGTAATGCAAAAACACATCAACAGGCGTATGGAGGATATTGAATCCAGTATAAAAGAAGCCTATGCAAGAATTTTTACCGGGCATCTGCCAATGGAGGAATAATATGCTGATAATCATAATTCTACTCGTATTTTCAATCGCTTTTCTGTTTCAAGCAGCTTTTTTGCCAATGGGGACGCTTAAAAATATTGGACCAGGTTTATATCCGACTATTTTATCGATAGTCATGATTATTTTATTGTTGGTTCAATTTCTAAGGGAAATTAAATTCCCATCAATGCCTAAACTTACAGTGACCAGATATCAGCTGATTTTCATCATCTTACTGGGGCTTTTTATTTTATTTTTGGAAAATGCCGGTTATTTAGTGGTCGGAGCGGTCTTTTGTTTTTTATTTTCCATGGTTCTGGGCTGGCAGCTTAAACAAGCACATAACGACGAGAGCAGTTTAAAAATTTACCTGGTTTTGCCTCTGGTTGCTGCAGTTCTGATTACCGGAGTTGACTATATACTTTTTGAAATCGCATTTGATTTTCATCTTCCATAAATATAATACAAAAAGAGGCAATCATGGCATTTGAATATCTTTCAAGTTATTTTGATTCATGGCTGATTCTTTACCTAACAGCCGGCTATTTCATAGGTTTTTTCTTTGGTGCCGTACCGGGATTGACTTCGACACTGGCTATTTCTCTGTTGTTACCGATTACTTTTGGTATGGAGGCGATCAATGCCCTGGTAACTTGTGTCGGTATCTTTATAGGTGGAATATATGGTGGCGGTGTAACCGGTATTCTTATTAATATTCCAGGGGCTCCTGCAGCGGCAATTACGGTAACGGAAGGATACAAACTAACTCAGAAAGGCAAAGCCGGACTGGCGCTTTCGCATGGCGCCTTTTCATCCATGGTCGGTGGTGTAATCGGAGCACTTTTAACAATTTTTTTCATCCAGCTGATTTCTGAACTATCTCTGGGCTTTATGACGCCGGACAAATTTTCCCTGATTCTAATGGCCATTGTGGTTTCCATGCTGATTAACTCCAATGATATTCTTAAAGGGATCATTGCCACTTTTTTAGGATTAATGCTTGCTGCTATAGGAATCGATAGTTTCGAAGCCTTGCCGAGAATGAGTTTTGGCATGGAAAACATCAGAGAAGGTATAAGTCTTTTGACAATCGTAGTCGGCACTTTTGCAATAGCTGAAATATTTACTCAACTCGCCTCCAAGCCGCTCTTAGCCGAAGAAATTTTGAGCAGAATGAATATAACAAAAGACAGTTATAAATTCATGCCGAAATTCAAGGATATCAAAGAAATTGGATTCTTTTGTTATTTGCGTAGTTCCATTATCGGTTTTTTAACGGGCATCCTTCCGGGTGCCGGTGCAGCGATGGCAGCTCTGATCTCTTATGCGGTATCTAAAGCATTCTCCAATAACAAAAATGCCTACGGAAAGGGCAGTCTGGAGGGGATCACCGCAGCAGAGGCATCAAATAATGCTATGTGCCCCGGTGCCATCATTCCACTTCTGACATTTGGTATTCCCGGGGATGCGGTAACAGCCCTGATTCTCGGTGTATTCAATCTGCATGGGCTCATACCTGGACCGATGCTTATGATCGAACATTCCGATAAGCTTGGCCCAATGCTGTTAGCCTTTTTGTTTACGCCATTTCTAATCGTCATTTCTCTTTTTGCCTTTGGTAGATATTATATTAAGATTCCACTTGTGAATAGGCAGTTGTTGTATCCGTTTATTGCCTTTACAGCCATGATTGGTCTCTATGCAGCTACATTTTCCATGCTGCAGCTCCTTCATGCAACTATTCTCGGATTTGTGATTTTTTTACTCAGTGCCAGAGATTATCCAACCGTGCCTTTTTTGCTGGGTTTTATTCTTGGTCCCCTTTTGGAGAAAACCTTCAGAACAAGCATGTCTCTGGCAAAGGGTGATATAACAACGTTTGTCCGATCACCATACAGCCTTTTATTTCTGGTGCTCACGGTGGTCATGATTTATTTTCTCGGTTTCAGATTACCCAAAATTTTGAAAAAGTGAGTTTCGGATCTGATCTGTTACCAAACCAAACTTTACAAGGAGGCTTTCTCATGAAACAAACAAGACTATTATTGACGTTGATTTTTTGCGTATTTTTCCTTTCATCATATGTTTCTGCCGGTGATTATCCCGACAAAGACATCAAGCACATAATGCCTTGGGGTGCTGGTGGCGGGACCGATACTGTCATGCGTGGGTTCATGAAAAATATGGAAGATAATTTAGGAGTCAAAATCTACACAGTCAACATAACAGGAGCCAAAAGCGGCTTGGGTGTATCAGAGCTGATGAATTCTAAAGCAGATGGATACACTATCGGCTCCCTCACCTATGACGGGGTTGTTACAGTTCCTTACTTCGGGCTTCTGTCAAGCTATTCTCTGGATAGACTCAATTTCATCGCAACCGTTACTGTACATCCTACTGTATTGGTTGCCAATACAGATTCACCTTATAACAATCTTTCAGATCTGATAGAAGCAGCTAAAAAATCTCCTGGAGAAATTCAGATTTCAAATGTGGGCATGGGCGGAGTGTGGCACCTGCCTGTTCTTGAATTGGAAGAAAAAGCCGGAGTTCAATTTGATCATGTGGTTTTTTCCGGAGGCTCCGGAGAACAGAAAGAGGCACTGCTGAAAAAAGAGACAGAAATCGCCTGTATGAGCATCGGAGCAGCGGTTCCGCTTTTACATGCAAAAAAAATTAAGGTTCTCGGCGTGATGTCTGAAGACCGTCTTGAAGTTTATAAAGATGTTCCGACTATGAAAGAACAAGGATATGATGTTGTCTGGGGAAGTGCCCGGATGATAGCGGTGCCTGAAGGTGTTTCTCAGGAAATTCAAACAGCCCTTGGTGAAGCGGCAAAGAAAACAGCCAATAACCCTAAATGGAAAAAATGGCTGGAAAAAAATGGAGGAGGCTGGGCCTATTTGGATGCTAAAGAGACCAATAATTTTGTGACGTCATTGCAGAATAAGGTTTTTCCCCTTCTGGATGATCTTGTAGCCAAGGGCCTGATTAAAAAAAATAACTAATCAAGAGTATCCGCAAGGGAAAAACATTTAACAATTCAAATCAACTGGAGCAAAAGATGGGTATGACAGGGGCACAAATAATCCTGGAAATGCTGAAACAATATAATGTCAAGCATGTATTCGGACTTCCGGGTGAAACGACCATTGGTCTTTACGATCAATGGCTTAACGAACCCGAAATTAAATATATTCTTACCAGAGATGAGAAAAATTCTGCATTCATGGCTGAGGCGTATTCAAAGGTCAGTGGCAAACCTGGGGTTGTAGAATCACCCAGCCCAGGTGTTACTCACCCTGCGCCAGGGATCGCAGAAGCTTTCGTAGGCAGTATTCCTCTGATTTTTTTCACCTCTGATGTAAATCCCAATGACCATAAAAGGGGAATGTTGACCGGCATAGATCAGACAGATTTTTATTCCACTATCACCAAAGAAAGCTTTGTTCTGGATCGGGCCAAAGAGATCCCTTTTCTCATGCGCCGGGCCTTTCGGGTGGCAACTTCAGGAAAACCTGGGCCAGTCCATCTTAGAATGATGGTCAATTGTCTTGATGATGAAGCAGAGGTAAATGACCTGTATGGCCAGCCGGAATGCTGCAGTTATCCTTCGTATCGAAATATTGCAGAACCCCGCCTGATTGAGGAGGCCTTGAACCTCTTGATGGATGCAAAAGAGCCCCTGATTATCTGCGGACAAGGTGCACTGAGTTCAGGAGCAGGTCCAGTTGTCGAGAAATTATCTGAAATGCTTGAAATTCCGGTTGGCACAACAATAACCGGCAAAGGTATCATCAGTGAGTTTCACCCCATGTCCATCGGTGTGATTGGTTCCCGGGGCGGGAGGGCATTTACCAACGCATTTATAGAACGTGCCGATGTCATTTTCTATATTGGTTCAAACACTGATTCCACCGGAACTGACGGGTGGCAGAAACCAAAGCTCCAAAATAGCAAAAAGATCATTCATTTAGATGTTTCTCCTGAAAACCTGGGAAATATGTATCAGACAAAAGTTTCTTTGTGTGGCGATGCTAAAATTTCTTTGGAGTATATGTTAAAAATAGCCAAAGAAAATAATCTGAAACGATCACAGGAATTGGTAAATTTCACTCAAGAGCGGGACAGAACCAGAGATGAACTTTTGAATATGGAAATGCCTCATATAAACAAAGGGATATTTCCACCATATTTTGTTAAAGCACTCAACGAAATCCTTCCTGAGAACAGCATAATTACCACTGAGGCAGGGGTATGCAGTATTTACACCACTCCTTTGCTCACAGCGCTTGCACCTGGCAGAAGATATTTGAGCAACTACTCTCTTGGCGCACTCGGCTATGCCATACCCGCTGCAATGGGGGCAGCCTTTGCAGATGAAAATGCACCTGTTCTGGCTTTGGGTGGAGATGGAAGTTTTGGTTTTAACTGTGGTGAATTAGAAACATTCTCTCGAATCGGCAAAAACATTACTATCATTTTGTACCGAAATGACTCCTTTGGCTGGATCAGAGGTGAGACTGTATTGGTCAACGATTCGAAACCTTTTTGTACTGATTTTGATCCCACAGTCAGTTATCTGAAGGTTGCTCAAGGCTTTGGTTTGCAATGCCAAAGGCTTGAGCGGCATGAAGATATACGTCCTGTTCTGGAAAAAGCTATGGCACACAATGGCCCCTCCTTTGTAGAAATGCCGGTTGTATCAGAAGACGTGATTGCACCTTTTGTCCCCAAATGGGTGTCAGGGGCAAAAAAGAAAAACCGTCCTTCAGTGTATTAGCCGTTCTTGAGCGGTCTTGACATGCCTGTCCTTTTCACGGGTTCAATGTGATGAAGGACAGGTTTATTAAAAAATCTAAGGAGATACCATGGGAGATCCTTATTTAGATGGATTGCTAAAAAAATCGATTTATGCCGAAAGATCATCGGTCAGGGGACGACTTGTGGCTATTCTCAATGGTGCAATGAATGACAGAAAGCTTGAGCTTATTCGTGTGCCTTCAAGGGCATTGAGAAGAGGCGAAATTCATGAACTCATTCATACTGATGAAAAAAAATCAGCACCTGGAAGCCAGGTGAATTCTATAGATTATGTGGCATTTTTTGAAGTAATTGATCCTGGTATCATCATGACCGGCGATCAGATTTTTTTAAATGACAATTGTACAGGCCGGCTTGCCGGTTACGATGAAACCCATATGCCCAACCATATGAATATCGTTTTTTTTTCTGAAAAGGGACGAACCGGTTTGTCCATGGGCCTTTCCCTTGGAGATGAAATTTGTTTTAAAAAAGGTGTTTCCAATATATGAGCACAAGACTTGATCACTTAGTTGTAGGGGCAAGAGATCTTGAAGATGGAGTGGCGTATGTAAAGGAAAAATTAGGTGTGGTCATGCCCTTTGGCGGAAAGCATCTGAAAATGGGTACGCATAATCATCTCATTCGAATCGGAAACAATGTTTTTTTAGAGATCATTGCCATAGACCCTGATCAAACTGATCTTGATCGGCCCCGCTGGTTCGGCCTGGATGATCCCACTATTCAAACAAATCTGGATAAAAGCCCCCGATTATTGTCTTGGGTTGTTAATTGCAATGATATCAACAAAACAATGCGAACTGCATCTTGTTCTTTTGGCCATCCTGAATTAATCAACAGAGGGCATTTGAACTGGTATTTCGGTCTACCCGCGGATGGAAGACTTATTGGGGGAGGATTCCTCCCTTACCTGATCCAGTGGATCGATATTGTACATCCATCGAATTTCATGGCAGATGTCGGTATACGCCTGTTGAATATAAAAATATATCATAAATATCCTTCTTGGCTGGAAAAAACCCTTTTTTCAATAGAGGCCCACAAGCTTGTTAAAATTTGCAGTCCGCCGATTGATGGAAAATCTTTCATTAAGGCACAATTTGACACTCCGAATGGATTAAGAGAACTTGTCTCTTTATAACCTTGAAAATTTAAAATGCTTAAACTTAATTTCGCATATGTAAAGAATAGCAATCGTCGACATCAGAAAATTTTTCTTTAGATCCGAATCTCCATGCTACCAACAACTCGACAGCAGAGGGGAAGAACAAAAAATCAGCTCAGGGAATTGTGACCATTGTCAAGTCAAGTTTCGTTCAGGACACGTTATTAACCCCTTGGGCTCCAGCCAGGCTATACCAAACATAAGCAAGTTTGTAATTATGTGGCACGCCCTCACCTCTATGATACATAAATCCAAGGTTGAATTGAGCTTGACCATGCCCTGTAGATTGTCACTTTCGCATCCCAACAAAATGTCACAATCTTTTGCCAAAATCAGGCCTTTTTTCAGAAAATTTGAGAATGGACCTTATACATTTTTTAGTGGGATTTGTGAGGTGCAGAAGCGCGCTAAAAAACAGATGGTAACATGCTGATTTGTAGAGGAAAAATGTTCTCACGCTTTTTTACCAAATCCCACTTTACAATTTCATCATTTTTTTTAGGCCATGTATATTGAGAATCCCCCCCTCTTATCCCCCCCGAAAGGGGGGAGGAGGATAAAGGCATGCAGCGGTTCCTGCTGTTTGGTTTCAACCTGCTCAAATTCATCAATTAATCTTATCATTTTCCCATACCTTGCTTTTTTTCACTTAGGCACTCCAAATTGGGATTTTTGACCGGATTTTTGGGATATTAATGTAACACTTTACAGCCCTTGCTCTGCTGCCCGGATTGTCCAAAAGGCTGCTTTTTTGTAATCTTGGGGAATTTGCTTATCGCCGGAATAATATATCGATCCGACATTATACTGAGACTCAGAGTGTCCCTGTTCTGCTGCCTTTGTATACCAATAGATGGCTTTTTTTATATCTTGAGAAACCCTCGCTTTTCCCAAATCATAAATAATTCCAAGAACATACTGTGAAAAAATATCGCCATTCTTGGCTGATTTTAACCTATTTTCGAACTCAACCCGCTGCTGCTTATTAATTCTGTCAATATTTTCTTGAGCTTGAGCATGTCCCTGCTTTGCAGCTTTCTCATACCACTCGATCGCTTTCTGAGAGTCATGCAAGACACCTTCGCCATGTTCATACATCAGACCCATCATAAACGGAGCCTCTGCAAGACCTTGATCTGCGGCTTTTTTATACCAGTGATATTGAACAAGATACTGAGGCCGATCACCAGGTGGAGCTTGCATTTAAATGGGCGGACAGGGAGGGTTCCGCATTGATAAAATTTGAGTACATAGTAAGTACACAGAGCTCAAAAATCAAAAAAAGGGTTCCAACCAGAAAGCTGAAAACCCTTGTTATTCAATGGAGCCGGCGAGCAGACTCGAACTGCTGACTTGCTGATTACGAATCAGCTTTCCATGTTAATAAAATCAGTTGGTTATGACCATGTGGAGCGGAAACGGAGCGAATTTCTTTAATTTTGTTTTTCAATATTTCAGCTTTTCCATTTCAGTTTTCAGCCGGTCCTGGACTACCTTGGCATATATCTGGGTGGTTCTCAATTCCGTATGCCCCAGGATCTTTTGCACCACTTCCAGGGGAATCCCGGCGGTCAGCATCTGGGTGGCAGCCGTGTGCCGAAGATCATGGAACCTGGACTTCACGCCGGCATCCCGGGTGATCTCCCGGTAATAATTGGACACGGTGGATGTGTGTTTGTATGAAAATATTTTCCCGATGTCCTGGGCCTTCACCACGTCGCCGGCCCCGCCCACCAGGGGGATGGTCCGCTGTTTTCCGCCTTTGCCGTATATAGTGATGCTTCCAGCCTGTACATGCTCATACCTGGCGCGGATAATTTCACTGCGCCTAGTGCCGGTGAACAGCGCAAACCGGATGATCCGGCCCATTTCCGGTTTTGTTTTGTCCGCCTGAGCCTGGATCGCTTTGATCTCTGCATCGGTCATCACCCTGGGCAGGGCCTGGCCGGTCTTGACCATCCGGATCACGGGCACGGCATCGATGAGTCCGGCGTCTTTGGCAAACCGCATCGCTCCTTTGATGTGCCGCAGATAGGTGTTGATGGATGCCGGCCGCAATGAAGCGGCCCGGCACAGGGATTTTATTTTCTGGATGTGTTTGTCCGTGATCCGGTTGATGGGCACATCCCCGGCCGCGTCCGTCAGTTTTTTCAGCCCCAGGGCATCGGCCCGCAGCGTGTCCGGTGACAGGTCCGACCGGTCCGGGTGTTCCGTGTACCATTCCGTGTATTGTGACAGCAGCGGACTGTTGTCTTTTTCCAGCTGCAAAATATTGCCCCGGAGCACTTCTTTTTTGATCTCCGCGAAAAGTCCCTTGGCAATCCGGGCATCCTTGGTTTTCAGGCTTCGCCGCTTGCCGCCCGGGAAAGCCACATACCACGTATCTCTGTGCTGAAACAGTCTCATGATGCCAGACATCATATTACAGACTCTTCAAAATTGACAAGGCTTTTTGCCGGGCCCCAAAAAAATGGCTGAGCCGGTATTCGTCAATGGATTCTTTGTCAAAGATCCAGTCTCCGCGTTTGGAGTCCGGATCCGGATACCCGACAATGTCCCGGCGCTCTGCCAGCTCGATCAGCTGTGCCCGGCTGTAACTGGAATACTTCACCGCTGCCGTCAGCTTCATCCACCGGGGGGAGGCGATGCGTTCAGCAATCTTTGTGGCAAGTATGTCCAGTTCCGGGCCGGTCATCAGATATAGACCAAAGCTCCAACGATAAAGCCGATGACACAGGACCCGGCCAGGGCAAATAAAAACGCCTCACGACTGATAATCATCATTGTTTCACTCCTTGTTTTTCCAGGATCATATCCCGGGCTTCATAAATACATACCAGTGTGTCATTGCCTTGCGGCCACTTCTGTGACCGAAGAGCGGCTGGAATGTGGCCACAGATAAAACATCTGCGGCTGGTACTTGCGTCTCATTCCATTTGAAGACCAATACACCTTCCGGTTTCAGTACACGGAAACATTCATCGAATCCTCGCCGCAGATCATTTTTCCACTCCGGTCCCAACTTTCCATACTTAGCTGCCATCCAACTTCTTGGGCCGGCTCTGACAAGATGAGGCGGGTCAAATACGACAAGCCGAAATGAACAATCAGGGTATGGCATATGTCGAAAATCAACCAACTCATCCGGGTCTATATTTACTGTGCGGGTGCCATCAGTTTTTCCGTGAGACCGATCAGATACCTTTAATGTTTCGCGCCGGTGATCGACATATAAAACGTCTGAATTTTCACGATCAAACCACATCATGCGGCTACCACAACATGCGTCCAGAATTGGAGGAAGCCCAAAAAAAGGCCGGACCATCTTCAAAGAATCGTCTCTCATGCTGTTTTTACTCCTCGTTGGAAAACGCTAACCAGTCAACGTGTTTTAGTCGCTCCGCCTCCGGGTTAATCCACAGCTTCCCCACCCGATCCGGTTTCACGGAAATTTTTCGGTGCATGTCGGCAATGTCTTTCTGGCGCTGCCGGTAATATTCCAATGTATAGGCATCATTTTCCAGGGCTGGACCGATAAACTGGTCATAAAACAGCGGATCTTTTTTCATGACATAAGCCCGGATCCTTTTCCGCCTGGCCTTGTAAAGAGATTCCGGATCCCGCATCCGGTTCAATCTTTTTTGCAGGCTGGTGGGGGTGTCTTCAACGCCGACATATAAATGGTATGGAAACGGGATACACCCGAACATTTTTTCCACGGCATCGACCGCTGTGGTGTCAGACCCCCAGGACATGGCCAGGGTTGTGGGCTGGATCTCCGCCGGCCGGTGATAGGACAGGCGGATGTTGTATATGGTGACCTGGTCAGGCATGTTTCAATCCATCATTGCCTTGAGCTTTTTCAACCCTTCCGTGTTGTCATACCGGGCGCAGATATTTGCCGGGTGGATCCTGTATTGCCGGCCTGGTTTCAGGCCGATGATTTTGCATCTGGGTTCCGTTGTCACCTGGGCGCCATATGAATCGTGATCAACAATGTCGTAATTCGGTACAAAATAATCACACTGTCCGCAGTTTTTCCAGGTGCGGCCGCGTTTGTAGTTGAGTTCGTTTTTGATTTTCAGCCGCTTGACGCCCATACTATTCCTCCTTTTTGGCCATAGTCACTTTTGACCAGCAACATTTTTTAAATTTTTTCCCGGACCCACAGACGCAGGGTTTATTTCTCATCCAGTTTTTCCTGTATCTCAAGGATCGCCGCTTGAGCACATGGGCCTGCTTGTCATCCAGCGGAATTTTGTTTTCAAGCCCACCATCTTCCAGCAACTGTTTTGCTTCTTTGTCTGTGATCGCTTCTATATGTCCCGATGTATCCATAATTCTCCTCTTTTTTATTTGGGAATCTCAATTTTTACCTATCCACGAATTAACCTGTTTTTTTGTATACCTGGAAAACAATTCTTTTGCGGCCCTGATACACTCAGGACACTCGGGGGCATCGCCCTCAACAAACGTGGGCTCATATCCAGGACTGAATATTCCACACAACGTCTCCGCATCTTGTATTGATGTCGCAGGAAGATGAAGCCCATCTTTCGCGTATTCTCCGTCTTTGTATTTTACCAGCTCCACTATTTACCCTCCGTTGCGTATCGTTTCATGCAGGGACCTTCCTGCCGGTGGCACTGATCCATAAAATTCGACGATCCAAACCATAGGGTTTTCATCCCACAGATTTGATGGTTTTAGATTCCAGTTTTTACCGCCATGCAGGCGGTTGATGTAATTTGCAAACGCCATCCGGGCGGTGGGCAGGCATTGAAAGTACTTTTTGGGAAACGGATATTCCATGGACCATCGTTTTTCAGGAGAGGCAAAACCTGTATCAAAATATTTGTATCTGGCGCCCTCGGCAATCGCTTCCGCTTCAGTAATTTCCTGCAGCTTGTCGGCAGATACGTTCTCCACTCTCAGCCAGATCCGGGCAAACGCTTTTGGCATGTGGATGGATCTTCGCCACCGGCATGGAGACTGGCCCGGCTCCCAGTCAAAACCGATACCCCGCCCCGGTCTTTTCCCAAAAGTTTTTTCTGCATCCTGTATTGACTGCTCCACCAGATGGCGCGCGATTTTCTCATTACACTTCAGCCATTCGCGGCGGGCATAATTGCCTGCAAGATAATCGACCGCGATTAAATTATCCTTCAGATCCCATGCACCCACCCGCCAGGTTTCCCTGACATACAGCAGATCCCCCGGCCCGCCATATGGACACCATGCCGGCTCTTCCCCGGCCAACATCAAGCCCTGCAACCGCTCCGGGTTTTTGATCACACGGCGGGTGGCACGTTTTTTTCCGGCAAGGATTGCCTCAACCATGTCGGTGCTGAAAATTATCGGTAACTCTTTCATGGATTCACCGCCTTTGTTTTCGGAAATTCTTTGATGACATCATAATACTGGTAATTATCTTTGACCCAAATCGGTATAGAAAATTCCCTGGCCATATCGATGATAAACTCTGCCCAGGTGTTGGGAGTTTTTTTCGCGCCCCTGGTAGAGTCTGCGCCGATAATGATCCAGTCAAGTTCCTGGAACACTGACTCATTGATGCTCGGATTTTTGATCAGGGGCTCAAAAGAAACAAACCGGATGAACTGTTTAGGCACCGATCTGACCAGTGTAGACAGGTTGTTTTCGGTCCTGGATGTCCCGTCCACGGTGGTTCCAATCCAACAGTTTTGAAAGAACTCCCAATCGGCGTAGCCATCAGGGTTTTTTGTGAGAAATTGATAAGTGAATTCTGGGGTCAATTCCACGACATCCAGTACGGCAGATATCCATTCATCAAGAACCCATTCACCCCACATATCTCCTGAAGAACCAACGAATATCTTTTCACCTGGTTTCACTTTTTTGGATCTTAAAAATTTGTCGATTCGGTCAAAGTGGAACGCGGGTTTATTGATACCGGGAAACCGTTTTTCCATCCGGTTCATGTAGCAGTAGTCGCAGCCGTGCAAACATCCTGAAATAGGGTTCCAGGTCCAGTCCGTCCAATCGATTTTGTCCGGGCATTGTTTATTGAGCATGGGTCACCTCCCTGGCCTTAAGAGCGTCTTCATGCCTGCAAAAGTCAATAAAAGAATCGAAGCAATCACCATACTCAAGATACCGCCGGTATCTTTTTTGAGATCGGGATAGTTTTTTAGATTTCGATGGTTCTCCGACAATGGCCGTGCCGAGAAAGCAGCCTGTGCCGTCCCATTCGGTACTTTTCCACCCGCATGAACATTTGTCAGGATCATTCCCCCTAACGCCACGATTGCACTCACAACAGGCTGTCCATGCTTTACCAGATGTGTCTACGAAAGAGTGATCAGCCATGAAACACCTCCTCAGCCAGATCCCGGCGATTAATCTTAAAGCTGCTTTTCCGCTGCCCGAAATGCGCCGGTGCACATGCGGGGCAAAAATAAAGCCCGCAGTGGTAGCACCGGTACATTTGTAAAATCGGTAGTGATCTTTCACATGATCCGCCGCATGGAATTAGGCCGCCATCAAGCGCAGCCCGGTACGCTACATGCACCTTCTGTAGGTGTTGCACATCAACCATTGTCTCCTCCCCCTTCCACACAAACCGATTGTTTTGCACATACGTCCATAGCCAATTCCATCAAGTTGTTTTTGATGGCTTTAATTTCCTCATCCACGGGAAACGTGCCACTCACAACGTGCTGGTTGCCCTTGAACCGCTGATCCAGGTGTGGATGGTTAAATGACACCTGTGCATATCTCTCCCTGGCGCCGTATTGTCTTCTCCGAATCTTGTGTGAAAATGTGAAGCAGGACGGATCAACATTCCATTCCTTTTCCACGCCAACCATCAGTTGAGGCATTGGGTTGAACTTCAAAATATCGCTTTGCCAGATTTCTTTGTCCCGATCCCATTCGTTGAAGCCCTGGGCGTCAGCAAAGCAACTGAGTGGCAAATACGCCCATGCGGTCTTGTCGTGAATTGACCGCCGGAAAAAAGCGACGTCCCGTTCATGTCCCGGTCGCATGACAGACCTGATACCCGCCATAGCCTCATCCTCTGAGCAATCCAGCCTGATAATGAGCCGGTTAAACAGATCGTGTTGATTGAAACTCATGACGAGCATTCCCAACTTTCTCAATACATCTATCTTTTCTGACAGTAGAAAGTCACGCCACGCGTCCACACGGGAACCAACTTTATACAGGTCTGTAAGGTCCCTGAGATAATAGGGACTATCTACCCAGTCTTGCGTCTTTATTGCTTCTTTCACCGTTAATTTTCCTTTTCAGTTTGGGGTCAGTTGTTTTGTTATCCGGGGGACGTGATAGATTGGTTCGATGGAGAGCTTAATCATGCCTCCACCTCCCTGCCGATCGGCGGACCCGCCTTCACCCAGCCGGTGTTTTTCAGAAAACCAGCCACTGCATTCCGCCGGTCCTTTTCCTGTTTTTTTATCAGTGATTTTTTTTGTGTGGCGTTCTGGCAGACTTTGCAATAACAACTCAGACCGTCCACATTGGTCCGGTTCCGATAAAAATACTTGGGCGTGGCAGGTAACACCGGATCTTTACATCTGGGGTTGCCACATTTTTTTGTCATGGGCGCGGGATCTGGATTAGGTGGCGGGGCAGGTTTCTTTTCTATACCGGATTTTTTGGTATGGTCGGACAGTTTTTTTCTGTAGGCTTCTGTTTTTGAAGCAATGCCCGCATTGGCTTCAAACGCCAGGGCCGCCTTGATGGTTTTGAATCCAACCCTGTATCCCATTGTGATGGCCTGGGCCAGCGGGTCCACTCCGGTGAACAGCGGGATGAAGCGTTCACAGATCAGACAGACGATCTGTTTGGGATCAATTTGATTTTTTTGGGAACAGGATTGGAACCGGTGGCAGTAGTCACCACGCCGGATCTGGCCGGGCTTGAGATTTATCGGCAGGTTTGAACGCAAAAAACCCGAAGCAGGTTTTCGGGCCTGTCCGGGTTTTTCAAATTGTCTTGCCATCGTGACCTCCTTGCGGAGGTCCGGGGGCGCTGTGTGATGTGTGTACGTTACAGGATGATCGCAGCGGGTGTCAAGAAATTTTTGCAGGGAAAACCATGTTTTTTGCAATTACGCTTATATTTATTATTGACGATCTTATAATATAAGCTTATATTTCCAGCATGAACCAGATAAGATATAAAACCAAAGCGATCCGGCAAATCAAGAAAATAAAAGACAAGGCCGTCAAAGCGGAGATTGTCCACAAAATCAACCAGCTGGAATCTTATCCGGACACACCGGTCAGGGTCAGCCGATACAAAACCACCCAGCTGTTAAAATTCAGGGTAAAGTCGTGGCGGGTGTTCTTCACTGCTGAGCTTGAAATCATTGAAATTCAGGAGGTAAAAAAGAGAAATGAGCGCACATACAAATAACGTCCAGGTGATCAGACAAAACGGGATACCGGCATTTGCCGTGATTCCTTATGACGATTATCTGGCGATGCTGCCGGAAAGCATTGAACCGGATTCCGTTCCCCGGGAAGTGGCGGAAAAAGCCATCCTGGAAGATATGCCGCTGATCAAAGCCTGGCGCCTTTACCTGGGCATGACACAGAAAGCGGTGGCAAAAAAAGCCGGCATCACCCAGGCGGCCCTGTCTCAGATGGAACGGGCGGAAAACACTAACCGGACCGCCACCCTGGAAAAGCTGGCCATGGCCCTGAAGGTGTCAGTGACGCAGGTGCAGGATTGATTTCTTTGATCAAAAACCAAGCCCTCTGGCCGTAACAGCAGATACAAAATCCGCCTCTTTGACAATCTGTGTCTGGCAGTCCGGCACGGTTTCCTTTCGCTGCTTGACCGCTTCAATTTTCCGGCCGTAGGTGGAATACACCCATGCCGGGGAAGATTGCGCCCCGATGACAAGATAGTCCAGGCTGATGACCGGGTTTTTCCGGTGGACCCCGCCCAACTGCTCCACTGCTGCCGCCAGGTGGCTTCTTTTTCCGGAAGCGGCCGGGCCGGTGAAGCAAAATTCTTTGCCATTGAAACGGATGACAGGCGAAGGTTCACAAATGGTCGATATAGATTTGAACACCGGGGACAAGGATATCATGCGCGGGTCCATCCAGTATTCATTGTCAAAAATTTTCGGATCGTCAATCACCTGCTCTGTGAAGCTTGAGAAAAAATCGCGCAGGGCCTCCTGTTCTTCCGGATCCACCTTTCCGTCCGCCATAATCTGATCCAGAAGCTTTTTCAGCTCGTTGAACGGCCACCAGTCTTTCATCTGCTCATAATCCAGCAGCCAGTCCTGCAACCCTGTCAGCTCTTCCGCCCGGATCTGTCCGTCGCAGACAATCCCGGACAGGATGCCGTGCAGCCGGCGGGTGGACTGAGTCACACAACCAAGGAACCCGGTTTCGTTCAATGCGTTTGAACACCATTCCGACAGCAGCTTTCTTTCGTCAGCGTCCACCACCCCGTCTTCCAGGATTTCAGAAACCAGATAAACCAGGTCCCTGAACGGTTCTTCATGGTGCAGCACATCGTGGGTATCCAGCCATTTTTTCAATGCGACGATCTCCCGGTCATTGATGTGGCAGTCTATATCAATGCCCTGAATAATGCCGTACAGCCGCTCGATGGATCTTTTGACGTAGGTTTTGGTAGTGAAGAACATGAGAAGTGCCCCCTTTTATGGATTCAAAAAACTGTTGTATATACATGTATATAAAAGTCTATACAACCTTAGCGCTTCATGGTAGAATTATCCTTAAATATTCCATTACTTTTTAGGAGGCTTGTCCATTGGAACCGAATAAAAAACGCCCGGCTGAGGACGCTTCGGCCACGCATCAAACCGCCCGCAAATCCCAAGAAGCTCAGCATCCAGGTAAGCCGATGCTGTACGTATATCCATCTGAGAAAGAGGCGCTGGCAGGCCTGTGGAAAGATCCGAAAGAGAATCGACCTCCCAGCCAAGGCTTTGAACATACCTGGTAGCTTTGTTAAGGGCTTCTTTTTCCAGCAATTCAAAAACCCATATTGTGGCGTTTGCTCCTTCAATGTGCTCCAGTAATGGGTTTTTGTTTTTTTCGCTGGGCGCTAATTTGAATTTAATCATAAATGGCACCGGCTGGTTCATGGTTATCCTTTTTTTGTTTATAGGTAAAAACCCTTGTTATTATAATCGTCCCGGCTCGATATCAACTCCCAGGACTTTTTCATTGATTGGATCATATTTCACCATATATATACACCGCTGCCATGCACCGAACCCGTTTTGCAGCTTAATTTGGTCACCGAAATAAACCAGGGTGTATTTGTTTTCGTCCAGCCACTTCCAATGTGTCAACTTGCTGCCCCAAAAGCCATCCACCCACTCAAAATCATATTTAGCCAGTTTTTCAATTGATTCCTGACTGGCGTAAGTCGCTCTCAATGAGTGCTTTTTTCCCCAGCACTGCAAATCGATCTTGCAGCGCTCATATTCTTCCGCCTTTTGCCGCTCCCTTTCGGCACGATCCCTTTCTTTTTTGGCTGCCATGGCTGCCTTTTGTGCCGCCGTGGGCTGGGGCTTAGACACCGTTGCTTTCGGTGGCGGCGGTGGCTGGGTGCTTTCCGGCGCAAATAGGACAGCAGCAACAAACAGACAGACGACACCGGCCACCAGCAGTTTGACTGGAAGGGAGATTATTGGAGATTGTTTTTGTTTTTCAGGTGCGGCCGCCGCGGGGTCGGATCTGGCGCTTCTGCCTTACGTTTTTGAATCGCCTCATATTTATAATACACAATACCGCAATATGGGCAGTCAATATCTGATTCTTTTCTGGGCTTTCCGCATTTTGGGCATTGATTTTGAGGATCCATGAACGGCCTTCCTGATAGATTATTTGATAGGTAAAAACCCCTATATGGATTAAGTAGTTCTCCCAATTGACCTATGCCACAACGAATTATTGAAGATCTACAGTCCAGCCACCGACCGCTTTAATTTCAAGCAAAAGGGTTCTGCTTGGCAAGATTATAGTTCCGTTGTAAGGGTCCGTTGTATTGACCTTCGCACCCAATCGATTTCCGCCTTTATCATATGCGATAACGGCAAAATGCCGTGAGGCTGAATTACCTCGGACATTTGCTAATTTTGGGTTGCCTTTTAATACGATCAAATTATCACCTTCTCCATTGAAAACACCTGGCACTTTTGCCCTTTGAGCCGCACCAATCGAATAAACCTTGATTCGCCACCCACCGGATGCTTTGATTTCAAGCAATGTTGTGTCGGTCCGTGGCGGCAAATCGATTGGAACAATACCAGCATAGGCATCAGTGGTATTGACTAAAGCCCTTACCCGGTTTCCTGAGCCGTCCCTTGCTATCACGGCAAAGTGCCTGCCTGCGCTGTTTCCTGATATCGCCAACAGCGCCGGCATGTTTTTGTCCGGTTTGGATATGGTCTGTACATCATCCCCTGTTCCGGAATAGACAGCAAACGGCTGAGCCCGCACATCTGAACTAAAAACGAACGAAAAGAATAATACGAATACAAGGGTAATTGTTCGTAAGAACAGAAACATGTTGGCCTCCTTATAAGTTTTCGATAGGTAAAAACCCCTATATGGACTAGGTATTTCTTCCAATTGAAACATTGTTCATCATTTAATATAGACGTATGATCCGGCAATTATTCCTTGTAATTTGACGCATCTCTTTTTTTGGCGGCTTCTTTTTCTGCTTCATTTTTTTGATATTTGATAAAATCCAACACTGATTTCAATTTGTCAGGGTCCATGGATTCCAGATCAAGGAGCTCTTGGTTAATCACCAGTGCCAGGTCCCGGTTTTGAAATTTTTTGATTATTTCGGCGTGCTGATGGTCAATAGGAACAATGTTCCCGGCAGTGGAGTCGTGTTGAGGCTCAGAAGGGACGTATTTGATTTTTTTTGTAATCGCTTCATCAATATATTTTTGAATTCTATCTTTGTCTGGCTCCAGTTCATTTTTGCCGATCCTGATCGCCTCTTTTTCAGATGTTTTGGTAGCATCCAATATTTTTTTTTGCAGTTCAAATGGAAATGGTTGTAAATACTTTTCCCCATCTGCTCCGACCCTACCGGTAAGAATATAGGTGATTTTTGAGGGTTTTATGCCAGCCGCCGCTGCAACTTGGCTTTTGTTCATCTTAGGGCTGTGTTCAAAATAATATTTGAGCCACGCTCGCAAAATTTCATCTCTATTATCCATAAAAATACCATACTGTAACTGATCTGCAAAAAGCAAAGGTAAAAAAAGCAAAGTTTTTTCAGATACTTAAAATATTTTTTGCAATTTGCAAAAAATATTTGTTGACATCTGCAAAATATTCCCATAATTTTGCAGGCATGAAGATCAAACAACAACATATTTGCAAACGATATGGCCTTAGCCCGGCCACAGTTTCACTGACACTTTCAGGGAAAAGGCCAGTTTCTTGGCCGTTAGCGGTAAAATTGTCAGAAGATTTTCCCGCAAAAACCACCCAGCAGTGGAAAGATGCCTCCCCGGAAGATCTCCGGCGTGCCTTTGCCCAGCTGCCCACCACCAAACAAGGAGAAGCCGCATGAGCCCAGAACAATTTTATGACCAATATGAAGCTGTCACATCGGATTATGTCTGGTTCACCTATCACCCGGAAGACCTGGCGCTGGCTGAGGAACTTGAAGAACAGTCCCGGGAGCTGTTGAACCTCGCCGCTTCCGGCCAGATCAATCTTGATAACCAAAGCCAGGTGTGCGCAACACTTTACAAAATCAATGACCATGTCTTGACATGCCTGTCTGGTATTGACTTCTCCGTGCTTGAAAAAGAACTGGCCTTTGCCCAGCTGCCCACCACCAAACAAGGAGAAGCCGCATGAAAAAGGAAAACAACCGACACACCTGTCATTCTCACATTATCGAGCAGACAGATCAATTGGAACGTCGAAATGACAGGCGTTTCGTCAACCAATAACAGGAGGTCCCGCCATGAACATTTTACGCATTGAAATCCTGAAGCAGCCCAATGGCAAGTATGCAGCTTACAATGTCGAAGATGAGGAATTCGTTCTCACCAACCTTGACACCCCTGAAGATATTAAGGCGTTTTATCTGGACCGGGCTGACGCGATACTTTCAGAGCAAGTCATCTATGCCGCCAAGTCTGCTGACAAGTTTAACATGTATGCCGAGATGTACAAAATCAAATACGGCCTGGTCGACGATGAAAAAGAGGATGCCAGGTCTACTCTTCTGGATATGGGTGTATCGGCTTAGGGTGCGTGATATGGTCATCTCTCAAAGCCCGGTAATACAGTTTTTTGGTGTCCAGGTCCTGGATATGGCTGAATTCATTAAAAGCAAACTCATCCATTTCAGACCGGATGTCATTGATATAATCGATGACCTTTGCCATCCTCTGGTAAGCTTTGCCATCTTTTCCGCTTCTGGGATAGCAAACGCCAAGATCCGCCTTGATGGCTCCCATTCGGTCAAAAATGGTCTGAAGCTCAAGGCCAAGCTGATCATGCTGTTCAAGCGTAAAACCGGGTTTCTTATTTCCCATTTTAATGTCCTTTCCCGTTTATTTATGGAATTCAACAGTTTTTCATTATCACAAGATCAACCAGAAAACAAACCACCGATAACAAGGAGAAGCCGCATGAAAAAGAAAAGCAACAAATCAGAATCCGACTGTCAGTCACCCATACTGCAAGCATTTGAAGTCCTGCTGAAAGAAGCATTCCCGGATGCCTGGAGCCAGCAGTTGTTTTGTCAAACCCTCCTCAACCACTGTCATTCTCACCTTATCGAGCAGA
Organism: Desulfotignum balticum DSM 7044; assembly: GCF_000421285.1. GTDB lineage: Bacteria > Desulfobacterota > Desulfobacteria > Desulfobacterales > Desulfobacteraceae > Desulfotignum > Desulfotignum balticum. Next base: position 88,068 of record NZ_ATWO01000001.1, read on the forward strand.
CAGATCAATTGGAACGTCGAAATGACCGGCGTTCCGTCATTCAAGGCGTGGATGTACAGAAAGATGGCGTGAAAACGAACAGTGAGACTTTTGCCGAACAATTTTTCCGGGCATCATATGCCATTTCCACCCATCCGGAATCCGATAAAACCGAGTTGACTGTATGGGAAAACGGGACCGCCGCCACCATCGAAATAAACCAGGATCAGTTGTCACAGCTGATAGAGGGGCTTAGTCATTGTGTCCGATAAGGCTGCATATCTTTATGAGGCGGCCTTTTTTGGGCAAGGCTCTTCTTTTAGAAAGATGCACCCGAACAGCCGTGCGTATTTCTGTCTGGGTAAGCTTCCGGTATGCCCATATCTCATACGTAACATTGTTTTTCGTATCTATGAATTTGTTCAGCACGTTTGGATGTTCCATGAATCAAATTGTCCTCTGTTAATAGTAAAAAATATGACCGGCCATACCACAAAATCAACCATGTTCCCAGGCAAAACCACCAAACAAGGAGAAGCCGCATGATATCCTTATCATTTAAAAGACAGGAACGGAACGTCGAAAAACACAGGTTTGCGACAGCTCCCATGCTGGCAGCCACCTGCAGCGTCGATGACATCAACCATCTTCAGCCGGATCGATATTATTTTCAGCCGCTTCTGAAAGGGATCCGGGCCATGTGGAACCCGGAAACCATGACTTTGAACACCAGTGACGGCACTCAGATCCATTCCGTTGACCATATTGTCGCGCAGCTTAAAAACCATTCGTATCCGGATCCCCACCCCAAATCGTGCCTGCCTCATATGGGAGAATACCCGGTGGACGGCGTGATCTGCGCACCGGGTCTGTCCGAAAAGGAAATGAAAGATCTGATTTCACGGAAAAAGCCCAACAGTAAAACAATGTCGTTTGAATTTCATGTGTTTGATATCGCGTGGTTGGATCGTTATGCGGCCCGGACCTACGTGACGCTCCGCCTGATGCTGGAAACCAGCCATGTCAAAAAGGTGCCGGCCTGCAAAATCAAAGATGAATTTGGAATCCGCCGGTTTTTCATGCGGTGTCTCGACATGGGCCATGACGGCATTGTTCTGAAAAAAAAATCAGAGACCTATCAGCCCGGCAGATCCGCGGCACTGGTCAAAATCACCCGGTCTATGGATATGGAAAAAACCACCGACAAACAAGGAGAATTCACCATGCCGGTTGAAACGAAAAGTTTTACCAAATCTCCCATGCTGGCCGCCACCGGAAATATCGACAACATCAACTTCCCGGCGGACCGGTATCTGTGCCAGCCCAAGCTGAACGGCATCCGGGCCATGTGGGACCCGGAAAAAAAAGGCCTGTACACCCGGAACGGAAACCGGATTTATTCGGTGAAGCACATTGTCGATCAGCTGATGGCACACCCTTGTGGACAGTATCCCCTGGACGGCGAGATATATACCGGGGACCTGTCTTTTCAGAAGCTGAACGGCCTGGCCCGGCGCAAGCGGTCATCAGACGACACCGCGGCCCTTGAATTCCATGTGTTTGATATCGCCCTGGACGGCATGACCGCTGTGAAGCGCGTCAAGCTGCTGAACAGCCTTCCTGAAACCAGCCACATCAAACGGGTGGTCACGGACCGGCCCAAAACAGAAACAGACATCCGTTCGTTTTACCGGCGGTATCTTGATCAGGGGCATGAGGGCATCATTCTGAGGAAAAAATCAGAAAAATACCGCCCGGGCAGATCCGCCGCCCTGGTGAAAATTAAACCGGTCCAGGACATGGAAGCCGAGCTGGTCGGATTTGCCGATGCGGAAGACGACTCAAAGAACCGCCGCACGTTCGGCAGCCTGATCCTGCGTCTGGCAAACGGGGTCAAGTTCCGGTGTGCCGGGTTGACGGATTCGGAAAGATACCGGCTGTGGGTCGAAAAGCCCATCGGTGCCTTGGTCACGTTTAAATACGGCGCAGTTTCCGATGACGGCACCCCCGTATTCCCGAGATATTCCCATATAAGATGGGACACGGCAGCAGAACTTTTTCCGGCGGCATAAATTCATGACAAATATCTCCACATTTTTACATTATCAACCCGAAACATCAACTGGAACGTCGTAATGAACCGCGAACCGACACGTACACCCGTCGCGCCCTGGGAATGGTATTCCGGCGCAATTTATCATCTGGGTAAATCATTGATCCTGAAAATCTGGAACTGTTCCGGCCGAACCCTGGAGCGATGGAGTGCAGATCCGGCCACCACCGAATCCATCACCAAGAATCCCCTGGGTATGCTGGGGATTACCCTGGAAAAACTCATGGAGCGTGGCCGGACCGATTTTGCCCGGGCCGCCGTGGATTATCTGGCCGGGATCGTCGGCTGCACCCTGGTGTGTGACGGCGAGATTCATCCGGACAAAGAGACTTTGGCGGATGAATGCCTGGATGACCTGCCGGCCCTGGCCGAGTTTCACACCGCACTCAGGGAGGGCCAGCCCCTGCCGGTGGTGCGCGAACTGTGCCGCAAGGCGAAACACGATATCGATGAGTCCCTGGCTATATACGAGGCCCAGGCCAATAGCATTGAAAACAAACGATATTAGCCCGGGCGGCCCGGGCTGAACTCACCGCCTGGCAGAGCCAGGTAAAACATTAATTTTTTGAGGGTCCGGGGGCGCTGTGTGATGACAGCACCCGGACCAAGGAGGTTTTTTGAAGGCATTGACCGGAATATTATTTGTAGTCGGTATCAACATGGCAGGGTCTGAAGGGGCATGGTTTCCATGGGCCAACTGTATTGGAGGCATTCTCTTTCTTTTGTCCCTGCCGATGGTATGGAGGATTAAAGAGTGAACATGAAATGCAGATGCGGGAAAATGATGACGATTTACCGGATGGTTCAAGGCAAAAGATCCACCGTGTATCACTGGATCTGCCCGGCCTGCGGACACAAAACCACCAGTGTGGAGGAAAAATAATGCAGGAAATGAAAAATGTCACCATCGAAACCATGTCCGACGGCGCTGCATGGAAACAGGTGGCGATTGAAAGGATCAAGGGCTATCTGTTGAGTCGGACAGAGCAGCCAGCCATCCCGGGCACCGTTTCCATTATTGCATAGGGAGGGATCTGTGAAAATCATCAGATCATTTACCGGTGCACAAGGCACCGGAAAGACCACCGCGGCCCTGCAGACGGCTCAGCAGGAAAAGTTGTATAACCCAGGCAAGTCCGTCCATGTCCTGGCGGACCTTGAGGCGTTCTGTCCGTTCCACATCAACCAGACCGGATCAGAAAAAACCCAGGCATGGATCTTCTCCAACCAGATCCGGACGGAGATGGAGTCCATTCACCGGTTCGATATCACAGTCACTGACCGCACCATTGTCGATGTGATCGCCTACACCCGCGCGCTGGGTTTTCACAGCCTGGCCGAGGGCATGCTCAAGTACGCGGAACACCACTGCCAGTATTACAGCAGCATCCACTTCAAGCAGATCCAGTTCAACCAGCACTGCCACCCGGACGGCATCCGGGATATTGACCTGGAGTTCCGGCAGCAGGTTGAGAACACCATGCTGGAAATATATGACCTGCTTGATAGACACGGCATGCTACCGGGTGGAATATACCGTGTTTAAACAAACCGATTTTACAATTGCGCCCGGCACCGTGGCGCTAATAACGGGCACGCGACGATGCTATCTCCTTGCGCTGAAAGGCCCGCCGGAGCCGTCTTTTTGGTAAATCCGGCTTTATTCATACCAATTCACAGGAGCGACACATATGGATGGGGTGACGATCAAGGTTGAAGAATTACAGGCGTATGAGAGGCTGCAACACATTGCCATGTCCGTGGTTGCTCTGGCAGACACCCTGGACAATGAAACGGTGGTCATCTCGAAAGATCTCTGGGACGATTTTAGATCCGCATGCAAAGAGGTGAACCGATACCCAGGAGAGGTGAGATCGTGACATCTGCTCCCCGCACCCCACACCATAGTTTTACAAATCAAAAGGTAAAACCTTCCCGGAAAGCTGTGGGTCCTTCCTGGGCCTTGTTTTTATACGGGTCGATAAGGGCGCTTTTTTTCCGCGAGTTTGAATTTGAAAATGGGAGGGAAATGGGAAACACCCATAGCCCTAAATTTTCATTTTTAGATTTTTTGCGTGGCATTATAAAGCTGAAAAAGAAGGCCCTCTTAAATCGCAATTTTCGAAGTTTGAATAAAAAAAATCACCAAAAAACTGTCTGTATTCGGGTGCAAAATGGATGAAAAACAGATCAGGGAGCAGTGCAGTCGCCTGGCGGATGAGGAACAGTTAGCCCTGGCGGAGGAGGAAAAGAAGGCGGGCAAGTCTGCAGGATCTGGATCCGGGCGAGGCACCCGGGATGGAATTCGAGGTAGTCATGGTGGTCATGGCAGCCGGCCTGTAATCGATTCGGATTTTATCATGCAGTGCCTGTACCGGAACGAGCTTGGGGATGCAGAGCTGTTCAAAGCTCTTTACCGGGATGACTTTGTGTTCAACAAATCAATGGACCGGTGGATGCAGTGGACCGGTCACCACTGGGTGGTGGATCGGATGGACAATGCCGAGGGCAGCGTGGAGGGGGTTGCCCTGGCGTATGAAGATGAGACCAAGAGGCTGTCAGTCGAAATCAGGAAGCTGCGAGACAAAGGGGACGAAATAAATCACCTTGAATCCCGGCGAAAAAAGCTGAATGACCGGGTCAGCGCGCTTCGTTCCACCCGGCGCCGGAAAAATTGCCTGATGTTTGCGCATACGTCTGCGGATCCGATGGCCATTGACGGGACGGAGGTGGATCAGAAACCATGGCTGCTGCCGTGCGCCAACGGGGTGCTGAATTTGAAGACCGGTGAGATGGAGCCGGGCAGGCAAAAGGACTACCTGGTGAAATCGTCACCGGTTTCCTGGCCGGATGAAGGCATCGAGGCCTCCAGTGAGCTGTGGGAAAAGGTGCTGTATGAAATTTTTGACGGCAATGTCCCGCTGATTGAATTCATGCGACGGGTATGCGGATACAGCCTGGTGGGAGAGGTCTACCAGAGCGTGTTCGTGGTCATGACCGGCCAGGGCAGGAACGGCAAGTCCATGCTGGTGGACATGCTGTGCAAGGTCCTTGGGGAGATGGCCGCCACCATCCGCCCGGAAATGCTGCTGGACACTTACCGGATCTCAAATTCAGCGGGGCCGTCTCCGGACCTGATGACGCTGCGGGGTATCCGGATGGCATTCGCTTCGGAAACAGATGACGGGTGCAAGATCAGCCCGTCCAAAGTCAAATGGCTGACCGGCCGTGATCCGATCCGGGCCCGGGGGGTTCATGATCGGGATGAGGTCCAGTGGATGCCGTCACACACATTGATTTTGCTGACCAACAACAAGCCGCATGCGCCGGCCAATGACTTTGCGTTCTGGGAGCGCATGAAGCTGATACCGTTTACGCTGTCGTTTGTTGAGGATCGTGAACCGCAAAAGGAAAACGAACGCCGGGCAGACACGCTGCTGTACAAAAAACTGGAAAAGGATCTGCCCGGGATCTTTGCCTGGATGGTGCGCGGGTGCCTGGAGTGGCAGCAGATGGGTCTGGCGCCTCCGTCCATCGTCAAGGCGGCTGTGGATGAGTACAAGAAAAATGAGGATTCTGTCGGGGATTTCATTGACGAATGCTGCCTGATCAATAAGCCGGACGATGTCGAAAAATATGAAGCGTCTGCGTCTGCCCTGTACGCCAGGTTCGAGGAGTGGTGGCGGGAGAACATATCCAACCGGGTGCCGAAGAAAAAGCGGTTCGGTCAGTGGATGACAGAGCGGTTCGAGAAAAAGAAATCCGGCACGATTCGGTATGTCGGCATCGGGCTTCTGGACGACGGACACACCGACCAAAAAGAGATGTTTTATTCTGACTGACTGGAATAAGGAAGAAAAAGCGGAGGAACAGACCGGGTTTTAACTGGTTCTTCCAAACTAAATTAGGGCTTGAAAATACAATGAAAACGAACACAGGGACTGTCATATCTGGAGGAAGGGAGGTTTTTTTACATATATTTAGAATGTTTTTATTATTTTTTATTTTTCAATTTTTAGTAAAAGATCTTCCCTTCCTCCAAAAAGAAAAGAATTGTCCTTTATTTTCAGATGTTTGTTTGTTCTGGAAGAAAAAAAACGATGGTCCGGAATTGTCCAGTTCTTCCCGCTGGGAATCAACCGCGCACAGGGTCTGTGCTTCCTGGGCGCATGGAGGTGGTCATGACTGATATGGTCCAGCTGGTGTCTGGGGCCGGAGTGGTTCTCAAGAAGGTGGCAACGACCAATGGCGGAGAATGGGCCGGCCCGTGCCCGGGATGCGGAGGAAGGGACCGTTTTCGCGTTTGGCCGGCTGATAGGGGGGGGCGGGGTTCTTTCTGGTGTCGTGGCTGCGGGCGCGGTGGGGATGACGTGCAGTTCCTGGTGGAATACCGGGGCATGTCGTATCCGGATGCGTTCAAGGCGTGCGACCGGGAACGGCCGGAGGGGTATCGCCCGGCATCGTACCGCCCGGCGTGTGCGGGGCCGTCAACGGGTTCTGAGGCGTTTGTTCCCAGGGCGTATGATCCGCCGGTGGAGACATGGCAGGTGAAGGCCGGGGCGTTTGTGGATGCGGCCCACCAGGCGTTGCTGGGCAATGACACGGCCCTGCATTATCTGGCCGGTCGGGGGCTGGATCTCCAGGCGGTGAAGGGTTTCAGGCTGGGATGGTTTGCCGGGGAAAATGGGAAACCTTGCCTGTTCCGGCCGCGTGTGGCCTGGGGGCTGCCCCGGGTATTCAATCCGAAAACCGGAAAGGACAAAATGCTGTGGGTGCCCAGGGGGCTGGTGATTCCGACATATAAAGCTGGGGCGCTGTACCGGGTGCGGATCCGCCGCCCGGCCGAGGACCTGAAGACGGACAAGGATGTCAAGTATTATGTGGTGCCGGGGTCGGGCATGGATCTGGCCGGGCACAATCCGGATCACCGGGTGTTTGCGGTGGTGGAGGCAGACCTGGATGAGATGCTGATTGCCCGGCGGGCCGGGTCCATGGTGGGGTCCATTGCACTGGGGTCTGCCACGGCCAAGCCCGGTGCCGGGATCTACTGGCATCTGCAAGGGGCGGTGCGCATCCTGGTGGCCCTGGATTTCGGGGATGACAACCTGGCCGGGGGCAAGGCGGCCAAGTGGTGGCTGGATCACTTTCCCCAGGCGCGGCGGTGGCCGGTTCCCCAGGGCAAGGATCCGGGGGAGGCGTTTGAAAAGGGTGTGGACATCAAGGCGTGGATCCGGTCCGGACTGCCTCCGGCCGTGACCATGGAGCTGGCCCAGGATGAACAGTATCTGCCGCCGGCGGGCATGGCCCCGATCCAGGAGCTGTCTTATCTGCTCAAAAAATACCCGGTGACTCTGACGGCCACGGAGACCCTGGCGGAAATCGATTTCAACGGGCTGCGCAACAAGACCATCCGGAACCGGATCAAGGATCTGTTCATGGGGGATGATGAGGTGCACTGGTATCTGCGCATGTATCACCCGGATGACGTGATCACCGGGGAGAACTGCCGGGTGGTGCATGCGGAAAAGGCGAGGGCGTGATGGCCGAAGATCAGAAAATATTCACCAGCCTGATGCAGGTCAATGATTACCTGATCGGCCAGGGATACAAGGTGTCAAAATCAAAGATATACCGAGACGCGGAGAACGGCAAGATCCAGGCGACGGTGGACCCTGCCGGAAACAAGTCGGTGTCTGCTTTGGCGGCCTGGGAGTACGCGGAAAAACACCTGGAAAAAACAGGGGTGAATAAAGGGGATCTGAAGAATCTGCAAGCCACGAAGCTGATGAACGCCATCAAGCTCCAGGAAGCAGATCTTCGCCGGAAAAATTTTGAGCAGGAAAAAGAGGAGGGCAGGTATATTCCCCGGGCGGAATTTGAAGCGGAGCTGGCAGCCCGGGCGTCTGTGCTGGATTCTGGGTTTCGGAATATATTCAATGTCCGGGTCCGGGAATGGATTGCCTTGGTCAACGGCACGCCGGAACGGGCAGCGGATTTTCTGGCCGCCTTGAACCAGGCCCTGGACGAACAGCTGAACACCTATGCCACCACCCGGAACTTTATGGTGATGTTTGAAGACAGTGAAAAGGAAGGTGAATAAATGGCTGACGTTCCATCTGATACATTATTCAAAGACACGGCCTTCACGGGCCGGATTTCTGTCAAAGGCCGGCCAGCCTGGTGTGAACCCGGCGTGTGGACGTCTGTCATGGCGGGCATGACCCGGGCGCCCGGGGCAGGAGTGAAGATCCGCCGGCTGGTGAATGTGATATGGTCCCGGGCCGAGCGTAAAATATGGCGCAAGCGAAAACCAATGCCGGTGAGTCAATGGGCGGAAAAACATCGTGTGTTGACCATGTCGGCCATGCCCGGGCTGTGGCGTAATTCCGTGACCCCGTATCTGACGGGAGTGATGGACACCATGGGCACGGCATGTGTCCGGGAAGTGGTATTGTGCAAAACCCCTCAGACCGGCGGATCAGAAGCCACTCATAACTTTATCGGATACTGCATCGACCGGGCCGCCGGATCCGTGCTGTATGTATACCCGGATGAAGACACGTCCAAGGAAAACTGCAACGACCGGGTGCTGCCGATGATCCAGTCTTCCCCGCGGTTATCTTCGTTTTTGACCGGGGTGAGCAAAGACGCCACCTCCCACCGGATCGGGCTGCATCACATGCCGATATATTTCGGCTGGGCCAGGTCTGCATCCAAACTGGCAAACAAGCCGATCAAATACGCGGTCGCCGATGAGATCGACAAGGAAGGATTCAACATCAGCCGCACCGAAGCGCACCCCCTGGCCCTGATCGACAAACGATTCAATACGTATCGGTCGTCATACAAGTTCATCAAGATATCGTCTCCCACCATTGAATCCGGAAATATCTGGCAGGCCATCAAGAATTGCGAGGCCGTGTTTGATTATCATGCCCGGTGCCCGGAATGCACGCATCTGCATCTGATGACCTTTGCGCAGATCAAATGGGAAGGCCGATCCAAGGCGGACCCGACAGAGATCAAGCGGCGGAACCTGGCCTGGTACGAATGCCCGTCATGCGGGGCTAAATGGGATGACGAAGCCAGGAACGTGGCGGTCCGGGCCGGGGTGTGGATCGAGCGGACCGCCAAAGTGACCCTGCAGGTATATCTGGAACGGTTCCGCCCGGCCTCAGTCGGGTTTCATATCCCGGCATGGATCTCTTATTTTGTGTCCCTTTCCGAATGTGCGGCCGCGTTTCTCAAGGGGTTGAAATCCCAGACAGACATGCGGGATTTTATGAACGGATACTGCGCAGAGCCGTGGAAAGAATACAAGGTCCTGGCTAAACAGGAGGACGAAGAAATCCTGAAATGCCGGGCGGATCTGCCGCCCCAGGTGATCCCTGCCAGTGCTGTGGCACTGACGGCCGGTTTTGATATGCAGAAAATTGGGTTTTTCTATGTGATCCGCGCCTGGGCAAAAGATTATACCAGCTGGCTGGTGGATTACGGCCACCTGGGCACATGGGATGATCTGGAAAAAATACTGTTTGACACGGTCTGGCCGGTCCAGGATTCAGACCGGAAAATGCGGATCTGGCGGGCGGCCCTGGACACCGGCGGCGGTAAATACCAGACAGACATCTCTTCCACGGAAGAGGCGTATTTGTGGCTTCAGAAAAACATGGGGTTTTCCCGGACCTGCCGGGTCTGGGGAACCAAAGGATCTTCCAATCCACTGCCGGGCAAACTCAAAATGGGATCGGTGCTCAACAAAACACCGTCCGGCAAAGCCCTGAAAATGGGCATGCGTCTGGTTCACCTGGACACAGACAAGCTCAAAGATATGTTTTACGAGCGCCTGGGCAAATCTTTGTCCGGTGAGTCGGGCGGCGCATGGCTGCACCGTGAAACCCAGATGGACTATGCCCGTCAGATCACAGCGGAAGAAAAGCAGCTCAACGCCAAAGGCATCGAGACCTGGGTGCCGGTCCGTAAAGACAACCATTACCTGGATGCGGAGGTCATCGCCGGCGCCCTGGCGGACTGGGAATGGCCCGGAGGCGGGGTGAACCTGCTGCCGGATCCTTTGGCAAAGAAACCCGATACCAAGCCCCCGGGTAATTCATCCACCGGCCGGCATGTATCCCGTCCCCGGCCGTCATGGTTCGGAAACCGGTAATTCATGGGAGGAATTGAGGAGTTATGGAAAAAAAAGACAGAATCCTGAATGTGGAACAGGTCCGGGACCGGCTTAAATGCAGCCGGGCTCACGTTTACAACCTGATCAATACCGGCGTGATCGATGCTTTCCGTGTCGGTCGGCAGAAAGGGGTCCGGGTCAAGGAAAGCGTGGTGGCGCGGTTTATTGCAGAGCAGGAATTCAGGGAAGGGGCATAGCGCCGGTCCCGGCAAAAGGAATTGCTATCAAACAGATAATATTTACCCGGGAGAATGGAGGGAAAATGAAGAAATGTGCACAATGCGGAGCCGCCCTTTTTCACGTGAGAGTGTCAAACAGTTGCGAGTTTTGCCCGGACAATGGAGTGTGGGACCCGGAAGCCTGTGTGTATGTGTATCCGGATCAGTCGCCGGAAGGACGCAATCGGGATCAGGCACGGATGGAATGGGAATGTCGTCTGGGCAGTAATTTCAATGCCGGGTGCAAGCTTTTGAAATGCACGGTGTGCTGGCATGAAGAGTTTGTGCCCAATGATATGGATGAATATAATGATTTAAAAGGAGAAATGTAATGAAAGTTATTGAACAATCTCACGAAATCATCAGTCTGCCAGAAAACCTGCTTCAAATAATCGAAGTCGCAGGCCGTACCTGTTATAAGAGTGAGGATAAAATCGGGTGTATTAAAAAAGACAACAAAGATTGCCTCACAGCTGATTGGGATGCTTTTTGGGATAGAGGAGAGGTATGTGGCAACACCAAATGCAAAGACCATTCTTCTCAGCAATTTGTAACCCGCATGCGGGACCGGGGCCACCATGCCATGATCGAGTTCGGCGATATTATTGTCCGGTTTGTCACCAACCGGGGCGTGACCCATGAACTGGTGCGGCACCGGCTGTGTTCCTTTGCCCAGGAATCCACCCGGTATGTGAGGTATGACGGAAAAATGGAGTTCATCCGGCCCTGCTGGTGGGATGAGTCTTCTGAATTAAAAAGAGAACATTGGAAAAGAATCATGCAACATATAGAAGATCATTACTGCTTGTTGCTTTCTGGTAAAGATGCTTGGCGTCCCGAACAGGCCCGAGAGGTGCTGCCCAATTCACTGAAAACCGAAATCGTGGTCAAGGCCAATGTCCGGGAATGGCGGCATATTTTTTTACTCCGCTGCTCCAAAAAGGCACATCCGCAGATCCGGGCCTTAATGCTTCCCTTGTTGGCGGAATTAAAAGCACAATTGCCCTTAGTGTTTGAGGATATTGATTGTGCATAGCGTACACGACCAGATCAGAGCGCATATATATGAGTTGGCCGGCCTTGCAACAATCAGGGTGGCGCCATTGGATGAACTCAAAAAAACAGAGTGGTCTGTCCGGTTTGAAACGCTTATGCGCAATAGATTAATTATGGGCGCCATTCGATATGGGCGCCTGAAACAAAAAGGTAAAGCAGCTTATAATCGTCTTGATTCTATTCGGCAGCGGCTGGACATGTACAATGAAACAGGCAATGCAGAGCATCTTGTTGATATAGCAAATTTGTGTTTACTGGAATTTGAAGAACCCAATCATAAGCATTATCATTTCAAAGCGACGGATGATGGCGTGCATACAAAACAAATATAAGCGATGATTTTTTTGGAGCCGGGATATGCGTAAATTCCGGTTTGGTTAAAAAAGCCGACCTCTAAAACCGCGCCAAATTTTAACTTTCAGGCCCTGCCACATACCTAAAGGCAGGGCCTTTTTTGTGATTGTTTTCAGTTTTCTGCTCAAAAAAAAATAAAAAAACAAAATTTTTTGTCTACTACGTCCACTACGTCTACTACGTCCACCACGTACACGACAAAGCCTAAATCTTGTGTTAGGTGATAAGAGAAAACGCAACATATATTAACTCTTTTTTTCAGGGATTTTAAAATGTAACCATGTCGTTATTCACCGAAACAGAACTCAACGAAGAGATCGCGCGATGGAAAGCGGCCCTGAAGGCGGTCAGCTTAAATCAATCTTATTCTATCGCCGGCCGGATGTTTACCCGGGTGGACCGGGCGGAAATCTGGGCGCAACTCAAAGAGTTTGAAAAAGAAAAGAATAAATTGACCGGCCGCGGCACGATGGTGGGCATGCAGGGACGGGTGGCCCGATGACCGGGAATCCGCCTGTTTTGTATGGTCCTGATAACCGGCCGCTGCCGTCCAGCGGACCCAATCCGTATGGATCTTATGAGGTTTCCCGCACTGCTGCAGGTCTCCGTGGCACTTTGTCCAACTGGCTGGTAGCCAGGAACACCAGATATTCGGCCCGACGGGAGCGCCAGGTGGTGGCGGACCGGGCCGAGGATCTGGCGGCCAATGATACACATGCCGCCTCCAGCATCGACTCCATTACTGTCAACACGGTCGGCACGGGGCTGACACCCCAGTCCAGACCCAACGCCAAGGTGCTGGGATGGACCGATGAACAGAGCCGGGAGTTTCAGGCCCAGGCAGAATGGGCCTGGCATATCTGGCAGGGAGAAAGCGATGCCGCCGGCCGGCTGACCTTCTGGCAGAACACCCTGGTAGCCCTGCGGACCCTGCTGGTCAAAGGCGAATTCTTCCGCCTGCCGATTATGATCGACGATCAGCCAGACCGGACTTTCTCTTTGGCGTTGCAATCGGTTGACCCGCTCCGGGTCTACACGCCCAATGATTTTACCTGGGAAAAAAATATCAAAGACGGCGTGGAGTTCGGCCGGTACGGCCAGGCCGTGGCTTACTGGATCGCAAATCCGGATGACGGGTTTATCAGTATGGATCTGTCTTCATCCAGCTTCACCCGGACTCTGGCCCGGATCGGACACCGACCCGGCGCGATACACACCTTTGTGTCTAAAAATGAAGAACAGAGCCGGGGCGTGTCTGTGCTGGCCCCGTCCATGAAATTTTTTAAAGATCTCAACGATTATCTGGATTTTGAACTGGTGGGCGCCATCATTGCTTCCTCGTTCCCGGTTTTTGTTGAAACCACTGATCCCGCCGGCACCGCCCAGGGACTTCAGTCCACCGACCCGGATGCGGAAAAAACCCGATACCATGAAGCTGCGCCCGGCACCATCCTGTACGGCAATCTCAACGAAAAGCCCCATGTTTTGAAAAGCGACCGCCCGGGTGGTTCTTTTGATTCTTTTGTGGAGCGTATCCTTCGAGCCATCGGCGCGTCCATCGGCATGCCGTATGAAGTGATCGCCAAAGACTTTTCAAAAACCAATTATTCATCTGCCCGGGCTGCGCTCCTGGAAGCCTGGCGGGTCTTCGGCATGTACCAGAAATGGCTGGTGGACGGGTTCTGCCAGCCGGTGTGGCGCATGGTGATCGAGGAAGCGTGGCTGCGGGGCATGATCATACTGCCCAAAGGGTCGCCGGATTTCTACGATGCTATCCACGCTTATACCCGGGCTGACTGGATACCGCCGCGCAAAGGCAATGTGGATCCGCTCAAAGAGATCAAAGCCTATATCCTGGCGATCCAGCATAACATTGCCACCCTGGCCGGCGTGACTGCGGAGATGGGTGGCGGGGATTACGAAACCAACCTGCACCAGCGCTCTTCTGAGCGCGGTATGGAAAAAACCCTGGACGTGATCCCGCCGGCGGATGCAGCCGCCATTCTTTATGAACCTGATGAGCCGGAACAGGAGGGAAACAATGCCGCCGGAAATTAATACAGATATGGATATTTTATCCGCGCCCTGGGCCATCACTCCAGGGGCCCTTGAGAGAATCGCCAATCTTGTCTACCAGGGCCGGGAAGCGGTGGTCGAATCCGTCGAAACCGTCGCGTTTTCAGATACCGGATCCGGAGACGACGTGAACCTGGATGTCCGGGACCATGTCGCCGTGATCCGCATCACCGGCGCTTTATACCGGTGGAATTATCAGCGGATCCGGCGGGAGGTGGTAGCCGCGGTCAAGGATCCGTCGATCCGGGCCATTTGCCTGCTTGTGGATTCCCCCGGCGGGCTGGTGTCCGGGTGTAAAGAGCTGGGGGATTTTCTGTTTGATGCCGGAAAACAGAAACACATCTATGCCTATGCAGACGGGCAGATGTGTTCAGCTGCCTTTTGGCTGGCATCGATGGCCCGGGATATCTCCGCTCCCCAGACCGCGGCCGTGGGCAGCATCGGTGTGCGGACCCTGCACATTGACTGGTCAAAATGGAACCAGGACATGGGCCTGGCTTTCACCCATCTGGCGGCGGGCGAATACAAAGCCCTGGGCAATGAGGACGAACCTCTGAATAAAAAAGCCCGGGCCTATTTTCAGGAAAAACTGGACACCCTTTACAGCATTTTTATCGATGCCGTGGCCAGAAACCGCCGGGTGTCCACAGAAAAAGCACAGGGCATGGCAGACGGAAAAGTATTTCTGGCGGATCAGGCCCTTGAGCTGGGCCTGATCGACCGGATCGACCAGGATTTTGAAACCTATTTTTCATCAATTTTAAAGAAGGAGAAGATCATGGATCTTGAAACTTTGAAGCGGGACCACCCGGACCTGTACAGCCAGGTGCTGGATCAGGGCAAACAGGCTGAGCGGGCGGAGACAGAACAGAAAATCAAGGATGCGGTATCCGTCGCTGTGACAGGCGAGTCGGACCGGGTCCTGGGCCTGGCATCCGCAGTCATGGGAGAAGAGGCCGCCGAAAGCTTTACCCAGGTGGTGAAGTCCGGTGCCAGTGTCGAACAGGTCCAGGCACTCAAGGGTATTTTCGTCCCGGACGCTGCCGGCCATGACGACGGAGAAGGCGATGACGGGGACGCAGCCGCCGGCGGTAAAGGCGCCAGCCGATCCGCTATCCTGGCCGCGCTCCAACAGGGACACTCCCAGGGAGTGACCCCCCAGAAAGGCCGGGATTCCACCGCCAACAAGGGCAGTCAGAGCGACATCGAAAAACAGGCGTCAGAATACGTCCGCCTCCTGACTTAACACTTAACACTTAAAACTTAACCCTTTCATATAAAAGGAGTTCAACCATGGCACAGGATTTTGGAATGACCGAGCGGACTTTTGAGGACCGCGTGTTTGTCGGGGATCACCCCCCGGTATTTATGTCCGGCACCCTGTCCGGAGGCAGTCATGTGTCCGGCACGGTGTGCGGGATTCTGACTGCATCCGGCTATAAGGCGCAGCTGGACCCGGATGAAGCAGCCGTGGCTGCCCAGGGCACCATCTCGATGTCCGGTATCGCAGTGGCGGACGAAACTTTTGTGATCGATGACCAGACGTTTACCTGGAAGGCATCCAGATCAACCGCCGGCCAGGTAGCTATCGGCGCAGATGCCGCCGCGGCCGCTGCCAATATTGTTACCGCAGTGACCGCAGATCTGGACACCGTGACCGCCGAGGCGGATGGAAACGATGTGGTGATCACGGCCGCTGCCACCGGAACCGACGGCAACGCCATTGTGCTGACCGAAGCCTCCAGCAACATGACGGTTGACGGCGAAGGAACCCTGGGTGGCACCACTGTGGGCCGGGCCATCAATGGGTCCCAGGAAGCCGCATGTATCCTGTACGGAGACGTGGATGCCAGCGAAGAAGACGAGCCGGCCGTGTTCATGGAGCACGGCGTTGCCATTGATCATTATCTGACCTGGCCGGACGATATCACGGACGAACAGAAAGCCACTGCCATTGCCGAACTCAAGTCAATCGGCATTTACGTAAAATAATTCTTTGCAACCGGGACGTTGCGGGGATGCACATTAAAACCATATAAAGAAGGAGACACGACATGAGTTTGGAAATACCTGATCTTGACTGGAGGGTCCAGACCCGGGCAATCGAGCAGATCCCGACACCTCCCCGGATGCTGCAGGACCTGGTGTTCAAGGAAGAAAATACCCACGAGACCGACACGGTGGAAGTGGATATTGAAAAGGGCGGCCGGAAAATGGCCCCGTTCATCACCGACCTGGAAGGCGGGGTGGTGGTCAAGGGGACC
This sequence comes from Desulfotignum balticum DSM 7044, assembly GCF_000421285.1. Taxonomy (GTDB): domain Bacteria; phylum Desulfobacterota; class Desulfobacteria; order Desulfobacterales; family Desulfobacteraceae; genus Desulfotignum; species Desulfotignum balticum. The sequence goes on from NZ_ATWO01000001.1 coordinate 104,316, forward strand.
TCCCGGGCCACCCGCGTGGTGAAAACCCCGAGGATCCGGCCCAAACATCCCATGACGGCCAAGGACCTGCTGGGTCAGCGCGGCCCCGGCCAGGTCTACTATGCCGGAGGGATCACGGACATCATGGCGGCCCGGAAAAAGAAGATCGCTACGGAACAGCGGAACCTGAAGATGCTCATCGATACCCGTAAGGAATGGATGTGTGCCCAGGCATTGACCGGCACCCTGGCGGTATCCCAGGACAATATCGCGTTTCAGGTGGATTATCTGATGCCCGATGCCCACCAGATCACCCTGACCGGTGACGACAAGTGGTCTGCCACAGATACAGCCAAACCCAGGAATCAGGTCAAGGTCTGGTCACAGATGATGATCAACGCCCTGGGGTATGGCCCGGACCTCATGATCTGCGGCACGGAAGCGGCGGAAGCCCTGTGGACCCTTTTGGAAGACGACAAGGCGTTTGATGCCCGCCGACTGTCTGCCGGGGAATTCACATGGAAAGCCACATCCAATTACATGGGCAACCTGGGTGGCATCGATGTGTACTCCTATGGATCTGTGTATGAAGATTCGGACGGTGACGACCAGAATCTGATCCCTGCCAACAAGATTTACATGATCGCTTCCCGGGCCCGGTTTTCAATCGAGTACGGCATTATCCTGGATCTGGATGCGGAAGCCCAGGTTGTGGGCCAGATTTTCTCTAAAGCCTGGCTGGAAAAAGATCCGTCCGTGCTCTGGCTCCTGGCGGAATCCCGGCCCCTGCCGGTACCCTGGCAGCCGGAAGCGATCATCGAAGTACAGGTGATTGACTGATCCGTCCGGACCGCCTGATGCAGCGTGTTAAATGCCAGGCGGCGGGTTGAACAACCGGCCGCCTTCACACAAAAGAGAGGGATTTATGGCAACCAAAAAAATACTGCTCACCCGGACCGCAGTAGTCAATGGCAAACACTATCTTCCGGACCCGGACAAAATCTATGAGTTTGACGCAAAAATTGCGGATGAGCTGGTGGACAAGAACGCCGCCGAACCGGTCATGGATCTGCCCGGCGGCCGGCAGGAAAATGATACAGATGATCCGTCCGCAGGCCTGAAATCGAACCTGAAAAAAAAGAACAGGTGATGTCAGATGCAGTTTTCCACGCTTGAACTGACGCTGATGTCCGGATTGTTCACTGTCCTGGGGGCGATAATCGCCGGGATCGTGATCCGGGTGCTGACCGGTAGCAGGTTTGTCACACAATCGGAATGCACGGCCCGGCATTCTGGAGACTGCAGGTCAAACGAGGATCTTATCGCCAAGATCGAAGAGATGAGAAAGGGCCAGGAAAAATTCCAGGAATCCGTGGATGCCAAAAACAGCCTGGTGTTTCGGATGCTCAGATCTATGGTGGTGTATATGGACATCCCGCAGGAGCAGAAGGAACGGATTCTGAATGAAAGGGCCGGGGACTGATGACAGCCAGCGGGACAATCATATGTATGCGCAATGTGCCGGGCAAGCCGCTGCACCGGGCGCTGACGGCCCCGCTGCCGTATCGGAAGCCGGACGGCACCATGGGATTGATCCCGGGCGGGTTTGAGTGGGACGGGTCCAGCTCTGAGCTGATCTGCAACAGCCCGTCAAAGACCAAACGGTTCCTGCTCCGCCTTGCCGCTGCACCGTTGAATTTTTTTATGCGCAGTGTCTGGCCACGGCATCGTCACCCCATCGCATCATGCAAGCATGATTATGGGTGTCTGCTTGCCAAAACCCCGGAAGAACGGTTGTTCCATGATCGTGAATTTCGGAAGAATGTCCGGAAAACTTCCTGGAAAATCACGGCCCAGGCCGGATATGCCGGGGTCCGTGCCGGTGCATGGCTGGGCGTTGGCGTTTATAATTATTAAAGAAAGGAAGATTTTATGAAAACGAAAATGATGGATATGCTGACATTTTTGCTGGTGCTCATGGCATTTATAATGATGGTGACAGGATGTGCAGGGAAAAATCTGGGAGACGGCCAGGTGGATCAGGTGGAGGCCGCCACCATCCGTCTGGCCGTGGGGTCTGCCATGGCTGCCATGCCTGAATCTGTGGTGCCGGCTTATGCTGTTACAAAGACATTGCTGGCGGTGATGGACGGACCGGAGGCCGTCCAGGTGGCTGATCTGGAAACGGCGTTGGATGAAAAAATCGCCGATCTTAATCTGACTGCACTGGAGCGGCAGTCCGTCACCGACCTGGCGGCCCTGGTCAGAGCGAATATTCAGGCGCATATCTCCGGTATTGGTGAGGCCAGGCAAATGGTGATGATTCGTGCCGTGATAGAAATTGTACATGAATCGTCCGCTGCACGGCTGAATATGGCCAAGGCGGGGGTATGACAAACAGCTCAATAAACTGGGCCGATTATCTCCCGTTTTTCAAACCCTATGAATTTGAATGCAACTGCACCCATAAATGCGGGCTACAGAACATGACTAAAGAACACATGGACCTGCTTTTCAAAGCCAGGAAGATGGTGGATCATCGTGGAATCAAATTCGACATTATCAGTGGGTCCAGGTGTACTTATTGGAACAAGCATGAAGGGGGCACGTTTTCCAGTGATCATGTCACGGGGGAAGGATCGGACATTTTCGTTTCCGGCAGCAGAGATCGGTTTTTGATTTTAAAAGCCCTTATCAAGGTTGGATTTAGCCGGATAGGGATAGGACGCACTTTCTTACACGCCGGCAGTGCTGCCAGGAATGATCAGGAAGTTTGCTGGCTGTATTAAGCCAGCAAAAAAAGGATGGGGTCATGACATTCAAAGAACAGATGGCCGATGATCTGAAGAACGTGTTTTACAACTCTGACGAATTTGCGGACCCTTCCGTGTACACACCGGTGTCAGGATCTGTGGTAGATCCGTGTCCGGTGATGGTGGACCACGATGTCCTGATCCAGGCGGACGGGTATGATGTGAACATGGCAACCCTGGGAACCACGGTCACGGCCATGGTGTCGGATGTGGGCAAGCCTGCCCGGGGTGATACGTTTGCCATGGAATCCGGCACCGTCTATACCGTGCAGCGGATTGAGCGGTATTCCCAGGACGGGCTGGAAGTGACGGTGGTGGTGAAATGACAGCGGTCAAACTTAATCAGGCGGATGTGGCAGCGGTCAAGGCTTTGCTGGGAGATCTGGCTGACAAGTACAAGTCTGTAATGACAACCTCTATAAACAAAACCCTGACCACGGCACGGACCCAGGCCACGGCCCGGATCGGTAATGAGATCAATTTAAAGGCAGCCCGGATCAAGCAGGACTTCACCATCAAGAAGGCGAATTATTCTGATATGTCCGGGTCACTGAAAGCCACGGGCAAGCCGGTTGGCCTGGTCAATTTCGGCGCCAGACAAACCCAGAAAGGAGTGTCTGTCAAGGTTTTGAAATCAGGATCAAGATCTGTGGTGAAACATGCGTTCATTGCAAAGGGTCGCGGCAGCACCAAAGAGCATGTGTTCTGGCGGGAAAAAGACCGCAGTTCACTGCCGGCACCCAGAAGGTTCCCAACCGGCAAGATTGCACCGAAAGGGCCATGGAAAGGAATGCCGGATAAATACCGGCTGTCCCTGGAACGCCTGACCGGTCCCCGGATCGAGGACATATTCGCCAAGTCGGAAGTCCTGGACCCCGTCACCATCCAGGCACAGCACGTGTATCTGTTGAACGTGGAAAACAAGATCGATGAAATTCTGAGGAGGCACCGTGGCTGATACCATCAGAGAACAGATTATTTCCGCGTACCTCACCCGGCTTTCAGCCTGGCGGACATCCGGCGGGTTCAACCACGACTGCGGCGCGTCCGTCCTGCGGGCGGTCCAGTATGTGGATGAAAAAGACCTGCCCGTGTGTGTGCTGTTTCCAAAGCCGGAAGAGGCGGCCACGAATCAGTACGGCATCAGTGAACATCAAATGCCGGTGCGGGTCGAGGGCCTGGTGGCAATCGGTGCGGTTGATCCGTCCGTGATCCAGGAACAGCTTTTGGGGGACATGATCAAACTCATGACCGACCCGGCCGTGGCAGTGACCTCCAAAATCAAAAGCATTCAATATACCGGCGGCGGCCCGAACGGCACCCCGACCGGTGAAGATACCAGCGTGGCCGCATATGCGGAATTCACCATTATATACACGACACTGAAGGGCAATCCCTACAGCCAATAACCATTATTAGAAAGGACAAGAACAATGGCAGATCCCAGACTTGACTATGAAGCCGGTCAGACCGCTGTGGCAATGACGGCGCTTTCGGATTCCGGCGACAACAAAACTTTTAACAGCGCGGCGGAGCTGTGGTCCAACCGGGCCGGGTTCACGCCGACCGTCCGGCCCAATGGCGTGTTGACCGGGTTGGTGGTTTCTCCGGCAGCGTCCGGGACAAACGACATGATCGATATCTCCGGTGGGACCTGCTGGCTGGCAGGCGCAGAGGAGGATATCACAGCGGACACGGACGTTGAGATCACCCGGGCCGTGACGACCAATACGCACATCATCTGTTCCGTCACCGTGACAGCCGCCGGCGCCATTGCCGTGGTAGCCGGCACGGACGGGACCGCATTTTCCAGCACCCGGGGCGAAGCAGGCGGGCCGCCATGGATCGACAATGATGCGATAGAGATTGCCCAGGTAAAACTGACCAGCAATTCTCCCGGCGCAGTGATTGCATCTGAGATCGTGCAGGTGCCTGGCAGCTCCAGGGAAACCGCATTGTTCCCGGTGTGGGAACAGGAGCGTATCCGGGTTAGCAATGGCGCACTGGGCTATGCCGGTGTGACGTTCGCATCCGAGCTGGCAGCCATTCACAGCGAAGATACCGGCACCACCGTGGCCGCCAAGCAGGTGTTTGCATCGTATTACACCCCCACATTTGCTCAGATCCCCAAAGCATCGGATTTTGTGCGTCCGGCTAACAGCTATTCCGTGTCTTCCACAGAATATTACGGCGGCGCCATGGGGTCCCGGTCACGGAGTATCGGCCAGGGCGGGTTCAGTGCCTACAGCAACACCCTGAACGAGGGATTCATGGCGTTTGAGGGTGAGGAATTATGGTTCAAGTTCCGCAACGACCGGCTGGTGACAGTGCCGGCGGTGTACTGCCAGGGGGTTCTGGGTATTGCAGAGACCTTTCCCACGGACGGCAGCATCGAGATTGCCGCCACCATATCCGCTGAAGCACAGGGCGAAAGGATACTTGCCTGATGGGATTTGATGCGGAAAAATTCCTGAATACAAAGATGCAGCCCCGGACGGCGGATGTGCCCGTCCCGGGGCTGGCATCCTGGTTTGGCGAGGGAGAGCCGGTGTTCAAGGTGCGCGGGATCACCGGCCAGGAGCTGGGCCAGGCCAAACAGGCCGTGGCAACCCGCAAGGACCTGGCAGCCCTGGTTGACGGGATCATCGGCGGGACCTCCAAAGAAAAAGCCGAATCAGCCAAAAAGATTCTGGGCATGGGGGAGGCAGTGCCGGAACAGGTGGCCTTGAGAATCCACATCGTCCGCCTGGGATCAGTTGATCCGGATCTGGATGAGGAAGCCACGGTCAAGCTGTGCACCTGCTACCCCGTCGAGTTTGAAGTCATCGGGAAAAAGATCCTGGAACTCACCGGCCAGGGACACGAGCCGGGAAAAGCCGAAGCCTCTGGCGTGACCCCGGCGTCCGAGGCGCGTTAGCACTCTGTTACGAGCGCAGCCGGTTTTTGTATGAAGCCCGGCCGGATCTGTTTCCCCAGGGGTATTTGACTGACACCGAAATGGAGCTGTGGGGTATGTATTACGATCATCTGAAAAAGAAACGCAAAGCAAAGAAAGGCGGGCCTGGCCGTGGCTGATCTGCAAAAAACCATAGAGGTTATATTCGGTGGCGTTGACCAGGTGTCCGGCACTGTTACCAGTATTTCCAAAAAAGTGTCTGACGGGTTCGGAGAACTGGAAAGCATGACCGATCCTTTGGCTAATGCCCATGACAAAGTGGTCATGCTGGAGGCGGCCCTGGGGGCCCTGGCCATCGGCGGCATGGCCCTGGCTGTCAATGTTGCCAAAGATTTTGATTCCCAGTTTCGGGAGGTCACTACACTGGTGGATGAGACCGGCGCGGGCATCGATGGGTTCCGAGGCGATCTTTTGCAGTATGTTTCTGATTCCACCCAGGGACTGGGGGACATCAACAATGCCTTGTATCAGGCCATTTCCCTGGGCGTGGATTACACCGACAGCCTGGAGGCACTGGCCACGGCCGAGCAGCTGGCCGTGGGCGGCAAGGCGAATCTGGCAGCGTCCACTGAATTGCTGCTGGGCTCCCTGAACGCATACGGGGACGGCGTTGATGAGGCGACCCGGTATTCTGATGCATTTTTCACCATTGTCAAAGACGGTAAAACCACCATCCCGGAGCTGGCACAGTATCTGTCCCAGGTGACCGGCACGGCCGCAGCGGCTGAAGTGCCCATCGAAACCCTGGGCGCGGCCATTGCCGCCATCACCGCGTCCGGCGCTCCCACCTCCCAGGCCATGACCCAGATCCGGCAGGTCATCGAAGCATTGATCAAGCCGACCAAGCAGGCCAGTGATTACGCCCAGGAGCTGGGACTCGACTTTTCTGCCCAGGCCCTGGCAGCTGACGGCCTGGAAGGCATCATGGCCAAAGTCTATGATGTGACCGGCGGCAACGTGGATCAGATGGCCAAACTGTTCACATCGTCTGAGGCATTGAGAGGGGCATTGATCCTGTCCAGGGATGAGTCCGGCAAGTTTGCCGGCGCTCTGGAAGACATGGAGAACAAGACCGGCGCGACGGCCACCGCATTTGAAAAAATGGCGGATGACGTCAACCTCATCAACCAGACCCTGGCAAACAACGTCACATTGACTCTGGAGGCAGTGGGCGAAAAACTGCTGGATGAATACGGGGACATTGCCACGGCACTGACGGATGTGTTCAAGGCGCTTCAGTCATCCATCAAGGCCGGGGCGTTCGATGACGTGTTCAACGTCATCGAAGAGCTGGGTGGAGATCTTGAAACAACCCTCAACGATCTGGCAAAAAATTTGCCTGAAGCGCTCAAAGACGTTGATTTTTCTGATTTTTCAAACTCCATTAAAACCCTGGCATCTGAAACCGCAGGCGTATTGGAGGCGTTTTTCGGCGATGTTGACTTGTCAACCCTGGAAGGGCTGTCCCAGGCAATTCAGAAGCTGGTAAATCTGGGCACATTGCTGAACGAAGTCACCACCGGAATTGTGGAAATCTGGCAAGATGTTGCCAAGTGGTTGGGTGAAGCAGCGGATAAAGCCGGCGACATGGACACCGAAACATCTGAGTTGATCGGGAATGTCCTTGGAGTGGGCAAAGTCGTTAATGAACTGTCCGGATTTTTGGGTGGTGCGGCCGATGCTCTGGGGTCTGTTTCCAACCTGGTCAATGTGCTGGCGGCCAAGCAGCTTGTTGGCATGGTGACATCTTTAGGGTCTGTCACGGCGGCCACGACAAAATGGGTGGACGTGATCAATGCTGCCACCGGAACCAAGGCATTGGGCTTATTGGGATTGTCTTATGCCGCCGGCCATGTGGTCGGGACCTTGATGGATAAATATATTCCAGCTGTCAGCGACACGGCCCAGGCAGTAATTGGCTGGACAGACAAGCTTCTCAACTTTTCCGGGACCCAGGATCAGGCCACAGACAGCGCAGAAGGTTTCAACAAGCTGATTGAAGCCCTGGCCAACAGCACGGAAAATTATCAATATGATCTGACAGATCTCAGAAAAGAACTGACCGGACTGGGTTACGACGTTGAGAACCTGCCGGATGAGGCCATATTTAAGATTGCAGCGGAAGCGGATCTGCTGAGTGTGGACACGGCCCGGGATCTGATGAAAGATCGGGTTGAGATTGATCCGCCGGTGGCAACGATTTGGGCGGATGTCGAACAGGCAGATAAAGAAATCACTGCGTTCTGGGAAGAGTTTTTAAAACTCCCTGACAAAAAAGATGTGGATGTCAACGTCAACGCAGACACAGACGCTGTTGAGCAGGTACAGAATTATATTACCTGGCTGGACGAAACCGGAACGGAGCATACCGTCATCATTGATGTTGCAAAAGATCAGGTCACGGATGTTGAAAAACAGATCGATGATATCCCGACAGAAAAAATGCTGGAGATCCAGCTTCAGGGAGACATTGATACACAGATAGCCGCCATCGAAGCCCAGGCAGAAACGGCCCAGACGGCGTTTGAATACAAAGCGGACGTCGATATAGCAGAAGCCCAGGCAAACGCGGATATTTTAGTTGCGGCTTACGATGCCGCCGGTGAGTCTGTTGGGGCTTTGGCCGAGTCAACATCGAGCATGTTTGGGGACTTCATTTCCAATATGTCTGATTTGTCTATGTCTGAAAAATGGGATCTTGGGGGCATGGTGGAAGATCAACTGGCCATAGAAGGGAAAATGGTTGATTCTCAAATTGCTTTAAATACTGCTCAGGCTGAATATATGCAGGCCAAAACAGAATCTATGGAGCGGGGTGATGCCATGATCCAGATTGATTCCACCGGCCTGGAGCCGGCGTTGGAAATGATCATGTGGCAGGTCATTGAAAAGGTGCAGATCCGGGCCAACGAAGAATCGGCAGACTTTTTACTGGGATTGAATTCATGATCGCTATATCGACATTGACACAGAACAGCGCCGGCCACCTGGTCATCCATGAAAAGAAATCATCTGACCTGAACAACCTGCCGGCCCGGGTGGCACGCACAAAGACCCTGAATGGCGGCGTGTATATCAATCATTCCGGGGTATCGGATGGTGATCGGACCTTGAGCGTCGTGGCCCTGATGACCGAGACGGACCGGGCAAGGCTGGTGAACATCCACAAAACAGAGACGTTTGTCCGCGTGACAACCCCTGATGGGGTTTTCCAGGCTGCGATATCCAGTGTCCGGCGGCAGAAGGCGGACACCATAATCACAATTTTGATCAAAGAAAAGGAGTCGGCATAATGGCACAAAAATGGCTGCCCGCGTCATCGTTGACCGGAGGCGGAGAAGGCGCACTGGATGCCATTGACGGCAGCAATGTTTCTGATGGCGACCGGGCCATTGTTATTGCAGATCTGGTTTATTTTTATGTGCTGGATGCGGATTCCGGGTTGGCTGAATCCTCCCCATCAGTTATTTCTCCGGCCGGAAATGCAGGAAACAAGCGGTGGGTTTTGGTTTCTGCATTTCCGAAAATAATAGATTTTGATAATGGAAACATCACGCTGGGAGAGGCTATCGGTATTGTTGATAGTACCACTACAAATAGTGCCATTATTGGCGGAGAAGGAAATGTCGCTGGGTATGGTTCTGAAAATAACGTGATAGCTGGTGGTGAAAATAACTTTGTTAAACTTGTTCGCTCCACGTTTGCCAGCGGAAAAAATCACAGAATTATGACAATGAACGAAGTGGCCGGAGCGCATGTATCTGGAATAGGTGCAACGGTTTTATTTGGCGGACAAAAATCTCATGCAAACGGATTTTTTAACCATCCGGGGGATGCCCAGGTTTCAAAAATTATCATGAGAGAAGAAACCACTGATGATTCAGAAACATCACTTTTCATAGACAACATGTATGGCGTGCCAACTAAAATATTGCTGTATGGTGAAAAAACATGGAAATACACTATTGACGTGGTTGCGAGACAGGTTGGCGGGGCCGTCGGAACAGTGGGTGATTCTGCCATGTGGCGGATTACCGGCGGCCTTAAAAACGTTGGCGGCACTTTGGCAAAAGGAACAGTTACGATAAGCGGCACCGTTTCCGATGGCGACACAGTAACGGTTTGCAGCAACACCTATACTTTCAGAGACACTCCGACACTGGCCACCGACCTTCAGGCAGGGGATGCGGCCACGGCAGCGACGAGCTTGGCGCGGGTGGCCTGGGCAAAAGAAGTGTATCTTTCCAATGCAGAGATCAGCGGTACCAATGTTGTTTTTACAATTTCTCCTGAAATGGGTGGCGGCGGAAATTCACAGCCGTTGACATGTTCTGGCGCAAACATTTCTACTGACGGAGGTGGAACATTTGGCGGCACATCTGAGTATGCTGAAGGAGATTTTTCAGGCATTGGAACTATCCAGGGAATCGGCCCCCCAAATGAAAATGAATGCGACCAACCGGCAGGACAGGCAAAAGGAACCGTAACAATATCCGGCGGGGTACCATTGGCAGATGAAACGCTTCAGATTGACGATCAAACGTTTATCTGGAAGGCCACAAGGACCGGGACCGGGGAAGTTGAATTGTCAACTGAGGGCTGGGAATGCTTGTCAAACCTTATCAGCGCCATTAATACAGACCTTTCAACCGTTGAGGCCACACAGATGGGAGCGGATTATGCCCACGTCGAGGCGGTTGAAGAGGGTCTTGGCGGGATGTCAATAGTTTTCACGTCGGCCTCAACAAATGTAACCATGGACGGCGACGGAACACTGGGAGGAACAACAGCAGTTATTACTGCCGCAAGCACCTGGGATGTCAATATGGAGGATGGCTGGTGGGTCAATGGCATTGAGGTTCTTGTCACCGGAGAAGCCGATAAAACCATCCACTGGGTGGCAAATATTGAGTTAGTCGAGGTGGGTTGATGGCCATTGATTTCATAAATACCGATACCAACGAGTGGACCAATACCGATGCGATTACGTGGATTGGCCTCAACATCGAAAGCGTTGACACTGGCTCTGAAATTATCAGGTATTTATGCACCCTGACCGGGGCAGCAGATGGCACCACGGACCTGACTTTGCCCATGGCATCCCTCCAGGCCCGCCGCAGATCCGGGGACCCCACTTATTTGAGTGTGGTTGTTCCCACTGTTGATTATGCTGATGCGATCGCAGCCCGGCCCAACGGGAAATTGAAAATTCAGCAGGCATACGAGCGCAATGGCGAGATATTACAGACTGAAACGATCATGGAAACCAGTTTGGATGAAGTGAATCCGGACGAGGGCGGGACAAACCAGTCTGTAACTATGATCGGTTACAGCACATCGACCTTTTATCCCAAAGAGGTGACCCTGACCGGCGCCATTTACCGGTCAACCCGGGGCGGTAAATATCATTACCGCCTGGCCCGGCCCTATATTTTTCTCAACCCCGGGGACACGGTGACATTTTCTGATGACGGGGTGTCTTTTGTGATTGACACAATGAGCTATTTTATCAATCCGACAACTTCAACAATAGAACTGGCATCCACGTAATGGGCAAAGGCACTATCATATCCGGCGGAACGGACGGACAATATCAGGTATCTGTGGTTTATAATACCGACCGGGCACAGGCAGAAAATACGGCCAACCTTGCCAAAATTGCAAATTTGGAAACGCAGATTGCCTCAGAAGAAAACGAACAAGCACTGAACATCCTGAAGCTGCAAAAACTGTCATTGGAAAAACGCAATGAGATCTTGGATAATATTCCGGAATCCGAAACCATATCCGCCTGGTGCGTGGATTTGACCGAAGACCTGGCCGGCGATGTTGGCCTGATCGAGGTGCCTGGAGAATCTGTGGCTTTCAATATTCAGCCTGGATATGACGAAAAGGCTGTGTATGATCCAGCCAGAGACGGCCAGCTTTCCCCAACCATGGCCATAACCCCGGCGGCCGCCTTCTACAATTTAGCCATGTTGCCTGGCTGGCAAAAATGGAAACCAACCTACCGGTACGGGACCATTACGGCCATTGCCGGCGATTTGGCCTCTGTGGCCCTTGAGGCGGTCACTTCAACTCAGCAGGCATTGGGAATCAATCAAGCATCGACATTGAATAACGTGCCGGTTGAGTACATGAGCTGCAACGGGGCTGCTTTTGCGGTGGGTGACGAGGTGTTGGTGAAGTTTACCGGGCAGGACTGGGGCAGACCGGTTGTGGTTGGGTTTAAAGATAGTCCTAAGATGTGCGGGTGGGTTGAGAATTGGGAAAACAGCGGAACTGCCACCGGTGCGGGTCGCGAAGATTGGATAAAAACTCAAAACAATCATTGGTTGCCATACCAATACAACAGCCCTGATTATTTTATATCAGACAATCGGCTTAAATTCAATCATCCGGGTGGCAGCGCTCAAAGTATAAATCGGCTGACATACTGGAGTCGCTCTTGGGACGGTTATTACCACTGGGGAGCGTTTGGTCCAACCCCGCCCCTACCATATCCGTTTCCAGACCCCAATCCGCCGAATGGTTTTATTTTAAACATTAAAGGGCGCGGGGTGGCGGATGGGGGGTCATTTGCATATGTAATGATTTCAGACCGGCCCTTTGAATTTGGAGCTCCTGGATCTGTCCGTGTTGTTTTGAGCCATGGACCTGACTTTGACTTTGTGTCGTATGGACAATACAAATATATAGATGCAAGCGGAACAGATGAATATCAGGTTTTCGATTTGCGTGATTATGGGATTGAGAACCCATTGATACATTGCATTGAAATCACCACATATGTGGTAGGTGGAGCGGCAGTGTCTTTAGATCTTGACCATATTAAAATATTTTAAAGGAGACCCACCATGCCAAAAATCAAAAACACATCAACAGCAAAACAATACTACATGGTCACCAACACGGCCGGGCAGACCGTGAATCTGGGGCCCGGCGATGAAGCGGATGTGTATGTGTATCCGCCGGAAGGGTCGGACCTGGAGGTCGTCACAGATGCGCCGGTGTGGACCCGGCTGGTCAGCCGCGCGGAAGTGGATCTGGATACCCCGGGCGCTCATGCGCCTGATCCGGCCATCGCCGGGTTTTCCGGAGCCGTGGTGGACATCGATCCGGACGCGGCCCTGGTGCTGCTGATGAAGATTTCCGGCAGTGTGACCGCGTACCGTCAGGGCGTTGACGCAGATCCGGAGCTGTCTGAATGGACGGACGAAGATCCGGTGGTCGGCATCGATGCGGCCGGCACCATGACAAAACTGTATCTGTCCGGCACGGGCACCGTCGAGGTGTTCCAGTACCGGCGGGGATTATAGGGGGTGATGGATATGGATGATCTGTTTATTTTACAGGGGAGGTCGAAGGGGTTGACGGATGAGCAGACGGAGGCTTTGGAGGCGGTGCCTGGCAAAGCCGACAAAGACACCCTGCACACCATCGCAGCCGCTTCCGGGGCCACCGAGTTGGACTATGAAGACGGGAGTGTGTTCGATGTGACAGCGAACGGCAATATTACCCTGACGTATGCCAATCTTCCGGCCGTCTGCGGGATCGTGATCTATGCAACCAACTGGGGGGCGCACACCATTACCCTGCCGGCCGGCACCGAGTTCGGCGGCGGGTCAGCCCCTGAATTCACTGCGGCCGGAACGGATATCATCGTTTTGACCACCATAGACGGCGGCACCACCACAGAATTTATGGTGGCGGAACAAGACATCAAGGAGGCAAGCTGATGACTGATTATTTTCCTGCGCCAAAAAAATTCAGGACAGAAGACGGTCGGGTGATTATTGGTTTTGATAAACTGAGCCTGGCTGAGCAGCATGCGTATGGGTATGAGCCGGTTCCTGTTCCGGCGCCGGCAGATCCGGTACCGCCATCGCCGGAACAGATCCAGGCGGAGACCAAGCAGGCCATTCAGGACATGCTGGACAATAAGGCCAAAGACTATGAGTTTGACAGCATCCACACCGCCGGTATCTGGCGAGGATTGCGGCCGCATGCTGAAGATCTGGTGTTGTGGGGGGCTGCATGCTGGAACAAGGCTGGCGAGATCCGGGCAGCGGTGATGGCCGGCGAGCGGTCAATGCCGACCCCGGAACAGGTCCTGGCTGAGATGCCGGAGTTCCAGGAGGCGTCATGAGGCAGTATGAATTAATGCGGATGGTGGCCAGGCTGAGAGAAATGGGGTTCCGGCTGGAGACCTTTGAACACAATGCCAATTCAGACGGGTCCGGCGCCACCGTGTCATCTGTCATGGCCTACATTCCGAAGATCACAACATCCGGCTGGCCGCAGTCAGCGCATAACGGCATCAAGGTAGGCGGTTTCTGGCTGGATGCTTATGAAGCGTCTCAACCGGATGCATCGGATACAAGCCCTGGCACCACCACGCTAAATGCACCCGGCACGGTCGCGGCTTGCTCAAGTGCAAACAAGGTGCCATGGGCATCGATCAGCTGGCTGAATGCACGTATTGCGGCATCGAACCGAATTATCAACGGACGTCCATGTCACATGGTCACGCCTTTTGAAAGGTTTGCAGCATTATCTCTGGTGATGAAATCCGGCCTTTGGGGCCAGCTTCGGGGAAACAACAACTCAGGCAAAGACACGCGCGATCCGGCTGAAGCTGCTTATTACGGCACCGCGGATCCGACAGTATCCGGCAGATGCCTGACCGGTACCGGGCCGTCAACATGGTATCATAACCTTGAGGTGGCCCTGGGTATACACAATCTGGTGGCGAATACATATGAATGGGAGAACTGCCGGATCGAGTCTGGTTTCATCCAACCAAAAGCATATCTGGCAGGGGCGGCTTCATACGGACAAGCTTATATTGACTATGATGACAACGCCGGCGGAGACGGGGTGGATATCTGTCACTTGACGCCCGGCACCTACACAATCACAGATGCCGTGAACGGCAACGAAGATGTAGTTGTTGAAAAGGTAATCATCACTGGTCGCTTCACCGGCCGGGTGATCCTTGCATCCGGGTTGAGCGCGTCACATGGGGACAACTGCGTGATACAGCTTAAAACGGCTATTGATCTGTGTAATGGTGTCACGACTGGCTGGTCTGCAATCGGCAAACTGCTGGAAGGCGCAGACAGCAAACAGATGGCGTTGCCGGATTTTTCCGACACATCAACCCATTATGCTACCTACCTGGACAGTGCCTATAAATACGACAACAATGATTCCCGTGCGTTGCAGCGGTGCGGCTACTGGGGCACTGGGTCTAATGCCCGTTCCGGTCTGCTTGTCCCTACGAGCGCTCATCCCACGAACTCGAGCACGCGTATTTCTTTTCGTGCCGCCTTGTCGGACGGGGATCTGTAGGCTGTTTATCTGCTTTGTGCGCGATAGCGCACACTAAAAGGAAAATTTCTGGCCATGGAAAATTTGATTGCCTATCAAAAAATGCTTGAATTGACTGAGTACGCCTATGTTGCGATACGGCAGTTCCCAAAATCCGAAAAGTATGGTTTAGCCGCGGATATCAAACGCCAGATATACACCATTTTGCGCCTGATGGTGGCGGCAAACAAAAGGTATTTCAAGAAAAATACGCTTCAGGATATGGATATTGAGCATGAGGTGCTGAGGCGCCAAATTGAAATGGCCAGAAATTTAAAGTTTGTCCCGTTCAAAAAGTTTGCCATCCTTTCTGCCAAAGTGGATGAGGTGGGCCGGTTGATCGGCGGGTGGAAAAAGAAGTTGCAGCAATGATTTGGGCTGGGGCTATACGTGCGTTGCAGCGGTGCGGCAACTGGGACAATGGGTCTAATGCCCGTTCCGGTCTGATTGTCAATACGAACAATCATCCCACGAACACGAACACGAATATTTCTTTTCGTGCCGACTCGAATTACAGCCGGAAGGCAAGCGCTCACGGGCGTCTGTCCAGAGCATGATTCAAGGGAGCCCACAGTCCATGTCTGTTGATTTTGGCAGGCAAAACATTA
The DNA here is from genome assembly GCF_000421285.1 of Desulfotignum balticum DSM 7044. Classification (GTDB taxonomy): domain Bacteria; phylum Desulfobacterota; class Desulfobacteria; order Desulfobacterales; family Desulfobacteraceae; genus Desulfotignum; species Desulfotignum balticum. The sequence continues at coordinate 120,044 of NZ_ATWO01000001.1, forward strand.
AAAACAGAAATCGTCTGGCTGGTAGGCAAGGGTCGAACGTCAGGCGATTCACCCTCTAATTATGAAACGATACAACCATCTGTTCGAAAAAATCTGTGATATCGAAAATCTTTTTGACGCATACCGGGTTTGCCTGAGAGGAAAACGCCTCCGGCGTGGCGTGCTTCCGTTTACATACAATTTGTCAAAAGAGCTGTTTCAGATCCGGCGTGAGCTGAAAAATGAAACTTACCGGACCGGTGCCTATTACAGTTTTTATGTGCATGAGCCAAAAAAAAGACTGGTGCAGTCTCTGCCGTTCCGTGATCGAATTGTTCAGCAGGCGCTATGTCAGGTTATCAACATTATTTTTGAGCAGACGTTTATTAAAGATACCTATGCTTGCATCAAGGGACGCGGAACTCACGCCGGATCCGACCAGCTTGTCAATTATATGAGAAAAGCCCAGGCAAAATTCGGCAAAGCCTACTGCCTTCAGTGCGACATCGCATCTTATTTTCCATCAATTGACCACAGCATCCTGATAAATATGTTTGAACAGAAAATCAAGTGCCGGAAAACCATGGACCTGATCCGGCTGATCACAGACAGCAACGGCCAGGCGGTGGGGATTCCAATCGGCAACCTGTTGTCACAGCTGTCCGCAAACATATATCTCAATGCCTTGGACCATCACGCCAAAGAGCACTGGCGCCTGCCTTATTATATTCGGTATATGGATGATTTCTGTATCCTGCATGGCAGCAAGAAATACCTGTGGTGGTTGAAAGGCGAGATTCAAACATTTCTCCGCCACAGGCTGGCCTTGACGTTGAACAGAAAATCCAGCCTGTTCCCCATCTCCCAGGGCGTTGATTTTTTGGGATACAGGACCTGGACTACACACAAGCTGGTAAGAAAGCGCAGCATAAATAAAGCCAGAAGAAAATTTAAAGGCCTGTCCCGATTGTACCATGCAGGGAAAATCAGCATGGATAAAATATCTGAGTCAGCCCGAAGCTGGTCTGCACACTGTGAGCATGCGGACACGTATCGGCTGAGAAGCAAGATGTTTAATATGCTGAGGAAAGATCTGGAAAGAAAATAGCCATTTTTATGGAGCGAAAAGGGAGCGAATTTTACGCTCCCTTTTTGGGTAAAATGAATAAAAATAGAGACTCTTGGTTTTTTGTGGATTCATGAAAAGCGCTGATAATGCTGGTTTTACTGGAGCCGGCGAGCAGACTCGAACTGCTGACTTGCTGATTACGAATCAGCTACTCTACCACCTGAGTTACGCCGGCTTTTTAAAACAACGCCCTTTATATCAGGGCATTGGGATATTTTCAAGCAAAATAAACGGTAGTCTCATCTTGGGACTCAACATGCCGCTGCCCATGGGATTCCTTTTAGAGGGTTTCCTACCAGGGTGTTTCAGCCCATAACTCTTGACGATGCAGGGTAAACATACTACCTTTGATTCAACTATCAACCATTTGCATGGAGGAAACAATCATGATCCGTCTGCTTACCAAGACCTGTATTTTTCTTTTGACCGGCATCTTTGTGATCACCAGCGCGGTGGTTCCGGCTATAGATGCCAAAATGATCGACACCAACGTATACCTGAGCCAGGAGGCGGATGCGGCCCGGGGGGAACTGGCATCGTTGATGGCCCGGGAAGATGTGAGGGAAAAAATGGCGGCTTTGGGTGTGAACCCGGATGATGCGGCCAACCGCATCGCGGCATTGACCGATCAGGAGGTGTCCCAGCTTCAGAACCGCATTGATGAACTGCCGGCCGGTTCCGGGGTGCTGGCCGTGCTGGGCATTGTGCTGGTGGTGTTGATCGTCCTTGAGCTGGTGGGTGTCACCAATGTTTTTAACCGGATGTAACCGGGCCGTATGATCCGGACATGTTATTTTCTGGCTGTCCTGGTGCTGATTTTCGGGACCGGATGCGCCGGCAGGAATGATGTCCGGCTTGTGGGGCCTGACCAGGGCGTGGAGTTGACGGCCACGCCCTTTTTTGCCCAGGAAAAATACCAGTGCGGCCCGGCGGCCCTGGCCATGCTGCTGGGAGCTTCCGGGGTTGCGGTTCATCCGGAGGATCTGGTTCCGGCCGTTTATCTGCCAAAGCGACAGGGAAGTCTTCAGATGGAACTGGCTGCCGCGTGCCGGCAATGGGGGCGGATTGCCTATCCGATATCTGCCGGCCTGACCGGGCTCACAGCTGAGATTCAATCCGGGCACCCGGTGCTGGTACTGCAGAACCTAGGATTTGAACGGTGGCCGATCTACCACTATGCCGTGGTGATCGGCGTGCTGCCCCCGGACCGGGTGGTGTTACGTTCCGGCACCAAAGAAAGGGTCGAGATGTCGGCGGCGGATTTCAACCGGACCTGGCAGCGTGCCGGGTCATGGGGCCTGATCGACTTGAGTCCCGGTGATCTGCCGCAAACGGTGGATCCTTTGGCCTATATGACGGCCGTGGCTGCGTTTGAGTCCGCCGGGAATGAAAATGCCGTTGCCGCCACAGCAGCATACCGGGCCGCACAGGCGGCATGGCCTGACAATTCCATGGTTCTGTTCGCTTTGGCCAACAATCATCTGGAACTAAACCGGCCCGCCCGGGCCGAGGCCCTTTACCGGACCCTGCTGGCAGCGGATCCGGATCATGTGGCTGCGGCCAACAACCTTGCCGAAGCCCTGGTCCTGCAGGGTGACCTTGCTCAGGCTTTGGCTGTGATTCAAACCGCAGTCCACATTGCGGAACAGACCCGGTCTCCACTTCTGGAAACAATCAAACACACCCGGCAGGAGATTGAGCAGGCGTTGCCGGAAAAAACCGCTGAACCTTCGAACGGACTCAAGGATTTTCAAAAAAGAGAAGAAAGTGCCACTTCTTCCCAATCCGAATAATCAAGGCCCCGCAACCAGATGGCTTTTGTTTCCGGGACGGCAATGACCTGATAAACTGTACCACCATGAACGGCACCGCCATCTTTGACAGAAATATCCATTAATTTTTTCAGGTTGTCTAAATTGAACCGGCCTTTGTATTCAGGTGAATTCCCCAGATTTCTGAGATTGGCCAGTCTTGGGTCCTGGGAAACAGGCGGCGGGGGATTTATCAAGGCTTCCCATTCCTGTGGATATGGCGGAACAAAACTGTTATATGTGGCAAGGAGTCCAGGGTATTTTCCTTCTCTGAGCCGGCAACCAAATGTGGCTCTTTCCATGGATACAGCCCGGTATGGGTCGGCAAGCTGAATGATGTAAGACAAATCTGCCGGTGTTTTTTTCAGCATTATAAACGCTTCATTGATGGTGCGACTGGAAGCAAGCACTCTAAGAAGAACGGAAGCGGTATCTTCGGCCCCGGGATCATATCCATTGTTTGACTGTTCCCCGTTGTTCAGTTCCAGAAAAAGACCGGTTTCATTCATTCCCGTTTCAAGATACAGGTTTCCTACTGGATGGATATTGGCCAGGGCAAGACCGTTCAAAGGATGGAATACCACAACACCTAAGTATTTCATATAATGGGTCATGGCTTCACGATTGATATCCCAGTTTCTGCTGAACACCAGCATATCGTCAGAAGTATTTTCTCCCCATGCGGCAATCCCGCTGCAAGCAGCCGGGGGATCATCTGCCAGAACCGCACCTGTGAGCAGCATCATGCCGGCATTTAAAACAAGTACTTCCTGTCTGCTCAACCCCGAAGTATCTGCTATACCATCCATAAGCTGATGGATTTCCGATCCATAAACCATGGAAACCAAGGTGGCAAATTCAACTTGATCTTGATATGCGATTCCTCTGGCCATCACATCCGCAGAAATTTCATCATGAAATTTCCGTAGCTGGTGCTGTAATAGGTATCCATACTGACGGCCCATCGAACGCCAGTCCCCAAAAAGATTGAGTACCGGATAGATGCCGTTGGGTGATAAATATCCAGTGCCGTCCTCAAAAGAATCCACAAATTTGAGAGGGTATTTCAAATGTTGTTCATTTTGTATGATGGTGTCATAAATGACCATGTGGGACTGGGGCAATCCACCTTTTGAAGGAAAAGTCCATATGGTGACAGGAAATGACAGAATGCATAGTAAAATGATAGAGACTGTTTTTATTTTCATAATAATTATGCCTGGCTAAAAATGATACTGAATCTGGATATTGAATTTATGTGCAGATCCCTGGTTGGCTTCCATGAAATAATAGTCATAATCAAAGGCACCGAACAGAACCCTTGAAAACCGAGTCTTGAGCGAAGCGCCAACGAGTCCTGAATTTTTTGGCATGTCCCGGCCGGGAGCTTCAAATGAATACGGGGTGTCATGAAAACGGGCGTTGAAATTTTTAGAATCAGGAAAGAATTCATGAATCCACCCGATTCGAAATTCGGGAATCAGTTCACCGGTTTCAAAGGTGAGTTTTCTGGACAGGTTCAAACCGATATGGGATTGCAGAGAATAGGACGTGCGGGAGTCCACATCCAGAGTCATGCTGTCAGCCCCTGATTCTGTGAAGGAATCTTCATGCATAAAGGCATAATTCATGTCAAAGCCGGGACGAACCAGCCAGTCGGCATATTTGAAACCATATCCCGTTCCCATGAACAACGCGCCTGTCTGGGCGGTATGGTCACTGGTTGCGGTTCGGTTCAGGAAATGAATGGTTCGGTCGGTATCGATTTCGACAATCCCGGCACCCAGTCCGGTATTCACGTAAGCGCCCTGTCCTTCTTGGGTTTCCGTCCATTGACTGTAAAGGAAACCCTGGTATGATTCAATGGTTGATTGGCCGATGTTCATTTTACCATCCAGGTTCTGGTATGATACAGCGATAGCGCCTCCGAATGTTTTTTTGTCTGTGGGTTTGTGATCCGCACCCACCATCAGTCCCCCCGTTTTTTCCCTGAACCCGGGGACTGCCCCGTGGGAATGATGACGGGTTTCAGAACCCGTGGCTGTTGCCCAGGATCTCCAGGGCTGCCCGTCATCGGATTCCGGATCGGCGTCCGGGTCTGGATCGGTGAAGCGAAAGGCATCTGTCAAATCCATCTGCCGTTGCAGATGCCGGTTGTTTCTCTGGATGTTGCCCAGGACGGCATAGCCCGCAGCGCCATGCATGGCAGGATAAATGTTTCCCATGGCCCGGTCCAGGCCGTTCATGTCCATGGTGTCCAGAAGATTCAGGATATCGGCGATATCACTGGAAGCTGAAGGGCGGGTGTGGTCGAGAATATCGGCCATATCCGCATGGGCAGGATTTGAGACCAGAGACGTATAGCTGTTGCGGTTCAAGTCAAAACCCAGCCCCAAAGCATTGTCAGAGATGTCGATATCAAATACTGCCGGGGAGGAAATCGTGGTGAATGCGCCGGAAATACCGGCGGCATTCAAAAAGGTGTGGCTGCTGTCCGATACATAGCCTATGGGAATAATGTGCAGCGTGCCGTCCAGAAAAGCGGTACCGGAAACATGAAGTATGTCCGACGCGCTCTGGTCCACCTCAATGGCCAGCGTCGATCCGGCGCCCTGATGGTAGTCGCCTGTAACTGTCAGGGTGCCGATGGAGTTACCCGGTGTTACCTGACTGAAATTGCTCAAAAGATCACCCGTATGAATCCCGTTACCCATCAGCAGGCTGTCATTATCCAGCAGCGTATCTCCGGTAACCATGCCGTTGTTGATGGCAATGGCATGGTCGAGACTCAGGGCAAAGGCGTCGCCACCGTAACTTGAGGCGGAAATTGTCGCACCGGGATGATTGATCAGGGTTCCCCGGTTTTGAATGGCGGCACCAAACGCGGTGTTTGTGGCGTTGGCGCGAATGGTTCCCGTGTTCTCGAATCGGGTCTCGCCCTCAATCAAAACGCCATATGATTCAGATTCCATTCCAGAAGCATTGACATCTATCAGGCCGGAGTTCATGATGAACTTACTGTCTGAAACAAAAATACCACGGGCAAATCCCTGGGAACTCTGGCTGGTAATGGTTCCTGCATTTATGAAATAGTCAAACATTCCACCACCGATTCTGTAGAGAGGCACAATAATATCCCAAAAATCCAGCCTAAAATCCCACGCATGTATGCCTAAATGAAATTTTTCAGGTGCAATATTTTGAGATTACGACGGAAGCTTTTTCATGGACAGCAGGAACCGCTGTATGCCTTTTATCCTCCTCCCCCCTTTTGGGGGGGATAAGAGGGGGGGGCATGTGTTATACCCTCCTTTGCAAAGTTTAACAATTAAACAGGAGGACACATGCCCCGATCATGGAATCTATTGATAACTGTTTTATCAGAAATTACAAGAAAAAACTGCATTGCACTTGCTTGCTGTCCCCACTGCGGGAACCGTCATACGTATATAAAATGGGGGTTTTACAGGCGATATCTATTTGATGATGAGCTGATAAATATCCAGCGTTTTCGCTGTGACAATGATCAATGCCCATGTAAAACCTTTTCAATTCTTCCCCATGCGCTATTGCCAATACTCAGGATCTCTCTGTGCATGTTGATGTATGTTCTTGATATGTACGAACAAGGAAACAATATCGCAGATATTGTCCGGCACACCGGCGGCAATTGGCCGCGAACACAGCGGTGGATAAAAAAAGCGTTGATAATCCGTGACTGGTTCAAGCAAGGACATGGCAATCGAATGTCCCCATGCTTATCTTCCGGCAGATCCTGGGCATCATTTGTCAGAGATTTTTCCTGGACTTTTTACCCGGAAAGATTCAGATAAAAAAGCACCAACACAAAACGTATATATAATAAAATCAGTCAGTTTGTTAAGCAATTCTCCTGGAGTTCAACTTTTTTAAACAGGAGGTTTAAGTGAGAGAACAAAATGACGAGAAATTAGAACTGGCCATATGGCGTTACGGGATTATCAGCCCTCTTCTGCACAGGGAAGCCAACAGCCTTCCCTCTGGAGAGCTGCTTGACCAGGCGTCCTGGCAGCGGTATGTCCATCCAAACGGTTCCCATATGAGATTGAGTGCAGAAACCCTCAGGAAATGGCTATACCGCTACCTTCAAAGTGGCCTGCCAGGCCTGATGGGCAAAGTCAGATCTGATAAAGGTAACCACCAGATCCCGGATAAGATCACTTCAGCAATGGTTGCTCTGCGGGAGGAACACCCAAGATGGACCCTTGCCAGGATGATCAAGGAACTGATTAAAACCAACAGGTGGAATGGAAGAAAACCCAGCAGGTCTGCCATTTACAGATTTGCAAAAGCCCATAACCTGCAAAGAGACCCCCACATTGATCCAAACGGGAATGTACGGCCTTTTGCCTTTGACCATTTCGGTCAATTATGGATTGCTGATTTTCTCCATGGTCCAAAATTGTTCAAGGACAATAAAAAGCACAAAACCTATCTCCATGTCATCCTGGATGACAGCAGCCGGTTTATTGTTCATGGTGGATTTTACCTGACCGAATCGGTTGAACCTTTACTCTATGATCTCATGGGTGCGGTCAGACGATTTGGAATTCCCCAGCGTTTTTACGTCGACAATGGGTCGGCATATATCAGCCGGCACCTGAAGATCCTTTGCGCCAGGAACGGAATTGATCTGGTCCATACCCCACCATTTGTCCCTCAAGGCAGAGGCAAATTAGAAAGGCTGTTCAGGACCGTCAGGGATCAGTTCCTTTGTGATAAATTTAAAACCATTAAGCAGATCAATGATGCGTTCAAATCCTGGGTTGCCGGATATCATGAAACCCTGCACTCATCTTTGGAATGTTCCCCGTTGCAAAAAAGACTGCAAAGCAAAAATGTATGCCGTGCTTTGTCGCCGTCGATTGACATTGAAGCCTTGTTCAGGATGGAGCGGCGTTGCAGGGTTTACAATGATTGCACCATCCATTTCAAAAAAATCAGGTATGAGGTACCCGGATGCCTGCCAGGATCCCGGGTAACCATTTATTATATGCCCTGGGACAAAACCTGTATCTACTACGGCAATGAAATGAAAAAGGCACGTATCGTTGACCTTGGCGCCAATGCAAGACGATTTGAACATCCAAATCAATAGGAAACCATACAAATGACTCATAAACAATCTCCACTGGAATTTTTTAATTGTAAATATCATCCGTTCGCAAATACTTACCGACTGAAAACCCCTTATCTGGGAGAGCAGGACAAGCGATTTCTCAGGACAGCCATATCGTTGATCTCCTCTGGAAAAAGTTTTGCTTTGTCCGGGCCCTCAGGTGCCGGCAAATCAACATTAATCAACTATGTTTTATCCCAGCTCGATGCAAACTGTTATAAACCTTCCCTGGTCCATTACGGTGGATTACAGCGCAACGGAATGCTCAAAGCCTTTGCTGACGTTCTTGGGGTGGAAACAAATGGTAGGACCGTGCCTTTGCTGATCAGCCTGCAAAAACAGATCACAAACATGGCATCGGAACACCGCAGTGTGTTCCCGGTATTTGTTATTGATGATGCCCACCTCATGGAAAAGGAATCATTAATGGATATCTGTTCCCTGATGTTTAATCCTCAAAAGGAAACCGTGGCCGCAAGTTTTATTCTTGTGGGAGATGAAACCTTTGAAAAAAAACTCTCACTGCAAATTCTGGCTTCTGTAAAAACCCGACTCACCGGGCAATTTAATTTGAATCCCTTGAATGACGATGAAAGTCTTGAATTTATCAAATTCAGGTTATCCAATGCAGGTGCAACAGAAACGCTGTTTGATCCGGATGCTTTAAACATTTTATCATCCCATTGCAGAGGGAATCGACGACACATCATGAACATGGGCACGTTGCTTTTAACCGAAGCCTTTTACAGACAGGAAAAAACGATCAGTGCGGAATTGATTTTCAATTGTGACCAGATAGAGATATCTGAGTGAAACAGAGGCATACGAGAGGGGACTCCGATGCCAAGGGATAACTCAGTGCGGTAGACTGCTGTCTGCTCGGGGCCTGGTAGTTTTGTTTTGATTACTATCAGGCCCTACCTATATCCCCAATAGGTAAAATAACCTGACATATTCTTGGGATCAGACAGCGACAATCTACACCGATTCCCGTGGATTCTCCCTGATTGGATGTTGCAACAATTTTACCGGAAGCGGAGTTGGTCAGCCGGCCACCATATTGAAATACGCCGAAAGAGGATCCATCTTCTGCATGTGATTCGATTACACCCGTATTTTGAACGGTTGTGTCATCATAGGTCATGACACCCGCCCCCATGCCATTTCCTTTGGCGGTCACCTGTCCGTTGTTGATCAGGTTTGAAAGGCCTGAGCTGAACAACCCATATGCCCAGCCATTGGGTGTGGGGGCTTCGGAAACCACGTTGCCTTCATTGGTCAGCACCGCCGTATCATCAAAACCAAACATCCGGATCCCGTATGCCGTGGCCCGATCGTTCTCCATCGCTTCCGCTTCGACCTGAATACTGCCGGTGTTGAGAACTTTATGACCCTGCAGAACAATGCCGTACGCCGTTGACTGGTCATTTTCCGAACGGGATGCCGCAGTGATGGATCCGTGGTTTTCAATCAGGCTGTCACGGCCGGCCCATAAAAACATGCCGTGGACATAAGGGTTGCCTTCATCTACGCTGATGGTCGCATCAATGGTTGATTCATTGATCATGGACGCGTGATCGCCACCCCATTCATACAGTCCCCGGGCCACCGGCTGTACTCCGGAATACTGGAGATCGGCGGTAATGCCCGTTGTATTGATGATATCATGGTCAATGCCTTCCCAGTCACCATACCGCAGATAGGTTCCTTCAAGTGCGACCCTGGCTGAATGGTAACTGATGCGCATGTAGCCGTCTTCCCCCCAGCCGGGTCCCCAGGAATTGCGTAAAATCCAGACCTGTTCATCATCATCCCAGCCAACCAGTGAAACCGCATGATTGGTGGGTGAATAGAATTCCAGAGGAAAACTTGCTTCTGTCAGGTCATCGGAGAATATCCCCCCTTCATAAAAGCTGAAGTCCTCCTGTGCAAGAACGGCAACATCCAATGCACCGAAAGTCATAATCGCCCGTTTAAAGGTCTCAATATCATTGGCCGGCAGTCGGTGCCAGCCTGAGAACTGGACTCTGGGGACATCCCAGTGATAATTGAGTGTCAGATTTTCGTCATCATTGTACAGGTTCATCAATGCGGGTGTGTAGGGAAACACATGGGCAGGAACCACGCCATAATCCACCAGTCCCTGGAGTTCATCATATGCATAATCAGCTCCTGCCCCGTAATTGCCCCCCGGGAATCCATCATATTTTTGTCCCAGGCTCCAGATAATAAATGATTCTGAAAAAGAGACCGCCTGGTCATTGTACAGTCCCATGGCCCGGTTGTATGTGCTTTCTGCAGCCGCATTGGCGCCAAAGGAGTAACAGGTGCCAAAAGGATTTTGGTTTTTAACGGGCCCGATGTAGGCTTTTTTGTCAATATCACGGAGGTCGAACCGGGTCGGCAATGGGTCCATGCCTGCAAGACTGGTTGATGCAAACAAAAGAAAAACCAGGCAAAGGATGAAAAAAGAATAAAAACGCCGGTTTATTGGTTTATAGTTCTTCGGGTCAGACAATATCTTTTTCCTCTTAAATGTTGAAATTGATAAACTGAAAAACACTACCTATTCCATGCTTCTCCGGGTTGTCAAGAAAAAAGAGACTTTCAGCGTTGTATCAGGCAGGCTGATTCAGATGTCAGGTATATTGACTTTATGACTGATTACGTACTAAGGTCGATCATCAGAAGGTGAGATAATGAAACCCGGGGTGAAAATATGGCTGGTTTTTGACCCCGCAACGATGTGGGTAAGGGTAAAACAATATTTGAATATTTTTTGAAAGAATATTAATGCGTCTGGAATGCAATGGATTGAATTTTACCTATCCGGGATCGGAAATCCAGGTGATTGACAACTTGAGTTTTTCCATGACAGGCCCCGGGTTTTATGCGGTGTTCGGGCCGTCCGGGGTGGGAAAGACCTCGTTTGCCCGGCTGCTGACCCGGCATGCGGATCTTTTGGATCAGCCCGTGAAGACCCCGGGCATTGACACCATTTTGTATACCTATAATCTGGAACGGCTGCCGGGATGGGCGGCTGTCGGCCGTCACCTGGATCAGGTCTGCCCGCCGGACCGGCAGGGCCTCAAAAAAGAACTCATCGCGCTCTTCTGCCTGGAACCGGTGCTGGACGCCCGGTTTTCCCAGTTGTCCATGGGGCAGCAGAACCGCATGAACCTGATCCGGTATCTGCTCCAGGATTTTGACCTGATGATTCTGGATGAAAGCCTGGCCAATGTGGATGAAAAACTGCGACAGACCATTCTGCCGGCCATCAAGGAGCGGTTTGCCCACAAGATGTTTCTGTATATTTCCCACAACCTTATGGAAGTGGCCCGGTTCTGCAAAGAGATCCTGGTGCTGGCCGAGCCGTCCCGGAACATGTCCAGCCGCCTGATTTCAGGCCTGAACGAAACATCCGGGGGTAAAGTGGATAAATCCGCTCTGGACCGGGTTATGCTGGAGATCATGAATGCTTTTTAGACGGATTTACCAGTTCATGATTGTGTATGGGATCTTTTTGGGACTGTTGCTGGCCGTGAAAACCGGATTGTCCTTATCGGATTATGTGATCCCGGGAATACCGCTGATTCTGGATACGGCGGGTCAGGTGGCGGGCGGCTTTTTCAAAGACGTGCTGGATACCCTGTCCGTGGCCATCCTGGGCCAGGGGATTTCCATTTTTCTGGCGTTTTTCGTCGGCATTCTGGGCCGGCGTTCTTCCTGGGCCGGTTCCATGATCCGGGTGACCGCCTACAATATCCAGGCCTATCCCATCGTGGCCCTGGCCCCCATTATTTTTATTCTGCTGGGGGACGGATTTTTATCCCGGCTACTCATCGCGGCCATGATCTGTTATTTCCCGCTGCTGCTGTCCGTGCTGGGGGTGATGGCCGCACCTGTGACGGATATTGAGCATTTTTACATCGCCACCGGGCGCATGCGCTGGCACCTGGAAGTCAAGATCCGGGCGTTTGAAAATTTGAGCAAACTGACCACCGTGATTGCCGGCAGCGCCACCCTGGCCATGGCCGGTACCATTGTGGCGGAATTCATCGCCGCCAATGCCGGCATCGGGTACAGCATCCGCATTGCATTGTACCAGAGTGATCTGGCCGCCATTCTCACGGCCCTGTTCATGATCGGAATCGTGATTTCCGTGTACCAGGGTCTGCTTGAATCCCTGGGCGAAGCCGTCAAGGCAAAATGGGGATCGGAAAACAAAGGAGCTCTGTTATGACACACATACAACGGATGGTCATCGGGATGGCTGTATGGATGGCCGTGGCTGCCTGCGCCCTGTGGATACCCACGGCACAGGCGGAACAGACGCGTTTCAACTACCGGCTCAAATGGCTGTTTAACACCAGTGTGGCAGGTGACGTGTTTGCCATGGAAAACGGGTTTTTCGCGGATGCCGGCCTGGATGTACAGGTCAGAGAGGGCAGCCCGGAAAAAGATGCCATCAAGGAGCTGGAGCTTGGATATGCCCATTTTGGAGTGGCATCCGCAGATCAGGTGATCCGGGCCCTGGAAAAAGGCGCGGATGTGGTGGTTCTGGCCCAGGTGTTTCAGATCAACCCCATGCAGTGGATCTATCGGTACCCCCAGGTACAGATCACGCACCCGGCGGATTTGAAGCAGTACCACTTAGGGGTCACCTTTGGGGGCAATGATGAAACCATCATGCAAACCCTTCTGGCAACGGCGGATCTGACACTGAGGGATGTAAAAGTCACGGGGGTTCGGTTTGATTTTACCCCGTTTCTGAAAAACCAGGTGGATCTGTGGCCGGTGTACCGCAATTCCCAGGGCGTAATCCTGGCGGACCGGCTGGCAAAAGAAGGCGAAACAGTCCGGTTTCTCAACCCGGCGGATTTCGGCGTGGACTTTGTGGCCAACTCCATTGTGACCTCCGGGGCAATGGCGACCGATTATCCGGATCTGGTGGCACGGTTTCTGTCCGCTTTGCTTGCCGCCTGGGAAGCGGCCATGGATCCGGCCAACCAGGCCTCGGTACTGGCCGCCGTGAAAAAATACGACACCGGCACCCAGGGACAGGTGCAGGCGGCCCAGCTGGATGTCACCCGGACCCTGGTCAAACCGGACCCGGATATTCCCGTGGGCCGGATACAGACGGCTGCCTGGGCCCAGACCGAAGCCATCATGCTGGACCAGGGGCTGATCAGAACACCCGTGCATGTCACCTCCCGGCTCAGGAATCCGGTATTGGTCCAATAATCGTCATGGATCAGGCCCTGGCGCGCGGGTCAGGTTTTTTCGTTGAATTCACCGGCAATGATCCGCAGGCCTTCCAGGGTCAGGGATTGATCCACGGTTTCAATGGTGGTGGACAGATCGGCAATCAGCGGTGCCAGACCGCCCGTGGCAATCACTTTCAAAGGGTGCGGCAGTTCTTTTCTCATCCGTTCCACCATTCCGTCCACCATGGCCGCGTTGCCGTGAATGATGCCGGACTGCATACTCCCGATGGTATCCGTGCCGATCACTTTTTCAGGTGCGGAAAAAATTTCCACGCGGGGCAGGCGGGACGCTTTCCGGAACAGGGCTTCCGAAGCGATCATCACCCCGGGACAGATAGCACCGCCCAGGTATTCCCCGGCCGGAGTGATGACGTCAAAGGTGGTGGCAGTGCCGAAATCGATGATGATCAGTCCGGTTTTGTACTTGTCATAAGCAGCCACGGCATTGACGATGCGGTCCGCCCCCACCTCATTGGGGTTGCTGTACAGGATGGGCATCCGTTGTTTCACGCAGGACGGCTGGATCCACAAAGGGGTCAGGCCCAGGTAGCGCCGGCAGAATCCGTCCAGAATCCCCACGGACGACGGCACCACGGAAGAGATGACCACCCGGCTGAGGGCGGTCAAAGGCAGGCCTCTGTCGGCAAACAGGGCCCGGGCCAGAATATTGAATTCATCGGCCGTATTGTCCCGGACGGTCCGGATCCGCCAGTTTTCCTTAAGCTGATCCTTGTCATCATAGACACCGATCACGGTATTGGTATTGCCCACATCGATCACCAGCAGCATGGGATCTCCTTTATTTTTCAATCGTCACGGTAAATACCTGTGGGTCTGACCGGGTCATGGTCAGGCCCACGGGGATGTTGATATATGTATGCCGGGCATAGACGCCGGGTTCCATCCCGTCCAGATCCAGGAAAGCGAAAATTTGATCCAGGGTTTCCTTGGTGTGGATGGTACTGTAAGGGCCTTTGACCGCGATGGTCATGACATCCGGTTCGACCCGGGCGGAATAAGTACAGTTCCGGATCTGGATGGGCAGGTGTTCAATGGATTTTTCCACCTGTTTTTCCTGGATCTGCACCGATACCACAATAATCGGGAGATCACTGGTAATGTGCCGGGACGCTTCAAGGTCCAGGGGCACCTCTTTTTTGAATGATTCTTTTGCCTGGGTCAAGTCAACGGGCCGGGTTTTCAACACCTGAATGTCGTTGATCACGGATTCCGCCCCGGACAGTGTCACTGAAGAAGGATCCGGCGCAGGGGCTAAAGCAATGAATCCCTCGAGCGGGTCGCCGGAGCAGGGCACTTCGATTTTGAATTCCCGGGTAATCTCTTTTTCCAGGCGCACCCCCAGATAGGAAGGGGAAATCTCCAGAATGGTGATGGCCGGGTCCATGGGAATCCGCCGTTTGTCCACGGGCAGCATGTAATATCCCGGCCCGATGGATTCCGTGGCCCCGGCCGGATCGATGTCCAGATCCGTGTACAGATCCGCTGGATAATGGATGGGTTTGTCATTGATTCTTTCGATTAACCGGGGATCCGCTTTGATGCGGATTTCAATTTTGTCGGTGCGAAACTGGGTGACAAGCATCCCTTTGGGCACATTGGCAAATTCCACGGGCAGAAGCAGGTGGGTTTCAAGTGGTTCCGGGGTACAGCCCCACAAACAAAGCAGCAGGATCAACAAAAAGGGGAAACATTTTTTATGGTTCCGCAGGTCAGGCATTCCGGACGGCATCAAAGATCCGGGTGAACGCGACGGCCCGGTGAACATCATGAACGCGTAGGATATGCGCACCATGGGCCAGACAGGCCCCGACAGCTGCCAGGGTGCCGGTTTCGATCTGTTCGGCTGAATCCGGGTCATTCCCGGCACGGTTCAGATGTAACAGGTTGCGGATGAACGATTTCCGGGACGGTCCCATGAGCACGGGAAATCCCAGATCCACAATGGTTTTCAGGCACTGGATGAGCACCAGGTTGTGGTGCACGGTTTTCCCGAATCCAATGCCCGGATCCAGAATGATATTTGTTTTTTCAATGCCCCGGGACATGGCATATTGTGCCCGGGTCGCCAGATAATCGCTGATCTCCTGCATCAGATCATCGTAAACCGGGTCGGCCTGCATGGTTTCCGGAGTCCCTTTCATATGCATGAGTACCACAGGTACCTGATATCGGGCTGCCACGTCCGCCATGTCCGGATCCATTTCAAAGGCGGAAATATCGTTGATAATGGCGGCCCCGGCATCCAGGGCCGCTCTGGCCACGGGGGCTTTCACCGTGTCGATGGAAATGGGGATACTGATTTTTTTAGACAGGGTCTCGATGACCGGCACCACCCGGTCTATTTCTTCCTGCACGGAAACGGGTTTGGAAAACGGCCGGGTGGATTCTCCGCCGATATCCAGGATATGGGCGCCTTGTTCTGCCAGGCGCATACCCCGGGCCACGGCTGCGTCATATTCATTGAACCGGCCGCCGTCTGAAAAGGAATCCGGGGTCACGTTCAATATCCCCATGATACAGGACCGGGATCCCAGGTCCAGGTGAAATTTTCCACACGTGAGTTGAAAACCCGTCATATACTATTCCTTGTCCGATGGATTGTCTCCGGATGCCTGGGCATCGCTGTCTGAGTCGTCCTCAGACCGGTTGTCATTCGTGTCGTCCGGTTCAGAGTTATCCGGTTCAGGGTCGTTTGATTCAGAAGTCCGGGCCTGGGTCCGGTTGTTGTCAACCGGATCCTGCTTAGGGGTGGTGCGTACGTTTCGCCGGCCGTGAAAATCATACTCCGGCCGCATTTCCGCAATCAGATCGTCCAGCTCCGCGCCCAGCACGGTTTCTTTTTCAATGAGCAGGTCGGTCAGCCGGTGGAGAATATCAATGTTTTCTTCCAGAATCTTCTGGGCTTTCTGGTAGGCCTGGTCCACCAGCTGTGCCACTTCCGCATCGATCTGCTGGGCCGTGGCCTCGGAATATCCTTTGGCCTGGGTCATTTCCCGTCCGATGAAGATATTGTCGTCATGGTCTTCATAGGACAGCGGTGCCAGTTTGTCGCTCATGCCGAAATTCCGGATCATCCGGTTGGCCAGCTTGGTGGCCTGTTTGATGTCATTGGCGGCTCCGGTGCTGATGCGGTTGAAGATGAGTGCTTCCGCCACCCGGCCGCCGAAAGCGATGGACAGTTCGTTTTCCAGCTGGTCCTTGTATTTGAAATCCCCTTCTTCGGGCAGAAACCAGGTGACACCTGCGGCCCGTCCCCGGGGGATGATGGTGATTTTGTTGACAGCGTCGGTGTTGGGAAGAAACCGGGCCACCAGGGCATGCCCGCCTTCATGGTAGGCCGTGGTTTTCTTTTCTTCTTCCTTGATCACCTTGGATTTTCGTTCCAGTCCCATGTATACCTTGTCTTTGGCGTCTTCAAAGTCTTTCATGGCCAGTTTGTCATGGTCCCGTTTGGCTGCCAGCAGGGCCGCCTCGTTGACCAGGTTTTCCAGATCGGCCCCGGAAAATCCCGGTGTCCCTCTGGCCAGGATCACGGGATCCACATCCCGGTCCAGGGGCGTTTTTTTCATGTGCACCCGCAGGATGCCTTCCCGGCCTTTGATGTCCGGCATGTCCACCACCACCTGGCGGTCGAACCGTCCCGGCCGCAGCAGGGCCGGATCCAGGACATCGGCCCGGTTGGTGGCCGCCATGAGAATGACCCCTTCATTGGACTCGAATCCGTCCATTTCCACCAGCAGCTGGTTCAGGGTCTGTTCCCGCTCATCATGGCCGCCGCCCATACCGGCCCCTCTCTGGCGGCCCACGGCGTCGATCTCATCGATGAATATGATACACGGCGCGTTTTTCTTGCCCTGGGCAAACAGGTCTCTCACCCGGGAGGCGCCGACCCCCACAAACATTTCCACAAAATCGGAACCGGAGATGGTGTAAAACGGCACCCCAGCTTCACCGGCCACGGCCCGGGACAAAAGGGTTTTCCCGGTTCCGGGGTTGCCCACCAGCAGCACTCCTTTGGGAATCCGTCCCCCCAGCCGGGTGTATTTGTCCGGATTTTTCAGAAAATCCACCACCTCCGTGAGTTCTTCCTTGGCCTCGTTGATACCCTGCACATTTTCAAACGTGACTTTTTCCTTTTTGTCATCCATGAGCCGGGCCCGGCTTTTGCCGAAGGACATGGCTTTGCCGCCCCCGGCCCCGCCCTGCATCTGGCGCATGAAAAAGATCCACACCCCGATGAGCACGATCATGGGCAGCCAGGACACCACAATGGACATGAGCCAGGAGGATTCCGCCGGGGGTTTGGCCTTGATGTCCACCCCGTTGGACCGCAGCAGCGGGATCAGTTCCGCGTCGTTGGGGGCGAAGCTTTTAAACCGGGCACCGCTGGCATCCGTAAAATACAGTTCCTGGCCCTGAATTACCACACTCTGGACCCGGTCCTTTTCCACCATGGACAAAAATTCCGAATACCCGATATCCGTCTGTGCGGTCTGCTGCTGGTTGAAGATGTTGTAGAGCATCACCATCATCAGGACGACCACCAGCCACAGGGAAATATTTTTGTAAAATTGATTCAATGTTCACCCTCTCTTTAGTCATCTTTAAAACAATAAATTAAAAACATTAAAACTTTAGTATATATAAACATAATTTGCGAATATACAAGAAAAAGTTTCGGGTTTTGCAGCCGTTATGCTTTGGGGGGGATGCGTGTGGATTGTTTGTGCATCCGGCCCAGCTGCCGCAAAGGCAGGGTTTCTTTTCTGATACAGAGCCGGCCCCGGGTTTTATACACCCGGATCCGGTCCGGCAGATCCAGGTGTTTGCCCGGTGCTGAATCGGCTGCCAGGTCCTGTATGGCCGTCATATGATCATGGGTGATCCGCCGCAGGTTGGTTTTGACATGAAGAATCCCATGCCGGATCACCCGGGGGATCAGGGCCGGATGAAGCGCAACCAGACCCGGTATGGACAGAAAAACCGCATCCGGGCCCTTTTTTTCTACACAGCGGTCAAAGGCGCGGCAGGTATGGTCCTCCAGAAAACAGGTTTCTTCCCCCAGAATCCGGCTGAGCCGGTGAAGTCCCTGTCTGATGTTGGGATTGTAGTGTTTTTCCAGCAAAGGAATCAGGTGGTTCCGGATCCGGTTTCTTAAAAAAACCGGGTCCTGATTGGAATCATCCGTGATATATGCCTGGTTCAAGGCCGCCAGAAAATCGATGATCTCCTGCCGGGACCGGTCGATCAGCGGGCGGATGATCATGGGGCCTCTTTTTGCCGGAATGCTTGCCAGACCTTTTGAACCGCTGCCCCGCACCAGGGCCATGAGCACCTGTTCCGCATTGTCGTCCCGGGTATGGCCCGTGGCGATGCGGGTATATTCGTGGTCCGCGGCGGTGCGGAAGAAAAATTCGTATCTCGCGTTTCGTCCGGCTTCCTCCAGGGAATTCCCCGTCTCACGGGCCAGGCGTTTCACATCCCGGATTTCACTGACACAGGGCAGGCCGTGACCGTCGGCAAACTGCTGAACAAACGCCTGGTCCCGGTCGGCGCCCGGACCCCGCAGCCCATGGTTGAGATGGGCCAGGCCGATCCGGAGTTCAAATTCAGGGGCCACATGGGTCAGTACCCGGACCAGGGCCATGGAATCCGGTCCCCCGGAAACGGCCACAAGTACGGCATCGCCCGGGTGTAGCATTTCATGGGCGGCAAGGGTCTGTGCCACCTTCCGGCAGAAGCGGTCCGGTATGGAAATCGATCGGGGCATGAATAAAAGGGTCCGCCTGTCAGCAGGCAAACAGGGGAAGATCCGTATCCGGAATCATCCCGGTTTTCCGGGCATAGGAAAAAAATGCGGTCACGGCCTGTTCCCCGGTTTCTCCCAGGTCTTTTGAATAATCATTGACATACAGGTCAATGTGCTGTCGGATCACGGTGTCATCCATTTCCTGGGCATGCCGGCGGATATATTCCGCGCCTAAGTCCGGGTGGGCAAAGGCATGGTCAATGCTTTTGCGGATCAGGGCCTGGATGCGACAGGCGGTTTCCGGGTCCATGTCCCGGCGCACGGCCATACACCCCAAAGGGATGGGCAGTTCCGTCTTGTCTTCCCACCACTGTCCCAGATCCGCGATTTGTTCCAGTCCCAAAGACGGGTACACAAACCGGCCTTCGTGAATGATCAGGCCGAAATCAGCCGTGTCGTCCACGACTGCGGGCATGATTTTCTCAAAGGACATGGGTTGAACGGTGACATCAACGCCCGGAAACCGGTCTGCCATGAAAAACCGGAACAGATGATATGCCGTGGTTCCCATGCCCGGAATTGCCACGGTCGGTTTTTTGCCGGAAACATCCGCCAGAGAGCGGCCGGGCCGGGATACCACCAGGGGACCGCATCCCCTGCCCAGGGCCGCGCCGCTTCGCAAAAGAGCATACCGGTCCAGCAGATTTCCCAAAGCGGCGAACGACAGTTTGGTGATGTCATGGATCCGCTGCACGGCCGCCTGGTTCAATGCTTCCACATCCTCCATGCAGATATGAAAATCCCATTCTTTCAGGTCGATCAACCGTCCGGCAATGGCCTTGAAGATAAACGTGTCATTGGGGCAACTGGAATAGGCCAGGCGGTAACGGGTGTGTTTTTGCATCATTCATTCCTTTAAAAGTGACCCAGGCTGGGGGCGGGCTGGTCATATGCCAGCCCCTGTTCGATCAGGGCCAGCAATCTGGGTTTTTCTTCGGGAAACTGGTATCCCTCGTAATCATGGGACAGCAGCAGGCCCCCGCCGGGCCGTTGCCAGTGGTTCATGGCATGATCAAAGCACACCTTGCCGGTCACTTCCAGATCCCGGATCATTACCTGGAGTTCTGCCAGCTGTTCATTGGCGGACAGGAGTGTGACTTTCCCGTCTTTGACCATCTGGTGAAGCGGGGTCCCGGGAATGGCCCGAAAGGGCCGGGACCGGATATAATGGGGATTGATGGCATTGAGTACCCGGGCCGTGTTCCGGGCATGATCCAGGGTTTTTTCCTTTCCCCCCAGGCCGGGCATCCAGTATTCAGACACCTGGAATCCCGCGGCCACGGCTTTTTGGCCCCCTTTGATCTGTCCGTCCGAGGTCACCCCTTTTTTAATGAATTTCAGCAGTTCATCATCCCCGGTTTCCAGACCCAGGTGAAGCCGGTCCAGGCCGGCCCTGCGGATGGCTTCCAGATCCTGTGCCGGTTTCTGGGCCGCGGTTCTGGCCCGGGCATAGGTGGTGATGCGCCGGATGTGGGGAAACGTGGTTTTCAGATAGTTCAGGGCCGCCACCAGGTCCGGGGTTTTCATGATCAGGCTGTTGGCATCCTGAATAAACGCGGTCTTTGCCCCGGCCATGAGCCAGTGCACCAGCATGGCCAGACCCGGGTGCTGTTCCAGGGCCGGTTCTTTGTTCAGCAAAGCCAGGACCCCGTCCCGGGTGACAGCACCGGACGGCCCGCCGGCTGCTTCGGACAGAGTTTTCATTTTTTCGGTCAAAGCAGCCATGGCATCGATGTCCGCCTTAATCTCCTCGACTGTTCTCAAAGAAAATTTTTCAGTCTTGTACATGCTGCAAAAGGCACAGTGATTCCACGGGCAGTTCCGGGTGAACCGCACCAGCAAAGAGGCGCTGCCCCCTTCACTGGGAGGCCGGTACATGCCGGTCTCAAACCGGTATTGATCAAGGGTCATGATAACTCCATATATTTGTATCATTCAATAATAATTGAAAAATAACGCATTAATGCCGGCAAGGCAAGGGCCGAGTTGCCGGGGTGGGGCTAAAACGCTTCGCTGCACAGTTTCAGAAACACACCCGGGTTGTTTTCGGCAAACGCCTTGATGGCCGGGGAAGCAAACCGGAAAAGCACCGCATCCGGCCGGGCTGAAAAGGTGTAATCAGATTCAGCGGCATGGTTTAAAACCGGTTGGATGCCGAACAGTCGGCCATGGGCGAGTTCCGACACTTCCCGGCCCGTCCGCATCACTTTTACAAGACCGCCGTGGATGTAATAACACGCATCCGGCTTTTCCTTTTCCCGGATCAGGACAGTGTTCCCGTGTTTGGGGAGGGTGACCGGCGCCACCATCTGGAACAGCTGACGTTTCTGGGAGGGGGTCAGATCATGGAACACGGGATGGCCGTCCAGAATATTGCGCATGGCTTTGCCCTGAAAAATGGACAAATGGCGCAGCGTCTTTTCGAGTCCGGTCTGCCGGATAAAAGTCTGCATGTCCTGCCGGTCGACGCCGACCAGATTCACCCGGCTTGCGGCCACGGCATCCGCGGTCCGGGGCTGGTCTGAAAACAGACATTTTTCGCCGAAAAAATCACTCCGGCTCAGTGTGGTCAACGGGGTCCCGTCTTCCATGATATCCACCTGGCCGCTGATGATCAGAAAAAATCGGTCCCCGGGGTCTCCCTTTCTGAACAGCACTTCGCCGGAAGATAAGGTCTGAGGGTCAGCAATGGACAGAAATTCCAGGGTTTTTTCCGGGGGCAGGGACCGGAACAGATCCAGGTCCAGAAACGCGCCTAAAATGTCCATTGCCGCCTGGAACGGTCCGGCGGACGGACACAGGGTCACCGTGCTGGAAAGCCCGGTGGGCGCGATTTTCAATCCCGAAGTTTCCGGCACCTGATCCCTTGCCACATGCACCAGATAAATTTTTCCGCGTACGGATGCCGGCAACGCCGTGAGCACCTTCATGGGGGTGTGAATGGGCGGCACCCCGGCTTCGTGAAAAATCACATCCCTGTCCCAGGGGAACCGGAGCAGAAAATCCCGCCGGCTTTTGCTCATGATGCCTTTTTCATGCATGATGCGGATATGGTCCGGGTCATTGCGGGTGTCCGAGCTGTAGATAAAGGTTTTCCCGGCATGGGACACCTGAAAGAAGATCGTGGGAATGGAGTGAAAGGAATAGTTGAATTCAAACATGGCCCCATGGATGTTGATGGGTTCGCCAGTGTGGATGGGGACAAACGAGAACGCTTTCTGGAGCCGGGATCGGTCGATATGGATCAGGGCCGCAGATTTCCGGATGAAACTGTTGAAAACCGTGGGGGTGGTGTACAGGGTGATTTTTCCTTCCAGCATGATTTTCTGGAGGGTCCCGCTGTCATGATCGGCATGGCAGTGGGTCAGGATGATGGCATCTAAAATTTTGGGATTGACCCCTAAGCGGATCAGGTCCACGGCCGAGTTGACCGGCGGATCCACCATGATGCCCCGCTGGTTGATCCAGATGATCATGCCGGAAGTCATGGCATCCGGGTCAAATCCGTGACCCGACCCCAGGGTGGTGATCCCGAACAGAGGCGGGGAAAACACCTGTTGGACACTGAAATCCACGGGATTGTCCGGGATCAGGGGCCGGGTGACGGGGATGGCGGCCACCAGGGTTTCCTTTTCACGGATCGTGCAGGTGCCGCGGTCATCCAATTGAATGGTCAGGTCCTGAATCCGGACGGTACCGTTCCGGTCGAACACATGAAACTGGATCACATCGGACAGGGTGAATTTTTTCCTTCGCCCGTTCACCGGCAGGGTCCGGAAATGGTCCATTTCCGCTTTGAGATCCGGAAATCCCGGTGTGGAAACCCCTTTGGGAAACTCCGCCCCAAGAGAGGTCAGGTTCCGGGGACCGAAAAGCGCTTCGGACAGAATGACCTGGATCCGCTGTTTCTGGGCCCGGGTGCAGACCACCTGGACCTTTTGTTTCAAAAAAAAGAAATGATAGTAGACTGGAAATTCCAGTTCCGCCAGGCTGATCCCTTTTTCCAGGGAAAACATGGCCCCGGGAACGACAAATATTTTCGGCACCCCGGTTGCCATGGTGTCTTTGATGGTTTCCGGCGGGATGCCGAACTGGACGGGTTCCTGACGGGTGAATATGAGCAGGCCCCCACGGGGCAGCTCCCGGACGGCCTGAATTCTGTTCATTGTTATTCTTTCCCGTTAAATTCATATCTGATCGTTTTCACATATCATTCCTGTTTCAAAGTTACAATTGGAATTGTCCGGTTCCGGGGCTGTCTTTACTTTTGAGCGGGCGTGCTTATGATTTTGCAACAGTGGCTTACTCTTCTGTTTTCCTCAAAAAACAAGGAACTGAGGAGAGGCGATTGATTGTATGACACAACCAGACACATATCCTGTGAGGATGATACATAGATGGGAAAACAGCAGCATTCAGCATTCAAAACGGCCGTGTCCGGCCCGGCGGCCGCCATGGAACTGGACCGGATCATTGTCAAAGGGGCCCGGGAACATAACCTTAAGAACATTGATGTGGAGATCCCCAAAAAACAGCTGGTGGTGTTCACGGGGGTGTCCGGGTCCGGGAAATCCAGCCTGGCCTTTGACACGATTTTTGCCGAAGGCCAGCGCCGGTACGTGGAATCGCTGTCCGCCTATGCGAGACAGTTCATCGGCCAGATGGAAAAACCCAAGTACGACACCATCCGGGGGCTGTCACCCACCATTGCCATCGAGCAGAAGGCCGCCAGCAAAAATCCCCGGTCCACCGTGGGTACCATCACGGAGATCTATGATTATCTGCGGGTATTGTTTGCCCGGGTGGGGACCCAGTACTGCATTTGCTGCGGCAATGAGGTGGGACAGGGCCACGCCCAGGGCATGGTGTCCCAGATCATGGCGCTGCCGGCCAAGTCCAAAATTCTGATTCTGGCTCCCGTGGTGGAAAATCGGAAAGGAGAACACAGGGAACCCCTGGTTGCGTTGAAAAAACAGGGCTATGCCCGGGTCCGGGTGGACGGGGTGGTCCAGGATCTGGAAAATGTCCAGACCCTGGCCAAAAACAAAAAACATTCTATCGAGGTGGTGGTGGACCGGCTGATGATCAAGGCGGATGCCGTGTTTGAGGAACGACTCACCGATTCCGTGGAAACGGCCCTGAAACTGGGAAACGGCCAGATCATCGTGCATATCCTGGGCAAAAAAGATATCAAGATGAGCGAAGCCCGGTCCTGCTGCGGCATTGCCTATCCTGAACTCATTCCCCAGATTTTTTCCTTTAACGCACCCCAGGGCATGTGCCCGGAGTGCAACGGTATCGGAACCCTGCTGTCCATGGATCCGGACAAGGTGGTGCCGGACAGGCATCTGAGTATCCGGGAAGGGGCAGTGATCCCCTGGAAAAATTATTTTATTAAAAACCCCCGGTATCCCAATGACAATTCCTGGGGCATGGGCCAGCTCACAGCCATGGAAGAGCAGTGGGGCATTGATTTTGACCGGCCCTGGAAAGACCTGCCCAAATCCCAGAGAGATCTGCTGCTCCATGGCTCCGCCACCCGGAAAATGAAGGTGAACTGGCAGTCGGACAGGATTCAGGCGGCTTTCACAAGAACCCACGAAGGCCTGCTCAACACCCTGATGCGGCGGTACAAGAACACCCAGTCTGAAAACCAGAAAAAATACTACACCAAGTTCATGACGGCGGCCACCTGCCAGGCCTGTCATGGCAAACGCCTGAGAGACGAGGTGCTTCATGTGAAAATCCAGGGAAAATCCATCATTGATGTCACGGAAATGACGGTCAAAGACGCCCATGAATTCATGTCTTCTCTGAACCTGTCCGGCAGCCGGCAGCTCATTGCGGCGGAGCTGCTCAAGGAGATCGGAGACCGGCTGGGGTTTCTGAGGAATGTGGGTCTGGACTACCTGTCGTTGGACCGCAGCGGCCCCACCCTGTCCGGCGGGGAATCCCAGCGGATCCGTCTGGCATCCCAGGTGGGGTCGGAACTCACCGGCGTACTGTATATCCTGGATGAACCCAGCATCGGCCTGCACCAGCGGGACAATATCAAACTGTTGAAAACCCTTCAGCATCTGCGGGATATCGGCAACACCCTGATCGTGGTGGAGCATGACCAGGAAACCATGGAAGACTGCGACTGGATCGTGGATATCGGTCCGGGTGCCGGGCATCTGGGGGGCCGGATCGTGGCCCAGGGCACCCCGGCTGAAATCCGGGCCAACCCGGCTTCCATCACGGGGCAATTTCTGTCCGGCAAAGAATCCATTGCCGTGCCGGAGCAGCGCCGGTCTCCGGATGCCGGAAAATGGCTGACCATTGTCAAGGCCGGTGAAAACAATCTCAAGGATGTGACGGCCCGGTTTCCATTGGGCCTGCTCATTGCCGTGACGGGGGTGTCCGGGGCCGGGAAATCCACCCTGGTCAACCAGATTCTTTACCCGGCCCTGGCCGTGAAACTGCACAGCTCCCAGATGAGCGTGGGCCGGCATGAGACCATCCAGGGACTGGCTCATGTGGACAAGGTGATCAACATCGACCAGAATCCCATCGGCCGGACCCCGAGAAGCAACCCGGCCACCTACACCAAGGTGTTTGATCCCATCAGGGATCTGTTTGCCCAGTTGCCGGAATCCAAAGCCCGGGGATACAAAAAAGGGCGGTATTCCTTTAATGTCAAGGGCGGGCGGTGCGAAGCCTGCCAGGGGGACGGATACATCAAAGTGGAGATGCATTTTCTGGCGGATGTGTTTGTGCCCTGCGAGGTGTGCCACGGCCGGCGGTTCAATAAATCCACCCTGGAAATCACGTACAAAAACCATTCCATTGCCGATGTTTTGGATCTTTCCGTGCACCAGGCCCGGGAACTGTTCGACGCCCATCCGAAAATCACCCAGATCCTGGACACCCTCATGGATGTAGGGCTGTCCTATATCAAGCTGGGACAGGCCGCCACCACGCTGTCCGGCGGGGAAGCCCAGCGCATCAAACTGGCCCGGGAGCTGGCCCGGCGCAACACCGGAGACACGTTGTATATCCTGGACGAACCCACCACGGGTCTGCATTTCAGGGATGTGAAACTGCTGCTGGACGTGTTGCAGCGCCTGGTCTCCGCCGGTAACACCGTGATCATCATCGAGCACAACCTGGATGTGATCAAGACGGCGGACTGGGTCATGGATTTAGGACCTGAAGGCGGGGCCGGCGGGGGCATTATTGTGGCACAAGGGCCGCCGGAACAGGTGGCCCTTGCTGGCGAAAGCCATACGGGCCATTATCTGAAAAAAATGCTGGCTTCCCGGATCAACCGGATTCATTGTGGGGTTGCTGAAGCGGAATCTCCCATTTTTTCATGAGTTTCCACACCAGGGTCCGGCTTTTGCCGATGCGGCGGGCCACCTCGGCTTTGTTCCAGTGGCATTGATTCAGCAGATCCACCAGGGCCTCCCGGGTCAGGTGCCGGGAGGCCTGTTCATGGGATGGGTCCGGCAAACCAGTCTGGGTTTGGCCGGCACGGGTATTCTGGATTTCAGCCGGCAGATCCGTTTCTGAAATATACGCATTTCCGCAGACCACAAAGGCATGTTCAATGGCATTTTCCAGTTCCCGGACATTGCCGGGCCATGGGTGGGCCATCAACAGTTTCATGGCCCCGGGGGACACCCCTTTGATCTGTTTTTTCTCCCGCTTGCCGATTTTCCGGACAAAATAGTCCGTCAGCAGCACCATGTCTGCTTTACGATCCCTGAGGGGCGGAATCTGGATGGTGAATACCTTGAGCCGGTAAAACAGATCTTCCCTGAAAACCCCTTGCCGGGTAAGATCCGTCAGATCTTTATTGGTGGCGGCAATGATCCGGATATCGATTTTGCGCTTTTTGGTGTCGCCCACCCGTTCGATCTCCCGTTCCTGGAGCACCCGCAGCAGCTTCACCTGCATATACGGGGTCAGCTCTCCGATCTCATCCAGAAAAATGGTGCCTGTATCCGCCTGTTCGAACCGCCCCATATGATCCTTGTGAGCCCCCGTGAACGCCCCTTTGACATGACCGAACAACTCGCTTTCCAGAAGGGTTTCAGACAATGCCGAGCAGTTGACCGTGATCAGGGGACGCTGATTTTCAGAAGCGTGGTAATGGATTGCTTTGGCCACCAGTTCCTTGCCCGTGCCGCTCTCTCCTTGAATCAGCACCGTGGCCCGGCTGTCTGCAGCGGCCCGGATCGCTTCAAATACATTCTGCATGGCAGGGCTTCTGCCGATGATGTTTCCCAGGCCAAAGGCTTCCTGCAGCTGCCGCCGGGCATCTTCTTCCCTTTTTTTTGCCAGGGACAGCTCGGTCAAATCCGTGATGGTTTCAACGATGCCCAGAATATGTCCCTGGGTATCTTTTGCCAGACGGGCATTTTTGATCACGGGGACATCATATCCGTCCTTATGCCGGACAAAACATTCCTTGGCTTCAGTGCGGCCATGGCGCAGGACCCCGCATTCGTGAATATCCGCCGGACACTGTTTGCCGTAGCACCGGCTGCATTTGAGGATATCACAGCGCTGCCCCACGGCCTCCAGGGCGGTAAAACCGGAAATTTTTTCCATGGCCCGGTTCCAGGAGGTGATAACGCCCTGGTCATCCAGGGTAAACAACCCTTCGGCCATGGTATCGATGATCTGATTTAAAAAGTGGACGTTCCACAGTTCATAGGTTTTCACAAATTGTCATGCTCCTTGCACCGGATCAAGTGCTTTTGATCTATCAATGATACACCACCCGTTTTCCCAAAGGGGCGAAACAGACCAGGGCCAGCCTGAAATGGGCAAATCCGAACGGAATCCCGATAATGGTGAGGCAAAGGCTGGCACCGGCCAGGATATGGGAGATGGCCAGCCAGATGCCTGCCAGGATGATCCACAGAAAATTGGCCAGCCCTGTACCGACCACGCGGGCTTCCCCCACATCCCGGGCATCCACCAGATCTTTGCCGAAGGGAAACGCGGCAAACCCGGCGATCCGGAATGCGGCCCAGGCAAAGGGGATGCCCACCACCGTGATGAACAAAAGCCCGCCCGTCAAAATCCACAACAGCCAGGCAATCAAGCCGCCCCCGAAAATAAACCATAAAATATTGAGTATCAGCGTCATACAATGTCCTTTGGTATCCATTTGCGGCCATTTTGCCGGGTTGTGCCCCATGATGTATTTAAAAATACAAAATTAGCACTCGGCCCTTTTTTTGTCAAACACAGGTTTTGCCGCTTCCCGGCCAAAGAGACCCTCTGGAATCCGACACAAAAAAACTTGATTTTGACGGGGTATCCCTATAGCCTATGCAGTGAATTTTGGCTGAAAATTAAAAGAGGAACCCATGAGAAATTACAAACGCAGCGTCGTGATATGGCTGCATTGATCCGGGATATGAACCGGGCCATTGCCGAAGCGGATCAGTTTATCGCACACCTGTAACCTTACCTTTACCTGCTTTTCCAGGAGAAAATGAATCATGAATGTAGACGGTAAAGAGATGCGGCCCATCTGGTTTGACCGGGACACGGAAACAGTCCGGGTCATTGACCAGCGGTTTCTGCCCCATGAGTTGATAATCAAGGACCTGACCCATGTGGACGAGGTGATTCACGCGATTCGGGAAATGGTGGTGCGGGGAGCCCCTCTCATCGGTGCCACCGGTGCTTTGGGGGTGTATGTCATACTGGTCCAGAAAGGAAACCGGGGAATGGATGACGCCTGGTTTTCCTCCCAGTGCGACGACCTGAAAAACGCCCGTCCCACGGCCACGAACCTGCGCTGGGGCGTCAACCGGGTCCAGGCAAAAGTGATGGAAAAGACCTCCCATGAAACGCGGATTCAAGCCGCGCTGGATGAATCTTTGGCCATTATGGAAGAAGAGGCGGATAACTGCCGGAAAATCGGGACCCATGGACTGGAACTGATCCGGGAAACAGCCGATCGAAACCCGGGCCGGCCCGTGAACATTCTGACCCATTGCAATGCCGGATGGCTGGCCTGCATCGAATACGGCACGGCCACCGCCCCCATCTACGCGGCCCATGATGCGGGAATCCCGGTCCATGTGTGGGTGGATGAAACCCGACCCTTAAACCAGGGGGCCCGCCTGACGGCATGGGAACTGGGCAAACACGGGGTCCCTCACACCGTGATCACGGACAATGCCGGGGGGCATCTGATGCAGCACGGCCGGGTGGACCTGGTGATCGTGGGCACGGACCGGACGACCCGGACCGGAGATGTGGCCAACAAGATCGGTACCTATCTCAAGGCCCTGGCGGCCAGGGACAATGATATCCCTTTTTACGTGGCCCTGCCGGCCTCCACGTTTGACTGGGACCTGACCGACGGGATCCGGGAGATTCCCATTGAAGAACGGGACCCGGATGAAATCCGGTATGTCCGGGGATGGCATGATGATGCCATGATTCAGGTGCGGATCACCCCCATGGACAGCCCGGCGGCCAACCATGCCTTTGATGTGACACCGGCCCGGCTGGTGACCGGGTTTATTACGGAAAGAGGGGTGTGTGATGCATCGGAAAGCGCCATCACGGCATTGTATGCCGATCGATTCAAGAATGACTGATAATTTTTTTGGGAACCTATGATAACGGATTTAGAAAAAAAAGTGATTGCCCTGCTCCAGACCGACATTCCCGTGGTGCAACGGCCGTTCAGGCAGATGGCTGAAAAAATCGGTGTGACCGAAGAAAAATTTCTGGAAGTGCTGACGGATCTCAACCAGCGGGGGATCATTCGGCGGTTCGGAGCGACATTGAAACACCAGAAATCCGGTTTCAAAGCCAATGCCATGGTGGCCTGGAACGTGGATGAATCCCGGGTGGAGCCCGTGGGCACGGCCATGGCACAGTTTGATGAAATCACCCATTGCTACAGCCGGAATCCGGCGCCGGGCTGGCCTTATAACCTGTATACCATGGTTCATGCCGCCAATGAGGACCAGTGCCGGGCATTGGCGGAAAAGATTTCCCAAACCGTGGGAGAGACCGATTATATCCTGCTTTTCTCCAGAAAAGAGCTGAAAAAAACATCCATGAAGTATTTTGAAGATTGAGTGCTTCCATGCCGGATGGGCCCCATGTGCTGTGTGTGAATCCCTGGATTCATGATTTTGCCGCCTTTGATTTCTGGTTGAAACCCCTGGGATTGCTGACCCTGGCCGGGTTGCTGCGTGATGCCGGAGTCCGGATCAGTTTCATCGACTGCCTGGACCGGTTTCATCCAAAGGAGACAGGCCCGGTGAAAACCGCATGGGACGGCCGGGGACCGTTCCGGAAAACCCCGATCCTTCCGGCGGATGTGATCCCGCCCTCGGCCGGCCCCCTGCCCCGGACACGAAAACAATTCTTTCGTTACGGCATTCTGCCTGACTGGTTCAGAAAAGATCTGGAAGCATTGGACCCGCCGGACCTGATTCTGGTCACATCCCTGATGACCTACTGGGCCTCCGGCGTCACGGAAACCATTTCCGTGATCCGGTCCGTGTTTCCGGATGTCCCAATTGTCTTAGGAGGAAAATACGCCACCTTATGCCAGGAGCATGCCGCCGCCTTTTCCGGAGCAGACCTTGTGATCACGGGCCAGGGGGAGCCGGCCCTGGAAAATATGATCACCCGGTTCACTGGCCGGCCCCTTCTTGTGAATGACCGGCCGGATGATCCGCCGTTTCCGGCCCTGGACCTGTGTTCAAAACTGACGTTTGCACCGGTTTTAACGACCCGGGGGTGCCCGTTTTCCTGTGAGTACTGCGCCTCTTCTTTTCTGGAACCCCGCATGGTCCGCCGGTCCCCGGATCGGGTGTTTGAAGAGATCTGTCACTGGCACCACCAGCATCACATAAAAAATTTCGCATTTTATGATGATGCCCTGCTGGTGAACGGACCCAATCATGCCTACCTGCTGATGGAAAAAATCATTGACGCCGGCCTGGACCTGTTTTTCCACACCCCCAATGCCCTGCATATCCGGGAAATCACCCCTGAAGCGGCCGATCTCATGTTCCGGGCCGGATTTAAAACCATTCGTCTGGGACTGGAAACGGCGGCCTTTTCAAAAGACCGGCAATACGATGTCAAGGTCCGGGCCGATGAATTTTTCCGGGCCGTGAATGCCTTGAAAACAGCCGGATTCGACGCACAGCAGATCGGGGCGTATCTGTTGTGCGGCCTGCCGGACCAGAATCTGGATGATGTGGCCGCGTCAATGGCGTTTGTCAAAAAAGCCGGGGTGTTGCCCGTACTGGCCTTTTACAGCCCCATTCCCCACACCCCGCTGTGGGAAACGGCCGTCTCCGGGGCCCGGTTCGATCTTAACCGGCACCCGGTGTTCACCAACAACAGCCTGTTTCCCTGTGTCCGGTCTGAAGCGGACCGGGCGCGGATTTCCCGATTGAAAAACCAGCGGGTTTCAGATATAGTTTAACCGGATGCATTGGGCATCTGCTTAGTTTTTCCGAATCAAGGGAATAAATCATCATGATCGTATTTGATCTGGAATGCATCAACGGCCATGCGTTTGAAGGGTGGTTCCAGGACAAGCAGGAGATGGAAACCCAGCAGGAGCAAGGTCTGCTGCAATGTCCCGTCTGCGATACCACCGCCGTGGTCCAGAAGCTTCACCCCATTGCCATCAAGACCTCGGCACCTGTCCGGGCCCGATCAAATGAGGCACACCAGGCATTGCAGGCCGGTCAGGAAGCCATGGCCGAACTCACGGAACGGGTGGCCCGGTTTGTGGAAAACAATTTTGAAGATGTCGGCACATCCTTTGCCAAAGAAGCCTTGAAGATGCATTACGGGGCATCTGAACATCGCAGCATCCGGGGGACCACCACGCGTGAAGAGGAAAAAACACTTCAGAAAGAAGGGGTGCCCGTGATCAAAATCCCTGTTTACAAAAAACCAGACGAGGAGTTCAATTAATGATACGGTTTTCCAGCGCTTTTTCCCATATTTTTTACAGTATCGTGACGGTGCTGGCCGGTGTTTTTCTTTTTGCCGGATGCAC
Organism: Desulfotignum balticum DSM 7044; assembly: GCF_000421285.1. Taxonomy (GTDB): domain Bacteria; phylum Desulfobacterota; class Desulfobacteria; order Desulfobacterales; family Desulfobacteraceae; genus Desulfotignum; species Desulfotignum balticum. The sequence goes on from NZ_ATWO01000001.1 coordinate 152,272, forward strand.
GGGCTATGGTTTCACCATTTCTTTTGACCAGGTAAACGGATTAAAGGAAACGGATCCCGTGATGTTTGAGGAAACCCGGGTCGGACAGGTGAAAAAAATCACCTATACCAAAGACGCGGTCTTCCTGGTGTCCGTTGAAATTGCCGGTCAATTTTCAGACTGCGCCACGGAAGATTCCCGGTTTTTCATCGGACAGGGACCGGATGAAACGGCCGGCAAAGCTGTGATCATTGAACAGGCCCGGACGGGCGGCACAAAAATCCCCGCCGATGCCGTGGTTGACGGCAGTCCGGCATCTCCGGCTGCGGCCGCCGCCGCTTCCATGGATGAGATGTGGCAGGCGTTGGGAAAAAAGATGGCCGACATGATGGCACAGATTGAAACCATTCCGGAAACCGAAGAATATCAGGCCATGAAAGATGCCATGGCCGAACTGGAACAAAAGCTGAAAGACTCCGGACAGAAAATGAGCGATACCCTGAAAAACGATGTTCTCCCTTTGCTGGAAGAAAAGATCAAAGCCTTGTCAGACAGCCTCCGACAGCAGGGGCAGGAAAACAAGGCAGACGATCTGGAAAAGGATTTTGGGCGGCTTCAGGATATTTAGCCATTCGCGTTCATTTTGGTGGATTCGCCAGACTCATCAAGCAGGCTGTTCACCTGGAAATATCGACTGATGTCTGTTCCTGATCCGGCCTCTCCAAGCACTTTGGCAATGGCCTCAACTGTACCTGGGTCAAAAGGAGGGTGTGTACTCACTTCTCAATTCCCTCCAGCAAGGCCGCAATCTCTTCCGGCTGGGGCAGCTGCCCCTTCAGCTCTTTGGGCAGCGTCCTGGTGATTTCATATGTGGCCACGCCGATGGGTTTGCGGGCGTCATGCAGGGCGTACTCGACGATGGTGCGGCTCTTTTCCTTGCAGAGAATGATGCCGATGGAAGGGTTCTCGTCCTCCTGCCGGACCTGCCGGTCCAGTGTGGTCAGGTAAAACTGCATTTTTCCGACGAATTCCGGCCTGAATTTCCCTATTTTCAGCTCGATGGCCACCAGGCAGCGCAGACGACGGTGAAACAGCAAGAGGTCGATAAAGAACTCTTCGCCGTCAATTTCCAGCCGGTATTGACTCCCCATGAAAGCAAACATGCCGCCCATGGCCCGGAGGAAATCTTCGATCCGGGCGATGAGCGCCCGCTCCAGCTCCCGCTCGCCGTGTTCCTCGCCCAGTTCCAGGAAATCGAAGGTGTATTCATCTTTCACCGCCAATTTGGCTTGGGCACGAAGCCTGGACGTCAGCGCCTGGTCAAAATTGGTCTGGCCGAGCAGGGATTTTTCATAGCTCTGGTTGTCGATCTGATGGATAAGGACATTCTTGGACCAGCCGAATTTGCGGGTCATGCGGATATAGAATTCACGTTCCAGTGGGTCCTTGCACTTGCTCATGATGGCGAGATTATGAGCCCAGGCAATTTCTCCAACCAGTGGTTGGAGTTTTTCATGGCCGCTGTATTCCAGATAAAACTGGCGCATGTACCAGAGGTTCTGCACTGAAAAACCACCGACTCCGGGAAACTCCCGCCGCAAGTCCTTAGACAGGTTTTCCACGACCGACCGGCCCCATCCGGACGTCTCCTGACGTTCGGCGATCATCCGCCCGATATCCCAGTAAAGTCTGACCAGCTCCGCATTGACCACTTTCAGCGCGGCGTACTGCGCTGAACGGACGCGCTCTTTCACCTCGGTGAGGAGGCGTGCGTAATCCGGGCCGGGATTATTTTTGTTCAGTTCGCTCATTCCCCGCCCCCGTAAAAAGATTTAAATCCGCAGTTTTCGCAGATTCACGCAGATTTTCTGAATCGGTTTTTAATCTGCACCCATCCGCGTGATCTGCGGATAGTTCGTTCTCAAGCATTTCAAAAAGACCGCTCATCGATTCCCGCAACGCCTTTGAGCTTTCCTGCCAATTGGCAATCACCTGTTTGAGGCTCATTCCCCCGTAACGTGCCTGCGCCGTCAGCCTTCACCCACTCGTCGATCTCGTCATGGGCAATTGCCACGCCAGAGGCGGTAACGGGGATGCAGGACAAAGATTCCCCAATTTAAAATTTCCGGATCAGCACCACACCCGCGGTAATCAGGGCAATGCCCAGGATCCTCAGCCAGGAGATGGTCTGCACGGGCACCCCCAGCAGGCCATAATGATCCAGGGCCACGGCCATGAGCAACTGGCCCGCCACCACCAGGCTGAAGGTGAGGGTGGCGCCCAGCCGGGGGGTCAAAATGATCACGGACGTCACATAAAACGCCCCCAGGAGCCCGGCCAGCCAGACCCACCATTCAATGCCGGCTGCCTGGCGCACGGCGGTGAAATCCGTACGCAAAACAAGGCCGTAAACCAGCAGTCCCAGGGTGCCCACAAAAAATGAGATCAGGGCCGCGTACACGGGATCCCCGATGGCCCGGCCCATTTTTCCGTTGAACCCGGCCTGGACCGGGGCCATCATGCCGGCCACAAGGGCGGTGAGCAGCCATATCAGTTTCATTTCACGTTCCTTTTACTGATCCGCCAGAATCGTGACATTCACCTTCCGGTTCCGGGGCCCGTCAAATTCACAAAAAAAGATGGATTGCCAGGTGCCCAGCACCAGATCTCCATTTTCCAGGGCCACCATTTCCGACGGTCCGAACAGGCTGACTTTGATGTGGGCCGCGGAATTGCCTTCCAGATGGGTGTACCCGTCATCCCAGGGGATGACTTTGTTGAGGGTCTTTAAAATATCCACCGGGACGGCCGGATCCGCATTTTCATTGATGGTGACCGCGCCTGTGGTGTGCATGGAACAGACATGCACCAGCCCGTTTTGGATGCCGGAATCCTTTACCACCTGCCGCACTTGACCGGTGATATCTTTCATCTGGGTTCTGCTGTCGGTTTTGATACCAATTATCACACGGCACCTCTTTGTTGTATTAGCCTTTTACCAGTGACAGGGCCTGGTTGACCACATTGTCCACGGACATGCCCAGTTGTTCCAGGACCTCTTTGCCCGGGGCCGAGGCCCCGAACCGCTCGATGCTGACCATGGCCCCTTTGGGGCCCACATATTTTTCCCATCCCATGCCGATACCGGCCTCCACTGCCAGGCGGCAGGTCACCTCCGAAGGCAGGATACGCGCCCGATAGGGGGCCGGGGCTTTTTCAAACCATTCCCAGGACGGCATGGACACCACGGAGGTCTGGATATTGTGTTCCTTTTCCAGTATTTCTGCCGCTTTCAGGCTGATATGGACTTCCGAGCCCGTGGCGATGAGGATCAGATCCGCTTCTTTCCCCCGGTTCTGAATGGCATAGGCCCCGTATTGAAATTCTCCGTCCCGTTTGGATACATCCAGGACCGGCAGTTTCTGACGGCTCAAAATCAGGGCCGTGGGCCCGTTTGAGGTGGTTAACGCCTGTCTCCAGGCCTGGGCCGTTTCATTGGCATCGGCCGGGCGCACCACATGGAGCCCGGGGATGGCCCGCAGGGCCGCCAGATGTTCCACGGGCTGATGGGTGGGGCCGTCTTCCCCCACGGCCACGCTGTCATGGGTGAACACATAGATCAAAGGCAGGTTCATCAGCGATGCCAGCCGGATGGCCGGGCGCATGTAATCCGCAAACACCAGAAAGGTGCCCCCATAGGGACGGACCCCGGAATGCAGGTACATGCCGGCCAAAACCCCGCCCATGGCATGTTCCCGGACCCCGAACCGGATGTTCCGGCCTTTCCGGCCGTTTTTTTGAAACTCGCCGGAACAGGTGAGATAGGTCTTGTTGGACGGGGCCAGGTCCGCAGACCCGCCCATGAGCGCGGGCAGGTTCGGGGCAATGGCATTGAGCACCTTGCCTGAAGCGGCCCGGGTGGCTACCGGGGCATCGGATGTGGAAAACTCCGGAATATCTTTGTCCCATCCCTTGGTAAGGAATCCGCTCACGGCATCCACAAACAGGGCCGCATCTTCGGGATAGGCTTTTTTATAGGCTGAGAAAACATCCTGCCACGCGTTCTCCAGGTTTTCACCGGATGCCACTGCGTTGCGGGTATGATTCAGTACGGCTTCGGGCACATGAAAGGTCAGATCCTCGGGCAGCCCATAGAATTTTTTCACCAGCCGGATCTCTTCGTCCCCCAAGGGGGCCCCATGGGCATCGGCTGTATCCTGCTTGTTGGGGCTGCCATAAGCGATATGGGTTCTGATCTTGATCAAAGACGGGCGGTCCGTTTCCTCTTTGCCCGCCTGGATGGCGGCCTGGATGGCAGTCAGGTCATTGCCGTTTGCCACTTCCGTTACATGCCAGTTCATGGCCGTGAATTTGTCTGCCACGTTTTCCGTGAACGCGATATCCGTGGCCCCTTCAATGGTGATCTGGTTGTCATCATAGATCAGGATCAGTTTTCCCAGACCCAGATGTCCGGCCAGAGACACGGCTTCCATGGCCACCCCTTCCATGAGGTCCCCGTCCCCGCACATGCAGAAGGTATGATGGTCAATGAGTGCGTTGTCATCCTTGTTGAACCGGGCTGCCAGGTGGGATTCGGCAATGGCCATGCCCACGGCGTTGGCAATGCCCTGGCCCAGGGGCCCCGTGGTGGTCTCCACCCCCGGGGTTTCTCCGTATTCCGGATGGCCCGGTGTCCGGGAGCCCCATTGTCTGAAATTTTTCAGATCATCCAGGGTCAGCCCATACCCGAACAGATACAGCAGGCTGTAAAGCAAAGAAGAGGCATGGCCGCCGGACAGCACAAACCGGTCCCGGTCGATCCATGCCGGGTTTTGGGGATGATGTTTTAAAAACGTATTGAACAGCACATAAGCGGCCGGTGCCAGGCCCATGGGTGCACCGGGATGGCCGGAATTGGCTTTTTGCACGGCATCCATGCAAAGGGCTCGAATGGTATTAATCGTGAGTTGATCCAAATTTTCTGTGGCATCGACCATGATCTATTTCTCCTGATAAAAGTGAGCTGAGTGTTATAAGGCTCTCATAAATTCGGGTTTAAGTTTAATTTTTCCGCTCAACGCCTGAGCGATCTGATCCAGGGTTTTTTCCTTGTCCCGGGGAAGCCGGGCCCGGACGGGCAGGTAATTGGAGGCATGGTTGGCATGGAACAGCCCGTCCGACAGATGGGTGGACGCTATCATCTGGCCCAGTTCCGCCAGCATCTCTTCCGGGGACGGCAGCTGGAACCGGCCGGCCTGGTAATCATCATGCAGTTCCGTGCCCGGAATCAGCATCAGGCTCAACGCCCCCACATAGTCGGGATCGATTTCCGACAGGACCCGGCCCGTCTCTTTGGCATGAATCAACGACCGCGCTTTTCCGGCCAGCCCCACCAGCACGGTGACCGACAGTTGGATCCCCGCCTGTTTCACCCGTTTCCCCATGCGGATCATCTTGTCAGAGGTGGCGCCTTTGCAGATATCGGCCAGTACCTGGTCATCGCCGGATTCCAGGCCCATGTAAGCGATGCCCACGCCCAGGGATTTCAGTTCCGCCAGCTCTTCATCCGTTTTCATGCCGATACCCTTGGTATTGGCATACACGCCCACCCGCTCCACCCAGGGAAGCCGGTCCCGAATCCGTTCCAGAATGGGCCGCAACCGCCGCATGGGCACGATCATGGCATCCCCGTCACAGATGAACAGCCGCGTTTGCTTAGGGAAATGGGTCCGGGCATACTCGATGTCCTGGAAAATGACATCGTCTTTTTTGATGGTGAACCGCTTGTCCCGGAAGCTGCCGCAAAACGTGCACTTGTTGTGGGAACACCCTAACGTAACCTGAAGCAGGATGCTGTCCGCCTCGCTGGGAGGCCGTATGATCATTCCGTCATAATGCATGGGATAATTTTCCTGTTAAAATTCCAAAGGCTTACTTTTAACAGGTATTGCATCAAATTTCAATGTCATTGATCATGTTCGGTTCCGCCAGCCGTCATTGGCGTCATCCTTGAAATCCAGCCCCTTGAAATGGGGCTTGAGATCCAGCAGCGGGGTGTTGTCCAGCACATCGATGCCGGAAATATCCAGGCGGGTGCCGGTGATCCCTTTAAGTCGCACGGTGCTCAGCCCGATGGGGTTGGGCCGGCGGGGAGAACGGCTGGCAAACAGTCCCACTTCCTTGCCCCCGCCGCTGGGGGGGTGGACATGCAGGGTCACGGGTTTGTCCGGCCGGTCCAGGAAGAAAAACACCTGGATGTAGTTGAACGTGTCCAGGCGGTAAAGCCCGTCCGCCAGTTCCGGATTCAGGTCAATGTAAAACGTGCCTGCCGCTTCCGGGTTTGGCTGGTGGGGCACGTCATGATGGGAGGTGTACGGGGTGTGAATGGTTCCGATGGGATGAAACAGGATGTCCATGATGTCTCCTTGATGATCAGTGTTTTTCAATTTTTTCATACGGATGAAGACACGGGTGCCCGGGGCCGGATCAGGCCCTGGGCGCTGCGGATCAGGGTCCGGGTGTATTCATGGGCCGGATGGTTGATGATCCGGGCCGCCGGGCCCGTTTCAATGATCCGGCCGCCGGACATCACCCCGATGCGGTCCGCCACTTTTCGTGCCAGTCCGATGTTATGGGTGACAAACAGCAGGGTCACCCCTTTTTCGATCTGAAGGGTCAAGAGCATTTTGAGCACCTTGGCCTGAACACTGGGATCCAGGGCGCTGGTGGGTTCGTCGGCAACCAGCAGGTCGGGTTCATGCACCAGGGCCCTGGCCAGGCAGACCCGCTGGATGGCTCCCATGTTCAGTTCATGGGGATAGCGCTTCAGAAATTCCGGGGCACAGGACAGGCGCACATCGGACAGGGCCGCTTTGACCCGGTCTGCCAGTGCGGATTCGTCCCTGACGGTTTTGTGGATCCGAAGCGGCTCCGCCACGATTTCAAACACCGTGAGCCGGTGGCTCACGGATTCCGCCGGGTTCTGGTAGATGATTCCGATACGGGTGGCCAGGGATGCAGCCTCTTTTTTCATCCACAGGTCCATGTCCCGGCCCTGGAAGGTGCGGGTTCCCTGGTCCGGGAAAACGGCCCCCGCCGCAATCATGGCCAGGGTGGTTTTGCCGGATCCCGTTTCTCCCACCAGGCAGAACACCTCTCCGGCCATGAGCGTCAGGTCCGTGGGATGCAGGGCCGTGACTTTGCCATAGGATTTGGCCACCTGTTCAAAATGCAGGGCCCGGGCGATCCCGCCCCGCAGGCAGCGCACCCGATGGTCCCCGTCCGGTGTGATCTCCATGGCCACAGATCCCAGGGAACAGGCCGGGATGGCCTGGGTGCACCGGGGCTGGAACAGGCACCCTTCCGGCGGGGCATGCCCGCCCTGGTGAAACGCGTCCGGGGCTGCCACATGGGTGTGCACATGGGTGTGGCCGTTATCTGCGGCATGGGCGTGGACCATCCGGTAGAACGCATCCCCCCGGATTCCGCCCAAGTCCCGCACCGCGTCCATGGTGGGAAAGGCCCGGGCCAGGGCCAGGGTATAGGGATGGGCCGGGTGTTCCAACAGATCCCTGCCGGGCAGGTGTTCCATGATCTGGCCCAGATAGAGCACGGCAATTTCATCGGCCAGAGCCCCGGCCAGATCCAGGTCATGGGTGATGAGCAGCACACTTTTGTTTTGGGCCCGGCATTGTTGAATCACGTCCGCGACAAAGGATTTGGTCACGGCATCCAACGCCGCCGTGGGTTCATCTAAAATCAACAGGGGCGGGTCCAGGATCAGGCCCATGGCCAGAAGTCCCCGCTGGACCTGGCCGCCGCTCAATTCATGGGGATACCGGTCTGCCAGTTCCGGTGCCAGGCCCATGGTGGTCAACCGGGTTTGGGCCATTTCCAGTGCCTGTTTTTTCGGGGTGCCCCGCTGGATCAACGGTTCGGCCACCTGATCTTTCAGCCGATGCACGGGGTTGAGATTGGCGGCCCCGTTTTGAAACACCATGGCCGCTTTGGCCCACCGGATCGGGGTCATGCGGGCCTCATCAAACGCCAGCAGATTTTCCTGACCCAGAAAGATCTCTCCTTTGACCTTTGCATTGTCCGGCAAAAGTCCCATAATGGCTTTGCCCAGCGTGGTCTTGCCGGAACCGGATTCCCCCACCAGGGCTGTGATACGTCCCGGCGCCAGGGTCAGGTCCACCCCGTCCAGGGCCAGCAGGGCGTGGTCGTCTTCCGTATATTGAACCGTCAGTTTTTTTATGGTGATCCGCACGAAGATATCATACCTTAAAGGGTTGAGGTTATAAAGCGGTTTTCAGCCGGGGGTCGAACACCCGTTCCAGGCTGATGGTCACAAACGTGGTGCCCATGATCAGAAAAGACAGCAGCAACACCGGCGGCATCAGCCAGTGGGCCCAGATATCCATATAATAATATTTAAGCGCAAAACTGATCATCAGGCCCAAAGATTTCAGGGAAGGATCGAACAGCCCCAGAAACGCCAGGGACGCTTCCATGAACACGGCCATGCGCAGTTTGGCCGCAAAGTTGATCAGGTACAAGGGAAACAGTTCCGGCATCAGGTGCCGGAAAATGATGTACCGGGAAGATCCGCCCATGTGCCGGGCTGCCTGGATGTGCAGCCCGTGTTTCAAGGTCAGGGCCTGGGCCCTGATCCCCCGGGCAGTGGTGGGCCAGGTCAGGGCCGCCAGGGTCAGGGCCAGCACCCAGGGCTGGGGCTGGAAAAAAGCAGCCAGCAGGATCAGAATCATGACGGATGGAATCGCCAGCACAATGTCGGCCAGACGCATGAGAATCTGGTCCACCCACCCGCCCTGCCAGGCGGCAAACAGTCCCGTCACGGATCCCAGGATCAGGCCGGCGGATGCCGCCGTCAGCCCGAAGATCAGGGTGTTTCTCAATCCGGACAGCAGTTCGGCGAAAATGTCCATGCCCCCGTCGTTGATGCCCAGCCAGTGCCGGGCCGACGGCGGATCCAGCGGGATAAAGGAGGTGTCGTAGGGATCCCAGGGCATCAGCACCGGCCCGAAAACGGCCAGGCAAAGCAGCAGGCCCAGCAAGGCGGCGCCCGTGAAAAACCAGGGATCCCTCCTGATCCGGTGTCCGGCATCAAGATGCATGGGCCACCCGGGGATCCAGCAGGATATAGACAAATTCCAGGGCCAGGTTGATTCCCAGCACCATGATGGATGCCGCCAGGACAATACCCTGGATCAAAGGCAGGTCCCGCATGGCAATGGCATTGAACAGCAGGGTGCCCAGGCCGGGATAGGAAAACAGGGTTTCCACCACCAGGGCGCCTGTGATCATAAAGGCAAACCGCAGCCCGAACCGGGTCACCAGGGGCAAAAGCGCGTTGCGGGCCGCATGGGCGTACCGCACCCGCAATGGCGGCAATCCCTTGGCCCGGGCCGTTAAAACAAACGGGCTTTTCATCACTATGACCATGCCGGCCCGGGCCAGCAGAAAATTGCCGGGAAAATAGGCCAGAACCAGGGTGGTCAGCGGCAGGGCCAGGTGGTGCAGCCGATCCGCCACCTGCTGCACAAAGGTGTGATCGGCATACGCGGTCTGGGCCCCGGCGGCGGGAAACCAGCCCAGATTCAACGCAAATACCAGCAGCAGCAGCACCCCGGAACACAGTTCCGGAATCCCTTCCAGCACGGTCATGAGGCCCACCCCGGCTTTTTCCGTGCGGGTGCCCCGCCGCCAGGCCGCTTCCACGCCCAGCACAAATCCCAGAATCGAAGACAGCACATGGGCCGTGCCCATGAGCACCAGGGTCCAGGGAAGGGCATCGAAAAAAAGAGCCGCCACAGGGGCCTGAAACGCATAGGAATACCCCCAGTCCAGGCAAAAGACCCGGCCTAAAAAGGCCGTGAACCCGGAATCATCCTGGTACAGGGCCCGAAGGTCCGCGGCCTGCTCTGCCGTGAGGGTGACATCGGAAGCCCCGTACATGGCCGTGACAAAATCACCGGGCAGCATCCGGGGCAGGCTGTGGCTCAGAAAAGCCAGGATCAGGGCCGCAGCCAGATAGGCCAGCACGGGGGTCAGCCAGGTATGTCGGTCAGAAGCTTGCATAAAATCTCTTTGTGAGCGGGTCACCCAACCCGATCCATTCGTTTTACCGGATCAGGGCCAGTTTGTTCTGGGGAATGGGCACGCCTTTGCTGATGCCGCCCCGGGTGTAAAACCATTCAATGCCTTTGTCCGGGTTGTACGCGGCCAGGGTTACGGGATAATACAAAGAGATGGCCGGCAGCTCCCGGGCATAGACGGCCTGGATGTCAAACACCAGGCGTTTTCGTTTTTCCGGGTCCATCTCCATCATCTGGGCATCCATCAGGGCATTGAGTTCCGGGCACGCATCATATCGGGCGCTGTTCACGGACCCGCCCCCGTACACGGAAGAAGTCATTTCATTGAGCACTTTGGGGTCCCCGGAAATACCGCCGTGGCCGGACACAGCCAGATCAAAATCCCGGTTTTTCACCCGGCTGTCCGTGGTGGTCTGCTCCTGGTTCACCAGGGTGACATTGATGCCGATATCCGTGAGCTGCCGGGCAATGATCTCCCCGTCCCGGTCCGTTACACTTTCCCCGGCCACCGTGAGATTGGAGGCGATCAGCTCCAGGGCCAGGGGCTGCCCGTCTTTATGAAACACCCCGTCCGGCCCCGGGGTCCAGCCCAAATCCGTAATGATCTGCCTGGCTTTTTCCGGGTTGTAAGGATAGTCCGGCGTGTCCGGGTTGTACATCTCATGATCGATGCTCAACAGACCGTATGAGGCGGGTGTGCCGAATCCCCGGTGGGATTTGTCGATGATCTCCTGGGGATCGATGGCATAGGCCAGGGCCTGCCGGAAATTTCGGTCATTAAAAGGGGGTTTGGTGTGGTTGATCATCAGCTTCTTGTTCCAGCCCCGCTCGTTTTCAATCACGGTCAGCCCTTTTTTTTCCAGGGACCCGGCCATGTCCGGCTGGATATTGGCCAGGTCTGCCTGGCCCGTGACCAGAGACATCAGCGCTTTGGACGTGCGCACGTAAATCAGGCGCTGTTTTTTCGGCCGTCCCTGGTAATAATGTTCAAATGCCTCGAACAGATAGGTGCCCTGGGTTTTATCGAAATCTTTGAACACATAAGGCCCGCTGCCCACCATGCAGGCGGAATCGATACAGGACTCCGGCTCAGTGATCTTTTCCCATACATGTTTGGGGATCACGGGCATGGTGCCCCCGATATCCGACAGAAACGGGGCATAGGGCTTTGACAGATAAATGATCACGGTATGATCATCCAGGGCTTTGGCCCGGTCCACGGCATCAATGGAAATCCACTGGTATGGGTGCTGCTGAAAATAAGCAAGGGTGAACACCACATCATGGGCCGTGACGGGCGTGCAGTCATGCCACAGGGCCGCCGGGTCCAGGTGAAAAGTGAACGCCAGGTGTTGTGGATCATAGGCCCAGTCCGTGGCCAGACCCGGCACATATCCTTTCTGATCCTTCCATACCAGGGTGTCAAATACCCAGGACATGCGGATATACCCGGGCCCCCGGGGATAATGCCGGAACGGGGTGGGATATCCCCAGTCCCCTTTGCCGTCGGCAATGCGGATGTCACGGTCATCCGCCCATACGGGGCCGGAAAAAGCTGAAAAAAGAATTCCTGCGGCAATCAGGACCCAAACGGCCCACCTTTTCAGGGTCCCGGCAGAAATTTTGTCCGTTACAGGCTGAAGAAGCGGGGGTCGGATGTTGTGGACAGTCCGGTCAGGTAACGCCATATCACACTCCTTATATGAAAAAAAAACCATGAAAACAACATCCCGGTTCCGGGACATGCCTTCATGGCAGCGGGTTTTACATATAGTGACAAAAAATTTTTCGTTTTTTCTTCAGGCTTCATGCCTGTATTGTGCATGATTACATATCAGAGCCGGCCGGAAAATAACAGTCTTTTTTTATATGTTGTGTCCAGGGTGATTTCAATTGATCGGGTCAGGGAATTGCGATATATTTCTGATAATCAAAACAAGGTGGTTTAAAAAGGAATAAAATAAATGGAAAAAACCGATCCCCGGTACGGGGCATATCTGAACATCCTAAAAGAAGAACTGGTGCCGGCCATGGGATGCACCGAGCCCATTGCCGTGGCCTATGCCGCAGCCCGGGCCGCCGCAGTGCTCAAAGACCTGCCGGACCGGGTCACGATCGAGGCCAGCGACAATATCGTTAAAAACGTCAAAAGTGTGGTGGTGCCCAATACGGGGGGACTGCGTGGCATTGCCGCGGCAGCGGCGGCCGGGATTGCCGCGGGAAATGCCGATGAAATGCTGGAAGTGATCGCCCATGTGGATGAAGTCGGCAAACAGCGGATCCGGCAGTTTCTGGAAACCTGTGATATTCAGGTGTTACCGCTGACCACCGACATTTTGTTTGATCTGAAGGTCACGGTTTTCAAAGGATCGTCCCGGGCCATGGTTCAGATTTCCCATTTTCACACCAATATTGTTCTAATCGAAAAAGACGGCGATATTGTGTACCGGAACCAGGATTGTGACGAGGTCAACACCACGGTACTCACGGACCGGACCCTGCTCAATGTCGAGGATATAGTGGATTTTGCTTCTTCCGTGACCCTTTCCGAAGTTAAAACCCTGCTGCAGAAAATGGTGGATCTCAACATGGCCATTGCCGAGCAGGGAGTATCCGGGACCTGGGGGGCCAATATCGGCACGGTGCTGATGGAAGTGTGGGGGGATGACATCAAGGTCAGGGCCAAAGCCATGGCCGCCGGCGGGTCCGACGCCCGGATGAGCGGATGTGAACTCCCCGTGATGATCGTATCCGGTTCGGGCAATCAGGGCATCACGGCATCCGTGCCCGTGGTGGTGTATGGGAAGCATTTGGGCGTGGATCCAGACACCTTGTTCCGGGCCCTGCTGGTCTCCTGTCTGGTGACCATTCACCAGAAAACCGGCATCGGCCGGCTGTCCGCCTACTGCGGGGCCGTGAGCGCGGGGGTGGGGGCCGGGGCCGGGATCTCCTGGCTCCACGGGGGCCGGTACCGGGAGATCGCCCACACCATTGTCAATGCCCTGGCCATGGTGTCCGGCATCATCTGTGACGGGGCCAAACCCTCGTGCGCCGCCAAGATCGCCATGTCTGTGGAAGCCGGACTTCTGGGGTTTTTCATGTTCCAGAAAGGCAAACAGTTTTACGGCGGGGACGGGATCGTGAAAAAAGGCGTGGAAAATACCATTGTCAACATCGGGCGCCTGGGCCGGGACGGCATGCGGGAAACCGACCGGGAGATCATCCGCATGATGCTGGGACAATAAATTTTTTCTTATGTAATGAAGGGTTTTATGACCCTTGACGATTGTTAACCTGAAATTCAAGGAGGTTCACATGTCCAACCAGGAAAGCAAATGCCCGGTAACGGGTCAATCTTCCAGCCAGGTGGCCGGCGGCGGCACATCCAACCGGGACTGGTGGCCCAACCAGCTCAACTTGAAAATTCTGCACCAGCATTCCGCCAAAAGCAATCCCATGGGCAACGATTTCAACTATGCCGACGCATTCAAGACACTGGATCTTGACGCCGTTAAAAAAGACCTTTTTGCATTGATGACCGACTCCCAGGAGTGGTGGCCCGCGGATTACGGCCACTACGGGGGATTGTTCATCCGGATGGCATGGCACAGCGCCGGCACCTACCGCATGGGAGACGGCCGGGGGGGCGGCGGCACGGGCAACCAGCGGTTTGCCCCGCTCAACAGCTGGCCGGACAATGTCAGCCTTGACAAGGCCCGGCGCCTGCTCTGGCCCATCAAGCAGAAATACGGGAAAAAAATTTCCTGGGCCGATCTCATGATCCTGGCCGGTAACTGCGCATTGGAATCCATGGGATTCAAAACCTTTGGATTTGCCGGGGGCCGGGTGGACATCTGGGAACCGGAAGAAGATGTTTACTGGGGATCGGAAGAAGAATGGCTGGCCACCAGTGATACACCCAAAAGCCGGTACTCCGGGGACCGGGACCTGGAAAATCCTCTGGCCGCCGTGCAGATGGGCCTGATCTATGTGAACCCGGAAGGCCCGGACGGAAATCCGGATCCCGTGGCATCAGGCAAGGATGTCCGGGAGACCTTTGCCCGCATGGCCATGAATGACGAAGAAACCGTGGCCCTGGTGGCCGGTGGCCATACGTTCGGCAAATGCCACGGTGCCGGACCCGCGTCCCACTTAGGACCTGAACCGGAAGCCGCGCCTCTTGAGCAGCAGGGCCTGGGCTGGAAGAGCAGTTTCGGTACGGGCAAGGGCGGGGACGCCATCACCAGCGGCATTGAAGGGGCGTGGAAACCCAATCCCACCCAGTGGGATATGGGGTATCTGAAAGTGCTGTTCAAATACGACTGGGAACTGGTGAAAAGCCCGGCCGGCGCGAATCAGTGGCTGGCCAGGGATGTGGATGACGAAGACATGGTGGTGGATGCCCATGATCCAGGCAAAAAACACCGGCCCATGATGACCACGGCCGACCTGTCTTTGAAATTTGACCCCGTGTATGAGAAGATCGCCCGGCGCTACCTGGAAAACCCGGAGGAGTTTGCCGATGCCTTTGCCAGGGGCTGGTTCAAGCTGACCCACCGGGATATGGGTCCGCGATCCCGGTACCTGGGGCCGGAAGTGCCGGCCGAGGAACTGATCTGGCAGGATCCGATGCCTGAAGTCGATCATGACCTGATCGATGCATCAGATATCGCCGACCTCAAGGCCAAGATTCTGGCGACCGGGCTGTCCGTGTCCCAGCTGGTTTATACGGCCTGGGCGTCTGCCGCCACCTTCCGGGGATCAGATTTCCGGGGCGGGGCCAACGGGGCCCGTATCCGCCTGGCCCCCCAGAAAGACTGGGAAGTCAACCAGCCGGAACAACTGGCCAAAGTGCTTAACACCCTGGAAGAAGTCAAAGACGTATTCAACAACGCCCAGACCGGCAATAAAAAAGTGTCTCTGGCAGACCTGATCGTCCTGGGCGGCTGCGCTGCCGTGGAGCAGGCGGCAAAGAACGCCGGGTATGATATCACCGTGCCCTTTGCCCCGGGCCGGACCGATGCCACGGATGCGCAGACGGATGCGGATTCCTTTTCCGTGCTTGAACCCAAAGCAGATGCGTTCCGCAACTATCTCAAAGCGAAGTTCTCGGTCAAGGCCGAAGAACTCATGATCGACCGGGCCCAGCTCCTGACGCTGACGGCCCCGGAAATGACCGTGCTGGTAGGCGGTTTGCGGGTGTTGAATGCCAACTTTGATCAGTCTGCCCACGGGGTGTTCACGGATAAACCGGAAACCCTGACCCATGACTTTTTCAAGAATCTGCTGGACATGGGAACCCAATGGTCGGCTGTGTCGGATGATGAAGACTTGTTTGAGGGCCGGGACCGGAAAACCAAAGAGAAAAAATGGACGGCCACCCGGGTGGACCTGATCTTTGGCGCCAACTCCCAGCTCCGGGCCCTGGCCGAAGTCTATGCCTGCGCTGATGCCGGGGAAAAATTTGTGACCGATTTTGTGGCGGCCTGGGACAAGGTCATGAACCTGGACCGGTTCGACCTGGCCCAATAACCCCCCTGAATTGCGTCTTGTTTTATTGACGCGATGGTTTGATGCCAAGCGCAGCGTTTCCACACACCGGAAGCGCTGCGCTTTTTTTAATCGCCGGATGCCTCGGTTTCAGTGGGTATAATCGACGTTCAGGCAGGAATTACAGACTTTGGAAAGGAAAAACAGATGGCCGTTTATCAATATGGAGACCGGATTCCGACAATCGGAAAAAATACATATATCAGTGATTCAGCAAGGGTGATCGGGGATGTGGTGATCCAGGACAACTGCTACATCGGTCATGGCGCTATTGTCCGGGGAGATTACGGCACGATTCATATCGGCAACGGCACGGCCGTGGAGGAAGGGGCCATTCTTCATATCCGCCCGGACGGTCTGCTGGAACTGGAAGATCATGTGACCGTGGGTCATGGCGCCATCATCCATGGTCGGCTGATCCAAACCCATGCCGTTATCGGCATCGGGGCGATCATCGGGTTTGATGTGGTGGTGGGGGCCTGGGCCATTGTGGCGGAAGGGTCGGTCATTCCCCAGAAAACCCATATTCCGGATGAAAAAATCACCGGCGGCGTGCCATACAAAATCATCGGAGATGTTCAGCCGCGGCACAAGGAGTTCTGGACTTACGGCAAGCAGCTGTATGTCGATCTTGCCCGGGACTACCCCGAAAAGCTGAAAAAACTGGGCTGATCAAACAAAAATCAGATCTCGATTGGCTGTCCCACCTTGACATCCACATACGCGGCGCCGAATGCCTGCCGGAACCGGTCAATGGCCCAGTCCGAGGTATCGTGGGGAGACAATGCCACAATGCCGGGGGAGACCTTTTGGATGGCGGCAATGGCGTTTTCCACATCCGCTTCCCGGATGCCCTGCCACGGCGGGGTGTCAGATCCCACAATGCGCTGGATATTGACGGGTCCCAGCATGATCCGTCCTCCGTTCACGGGATAATGAAGCCCGCCGATAATCCCGTGGATGGGTTCGTCAAACAACGCCTTGGCCCGATCGATGATCCGTTCGATGGTCTGGTGGCCGCAGCCCACAATCAAAACGATTCCCTTGCCTTTGACATGGATGGCCAGGGCATTCTCCAGGGTGCGTCCCATCAGAAACAGATATCTGGGAATGGTGCCGATGCTGAAAATGCCGGGCTTCAATTCCGTCGGGTCTGAAATCACCCTGGCGTTTGCACTGGGATTCCACCGGGACCCGGTTACCGGGGCCGGAGAATAGATTGGGATATCCGGCAGGGACACGGGCCCCCGGGACAGGCTGAATGTCTGCGTTTTCTGCTCGGTCATGCCGCCCACATGATCCAGGTGCAGGTGGCTGAAAAAAACCATGTCAGGGTCGGACAGGGAAATGCCCAGCTTTTCCATGTTGTGAAGCAATGGAGACGGATGGGCTTTTTCTTTGTTGAAACCGCAATCCATGAGAATGGTGACATCGTCGGCTTTGATGAGATAGGACACACCGGGTTCGGTTTTCAGAGACGGGTCTGCGGCATGAAAATCCACCAGCGGAAGAAGGGTCAGCTGGTTGACCGCTCCCGGCGAAGGGATTTGATGGACCTGTGTGCCTGAAATCTCTTTTTCTGTCTGCTGCCTTCCTTTATTCAGCTGGATAATTTTACCGGCAAAAAACAGCGCTCCCACCACCAGTAAAACCAGGATAAAATACAATGGTGTCATGTCAGCCCCTTTTTTTCAAAGCATCGTCCTCATTTTTCATGGGTTTAAAATGACGGGTTACATGCCTGTTGTCAACAGGGTCCTTTGCTTTTTCAGGATCGTCCTAACATATTCAGGGGCCCGTCAACCCGCTATGGTTCTTGACACATCTCAGCGGTGAACATCCAGGGTGAGCCCGGAGGAAACAGCTTTCTCGTCCTTTTCTTGAGCGGCTGAGGGTTCAAGAACCGTCAGCCTTGTCTCATCGACCGTCTCCGCTTCCACAAATTCCTGCTTGATCGCTTCCGCCCGTTCACGGGCCAGTTCGTGCAACCGGGCTTTGGTTACCGGTTGCGCGTCGACAAGTTTTTGAAGCAGGGCCGTATAAAGCTCGCGGGACGGGTCTGACGGGAGCGGTTCTGCGGGCTTCTTCTCCTTTTTTTTGTCCGCCGCAGCCGTCTGCTTTGCTGCATTCTCCCTGGCCGCAGCCAGCGCATCGGCGGAAATTCGCTCCGTGACCATTGTTTCGATGGCGCGCTGGACCAGGGGATTGCTCATATCCATAGGTCCCGCATCTTCGTTGGGACCAACCACTCTACCCGCACGCCCGGCAATTTCATGCCGGATCGCCATGGATTTCAGGGCCTCACCGTCTTTGACCGGATCAAACCGGCCCTGGATTTTCAGCGTGAGTTGCGGACGTCTGGCAAGGGCTTCGGAAAGGGTCTTCACTTTTTCTCGCTCCGGAGGAGGCAACACGGCCCTGCCCGGTTCAAACTCGATGGTCTCGAGATGCTCTTTTTCCACGTCGAGCATGCCGGCCAGTGCCCTGAAAGGGGAAGTGATGATTTTGGTGAAAAAATTGATAAGGGTTTTCCATATGAGATCCCCAAAGCGGAACTGAGGATCGTCCAGGTTGCCGGAAACGGGGAGCCCGATGTCGATCCGGCCGTCGGCATCCTTGAGAAGTGCAACGGCAAACTCCAGGGGAATGTCGGGCGCATCAGGGCTTTCCACCTTCTCGCCCAGCGTGAGGTTGTCCAGGATGATCTGGTTGCTCCCTTTGAGCTCACTTTGCTGGATCAGGTAGTGAAGATCGAGAGAGAGCCTTCCGGAGGCGATCCTGTATCCGGCGAATTTCCCCGTGTACGGGGTGATGTTGGTCATCTCCACGTTTTTGAAAATCATGTCAATGTCTGTGAAATGCTTGATATTGAGCGGCTCGATCTGCCCCTGGATACTGGATGTGCCATATTCATTTACCCGGCCTTTGAGCTCAATCTGCGCCCGGGCTCCTTGTCTGGAGGAGAGCCCGACGACTGCGCCCTTCAATTCATAGATCTTTGCGGCAAATGGTAGGCGGAGACTCAGGTCTGCGAAATCGAGAACGCCTTTTTCGATGCGGATTCTCCGAACATCCACGGGAAATCCGCCGGGAGTTTCCACTTGGGACACCGGTTTTTTCCCCTCAACCATTTTTTTGTTGTGCCGCAGCACCTTGGCCAGGTTCAGGCTCTTGTCTTTATATATGATCAGCTTTCCATAGGGCTTAATGAGGTGGACTTCTCCGATGTCAAGCTGTTCAGGCCCAAGCCCCAGCGTGATATTGTCCGCCTTCAAGTCCTGCCAGGCAAGAAATCTTTTCGTGGTGCCCACCTCGGAAACGAGCAGATCCGTGATGTGCGCATTGCCGGAGAATTGCAGGTTCGGACCATTTTCTTTCTCACCGTAGATCACCTTTCCCGCAGCGTTAAAATCCCCCGTATCCACGCTCAGGTAAGCATATTGTGCCACGTAGGGCTGAAAAGGTGTCAGGGCCAGGTTCGACACACGGACCGTCGCTTCCGCGCTTTTCTGAGCGAGAGTGAAGCGTCCCCTGGCATTCATGGTGCCCCCTTGCTCTACCGTCAGAGACGCTTCAAAGGGAACAGAGGCCTTGCCTTCACTGCGAAAATCGGCAAGTTTCAGCGTGATGTCTTGAAGGGTCACCGCGGGCGCAGGAGACAGCTTCTGATCTGTGAAAGCCACGCTCAACCCGGCCGTCTCCACTGAGCCGACGGCAACGGACCAGGGCCTTTCTTCCGCCTGGGTCTTGGCCACAACGACGTCATTTTTTTCTTGGCGGTTGTCGACATTTCTTTTTCCGAGCACGCGCAACAGGTTCAAGGTGCCGGCCTTTTCCAGCACCATGGCGGCATGCCCGCCCTCCACCAAAACTTTTTCCAGGGTCACCTGCCGGGTTTCAAGGTCGATGCGGCCTCCCTCCACGGCAAGACTTCCCAGCGTGACCAGGGGCGCCTCCTGCCTCATCTCTTTCAGGGACACGCCCTCAAAGATGAGGTTCAGGTTATCGGCCAGGCCCCCCGCCTGAAACGATCCAGAAGCCAGATCAACCCGGCCGTCATCGAGACGAATGGTGTCCACAAAGAGAATCGGCTCCCCGTCCCCCCGGGCCTTGAGTTCCAGGGCCGAGACAAGCACTTTTAATTCTTCGATGACAAAATCAGGGGATTGATCCGTATGGGCAAATTCGTAGCGGGCGTCGAGGTCTACTTCACCCCCGGGTTTGTCCAGAAGAATGTCATCCTGCAAAAATTCCCATGCCGAAACGGTCTTGAATCCCTCCACCTTTACCCTGCCTTCGGACCAGAGAGGATGGAGGGAAACATCGCCGGCCCCTGTGAGCTTTCCGCCGTGGGGAAGGGTCGCTTCCAGGGAATAGACTCCCTTTTGGTCCGGCAGCGTGGTAAGGTTTTTGAGCGCCAGGCCAATCGTCTCCAGCGTAATACTGCCCGGGGTCGGGCCGGATAAGTCCGTGAAAACGAGTCGCCCCTGGTTCAAGGCAATGTGCTCAAAGATGACGCGCGGCAAGCGCTCATCTCCTTTGGTTTTTTCCTCATTTTCCTTCTTTGGGATCCGGTCTGCGATATCAATAAAGTTGATGCGGCCCTCAGGTTCTATTTGCAGGTTCACGACCGGGCCTTCCAGGCGGACATCCGCGAAGGTCCAGGCCCGGCGCCAGAGACTGGCGATCTCGAAGTTGACAAAAATCGCCTTGAATGCGATTAACGGGAATCCCTCTCTTTTTTTGAGGTCAAAGTTCTTGATATTCAGGGTGAGGGTGTACGGGTTTACCCGGACCTCTTCCATGACCATGCGGCAGTTGAGGGATTCCCGGGCAAACTGCGTGGATTGACGCTTGATCAGATAGGGGGCAAGAAAAAAGCCTGCCAGGGTGTAGGTGATAATCAGGGCAACAGAGATGATGAGAGTTTTGCTCAGCAAAACCCTCATGAGCCAATGCCTTTGAAAATGTTTGCTTTCCGGAGCATCCATGGGTTCATTTGCCTCCTCTTTATCTCGTTGAACAGCTCCGCATGAACCATTCAGCCTGAGCGGCTTTCACACGCGGCAGCGATTCCAGGGCTTTATTTGCCTGTATCCAAGCTTTGTGCCAGGTTCCATAAATGCGATTTATTTAATCCAACATACTGGTTTATTATTGAATATTCAAGCGGGAAAGGGATTGGTTTTCATGGATTCGGGGAAACCGGCAAACAAGATCTGAGTTTTTCCGGCGGACAGACAGTTACCTTTTCGCTGATCGCATAGGGGTCATCAACAGGGGCGATCACCCATGCAGATTCCGGTTGAACCGCATCAATCAGTTCATAAAATCCCCTTGAGGGTTTCGGGGCTTTTGACAGTTTGCACTCAAAAACATGGCGCCTGCCGGCCCGCTCCAGGACCAGGTCCATTTCAGCCCCGTTGGCCGTGCGCATGAAAAAGGGGTTCCATCGGCTGTAGCAGGCAATGATGTTTTCAATCACAAACCCCTCCCAGGAAGCCCCGGCAATGGGATGGGCCAGAAGATTGTCATAGGTTTCGATGTCCAGAAGCGCATGAAGTATCCCGCTGTCACGCAGGTAGACTTTCGGGGATTTGATCAACCGTTTTTTCAGGTTTGTTTCCGCCGGCGGCAGCAAACGGAGCATGTATGTCTGTTCCAGGATGGCAAGATATTTTTTCAGTGTTGGAATGGAGATGTCCGCAGTCGCTGCCAGTTTGTGATAATTAACCGTTTGTCCATGATAGTGTGCCAGCAGCAGCCACAACCGTTCGATGACAGGAACAGGGATATTGAATCCAAGACCGGGAATATCCCTTTCCATGAATGTTCTGATAAAATCCAGGCGCCAGTCGAAACTGTCCGCATCATCTTTGGCAAGGGTGCTTTCAGGAAATCCGCCCCTGAGCCATAGATCAGACCACAGAATGGATGGGGACACTTCATGGATCAGAAACGGGCTTAAATCCAGATAAGCGATACGGCCGGCCAGGGTTTCCGTGGATTGTCTTATCAGATCCCGGGAGGCAGACCCGAGAATTAAAAATCGGCCCGGCCTGCGGTCTTTATCAATTTCCGACCGAAGGACTGAAAAAAATTCCGGTAGCATCTGAATTTCGTCCAGGCAGATCATCTTCTCCCGGTAACGGTCGAAAAAAAGTTCGGGTTCCGCCAGTTTGTTGCGATCCACACGGTCCTGTAAATCCAGGTAAATGGAAGGTCTGTTTTTCAGCATCATGCGGGCGGTGGTCGATTTTCCGCATTGCCGGGGCCCAAGAATGGCCGTAGCCGGGGAACGGGACAGGGACCGGTGAATTTTTTCTTCAATCAACCTTGTGATATAACCATGCATATCAAAAACAACCTTTTATGATTTACATGGTTATATCATTTTTGAATTCAGGGTGTCAATGGACTTTCTATGCATTGAAAAGGCGGATCTGTCAGGCGTGAATGTCACAGCATGGCCGTCAGCCGGTTTTCAATGATTTGTTTTGCCTCTGCCATGATCCGGTCCAGCAGCTCTTTGCATGTGGGGATATCATGGACCAGGCCGGCCACCATGCCGCAGGACCATACGCCGGACTCCATGTCCCCTTGCTGCATGATTCTGGGATAAACGCCCGCCACTTCTTCAATGATATCTTCAAACTTCAGGCGGCTGCCCAGGGAGGCTTCTTTTTCCAGCAGTTTTTGGGCTGCGGCATTGTTCAGGACCCGCTCCGTATTTCGTAAAGGCCGCATGACCAGGCGGGTATCGGTTTCACCGGCATGTAAAATCGCCTGCTTGACATTTTCGTGCACGGGCGCTTCTTTAGTGGCGATGAACCGCGTGCCCATGTTGATCCCGTCCGCGCCCAGGG
The DNA here is from genome assembly GCF_000421285.1 of Desulfotignum balticum DSM 7044. GTDB lineage: Bacteria > Desulfobacterota > Desulfobacteria > Desulfobacterales > Desulfobacteraceae > Desulfotignum > Desulfotignum balticum. The sequence goes on from NZ_ATWO01000001.1 coordinate 174,785, forward strand.
CCAGGGCCGCCACCAGGCTTCTGGCATCTGCCATGCCCCCGGATGCCACAAACGGGATGGTCAGTTCTTCGGCGGCCCGGGGCAGGAGCACCATATTGGGGATATCGTCTTCGCCCGGATGGCCCCCGCATTCAAACCCATCCACGGAGACGGCGTCACATCCGATGTTCTCCGCCTTGACTGCATGCCGGACGGACGTGCATTTGTGGATGACCTTGACACCGGCCTCTTTTAAATAAGGCAGGTACGGCGCCGGGTTTCTGCCGGCCGTTTCGACAATCGTTATTCCGTTGTCGATAATGGCCTTGATATACCCGGGATAATCCGGCGAGGACACGGTGGGCAGAAAAGTCAGGTTCACCCCGACCGGTTTGTCCGTCATGTCTTTGCACCGCTTGATTTCTTTGTCCAGATCCTTCGGTGTTTTCTGGGTGAGCCCCGTAATGATGCCCAGACCGCCGGCATTGGACACGGCCGCCGCCAGTTCGGCAAACCCGACATAGTGCATCCCCCCCTGAATGATGGGATGCTGGATGCCGAACAACTTTGTGATTCTTGTTTTCATATCATGCACTCCTCAAAGGAATTTTACCTGCATGCAACTTAAATGGGTTTATTTCCCGTGTCAAGTCACGGGCACATATATCGGATTTCGAATAATTATTTCAGCCTTTTCTTGACAAGAAGCATTTTCCCAACCTATTATTGAAAATGTCATACCCGGTTTGTCCCGCTTTCCCCCTTTTTCCTCATTAGAAATCAGGATAATATGACCATGTGCCGCATATCAAAAAAAATAGCCCCACAACAACTCGGTTTGAGGTGACGGTAGAAAATTTACAGGAATAAAAAATGGCAGATTCTAAAATATGTGAAGAAGACGTCGCCGGGTGCAAACAGGCCGAAGAAGCTCTGGACAAGACGGATGAAAAGTTGCAGTTAAGCGAACAGCGGTACCGAAGCATCTTTGATGAAGGCCCTTTCGGAATGGGGTTGGTGAAACCGGATGCTAGGTTTATCGCGGTGAATAAGGTGTTGTGTGATTTATTGGGATATACAAAACAGGAACTTATCGGTCAAAGCGCTGTTGACATAACCTATGAGGAAGACAAAGAAAAGAGCCGAAAATTTTCAAGACAATTGTTTGCAGGCATCACTCCCGTGGTTCGGTTTAAAAAGCGGTATGTCAGAAAAAACGGCGACATTCTCTGGGTGAAGATCACCTCTTCCGCCATCCATGATAAAGAAGGCAATATCCCTTACGGCCAGATTATCATTGAAAGCCTCACGGAAAGCATCGAAGCCGCGGAAAAGATTCACCTGATGGCTTATTATGACAGTCTGACAGGCATAGCAAACCTGACGTTTCATAAAATACTGATCCAAAAAACCATTGCACATGCCCGCCGGCATAAAAAAACAGCGGCCGTTATTTATATTGGATTGGACCGTTTCAAACGGATTAACGACACGCTCGGATACAGTGTCGGCGATCTGCTGCTCAAGGCCGTGGCTGACAGGCTTACCCGTTTTCTGCGGAAAAGCGACTTTGTTGCCAGATCCGTTGAAAATCAAACGGAAACGGTGATATCCCGGCCCGGGGGAGACGAATTTATCGTATTGACCCATGATCTGATCCATGCGCATAGCGCCGCAAGAATGGCCAGACGATTACTCAAGGAAATATCCGCACCCTATGATCTGGACGGCCGTGAAATTTTTATCACGGCCAGCATGGGTATTGCCTTGTATCCTGATGACGGAGAAGATGTGGATGCACTTTTGTTAAATGCGGAAAAAGCAATGAGACACACAAAGAGCAAAGGGATAAACAATTATTTATTTTACGCCAAATCCATGCATTCCGCTGTCCTGGAAATTTTGACCCTGGAAAACGACCTGCACAGAGCACTGGAGCGAAACGAGCTGGTGCTCTATTATCAACCCAAGGTAAATGCGGCAACCAGAATCATCACGGGGATGGAAGCGCTGATTCGCTGGAATCATCCCGAAAAGGGCTTGATCCCCCCCATGCAGTTTATCCCCATCGCGGAAACCAGCGGTCTTATCATGCCCATCGGAGAGTTTGTCATACGCACGGTGTGCAGGCAAATCCAAACATGGCAAAAAGCCGGATACAAGCCGATCAACGTTGCCCTGAACGTGTCGACCCACCAGTTTAAGAAACAGGATCTGGCCGGCATCATCAAGGCGGCTTTGCAGGATACGATGATTTCTCCGAACTGCCTGGGACTGGAAATCACTGAAAGCGCCATTATGGGCAACTCGGAAACAGAACGTCAGACCCTGACTGAACTGAACGATCTGGGGATAGGGCTTGCCATTGATGATTTCGGTACGGGATATTCATCCTTAAGCTATTTGAAACAGCTGCCGCTGGATTATTTAAAGATCGATAAGTCCTTTATCGATGATGTCGTGTCCGACAGTAGAGATCAAGCGATTGTCAGGGCAACGATTGTCATGGCCCACGGCCTGAATATGAAAACCATTGCCGAAGGCGTGGAAACAGAAGCGCAGTTAACCTTTTTACAGACGCATGGATGCGATGAAATCCAGGGCTATTTGTTCAGCCGGCCGTTGCCGGCAGATCAAATCCAGGGGATTGCTCAGCACACTTTGCGCAAAGGCGGATGATGGGAAAACTGGTAATTGCCACAGTGATCGCCGTGCTCGTCTGTGTCACGGCCCCCGGGGCACAGGCGGCTGAATTGCCGAACTTTTCGTTCAACGGCTTTGGTACGTTCGGCGTGGTTCATTCCGACGAGGACCGGGCAGATTTTGCTTCAAACCTGTTTGCTCCCGACGGGGCAGGCTACACCCGGGCATGGAGCCCTGAAGTCGACAGCGTGCTGGGAGTGCAGCTCACGGCCAATCTCACGTCCCGGTTGACCGGGATCCTGCAGGTTGTTTCCGAGCAGCAGTACGACGAAAACTACACGCCGACCGTGGAGTGGGCCAATCTCACCTTCGACATCACCCCGGACCTGAGCGTACGCGTCGGGCGCATGGTCCAGCCGTCGTTCATGGTTTCCGAGTACCGGAAAGTCAGGTATGCGACACCATGGGTCCGTCCTCCCAAAGAAGTCTATGACATGATACCCGTCACCAATGCAGACGGTATCGATATGAGTTACCGTTTCCGTTTCAATGGGTTTACCAATACCCTGCGGGCCATGTACGGCGGCAGGGACGCCGATACATCCGACGGAAGCGAGGTAAGCGCCAGCGACACAATAGTGCTCCGCAATACCCTGGAATGGGGCACAGTCTCCCTGTTTGCATCGTATACCCGCTTTCGTCTGACCATAGAAGGCCTGACCCCGTTTTTTGATGCTTTCAGGCAGTTCGGGGCACGGGGTGTAGCCATTGCCGACCGATACGATGTTGACAGCAAGCGCGTTAAATTGATGAGCCTGGGCCTGCGCTATGACCCCGGCGAGTGGTTTGTGATGGGCGAGTGGGCCCGGTCGAGCAGCCGTACTTTTATTGGCGATATCAGAGGCTGGTATATCACCGGGGGGTATCGTTTCAAAGCTTTCACCCCCTACGTGACCCTGGCGCAAGTTCAGGCCCACAGCGACACCTCAGACCCGGGTTTGTCCCTGGCGGGCCTGCCGCCGGCCCAGGCCGCCCAGGCGGCAGGACTCAATGCCGCGCTGAACCAGATACTGGGATCCGCAGCTCAGCAAAAAAGCATATCCCTGGGAGTCCGCTGGGATTTCATCCGGAACGCGGCCCTGAAAGTACAATACCAGCACCTTGATCTGGATGAAGGCTCACCCGGTGTTCTGACCAACATACAGCCGGGATTTGAACCCGGGGGGTCGGTCAACCTGTTCAGCGCCGCCATTGACTTTGTATTTTGATATGATGGGATTGCCGATGAAAATAATGCGAACAAGTGTGATGGTATGGATCTGTCTGGTAAGCCTCATGGCCGGCATCGTATGCGCTGCTGAAGTGGTGGTGGTGGTCTCTTCACAGAACCCGGTCAAGACCCTGTCCCGGGCCCAGATCACGGACATCTACCTGGGCAGGATGATCCGTTTTCCAAACGGGAATCCCGTGGAACCCATCGATCTGAATGAAAGCGCGCCCACGCGCAGCGAATTTTACAGCCGGTACCTGGGGCAGTCCCCTTCGCAGATAAAGGTCCACTGGTCCAGACTGATCTTTACGGGCCGGGGCCAGCCGCCCCCAACCGTTTCCAGCGAGGATGCCATGGCGGACCGGGTGGCTGAAAACCCGGATGCCATCGGATACCTGTCTTCCGATTTTCTGGACGACCGCTTGCAGGTGGTGACCATTGATTGATGTAACCGAGTATACAAATGAACCCATGCCGCCGGTTGACGGCACGGCCGGCCGGGGCCGGCTGCACCGGCTGATCGAACCCCCCGTTTTGTCCATTCTCATGGCTTTTTTGATTCTGACGGTAATCTGGATTTTCACGTTCAATTTCATCGCCAGAGAACGTGCCGCAGCCGACCGCACGGCCGCAGCTATGGCCATGGATGTGGCCGACACCTACGAAGCTCAGGTGGTGCGGGCTTTGCGCGAGATCGATCACACATTGAAGATGGTCCGCTATTATCTGGAAGACCGCCCCGCCCAGGAGATCCTGGGAGATTTGCGCGCCGAAGGGCTGCTGCTGCCCGGGATCATCTTCACTGTCAGTATCATCGATGCCCGTGGGGAGATCCTTGACAGCACCAATGACGCTTCGACCCCCGGGAACGTGGCGGCCATGGATTTTTTTTACCGCGCAAAAGCGCAGGAGGATGTGGTCATCGGACAGCCGCAGCAGGACCCGGATTCAGATGAATGGGTGTTGACTTTCAGCCGGGGGGTCAAAGAGACAGGGGATCGGTTTGCGGGAATTGTGGCCGTATCCGTGCATGCCGGCTATTTTGTCAGCGGCTATGAGTCTGATGCGCTGGGGGAACACGGCATTCTCGGACTGGTGGGAACGGACGGCGTTTTCCGGGTACGACGTACGGGTACTGATATATCCGCGGGCACAACCATCAACTACAATGCACTGGTGCAGGAGGACACCCCGGCCGATGCGCCGGCCGAAGTGACCGTCAATCCCTGGGACGATACCCGGCGCTACACTATCGCCAGAAAGCTTTATGAATTTCCTCTGGCAGTCGTGGTTGGCCTTTCAGAAACAGAACAACTTGCCTCTGCCGACCGGATCAAGCGCAGCTACATCTGGCGCGCCGCCATGGCCAGCATACTGGTGGCCGTGATCGCGGCCCTGCTCGGCCGGTTGAGCTGGCAGCTCCAGAAGTCGCGCGCGCGTGTCATGGAAGCGCAGGCCGAACACGCGCGGAACGTCGAATATCTCGCCTATCACGACAATCTCACGGGTCTGCCGAACCGGGCCCTGTTCAGCCGGCTTCTTTACCGTCAAATACAGCACGCACACCGTTATAAAAAACAGCTGGCGTTGATGTTTCTCGACCTTGACCGCTTCAAGGAAATCAATGACTCGCTCGGCCATGAGGCGGGCGACGATTTACTCAAGAAAATGGGCAGACGGCTCGGGGAATCCCTGCGGGAAAGTGACCTGGTTGCGCGGCTGGGAGGGGACGAGTTTATAATACTGCTCCCCGAAATTACTGAGGAAACCCAGGTGACCACGGTTGCCGGAAAAATTCTGGCAGCCGTGGCAAAGCCTTTTACACTTGCTGAACAGGAGTTTCGCATCACAATCAGTATCGGCATTGCCATGTTTCCGGCCGATGGTGAAGATGAACAGACACTGATGAAAAATGCCGATATTGCCATGTATCACGCAAAAGAGGGAGGAAAAAACAGCTTCCGGTTCTACTCCGAAAAGCTGAACACGGACTCGCTGGAACGACTCTCCCTGGAATCGGGCCTGCGCAACGCCCTGGAAAACAATGAATTCCGCCTTTTTTACCAGAGCAAGCAGGACATGGCCACGGGCCGCATGACCGGCATAGAGGCGCTGCTGCGATGGCAGCATCCCGATCTCGGTTTGATCCCGCCGATGCAGTTTATCCCCCTGGCCGAAGAAAACGGGCTCATCATTCCCATCGGGCGCTGGGTGTTCAAAACCGCCTGCCGTCAGAACCTTGCATGGCAAGCCCAGGGATTTCCAAAATTGAGTATGGCCGTGAACATCTCCAGGCGGCAGTTCTTTGATGAAGATTTCTTAAAGGACGTCGGGGACGCGCTGCAGGAAAGCCAAATGGCACCCGAGCTGCTCGAACTGGAAATCACGGAGTCCGTTCTCATGCACGACATGGACAGAACGATCGGAATTCTCAAGGAGTTGAAACAGATGGGGGTCCGCGTAGCGATCGATGATTTCGGTACGGGGTATTCATCACTGTCCAAATTAAGGGAGTTCCCGCTTGACACCCTTAAAATCGACGGCTCGTTCATTCAGAATATGATTCCTCACGCTGAAATCAAAAATTTGACCACGGCCCTTATTGATCTGGGCAGAAGCCTGGGTTTCACCGTGGTCGCAGAAGGCGTGGAGTCCAAGGAACAGGCGGATCTTCTTAGAACCCATTCCTGCGACCAGTTCCAGGGTTTCTACATAAACAAACCAATGCCGCCCGAGGAGTTCACCTTGAACTGGACAACCGGGTGACCGAAGTCCTGGAATACATTTGTTTGACATCGCAAGCGTCCATCAGATAACCTGTGTCCGCAGATGGTGAAAAATGTCTTCAAGGCTCCCATGGCCGGATGCCAGGGCTTTTTGAACCTGTTTTTCAACAAACAGGAAGTCCGGTTCACGGGCCTGGTCATCCAGGGTCCGGTAATAGCCTAAGCGCCGGCCCAGAATGAAGTTGATCTGCCTGGATTCAGACAGGGACAGAAACCGGTCCATGATGCCCAGCAGCCGCTGTTGGTCCCCGGGCAGCTGCCCCCGGATCTCCAGCAGCAGATCCACGCTGTGGTGGTTGGCATAATGGCTGTCAATACCGTCGATATGTTCCAAAAGCAGGCGCTGCTCAGCGATCATGGCCGCTTCCGAGGGCCGTGTCCATTCGCCCTGCGTCATCTGCCGGTCCAGGTCCGTGCCCGGCTTGATCCCGATGGTCAGCACCCGGATATGGTCCGGGTTGATCTCATTGAATACCCGGGCTGTCTCCAGGGCGTGGGTGTCGGGCAGTTCCGTGCCCCCCAGGCCCAGGATGATGAACTGGGTGGTGTGCATCCCGGCCTGCCGGGCCATGCGGGCGGACTTAATGATGGATTCCGGGGTGATCCCTTTCCGGATTTTTTCCAGGACCTCCAAGGAGCCGGATTCCATGCCGCAGTATAATTTGTTCAGGCCGGCATCGCAGATCTCTTTGATGGCCTGGGGGGATTTTTTCACCATGGTCTGGGCCCGGCCGTATGAGCTGATCTGTCTGAGGGAAGGAAACGCTTTATTCAGGGTTTCAAGGATTTCAATCAGGTCTTTGGTCCGCATGACAAAACTGTCCCCGTCCTGAAGAAAGCAGGTGTCAAACGGATGGCCCCCGAAATAGTCTTTTGCCGCCCATATGTCCTGCTTGATCTCCGCCACCGGGCGGATGGAAAATTTCATGGTGTCATACAGGGAGCAGAAAGAACACCGGTTCCAGGGGCATCCCCGGGTGGTGCGGATCAAAAGGCTATCAGCCTCGTCCACCGGCCGGATCGGTCCCTGCTCAAAGGGAAGTGAAAACATGGTAAAGTCCTGAGTTTAATTGTTAAAAACAAAAAAAATATCATATTCACAATACCGGAGTTTTGCAAGCCAAAGGAGGTGCCGGGATATCGGCATGGGCAAAGACAGTTGATGTTATGGTGCATTTCCCCACAAACTTGACAGGGGTGCGGCCCAGATGTTTTTACCAAGGGGCAGTGTGATGTCGCCATCGTAAAGAATAATGCCGCAAAGCCACTTTCTGCCGGCGGCTTTTGCCAGACGTCGGATGCCTTTTAAGTCGTTTTCCTTTACTGTAGCGGCTGCTTTAACCTCTACACCTGCCAGAAACCCGGCGGTATTTTCCACCACATAGTCCACCTCGACCTTATCGTGGTCCCGGTAGTAAAATATGTGATAATCACTGTCAGCTGTTGTGGCATGCTTTAGCAGCTCTCCGAAAACAAAACTTTCCAGAAAATGCCCGAAACGGGTCCGGTCACCGGGGCTGGATATGGCGGAGAAACCCGCCAGAGTTGTCAGCAGTCCTGAATCAATAAACTGCAATTTGGGGGTTTTTACAACCCGGCTGAAACGGTTATCTGTCCAGGGTTCGATCCGCTTTGTCAGAAACATATGCTCCAGCACGCCCATGTATTTTGCAGCGGTTTTGCTGTCCAGTCCCACCTGTCCGCCCAGTTTTGTGTAGTTGCACAGCTGTCCCGCCATCTGTGACAGAGCGCACAGGAACCGGGGCAATTGCTCTTGTTTTTCGATATCGGCAATATCTCTGACATCCCGCTGTATAAGGGCGTCAACATACTGGCGGCACCATGCGGTTCGCCGCCTGGGTGTCTGACGTGCCAGGGCTTCCGGATATCCGCCTTTCACAACAATCTCAGCCATGTCATCCCCGACGACCGGGACGGCTGCTTCGGGAATCCGGCCGGCGAACACATTGTCGAGCCAATTTGTGGTTTCCCGGTGTATTTCGCTTTGTGACAACGGCAGCAGGATCACCGTTTCCATACGTCCGGCCAGCGACTCGGTTACCTTTGGAAGCACCATAAGATTGGCAGAACCGGTCAGCAGAAAACGGCCGAAACGGCGATCTTCATCCACGGATTTTTTTATGGCCGGCAAAAGTTCCGGTGCCCGCTGGATTTCATCGATCACGGCACGATCAAGGCTGCGGATCAATCCAGCCGGATCTTCCCGGGCGGCAAGCAGGGTGACGTCATCATCAAGGGTCAGGTAGCGCATTCCCTGTCCGGCAATATGTGAAACCAGGGTGGTCTTGCCTGCCTGGCGCGGACCGGCAACCAGCACTACCGGGGTATCTGACATTCCCTCGACGACACGGGCTTCAGCCTGTCTGGGATATCGGTAATTGGTATTATTCATGATCACATACCCTATCTGATAATCCGGAAAGTGTCAACGGGTAATCTGTATTATATAAGCGGGTAATATGGAATATAACCTCTTAAAATTTGGATTATATTTATCAAGATCCTGCCTGGCGCGGACCGGCAACCAGCACCTTGGTGTTTGCCTGGGTCAAGCCCGCATGGATTCATATGCCGGTGGCGGAAAACAGGACCACCATCCAGCAGAGAAAACCATGAGCAAGCCAGGGCCTGCATGCCTGCGCCTAGCTGAGCACCCAGATCCGGATCTCATGGCGCATGTGACAAAGGCCGGTCATGACCTTTCAATTGAAAAAAATGATGATGTTATTTGTTAAAAAGCCATATAAAAAGCCATATTTTTATATTGACATGATTTCTTTCCGCAGTTAACATCATTATATGATTAAACGATCTGATTTTGAATGGGATTCCAATAAAGACAAGCAGAATCAAGAAAAACATGGTGTTTCTTTTGCACTGGCACAACTTGCTTTTCTGGATTCTGATCGTGTTATCCTTGAAGATCTTGAACACAGTGAAGATGAAAAAAGGTTCTACTGCCTTGGCAGGATCTCCGGCGGGATAATGACGGTGCGGTTTATATACAGAAGAAATAAAATCAGAATTTTCGGCGCCGGGTATTGGCGGAAAGGAAAGAAAATATATGAAAGAGAAAATCAAATACACGGATGAGCCTATAGGAAAGGTGAAGGTTGTCGCCGACTTTCTTCCTTCTCCAGAAGAACTCGCGCTAAAAGACGAAACAGTGAAGGTTACAATTTCGCTGAGTAAAACGAGTGTTGATTTTTTTAAAAAAGAGGCCCAAAAGTATAATACGCAATATCAAAAAATGATTCGCAGGCTGCTGGACGAATATACTGCACATCAATAACTACGCAGATCCAGTCCGGCTTTCACAACAATTTCAACGCCGACTGGCGGGATTTCCAGAACTGCCCGGCGAAAAAAGAGGATCAGGGCCAGGCGATTTTACTGACCGATTATTACGAGATGTTCAAAAACACGGGCTGGACCGTGACCCATCTCATCCAGGCGCCTATGTCTTCGGAGCGGTTTAACGGCGGGGTGGTGTCGGCCATGCAGAAAAAAAAGATCCTCGGGTTCACCAGCCGGTATGTGATGGTTTTAAAATAAAATGGTGGGGGGCCGGGCGATCATGTCAGCCATGAGAGTGAAAGACCCATCAAGATGGTGTGACAGCTGCGGTATCCCATGCCGGTGGAGATGTTTGAGGAGAATAAGCGGGGTGGGTGATGGGAATCCGCATTTTGAACCGAATGCGGGAAGCAATCCGAACTTGTAGTTACGTCATGACTTTGCAGTATATAAAACATGAGATAGAACGGATAAAACTGCATCGACAAAGTTTTGCCAAGGAACGCCCGGTTCCAGTCGCGGCCTTTAGCTAAATATCCATTTCACTCATAAAGCCGGTTGAGCGCTTCAATCTCGGATGTAATCATCTCTTTCAGGCTTTCTGGTGCCAGCACCCTGGCCTTGCTCCCCCAGCTGAGCACCCAGATCCGGATATCATGGCGCATGTGACAAAGGCGGTCATGTAGAAGGTGCCGCTGGCAAACCAGATGTTATCCATCGATACAGTAGAATTTTTGATTTGACACCTGATACGTTCCGGGTTACAATATGGCTGCATGATTCAGAATTTCAGACATAAAGGGCTCAAAAGACTATACGCATCCGGAGGGAGAAACATGGCTATGTATAATCCGCCTCATCCAGGCGAAATCATAAGGGAATTTTGTGTTGAACCGCTGAATATCAATATCACGGAAGCGGCAAAAGCACTGGGTGTTACTAGAAAGACTTTATCGGCGCTATTGAATGGGAGAGCGGGAATCAGTCCGGAAATGGCATTGAGATTGTCCAAAGTCTTTGGCCGATCACCCGAAGGCTGGCTCAAGCTTCAGCTCCAATATGATTTGTGGAAAGCTAAACAGTCAGCTGATATTGGCAATTTGAAGCGTATTGAAGCGGCATGAGTCTTCCCTGCACGAACACACAGCTGTCACCTGGCTGCCGAAAGAAGACCTGGCGGCCCTGGACTGGGCTGAGGCGAATCTGCCGGTCCCGGCATCCTACTGCCGGTTTCCAGGACAGAGGCCGGTGACATCATGAATTCCCGCCCCGGTCCCGGCATCTATGACACGCTCCTGCGCACCCGGCTCCATGTGCCATGTGTGGATGAAAAAAATCTGGGAGCCTTATGCGTTGAGTCTGTAATCAAGAATATGTGGTGATTGTTTTAATAATTCGAGAAGCACTCTTGTGGCACCTGTCGGTTGTCTTTTCCCTTGCTCCCATTGCCTGATGGAAGATGGGCTTACATTTAACAGTTTTGCAAAAACCGGTTGGCTTACATTTAAAGTTTCTCTGATTTCTTTAATCTGGCAAGTCGTCAGATGCACATCAGGGATTGTAACCCCCAATGAATTAAGCTCCTTTTCAGTAAAAGAAGTTGTAAATCCTGAATCAATGAGATCTTGAACGGTTTCACTAATTGCTTTTTTGATTGAATCTCTCATTTTAACACCTCCAGATCAAACAATATTTGCTTTTCCAAAAAGCCTTCAAGTTGTTGGACATCAATTGCAAGTAAATCATTCCCCAATTTTTTTAAATAATGTAGTTCTGCCTTTTCAATATTTGATTTTTCATTTTTCCCAAATCCATAAAGGAAAATAGCTCTGTCCTCTTTTCTGTAAGCGACTATTGTTCTGAATCCAGAACGTTTTCCTTGCCCACTTCGTTTCACACGGATTTTGAACAGGTTATTGCCCAAATCGGCAACTGATAGTCCTTTTTCAATATTATCAATGGCTTCGATAAGATGGGATCTTTTTATTAGTGCCTTTTCAGCCCATTTTTTAAACCATTTTGTACATAGTTTTTTCATGATAAAAGTATAACTCTTTGTGTTATATCTTTCAACCCAGTATCTGAACAAATCTTTAAGCTGGACTGGCCGAAGAGGATCTGCCGGTCACACAGTATCCTATTGATGGTTGCAGGGCAGGTGACATCATGAGTTTCAGGCAGTCCTGATCCGGATCTCATGGCGCATGTGACAAAGGCCGGTCATGTAGAAGGTGTCGCCGGCAAACCAGATATTATAGGGAGCCACCCGGCGTTGGGAGGACAATAAGATCCCTGTAAACCTTCCGGGTATGGCACTATAGCCTGTCTGCAATGTCGGCGACAGATCTGCCGGTTTTCGCATCGATCAGGGATTAAGCCAGAGCACACAGGGATTGGCGGTGAATACGTGAGATAAACAAAACGTAAATTAATCTCACGTCTTTGAAAAACAATGCATAAAGTCAGTGCAAGGTGGCCTGCCTTTTTATGAAACCTGGAAAGCGGGCTGAAAATATTATTGAATATTATGACACCTGGTGCTATATTAAGACATGATTCATGCAATGACCAAACACTTTGCCAAATGGGCAGACAAACACAAAATCCCTGAAGATGAAATCGCCTTGGCCTTAAAAGAAATGCAGGCATTCAGGGAATTTGCCAAGATACTTCTTGGTTTTTCGAGAAAAGAAATTGAACTTGCCATAAAAAATGGCGTCTTAATTGAGGTGACATTATGAGAGAATCCATAGCCGAATCCATTATGAGTACAGTCAGAGATTTAGAAAAAATCGGGCTGGTGGATGATATAACGATGAGAAACATCGAGAATCTCTGCATTTCTGAGGTACCGGAATATACGCCCGAAAAAATCGTCTGTATCAGGAAAAAATTCAAGCTGAGCCAAGCGGCTTTAGCCAGCGTTTTCAACATAAGCCCGTCCACTGTGAAAAAATGGGAACAAGGAGTTAAAAAACCAGCCGGTGCATCAAGGAAATTATTGGATATTATGGAGCGTAAAGGATTAGAAGCACTGATGTAGTGCAGCCATATGGGAGCATTACCTGTTTCCGTATGAACAGGCCCTGTCCCGGGCCAGAAGCCCGGCCATACTCATTGCAACCCCCCGGCTGCTGGAAACCGCCTGCAATACTGTCGAGCAGATGGGGTTGATCAATTGAACATAGTTGGAGAATTATCATGCACTTTAGCATTCCATTGGAACAAATGAGCGTCGAGGACAAACTACAGGCGATCGAAGAAATTTGGGCAGACCTTGCCGGTACACCAGAGAATATACCCTCTCCATCGTGGCATGGAGATGTTTTACACGCTCGAGAAAAGCGCATCTCTGAAGGGAGATCACATTTTCTCGATATAGCGGAAGCCAAAAAAGCTGTGAGAGAACAACTCAAGTGAGGGTTCAAGTCCTTTGACAACAATTCAACCAATTTCTGAGGTAACTCAGCGGGCTACAAATACTTTGATCAAGGAACTTGGAATTGTGGATACAATCCGTATTTCAATCTGTTAGCTATGCAACTAAGGGATTTTACCTATAACTGATAAAGGTTTTCCCCTATATTGACATTCCCCGGCATCGATAGTAAGGCATAAAATCAGGTCGTTACAATATCGTCGATTAGAGATGATTGAAAATAGCCTGTGTCCCGCATAATCCAAAGATGCAGGGAGGCCCGGGTAACCTGAAACCAGGAGGTGTTCATGAAACTCTTAGAATGGGAAGTATCTGAAAAAATGCTGGAAGGTTCGGGCCGGATCAGAATCAGACTGCTGTAGGCGATATGGAAAAGGCTATTGTGAAAATTCCGATTTCCGATATTGTCCTGGATGAATCCATTTATCCCAGGGAAACGATTGATCACCGGCGCATTGCCGTTTTTGAAGAAAATATCCGGGATGGGTTTGAGTTTGACCCCATCGAGGTACAGGTATGGCCGGACCCCGACAATCCGGCAAAAATCAGATACCGGATCCTGGATGGGCGCCACCGGTGGGGCGCGTATAAAAAAACGGGTGCCACCCACATCGATGTGGTAATTATCACCCTGGACCAGATGGAACCGATCCTGTATGCGGCCAAAATGGCCATCGGGCCCAAACAGCTGACGGAAGCGGAAACACGCAATACGGCCCGCCGTGCGTTTCAACGCAATCCCCGGCTGACCGCTGCTGAAATCGGCCGGGCCATTGGCAGAACCAGGCAGACCGTTTCCGCATATATTGCTGACTTAAGGGCCACGGCTGTTTTTGATCTTGAACTCAAGATTTTCCGGTTACATCAACTGGGAATTCCCCAGGACCGGATTGCCAGAAGACTGGGGGTGCCCCAGCAGACCATATCACGGTATTTACCCAAAATGTTAGAATTTACCAAATGGGTAAACACCGATTTATCGAAGGGTTTTACCGTCCAGCAAGTGGCGCAAAAGCACGGCTGGCCTGAATCTCTGGTCTGGTCACAGGCGTTGGTAAACGCCGATGATTTTGACCGGTTCAAGGCACTTCAATGGGGCATCCGGACCTGGGATGTGTGGAATTTCATGGAATGTGACCCCCGGTTCGGCGATGACTGGCCCGGCCGTATCCCGGCCCAGCTGGTGGCGCACATCCTGTATTTTTTCTCAGAGCCCGGTGATCTGGTGCTGGATCCCATGGCCGGGGGCGGGGTGTGTGCTGATACCTGCCTTGCCATGGGCCGGCGATGCTGGAGCCTGGACATGGATGACCGGCCCGAGACCAGGCCTGAGATCGAGCCCTGGTTCTGGGACCCGGAACAGGAATGGGACACCCGGCCGTTTTTCAATACCAGGGAAAAGCCCGCCCTGATCATCTGCGATCCCCCTTATTTTGATAAAAAAGCGGACGCGTATGCAGAAAAAAGCATTTCCGGGTTGTCCAAAACAGCGTATCTCGCCTTTTTAGAGCGGTTTTTGCGTTTTTTAAAACAGATCGCCAGAAAAGATGCCCGGCTGGCGTTTATCAATGCCGACTGGCGGGATTTCCAGAACTGCCCGGCGAAAAAAGAGAATAAGGGCCAGGCGATTTTACTGACCGATTATCATGAGATGTTTAAAAACACGGGCTGGACCCTGACCCATATCATCCAGGCGCCCATGTCTTCGGAGCGGTTTAACGCCGGGGTGGTGTCTGCCATGCAGAAAAAAAAGATCCTCGGGGTCACCAGCCGGTATGTGATGGTTTTGAAATAAAATAGTGGGGGTCCGGGAGCTGATGTTGACATATATCCAATTTTTCATTAAGTTTATTTTAACTGTGCCCAAACCGCTAATAACGACTCCGGTTGTTATTAAGTTTGGGCCTTCTTGTTTCAGGAGGAGCTGTTTTCCCCAATGAGCCCTCTTTTGTCAGCCAAGCCTCATAAAAATTATTCTGAATTGGTGCAAATAACTTTACATTTAAAATTGTTCATGGTCTTATGCATATAGTTTTTATACGGATATAAATTTTATATGGTTTTGAAAGTTTAAATAAATATGAAATGGGGCGTCCAGCAAAGGCTACAATTTATTGAGTATCGACTCTTTTGGGAAGGTACGATAAACAGGAAAGATTTAATTGATACTTTCGGGGTCTCTGTGCCTCAGGCATCTGCGGATATAAAAAAGTACAAGGAGAGCGCGCCGGGCAATATTTACTATGATAAAAGCCAAAAAAAATACCTTGTGACATCAAAGTTTTCTCCGGTTTTAGGGTCGATCGATGCCCACAGCTATCTTTCAAGATTATCAATGCTGTCCGACGGAACAATTAAAAAGGATGAAACCCATATGGGGTTTATACCGGAATACGCTGTTGTTCCTACGATCGAAAGGGCCATTGATCCAAATATTTTAAAAAAAATCATAAAGGTTTTGCGGGCCGGGAATTCAATCAACATTAAATATCAATCAATGAGTAGACCTTCCCCTGTTTGGAGATGGATCTCACCTCATGCATTCGCCTTTGATGGGTTTAGATGGCACATTCGGGCGTTTTGTGAACTCACAAATGAATTCCGGGATTTTATTTTAGGCCGAATCATAGATGCACAAAATGTCAAAAATTCCAAGATAAACCCGGCGGATGATGTCAGATGGAACCATTTTGTGACGGTCAAGATTGCAGCCCATCCAGAACTTACACCTGATCAGCGTAAAATAATTGAAAAGGAATACAATATGAAAGACGGTGTTGCTGAATTGAAGGTTCGGGCAGCATTCATTTATTATGTGCTGCTTAGATTCAGAATTGAAAATAAAGATGATTTGAGGTTTTTAAAAAACAAAAACGCCATTTTATTAAATTATGATGAAATTGAAGAATATATAGAGAATTGATTATGTATTTTAATCCCAAAAAAGTCGCTTTTTCCCGGCATGAATCATTTGTTCTTCGTTTTGGCTGGCTTATGAAAGGGTTTCGGGCTTTTGAAGACGATCCTAATATTTTTACCAACAAAGATGCAGTCGTTACCTTAGGCGTTGGAAAGAACATGGTCAATTCTATTCGGCACTGGCTTAGGGCATCGAAATTGATAGTTTGGGAGCCTGACACAAAAGATGTTACATCTTTTGGGCGGGTCATTTTTTCCAAAGGAAAAGGGATTCGACCCATTTTTTACTGCACTCACCCCCCTCGAAGAATTTGCTGTTCACTGATGACGATTGACTTTGGCAAGGCCATTGAAGCAGACTATTTTTTATGGAGATACTGGCTGGTTACATACTTGCAGCTTCGTAAATGGAGGACGGCATGAAGACAGCTGAACTTCTGGCGGCATTGGCCGCAGAGTGCCCCAATGGCATCTCGTTTGATCCAATGGCGGTGCGGCTGCTGCGCCAGAAAGTCCAGTTTGAGGATTGGCAGGTCGAAGACCTGAAAGCAGAGATGTTTCAATTGGGGAACGGATTATGGTTTACCCGAGAGATGATTTTGGACGATGAATCCCAATTGGTGATCGAAGAGCAGGCGATAGAATGGCTTTTGGAACATGGGTGCTTTTCGGTAGAGCGGCTGTTTAAACATTTTTTCAGTATTTTCCGCCATATTGCTTCGCCAGAGGATTGTGCAGCGTATTGGAGGTATCTGGATTTCAGGGTCTCTGAGTGGGGAAATGCAGGTGATTTTTGTTACCTGCCACCACCTAATCTGGATGATCATTTAGTGGCAATTTCGGAAACAATTTCAGAATGGCTTGAAGGAGAAAACGGCATGTTGGCTTTTAATGAAATTGAACAAGAATTGCCTCATCTAAGCGCCGATGCATTAGAGAGTATCCGTGCACTGTTATTGCCGGAGGTCTATGTGGCAAAAATTGGCGGCGTGCCCTGTTGGTGCAGTACTGAGGCGATTCCTTTACCAGAAGATTTTTCTGAAAAAATGACAACAGTCGTTGATACATTGGTTGTGCTGGGAAAGAGAGTGTCTGTTGCAAATTTAGAATTTGCCTTGAATTTATTCTATCGTACTCATTTTCGCGAGGAATATGCCTTGCAGGACAAAGACACCTTCATGCGAATCTGCGCAAAACACTACCAAGGCAAAAATAAAATTTTTTCTAGCAATAAAAAGGCTGGTGCATCAGGAAATGCTGTCGCCAGGTTAAGCAAGCGTAGGCCAAATACACGTTTTTGTAATATTGGAGTGCCGGTTGGTGCGGAATTATTTTTCATAAATGATAATAACATCAGATGCACTGTTCATGATAAATTCAATCAAGTTGAATATGATGGGAAAGTATGGGCGATTTCGAAATTAGCCATTCATTTGTTGGGCGTTTCATCTGCGAATGGTTTTTGCCATTTTATTTACGAGGATGAAACATTGTGGGAGAGACGTTTGAGACTGGAAAGAACAGGGAACAAAGATGATTATCAAAATGTGCGAGTATTGCCCATTGAAGAAGAAGAGATGGAAGGAGAAATCATCGGTTTGGAGGGTAGGCCGCTGATGCCATCAACTTGGCGGACGTTTAAAAGTGCTGGTACTAACCCAAATGTTGCTGAGTGGGCTATGCGTTTGGAGCATGGGGAAAGTGAGGAGAATATTGCACAAGAAAATGGGCTCATGGTTTCAACTGTGAAAGAATATATCAAAAATCGTCGTCGCTATTTTGATGTCTGTGAGAAAAACGGTATTGTGCCAGAAAGTAGCCAGAATGTATAATTTTGAGTGGGACAAACAAACGGGTGGGTATTTGTTGACGATGCAGACAGGGAAATTTGTGGCCTGTGAAATCCGTCCGGTCTTTGCTGAGGAACTATCGCTCACAGGGTTAAAGGATCGTTTAGAATTTGATCCTACAGAGAGACGTCCGCTCCTCTGGGCAAAGCAGAACGTGTATCTATATCGAGGCGAAGAGATAGCGAGGCTTCATAAAACACGTTACGGTATGCCATTGGACATCGAATGGAAGGGTATGAGAAAAGACAAAGATTCGCACAAAGGAACAAAAATACGAAGAAAAATGAAGGTGTCGCCGGTTGATGTCGGAGCAATGGTAACAAAAAACAATAGTATAATGACCGCTCTGGTGGCTGATACTCTTAAACGCATTAAAGAGATGTACGATGCCTATTTTAGGAGATGTGACACAGTTTATATTGGTTTCAGCTGTGGTAAGGACTCGGTGGTCCTACTCGACCTTTGCCACAAGGTCCTGCCCCTGGACGTTCCTGTTGTTTTCAGCGATACAGATATGGAACTACCGGATACCTACCGCATATGGGAGGAAATCCAAAATCGATACGTAGACCGCACATTTTTAAAGGTTTCTGCCAAGATCCCTGCCCTGAAAAACTGGCAACTTTTTGGCCCACCATCACGTACTATCCGATGGTGTTGCGCTGTTCACAAGAGTGCCCCAGCGCTTATTGAGCTTAAAAATCAGATAGGCTCGACATCCATGAAAGCTGCGGCGTTTCTTGGCGTTCGTAGTGAAGAAAGTTTGAATCGATCCACCTATGAAGATATTGGTGTAGGTGTAAAAACGTCAACACAGACGAATCTCATGCCCATTTTGGAGTGGGGTGCGCATGAGTTGTGGATATATCTGCTTGAAAACGATCTGATGATCAACCCCGCCTACCGATATGGATTGCCCCGTATCGGTTGTATAATGTGCCCAGAATCTTCTGAAAAATACGCTTGGTTTGTAGATGCGGTTTATCCAAAAGCGATCAAACCATATTGTGATGTTATCATTGAGACCAGTGGTAAAGAGTTTTCTTCCAAAGAGGAGGCGAGAGAATTTCTTGGGAGCTCAAACTGGCAGGCACGGAAAAGTGGAGTGACGTTGAAGAAACATCTTTCACGACCTATTGAAAAATCAGATGGTTTGGACGTTGAATGGCATATCGCAGAACTAAATACCAAATCGTTTTTAGAGTGGTTGAAAACGGTGGGAAATGTCTTCCAGAATGAACCCAATGGTTATTTCCGACTTGTATTAAAGAAAGGACACCGTGAAGGCATTTTATTCAAGGTGCGCGATACCGCAAACGGTGTTGGAAGTATCAGGTTTTCTTTTAATGACGATTCGGAAAAGAAACTGCTTCTGCCGGTTTTGCGAAAGGTTTTGCAAAAATCAGTGGCTTGTGTTGGCTGCCAGGCGTGTGAAGCGGAATGTCCAACGGGAGCACTTCATATGAATAACGGCGAGGTGACGATTGACGAAGTTGATTGTGTCAATTGCTTAAGGTGTCACAAAATAGATTTTGGATGTTGGAGGTTTAAATCAATGTATGTTGCCGAAAGTTCCCAATCGGGATTAAAAGGAATCAATTCATATAACAATTTTGGGCTTCGGACTGCGTTTGTTTCCGTTTATCTTGCTGAGCGGGAAGCTTTTGGCCAGACAGTCCAACTCAACCGTGCTAAACAAGTCCCAGCAGCGAAAAAGTGGTTCCGTCAAGGATTGTTGATGGATGGGAAAACAACTGCACCCACGAAACTCCTTGAAGTATTTGAGGACAGGGGGGTCGAGGATAAATTGGCCTGGGACTGCGTTTGGATGGGGTTGTGTAACTATGCACCGATGGTAAAATGGCTGGTCAGCACATTGAAAATGGATGTGTTGTATTCGAATGCCGAGTTGTTTGAAATGCTTGGTCATAAAATCAAGGATGTGACAAAAAAAGGTGGTATGCAGTCATTAAAAAACATGTTGGTCTCGACTCCATTTGGGACGGAAGAGAACAGCGTATGCGAGTTGGAAAAAAAAGGTCAGAATACTGTTGGAATTGCCCGCCGTTCCCGTTTGGTGGATCCGTTGGTAGTTCTTTACGGGTTTTATGTGATGGCAGAAAAATCCGGGCGTGATACTTTCACGATAAGACAGATGATGGAGGCGGAGTTCGATGGGGAGGTCGTGTCTCCTCTAGTGGCATTTGGCATTGCGCCGGATGAATTCAAGAAACAGTGCATGGGATTGACAGCGGTGCATCCTGATCTCATTGCGTGCAGCTTTACGCTTGGTCTGGACGAGGTAAGGGTTTTTCCGGAAACGAAAACCCGGGATGATGTGGTTGATTTGATTTTAAAAAAATATTGAATCATAGATGGCGCGGTGATTTTGGGAGGATAAGGGTAAATGACTTTTTACAGGGAATATTTCGGGGTCAGACCGGATTACGTACCGTGTATGACGCTTGCAGATATTAACAAAACGCCGGAGACTTGGTTGGGGTTCTATCCGCATGATTCTTTCGTAGATATTTTGCGTGAGCTGCTTAAAAGTTTAGAAGGTAACAACAAGACTCTCTGGATCACGGGCGCGTATGGCACGGGCAAGAGCTATGCATCATTGGTTTTGCAAAAATTATTCATGAACGATGAAGTGAGTGTCCTGAAATGGTTGGATTTACGTAAGGCTCAGATACCAAAGCCCGTGCGTAAAGAGTTGATAGCAAGACGCGGAGAAAAAGTTCTCGTTGTTTATGATGTGAATGCTGACGGGGTGGACGCAAAGAATCAATTTTTAATGCGTTTGCAGCGTGGTATCACGAAGACGCTTGAAAATGAAGGATGTACAATTCCGCTGAAAGGAAAACTGGATGAAGTCATTGAGCGTATCCGGCAAGATGGACCACATTTTTTTGCAAAACGCGACGAACTGCAGGCGAGGTTGCCTTATCTGAATTCGGGTATCAAGACAGCAGATGCGCTGGAGAAAAAATTGCGGAATCCAAATCTGGAATCAGGGTTGGTAAGTGACGCGATGCGGGTACTGGAGGCGCGGCACATTTATTTGGGTTTGAGCGCTGAAGAATTTCTGTCATGGATCGACTCGTCATTGAAAGCAAACGGTTACTCTGGACTGGTTTATATTTGGGACGAATTTTCGGCTTTTATGGAACGTAACCGTTCGGAATTAAAGACGCTTGAGCAATTGGCGGAGGCCGCACAACAGGGACGGTTTTATTTTGTGCCGGTGACTCACACAAAAATTTCATCATATTTATCGTCTGGTTCCGAGAGCGCAAAAAAGGCAAACAACCGCTTTACATTTAAAAGGCTTGACCTTCCGGACGAGACTGCACTGAAACTTGCGGCTGACGCTTTCGTTGTTAAACAAGATAAGGCAAAGGAGTGGATGCAAGAGCGTGATGAGCTATGGTACAGTGTGAAGGGTGTCGTTGAAAATTATATGGCTGTCAATAAGTCTGGCATCCCTTCGGCGGATTTCAAGGACATCTTGCCAATGCACCCGATGGCTGCATTTCTTCTGAAACATCTGTCTGTGGGAGTTGGAGCAAACCAGCGTAGCATGTTTGAATTTCTGAATGGAGAAGAATTCAAAACATTTATTGAAAAAGGCGGTTTGGATATTTTCGGGCATCAGTTCTTGACGGTGGATCATTTGTGGCGCTACTTTGTGGAACGGGATGATTTGGGGACTGATCAACACGTTCAAGAAACGCGTGCCGAATACACTCGACGGAAAAACGATTTGCAGCCCGATGAGCAGCGCGTTTTAAAGGCAGTGCTGTTGTTTGGTTTGATCGAACAGTTGCAGGGGGTGAGTCATCCGCTTTTGAGTGTATCTGAAGAAAACATCAAGCGCAGTTTTGAAGGCGACGGTGCTCTTGCGGGTGTGGATATGATTCTGCGTAATCTGGAACAAAAACACTGCTTCACAATTGTGAATGGGCGATGTGAACGGTTTCGTGATCGCTCGGATACAGATGAGATAATGAAAAAAAAGGCAGCACTGGAAGACAAGTTTGGAGAGCTTGTATTGAATGACACCGAAATAGAGTTGTTTAAACAGTTAAAAGGTATCAATTACGGCGGGCGTTATGATATACGTTCTGCTGGCATCAAAGGGCTTTCGGCATCGAACATCAAAAAACGCGATTCTTTTAGTGACAAGGGCAATCGAGTGCTTGTGCAGTTCATTCTGGCACGGGATGACCAAGAACAATTGCGTATCCCTGACAAGGCAAGGGAATTGGCCAAACATTTCAAAGATCACAGGATGCTTTTTGTGACGTTGCCGGAAGTCAGTTTCTGTCGTGACAACGCTAACGCATGGGAAGAATTTAAAGAAAATAGCGCACGCCTCGCATTGACAAACGACAGTTCAAGCAAAAGGGTGTTCGAGACGCAGGTCAAAAGTGCTAAGGAAGTGTGGTATTCTAAAATCATGACCGCTGCCAAACTTATTGTTTATAAACCTAATCCAAAAGGTGAATCCTTCACCGAGGAAGTGACATGGGGACAATTGAAAAAAGAATGGCTCACTGGTTATACGAAACAAGCATTCAATGCATATACTGACGATCTGTGCAGCTTCAACAGCGGCTTCAACATCAGCGCGTTTGCCGCACCGACAGCATTGCAAAGCTGGGCGTTGGCGGGTATGGAGTTCGACAAATTCGCGAGGCCCGGCGCTTGGAAAACTGTGGTGGCCACGTGGCAGAAAAACGGAGTCAATGGTGATGAAGCATGGTTCGATTCAAACCCAAACCATCCTCTGACACAATTACGTGAATTTTGCAAAAAACGACAGGACAGCACTGTGGGTGCGGGTAATACATGTTCTATCCGCAAACTATATATCGATTTACAACGTCCGCCGTTTGGATTATTATGTGTGCCTCATTCGGCCTTCGTACTGGGCTTTGTGTTGAAAACATGGTTGACCGGACAACGCAAACTGCAATGGACTGATGGAGTTACAAGCAAGACTTTGGACGCAGCTGCGTTGGCGGAAATCATTGAGGCGGTGGTGAAAGACGATGGAACCAATTCCATAAAGAACGAGAAACTGATCTGTCGCCTGTCAAAAGAAGAAAAGGCATTCATTGAGAAAAGCAGTGTTATTTTCGGGAATAGTCCGCTTGCTGACGGGACAGTGGAGTCAGCACTCAATGTTATAGCGACGCGGATAGAGCAGATTTCAGAGCGCGTTCCGCTGTGGGTATTGCCTGAGTGTATATTCGTGAACAAGCCGAACCGGTTGCGGAGGCGATGGACAAAGTTATCAACTCACTTTGCGAGGCCAATAGTATCAGTTCTAAAGGAAATACGGAAATCCGCGGAAACAAAGTGAAGGATATTGGCATGATGCTTCTGGAAACGCCGGGTCTGGCAGAAGCGATGGCCAAGTATATGACACCTGTGGTTTTTGACAAGGCATTCCAGCAATATATAGATAACGCCAAGCCTGAGCTAAAAGCGGCTGCGAAACGATTGGGGGATTCTTCTAACACCTATTGTAGAGCGGTCAAGACCCAATTAGCGGCAACGAGCGGCTGGCTTTGGAAACGAGGAGACGCCGAGTCTGTTTTGGAAGATGTTTATTACCGTCAGATGTTATGCGTTGAAAGTATCCGTAGACTTGCTGGCTTGTCTGGCCATATGAACTTCGAAGATGCGATGAACCATTTGAGGAATGCGGTGCTGGATGAGAACAAAGTTCCGACTGAGTTTTTGGTGAAGAAATATCCGGCTTTGCAGCATTTCTTTGAATTGATCAGCAAACCGACATTGTCCCGGAATGATGTGAAAATCCTTGGGGAAATTATTGAACAGCAAGATAAGGTTATCCGCGAAGTGTTTTTTGACATGGGTCAAGCGTGGCAATTGGGTGCGATGCGGGAAATTTTCGGAGAGGTATGGCCGAAAATGGTTGCGGAAAGCATCGATCTTTACAATGCCTTTCCACCAGATTCAGCCAGAGCCGATATAAAAAGTTTTAAAGCCATAGGGCGTGGAAAGATTGAAGAATTCAGTCGTACTCTGGTTTCTAAACAGATTATAGCGCTGTGGCGCACACGAACACACACAGAGTCTCCTGACGAATGGAGTCGTAAATACGCACTGCCTTCCGAATGCGTTCTGGTTGTGGATGACGCCAAGAGCGCCGTTGATGCGGTTGCAGATCCGGGAAGCGCGTCAGCTGAACGTTTACAGTTGGTGCTCAAAAATCTTGAAAAAGATGGGGCATTTGTGGATGAAAACAAGGCGGGTGAATTCTTCCTTAAAAGGGTATTGCCTGCACGTTATCAAAAAATGGGTTTCAGTGTCAGTGAACTAAGCGAGTGGTTGTTAAAAAAATTGGGGAGTGCACCAGGTCGATGGCTTAATGACGTAAGGCTTCAGGAAGCAGTCGAGGCGTTTGTGAAGCAGGGATATGATACTCATGCACGGAGGCAGGCTGCAGAAAAAGTGAATATGCTCTCCGATGCTGAGGCAAAGAAACTGCTACTAACACTTATTGATCAAATTCCCGATGTAGGGCTTACGGTTCTGGAATGATACTATGAAACTAAACGAGTATTGTGAATATATCAGGAATCCTCTTGCGGAAGCAAAGGCTAGGGTAGTAATCGTTACCCCAGGAGAAAGCTGGACTGCGTTACGCCGATTCTACCAAGAACGCGGCTTTGAGGTGCGGATAAGTGACCTTGTGATGGAAAGTGCTTGGCTTCCCATGCCTGAAGAAATTTTTGGTCGAGTAAATAATTCAATGACAGAAAAAAAAACAAGTGGCAAAGATGTAGTATTAATTGGAATGCCAGGCTATCTTGCTTTATTGACAGACGAAAATAAACGGGCTGCCATTTATGCTTTACGGGGTTGGGTAGACAGTATACATGGGCGGGAAGCGGTCTGCCTATTCAGGGGCGGTGATGATACTGAGCTAATACTCAAGGATGTTTTCATCAATCCGCGTTATAGGCAAGGGAGGCAGTTGATTAAAATTCGTGACGAAAATTTTATTTTCACAGAAGCGGAAAGAATTGATGGAAGTCCGGAAGTGATGCTGGTTGGGGAAGATTTAGTGTCATTCATTCCGGAAGCATGTGACACGTTTCAGAAGTATTTGAGATTTATGGAAGAGCACCCTAACGACGAGTCTGTTCGGCGGATTGTTGTGGCTTCGGAAGGGCATCAGTTACCAGGGCTTAGCGCTGATGTTCGACAGGTAGTTTGTCTTAGGGATTTTGCTTGTGTGTTTTACGACATAGACGATGGGGAATTATCAGAAGATGCCATACTTCGGGTATGTGAGAAAGGCAAAGAGGGTTATGGAAAAACAATATTAGAAATTTTCAAGAAGCTGTTTTTTCCGGAAGGTGAGATCACAAAAAATGTCTTGCGTATTTTTGACAAGTGCAAGGATACGGAACGAGAGATGGTATTTTGGCTGCTTAAACGTGTAGCACCTAAGGAAAGCTACCTCGAGCGTATTGTAAAACATGAAGGAATTGGAGTAGATAATTTTCGTTCTGGATACGTAATTGGAGCGGCTCAATGGTTGGAAAATGTGGAAGGGCAGGCTGAAGAGCGCAGGTATGCCATACTGGAAGCGGATGTTAAAATGTCGGCAGCGACCATTCGACAGTTTATCACCAGTTGCTTAGATGAATCCACTTCTCGAGTTGCCCCATGGTTAAATTGTGGGACGGATGCCGAACGTGCTGAATTACTCAGGCGTTGCCGTGAGGATGGCATTGTGGCAAATATTGTAAAAGATGTGTATCCAGAAGTTGAAGCATATCTAAATAGGGATTTCGTTTTCGAAGATCAAACACTGGAAGAATATTTTAGAGAGTACCGTGAATTAAAGATGGCTGGGCGGGTGACTGCAGAATTCTACGAAAAGGCCCTGCATGCGGTTTTGCCAACTTCAGTCCAGTCGAGGAATAAGCTGCTGCAAAATTATGCATCAGACGACGGATGCGCATTGTTGGTGGTAGACGCAATGGGTGCGGAGTGGCTGCCAATGTTGACAGTTCTTGCGCGGCAGCGGAATATAGGTATAGACTCGATTTCGGTGAGCCAGGCATGTTTGCCAACAACAACGTTTTTTAACAAAATTCATTGGCCAGATGTTGCCAGGCGGTTACCGGATATTAAGCGATTTGACAACATAGTCCACAATGGCGTGGAAGCCCACGAGACAAGACCTGCGGAGGAGAATCTGGTGGCAGCCTTGAAGGTGATCGACGACGAGGTGTTGCCGCGTGTGGCTGAGGGGCTGACACTGTTTGAGCGTGTGCTTGTGACAGCAGACCACGGGAGTTCCAGGCTATCGGTGTTGGCATGGCAGTCAAAACTGGCGCGGACGCTTTCTTTTGAGGATAGCATGGAAATTGCCGATTGGCGTTATCGAAAGTCAGTTGAGCAAGAGGGATGTCCGCCAGAACTGGAGGAAACGTTGGAAGGCGAACACTGGGTGGTGCGCGGGTATAACAGATTGCCTAAGAAGGGCGGTGGACAAGGTTTTGAGCTGCATGGCGGCGCGACGTTGGAAGAGCGGCTGGTGCCGGTTGTTATCTTTTCAAAAGCCGGAGATTTTGTACCCAGGGCAAAGGTTGCTGAAAAACGTGCACAGATTGTTGAGAAAGATGATTTTGATCTGTAGCTTTAAACAGGGAAAGTAATCATGGTCGATATTGAAAAATTGCGTGCTGCATATCCGGATACGACGGTCTATAAAGATCCAAATATTGTGGCAATCTTTAAAGCAGCGTCAATACCTTCATTTTTGCGGGATTGGATTCTTAAACGCAAAGCTGAGTCTGACGGTAGAATACACGATGCAGAAGCGTTAAGAAAATATATTTATGAGATTATTCCACGCAGGGATAATTTTTTGGAATTAAAGGACGAAGCGCGAAGTGACGGTTGTACGAAAAAATTTCTTGCTAAAATTGAAATCCAATTCAACGTAAAGTCGGATGAATATACCTTTGCCATTCCGGATCTGGGGCTTGGTCATAATGAAACACTGATCGAGGATTATGTCTGGGAACGAATTAAAGAAGACGTTGTGAAAACTTCGGGGGGCTGGGGATTGGTACAACTGGGGTACCGCAGCCCGGGAGGAGAATCACCAAGAGGATGTTTTACTCTTTTAGAATACAAAAATTTTTGTCCATACATTATTGATCTGGAAGCCTATAGAGAAGCTCGATGTCAGTTTACCACGGAAGAGTGGATTGATGTTGTGCTCGGAGCGATTGATTACAATCCGGCGGGCTACGAAGATTGGATTCAGAAACACACTGTGTTGACACGCCTGCTGCCATTTATAGAACCAAGATTGAATTTGGTGGAATTAGCTCCCAAAGGTACGGGAAAATCCTATCTGTTTGGACGGGTAGGGAAATATGGATGGCTTGTCAGCGGGGGGACTCTGACGAGAGCAAAAATGTTTGGGGACATCAATGGAAAGAGTCCCGGGCTGATTGCATCGAATGATTTTGTAGCACTGGATGAAATTCAGTCAATCAACTTTCATGACCCGAGTGAAATGCAGGGCGGGCTTAAAGCCTACATGGAAAGTGGAGAGATAACTGTTGGGAAGAATCGTATTATTGGCGGTGCCGGCGTGATACTGTTAGGGAATATCCCACAAACTGAGATGGACGAAACCAGAGACATGTTTCAGAGGCTTCCGAAAGTGTTTCATGAATCGGCATTACTGGACAGGTTCCACGGTTTTATTCGAGGACGCGACATACCGCGTATGAGTGAGAACTTGAAAATTAATGGTTGGGCGCTTAACACAGAGTATTTTTCTGAAATCATGCATTTGCTTCGCCAGTCTGCAGAAACGCTTATTTACCGGCATGTTGTTGAAAAAATGGTAGACTATCCTCCAGAGGCGGATACCCGAGACACTGAAGCGATTTTACGGTTGTGCACGGCCTACCTTAAATTGCTGTTTCCGCATGTTACAGAACCGCACAACATCGACAGGTTGGAGTTCAAGAGATATTGCTTACGTCCCGCAGTGCAGATGCGCACAGTGATCCGGCATCAGTTACAGAAGATAGATCCACTTGAATATGGGGGGAAAAACGTAGCAGCATACACGCTACGTGAGGCACAAAAATGAGCGGAGGGAAACGAATCAATTGTGTCTATTGCGGTAAAGCGAAACTTTCAAGGAATGAAGTTGGACTCAACAAGAAATTTATTCATCAAAAAGTTGAGCGGATGATGTGTCTGGAGTGTCTGGCCGATTATTTCGAGATGACAGAAGAAGAACTGAAAGAGATGATCGAAAGATTTAAACGGGAAGGTTGTGAGTTGTTTTTATGAGATAAAAGCGGTAAATACTGAATCCCTTTATCAGAGATGAATTAATATGATGGACACCACTGCCAAGAAAATTTTTAATCAAAATTTGATTTCCCCACTGAAATTTTAGTTTTGAACAGGCCTTTACCGGCTTGAGAAGCTGGAGTTGTCCACTATATCGATGACGTACAAGGATTCCTTGCCCGGAAAGGTTCGGGTGCCCCGACCCAGCTGCTGGGTGTAGAGCACCCTGGACATGGTGGGCCGGGCCATGACGATCACGGATGTCCGGGGGGAATCCCAGCCTTCGTTGAGCAGGGAGCAGGTGGCCAGGAACTGGATGCGGCCGGCAGGCCATGGTCGGGCAGGCGGTTTCGAAACTTGTGTGCATGGTCCTCCCGCAGCTGCCGGGTGGGCACCATGACCAGGGCCCGGGCGGCCCGGCCTGCCTTGTGCTCTCTGGCATAGTCGGCAATCAGGATTTCGGTTTTGCCCGTGCCCGTGGGCAGCACCACCAGAAAGCTGGTGCCGCCTCTGGCCCGTTCCGCCTGGATGCTGTCCAAAACATCTGCCTGGTGATGGAACAGGGAGAATCCCCGGGACACGCTGATCTTCTGGCCCAGCAGAAAGTCGCCGGGATCGCCGAAAAACAGTTTCATCTCATCCAGGAAATTGTCCGTGGATGTCATGCCCTGGATGGACCAGCGGAACACCTTGATGCCGTATGCGGCCAGCGAGTTCTGTTTGATGAGCTGGTCCTGGTAGCGCTTCCGGCCGATCCGCAGGGGATGGTGCCAGGTTTCCCCGTTTTTTTCGATGGCCAGGTCCCCGGTCCGGGTGCGGATGAAATAATCCACCACCGGGTGTGGCCGTTCATGTCGATGACGGGAAACTCCCGGATCACCCGGTCCAGGGCCCTGCGGCCGTAGCAGTCGATAAATGCCTGCTCGAACAGGGCCTCGGGCATGGTGGGGTCGATGTCGTGCCAGTTCCGGTGGCGGCCCTTTGTCTGGATGCTGTCTTCGGCAAACTCCCGGTTCAGCAGGCGGTCCAGGGTGCGGGCCGCATCCGCCAGGTCGTCCCGGGTGTCGGCCATGAACCGGAACACCCCCCGGTATTTGTGCATCAGGGCATTCTGCTCCTTGGTGTACAGGGTATAAGCAAACGGATACCGGGTGTCGCAGATCCGGTGATCCAGGAGCACGGCCTGGCTGGTGTCCGGGTTGACGAACAGGGCGCCCCGGAAGACCGGGGCATGGAAGGAGAAGCCGTTTGCGGACAGCTTTTTTTCAGCCTGGTCCAGGAGGCTGGGGGCAAACCCGGGGTATGGAGATGACCGGGATTGCATTTATTTTGTGCCGGTCATGGCCGGGCAGTGCTGCCGGGCAGGGTTTGATTGCCGTTTGCCTTTATCAGGCGGCCACACGCCTGATAAAGGCGTCCCCTTTTGCTTGAAAGTCCATAAGATTGACAAACTGTTTATTCGCATTCTGAGTCAGATACATCTGATCTTTTCTGGGCAATTGGTCCATGGCTTCATGAACAAGTCAATGGATTGGGAAATTCTATCGGGCTATTTTTCTGATTCTGAATTTATCATTTTGGAAAACGCAAAAACAATTTTTTAATCGATCAGAATAGTTTTCCATAATGAATTGTACCACTTTCAATTTTTTGTAACTGACTGCATTTTCGAGTCGAAGCAGCAAAATGCCGCAATGATCCATTGAAGAATGATATACCAGCTCTCCAAAATCTTTGTCCATTGTTATTACCATACGGCTTTCCCAAAACGCGGTTCGGATGATGTCCTCATCTTTCATGCAGGGATCAATATTACGAACAGCTTTTATATCATAACCTTCTGATTGGAGATAATCTTCTATTGCTTTCCCTACTCCGACATCCACAAGAAATTTTAATTCTCTGGTATTCATGCAGAAATGTGAACTGGAAAAATCTGTTCTTCTTCTACCAAATTGGTCGCATATGCAAAAACAGCCTGGAAATCTTTTTTCTCAAGTTCGGGATATTCTTCAAGCAGTTCTTTTTCGGTAATCCCGCTGGAAAGTGCCCTGAGTATTTGCTCAACAGTGATTCTCATGCCCCTTATCGTTGGTTTGCCCACCATAATATTTGGATTAATGGTGATTCTTGACAGCAGATTTTCATTTGTATCCATGCTTGTACTCTTCAATTTTTTGAGTCATTTTTTTTTTGATAAGGCTTATGTGATAACTGTTAGAAAGCAGCCTCGTCAGCGTTTACCATTTACAAAATTATCCTATATTTTCAGGAGAGTCAAAATATTTTGTGAAAATGCTGTTCACCATGATACCGGACAACGGGATTGTTCCTTTTGGGGGCACGGAAATATTTGAATTTTGGAAAGCCGACCATGAGTACTCCGTGGCAGGAATGGTTTTCAGAAAAAGACAAAAAATCTGCAAGAGCCGGCCACTGGCCTGCCGCATAGTTGACATATCCGGCCCAGCAGGAACCCAGGCCAAATCCGGGCAGGGCCAGTTCCAGGTAGGCCAGTGCCGTATGGCAGTCAGCGGCGGCGCTGCCGAATTCATTGGATGCATGGGCGAACACCAGCTGGGGGGCATCCCGGCAGATCCTGTCACTGCCTTGTTCCCAGTGTTGGATCAGGGTCTGCATGTTCAACGGCAAGGCAAGTTCCGGGCGGGTTTTTACCACATACCGCATCCATTCAATCACATGGGCCGCGATTTTTTTTACATCGTCTTTGTTGTCGATCACCAGCCATTGAACTTCCTGGCGGTTGCTGCCTGTGGGCGCACAACAGGCAATGCCCAGCGCTTTTTCAAAAAGATCCCTGGGAACGGGTTTGTCCCGGTAGCGTCTGACCGCCCTGCGGGACCGCAAAAAATGCTCCGTGTGCGCGGCATCCAGGGCCAGTTCCTTTTTGACGGGCATGCACTCTTCCGGGGAAAGAAAATTCAGGGTAAAGGCTCCCCGGGGGCACACGGCCACACAATGGCCGCACCGGATACAGATCTCTTCGGCGCCCACTGAGGGAACCGGACAGTTGTCTGTCATTTCAATAATGTGGGCCGGGCATTCTAACGCGCAGATGCCGTCTTTGTCGCATTTTTCATGGTCGATTGTAAACAGGGTCATTTTTACTCCAGTCCGGGTTGATGAAGAATTCATTGTTGTCCATGTCGCTCATGGCTTTTTCCAGCGTTTCCTTCTCTCCTGGATTCAGAATAAATCATACCATATGAAGATTGGAAATGACAAGACAGGGAGAGATATGTCCGGCTCACCGGTTTGACAGGTCACGGAAAATTTTCGGTCTTCAACCGGCTTGTTATTTTCTTGATAACGGATATAATATTTTATGAAGTGTTAAGTGTTAAGTGTTAAGTGTTAAGCGGATACTTGGCGCTGATGCTTTTATCATTATGTTTTGTTGTGGTCTTTCAGGCCATGATGGTTATTAAAAAAGGACCGCCATGCCACTGTACGCGTTTAAAGCCCATACTCCCCGGATTCACCCATCCGTGTTTGTCGCCCCCTCGGCCCAGATCATCGGCAATGTCCGCATCGGCAGAGATTCTTCCGTCTGGTTTCAGACGGTCATCCGGGGAGATCTGGACGCGATCACCATTGGCGAAAAAACCAATATCCAGGATCTGTGCATGTGCCACGCGGATGAAGGCATTCCCCTGACCATCGGCCATGGCATCACCATCGGCCACAGAAGTGTGATCCACGGATGTACCATTGGAGACGGCTGCCTTGTCGGCATGGGTGCTGTCATCATGAACCAGGCAGTGATCGGAGAAGGCTCGGTCATCGCAGCCGGTGCGGTGGTGCTGGAAAACACCGTGATACCGCCTCATTCCCTTGTCACCGGTTCGCCCGGAAAGGTGAAAAAGACCTATGACAATCCGGAACAGCTTGCCGAAAGCATCCGTGCCATGTCAGACAGCTATCTGGAAAGCGCGCGGTCATTTTTGTCCCCCGGCTCTTTTTATGAGATAAAGTGAATATGCCTGGAATTCGGCGGCTTTTGTCCGGGTCCATCCGCCTGACAGTTCTTTCAAAGAGGCGGCAGCAGAAATTCCTTATTGTCCGCCCGGGCTGTTTTTGAAAAGATGCTTCATCCGGTTTTCCCGGCCTTTCAATATGTCTTCGGCAATATAGAGAATATCCGCATAATCTTTAGGTTCCATCCGGCTCATGGCGCAGATCTTGTTTGAAAGGATATTTCGCCAGCTGTCAACCCGGCCGAACCCATTTTTCATTTCAACCGCTCCCGCATGAAATACCACATCATTGAATAATATTTGTCTGGCATATCGGTACTTTCTGCACAATGTTTTTGGGAACAAACTGCCCAACACATCGTCGCTCATGGCTTTTTCCAGCGTTTCCATAATGGTCATTTTTTCCTTTAGGACACCCATATATTTCCATGTGCTCATTGACATAACACCCAGTATATGACAGCCTATGATTAAGTTTGGTGTGAATTTGTATCATCGGAGTCATGATGTGCCAGAACTTTGTCGATTTTTAGGAATTGTGATTGGTATATTCCCACAGGATCACGCACCGCCCCATTTTCATGCAGTATATGGAGAATACCAGATCACAGTTGATATTCAGACCGGCGTGGTGCGCGGTTTTTTTCCGAAAAGAGCCATGCGGCTTGTTTTAGAATGGTATGAACAGCACCAGGATGAACTCTTAGAGGCTTGGACTGCAATTCAGTCGGGCCAGTATCCCAAGAAAATTAAGCCGTTGGAGTAAGCTATGATCCCTGAAGTCGTGGACGCAAAATATGTTCGAGATTATATCGTTTTTATTCGTTTTGCAGATGGTAAAGCGGGAACCGTTGATCTGAAGGATGTGTTGCAAGGGCCGATGTTTCAGCCCTTAAGAAATAAAGACATTTTTTGCCAATTTCAGATTCATCCTGAATTTAAGACGCTGTTCTGGGACAACGGTGCTGACATTGCCCCTGAATTTTTGTATGAGCAGCTACGTGTGCCAGAAGCGGTTTGACAGCTCACGGAGAAGATCTTTGTCCTGCTGCATGATTTTTTCTGCTTCAGTCACCCCGGGTATTTGACAGCTGAAGTGCTGTAAGCATTTCAACAGGGCTGTAGATTGGCAGCTCAGATCCTTTAAATCCTTTTAAATCTCTTGTAACGATCGCTTTTGCTCCTGCATGGCGGGCGGCTTGATATAATACAGCATCTTCAAAATCTGAAAATTTTGAAATAAGAGCGTCTTCAATCACGGTTCTGTTGACAGCGGCGATTTCGAAAAGCATGGTAAGATCCCTGATTTGATTCTGCGCTTTGGCTGATCCCAGCACCCGGGTGGATAGATAATGGATCGTGGTCACTGTTGTGGCACACAGCAATCCTGATATTTTTTTGCTTTCAACAAGAGACATCAGTTCGCTTGCCGGTTCTGCAAAGGGTTCCCGGTCAAGCATGACATCAAGAACCACATTGGTATCAAAAAGAATTTTCACAGATATTTGTCTTCCAGATATCTTTTATACGTTTTTTCATCAACACCGGATTCCTTCAAGGACCCTCTCAACGATGCCACGATGGGCGTGAGTGGTTGTTTGTTATCCATAGAATGGGTGTCCAGCAGATAAAAATAATCAGCAACCATTTGAGAAACCGATTTGCCAAGTGTGCCGGCATGTCTTTTAGCAGCTCTGATCAGGTTTTCCTCAAGCCGGAGTGTGAGTTTGGTATTCATATATTTTCACCTCATTGTATGCTTGACGTATAATATTATTATTAATATACGTCGCATCAGATCCATTGTCAAATACAATGTCATGAAAAAATCGAATCAAACCAAAACCTGAAGACCGGGAGGGTATCAGATCCGAATGACTTTTCCGGAATTCGCAAACCAGGCTGGTGTTTTTTCCCCGGGAACGGTAGTATATCAGCGCTGTTTGTTGTCAGCGCCTTTGAAATCGGGCTGACGGCATTGCTGGTGGGGGCGGGCACCTATCTGCTGAGCCGGTCCGTTCTGGTGGCCGGATTTCTGGCCGTGATGTCCGTGACCACGGCACCGGCCGCCACCCAGATGGTCATACGGGAGTGTCAGTCCGAGGGTCCGTTGACAGACACCATCCTGCCCTTGATCGGCATCAACAACCTGCTGGCCATTGTCGTTTTTATCCTGTTGGGCAACCTGCTGCCCGATGCGGCAGGATCTGTTTCAAAAACAGTGTATCAGTTGGCCGTTCCCGTGGGGCTGGGCATCGGTATCGGTGTTTTGACCGCCGTGATGGACCAGCGGCTGACCCGCCAGGTGGACCGGCAGATTCTGGTTCTGGCCGCCGTGTTCATCAGTGTGGGCCTGGCTGGGTTTCTGGAGGTGTCTGCCATGCTGGCCACGCTTTTCGCCGGTGTAGCCACCGTGAATGCGTCTCCGTTCAGGGACCGGACCATCAAAGACCTGTCAGTGGTTGACTATCCGCTGTATGTGTTTTTTTTCATTATGGCGGGGGCGGAACTTCACCTGGAATCCCTGGTGCACATGGGATGGATCGGTGCGGCGTATGTGGTGCTGCGGAGTGGGGGCAAGTATTTCGGCTGCACCCTGGGGGCGTTTGCCGCCGGTGCCTCCCATGTGCAGAAGAGATGGCTGGGGCCTGCTATGCTGGCCCAGGCAGGCCTGGCCATCGGGCTTGCCGGCACCCTGGCCCGGTCCTGGCCCGGCCCAGGGCAAAGCATCCAGACGGTGGTGCTGGCGGCAGTGGTGGTGTTCGAGGTGGCCGGACCTTTTCTGACACGGTGGTCCCTGGTGAATGCCGGTGAGGTGACCGTGCTCAATCTCATGGCCTTGCGGAGTCCTGTGGGGTTCACCGAAGGCCTGGGCCTGGCTGTGCACCAGGTGAAAGATGCCTTTGGGATCGCCCTTTCCGGGGCCGCCGGCCAGCGGGCCGGTATCTGCGTCTCCCATATCATGCGGCGAAATGTGGAACCGATCCCCAATGACACCCCGTTTGACGAGGTCCTGAAAGCACTGGGGCATTCCCGTTATGATCAGCTGCCCGTGGTCAACAGGCAGAATGAACTGGTGGGGGTGATCAAGTATACCGATATCGCGGACACCCTTTTTGAACCCGGTCTCCGGCATATCGTGGTGGCCGGGGACATTGCCACGCGCGTCCCCCTGAAGCTGACCCCGGACGACTCCATTGAAACCGCCATGGCGGCCCTTAAGAAACATTCCGGCAACACCTGGCTGGTGGTGGTGGACAAAAATGATCCCAAAAAACTGTTGGGCATGGTGCGGCACAATGAGGTATTGTCCACGCACCTGTACCAGGACGCGGAATCAAACAGACGGTGAATACCATTTTCCCGTTCAGGTCCTTTAGGATATGATCATGGATGTGACGCATATGACTATTTTACCCCCTATTCCAAAATAGCCTTGACTGTTTTGGAATAGGGGGTAAAACAGACGGTGAGATACCCGGTGTTCATTCGACAGTTCCGGCAGTGCTTCCACCAGGCGTAAAGATGGGGAAAGCAGGTCGTGCTGGAAAGATAATTCATATAATTTTTTGGAGGCAGACAACATATGGTGTTTCAACAGGATAAAGAGACCGGAGAATATATTGCCCTCATTTTGGAGGATGGAATCCAGAAAACCTATGGGTGTATTTTTGAAGTATGCAAAAATCCGATTTGCAGTTGCAGAACAGTGGACGTTATTCTGGCACCGGTTCAGGACAACACCCGGCAGAATTCGCCTTTGTCTTCCCGCAGAATTGAAATCGATCTGATTGAAAAAAAATACACGTTTCCGTCAGACAGGTCCGCAAACCCGGAGGATTCAGCATTTGCTGATTTGTTTTTGTCGCAGTTGGGTGACGAGGATTTTACATTTCTGGAAAAAAAATTTTTGGTGTACAAAAATAAAATCAGTGAATCAGCAGATTTGGAAGGCTTTGAAGGTTTTTTTGATTACGAAGCCGTGGAGCGGGACGGATTGATGTATGCGTACAACGATGTGCTGCCCTATGGAAACCAGATGCGTGTTACCATTAATGACCGGGAATATTTGATTTTTGACCAGTTCTGCCTGCTGCCGGGCTGCTCATGTACACATACTGTTATGGATATTCTGCCGGAAACAGAAGCAGAAACTGCGACGGAAGCATCTTTCGCCTTGAAGCTGATATATACCAAAAAGCGCTGGGAGACGGATGAAGACCTGCCTGGCTCAATAACCCTGGCGGCTGTCCGCTCAGCCATTGAAGAAAGACATCCTGATTTTTACAGGACCCTTC
This sequence comes from Desulfotignum balticum DSM 7044, assembly GCF_000421285.1. Taxonomy (GTDB): domain Bacteria; phylum Desulfobacterota; class Desulfobacteria; order Desulfobacterales; family Desulfobacteraceae; genus Desulfotignum; species Desulfotignum balticum. Next base: position 211,665 of record NZ_ATWO01000001.1, read on the forward strand.
GCATCAGGCATGAAAAACTGAAATACATCTACCAGAAGTGCCGGGAAAAGGAATTTTTACCCGCACAGCCGGCACAATCATCAAAAGTCGGCAGAAATGACCCATGCCCCTGCGGCAGCGGGAAAAAATATAAAAAATGCTGTTTTGGAAAAGCCAGCGCCGGGAAAACATCCGGTGTCCTGTCCAGGGAAAAAATAGATTCGGTTTTGTGGCAAAAAGAGATCCGAAATGAATGGGATCATCGTTGAGTAAACAATCTGTCTGCGTTCATGGAGGATATTGGCCGGTACATGGCAATTTTGCTGAGCCCTTTATCGGGCTTGTTCCCGGATTTCATCCAACACCTTCGGCAGTGCTTCCACCAGGTATAACGGCAGGGAAAGCAGGGAAAAGCCGGCCGTTTCAATGCCGTTTTCCGTGCTGATCCCGTGGGCGGTTTTCTGGAGGCCCGGGGGATTCAGGTCAAACCTGACAGCCAGGGAGATGTTTTTTTTCGTAGCAAACTGTTGCAGCGATTTCAATGATCCGCTTTTTCCCGATTTGACTTCAATGGGGATGATCAACGGGCCGTGGGAAATGACATAGTCGATTTCTGCATTGGCTGTTCTGGCCTGTCTGACCCAGTAATGCAGGGATGGTGAATTTTTCTGAGCTGTCAAAAGGTGCTGGCCGATGAACTGTTCGGCAATGGCGCCTTCATTGACAAGATCACGGTCAGGAAAAGATTGCAGATAGGTCCAGTCATTGCCGCAGATATGATTCATCAGCCCGATATCCATGAACAGCAATTTGTAAACCGTGTCTTTGATGTCTGAGTTCAATGGAAGACCGGAACAATGGCTGTGATGCACCCTGTGGCAGATTTTTGCTTTTGACAAAAGATCCAGGATCTCCTTTATTTTTCCGGAGGGGTGCTCCCGGGAGATGTTGCTGTATTTTACCTTATTTCCGACAATTCTCGGGATGGTTCTGAAGACTCTCTGCATGAGTACCAGCTGGCGGGATTGGGCATATTTGGAAAAATCATCTTCATACGTTTCCGAGATGGACCGGTGAACATCTCCCACATCTTTGAGGGAGCCGCTTTCACACCAGGCCTGCACGGCTTCCGGCATGCCGCCTGTAAACACATATTTGCGCTGGGCTTTTTTGAGTTTTTCATGGGCTGCCGCCGGTAAGGAGGATGTCATGGAAAATTCCTCTACATATCGGGTTAAGGCCGGCTCAGCAGCCCGGAGGAACTCAGTGAACGTCATGGGGCCCAGATGCATGTATTCGATACGTCCGACCGGCATTGAAAATGAATGGTCCGCAAGGGTGAATTCCAGGAGTGATCCTGCGGCAATGACGGGCAATTCTTTTTTTTCTTCATACAGATAGCGCAGAAGCTGGAGCGCGTGCGGTGTCGATTGAATTTCGTCAAGGAAAAGGATAGCGCCGGGGGTCGAAACCGGTATGCCGCTCAATGCTTCGATTTCTCTTAAAGCAGAATCTGTGTCAAGGGTTTTGAAAATATCATCCAGAAACAGGTGCCGTTCCAGATTGATTTCGATCAGGGTTTTTTTCAGTTTTTTGGCAAATTGTCTTACCAGTGTGGATTTTCCGACCTGGCGGGCACCTCTGATGACCAGCGGTTTCCGGTTTGATTTGTTGATCCAGGTTTCAAGATGGGCTTCTGCCGAACGATATATCATAATAAAACACCCCCATATTTTTATGTAAAAAATAATAAAATACGGGGGTGTTGTCAATAGCATGATTTTCTGGGTGTCATGCCGCCTCCTTTGATAATAACCATAGAAAGAACATGATTGCCGGATGCAATCAATCTGTTATACTGCGTTTTGATTTTGAAATGCGAAAGGTGAGAGACATGCTGATCAATTCATTTATTCATATACCGGGGGTCGGGGCGGTCACGGAAAAGCGGTTGTGGACGGCGGGGCTGCTGGACTGGCACCAGGTGGGTTCGGCGGATGCCTGTGATATTCCCGCCAGAAGTCTGATGCGCATTGCCGCGTGCATGGCGGAATCCTGTGAGCACTTGGACAAAAACAACCCGGCCTATTTTGCAGATCATCTGCCGGCCGGGGAACACTGGCGGTTTTTTCCGCAGTTCAGGAAAACCACGGCATTCATGGATATCGAAACCACGGGCATGGATATGTTCGGAAGCGAGATCACCACCATTGCCCTGTATGACGGGGAATCCATCAACTATTATGTCCAGGGACAAAATCTGGATGCGTTCATGGAGGATATCGGCCGGTACAACGTAATCGTCACCTACAACGGCAAAACCTTTGATGTGCCGTTTATCGAGAAGTATTTCGGTATTGAAATGGCCCATGCGCATATCGATCTGCGGTATGTGCTGAAAAGCCTGGGATACGGCGGCGGGTTGAAGATGTGTGAAAAAGCCCTGGGCCTGGACCGGGGGGATCTGGACGGGGTGGACGGGTTTTTTGCGGTCCTGTTGTGGCGGGAGTTTCAGCAGACCGGCAATATCAAGGCCCTGGAAACCCTGTTGGCATACAATATCGAGGATGTGGTGAACCTGGAGACCCTGATGGTTCTGGCCTACAACATGAAACTGAAAGATACGCCTTTCAGCCGGACCCATGCCCTGCCCATGCCCGGAATCCCGGACATTCCGTTTAAACCGGACCGGTCAACCATCGAGAGAATCCGGCAGAAGTTTCAGGTGAATTTTTTTCAGGATATGGATCGATGATGCCGTTAAGCGCGTGGTTTACCTTTTTTGTGATGATGACGGCCATTGCCTATACGCCGGGGCCCATGACCATGTTTTCCATGTCCTCCAGCGTAAAGCACGGGTTTTACCGGACCCTGCCGGGTATTTTCGGCGGGTCGGCCGCCTATATGGTCCAGATGGTGGTGGTGTACCTGGGGCTCGGGGTGATTGTTCAGAACTCCACGGTGGTATTCAACACCATCAAGTGGGTGGGTGTCTTCTACCTGGTCCTGCTGGGGATCAAAAACTGGCGGCAGTCCATCCGGGATATGGAAATGACCCACACGGGCCTGCCTGTCTCCCCGGTCAAGCAGTTTTCCTTAGGATTTGCCACGGGCATGTCCAACCCCAAGTCCGTGCTGGTGTTCACGGTGCTGTTTCCCCAGTTTATCCACCCGGATCATTACACGGCCCATTTTCTGGTTCTGGCGGCCAGTTTTTTTGTCATCCAGGGTAGCAGCGCCATGGCCTATGCCCTGTTCGGTGCAAGGGTGTTTAAATGGCTGCGCCGGCGGAACCTGGCCCGGGTCCAGAACCGGGTCACGGCCGTGATTCTGTTTTGTGCCGGCGGGATACTGGCGGTCAGTAAAAAATAGCCGGAACCGGCCTCATCGGGCTGCTATAATGGCCTGGTCCAGGTCCGCCAGGATGTCGTCAATGTCCTCGATGCCGATGGACAGCCGCACCATGTCCGGGGTGACCCCGGCTTCGATGAGTTCCGCATCCGTGAGCTGGGAATGGGTGGTGGAACCCGGATGGATGGCCAGGCTTTTGGCATCTCCCACATTGGCCAGGTGGGAGAACAGGTGCAAGCTGTTGATGAATGTTTCCCCGCCTTTTCGGCCGGATTTGAGCCCGAACACCACCATGCCGCCAAACCCGTTTTCAAACTGGGATGTGGCCGTGTCATGGGAAGGATCGCTGGGCAGTCCCGGGTATCTTACCCAGGCCACGGCCGGGTGATCCGAAAGGAATTTTGCCACGGCCTGAGCGTTTTCACAATGCTGTTTCATGCGCAGTCCCAACGTTTCGATGCCCTGCAAAAATATCCAGGCATTGTCCGGGCTGATGCAGGCCCCTAAATTCCGCAGCGGTCCCACCCGCATCCGCAGGATGAACGCCAGCGGGTTTAAATCCCCCAGATCATGGGCAAACCGCAGATCGTGGTAGGAGGGGTCCGGATCATTGTACAGCCGGAATCTGGCATCGGTCCAGTCAAAGGTGCCGCTGTCCACGGCAATGCCGCCCAGGGCCGTGCCGTGGCCCCCCATCCATTTGGTGAGGGAATGGATCACGATGTGGGCCCCGTGTTCAATGGGCCGGATCAGATACGGCGTTGTGAATGTGGAATCCACGGCCAGGGGAAGATGGTGTTTGTCGGCGATGTCCGCCATTTTCCGGATGTTCACCACGTCCAGGGACGGGTTGCCGATGGTTTCGCAGAACAACAATCTCGTGGCCGGGGTGATGGCCTGTTCGATGTCGTCTTTTTTGTCCGGATGGACATAGTGCACTTTGATACCCATTTCCGGCAGCATGTGGGAGAACATGGTGATGGTGCCGCCGTACAGGTTGGCCGTGGACACCACCTCATCCCCGTGGCCGCAGATATTGATGATGGTGTAGAAAATCGCGGCCGTGCCCGAGGCCACTGCCAGGGCCGCGGCCCCGTTTTCCAGGGCCGCCACCCGTTTTTCCAGCACATCCTGGGTGGGGTTCTGGAGACGGGAATAGATGTTGCCCAGTTTTTTTAAGGCAAACAGGTCAGCAGCGTGGGCCGTGTCCTTGAACAGGTAAGCCGTGGTGCGGTGGACCGGCACCCCCCGGGACAGGGTGTCATCCGTGTGAATGCCGGCATGAAGGGCCAGGGTGTTGAATTTGTGGGTCATGGGGCAGTCCTTTCGTCATGAATTTTTGGGCTAAATGTTTATCAAAGGGCATTATGGCATTTTTTGCTGTGCAGATCACCTGTTTCTCTTATTTAATTGCGCCAGTCGGTAATTGATGTCCCCGGCAAGTTTCTGAATATCTGGATCTGGTACTTCATATTCTTTAAAAATATCCTGCCAGGCGGATACTTCCCGGATCATCGAATCGATGATGTGATCCGGATTTTTGATGTTCAGAGTTGCGCCAAATCTCAGAAATGGAGATCTGTCAGGCGCGAATTCTCCAGCGCCTTCGGGAAATGACAATGAATGGGATCGTTTTCCATGGATATCAGGCAGCAGGTCATAGGCGGGAGACAGGCACAACCCGGTTTCTTTGTGAAGCATGCTGAAATTTTTCAGATGATCATCCGTATTGCCGATGGCGGCGTTGAACACCATTTGCCGGAACAGCGCCGGAATATCGATCGACGGCTGAGTACTGTATTTTTTCACTGCCTTGAAAATATCCGTGTACCAGGCATAATATGAGGCGTTCAACAGTGTTTTCATGCTGATCATATGATATCTGCCGCCGGTGTCTGCTACATCGAATCGTTTTACCAGTAACGTGTTGCGGGAACCCACAGGGATCAGTTTAAATTCAGGTATGTTCAAGCCTGCATTCCGGGCAAGTGCCAGTGTGGCAGCTTCTATGGGTTCGACATGAACGGGATCGTTGTGTCTGGGGAATTTTGCAAGCCACAGGGTATTGTCTTTGTCTCGAACCAGTGATTTCGGGCGGGCGCCACCGGGAGAGCTGCCGCATAATGCCAATACGGCGAATTCCTGATCGTTCAGATATTCGCCGGCATCATATTTCAATGCCAGTTCAAGCAGTTTGTCCAGGGTCACAATATCGGCACTGGGATCCTGTGCCTTGACTGGATGGCCGGTTTCAAAGCATAACGCCCCCATTCCATTGTTTCCAAGCGCTTCCAGAAATCGGGGTTCTGTCTGTTCCCGAAGGGTGAGATTCGCTTTGCGGGCCAGAATTTTCCTGCCCCAGTCATCGGGCAGGGCATCTTCGAACACCCCGTGAACCCCCTGGGGTCGATTGGATAAGAACTCTTTTGGATTCAGCGGCAGGTTGACAGGGTCCAGCGGAAATGCATCCGGATGCTGCAAATATTCAGGGGTATAACGGAATGCTCCCTTGATTCTGCCGTTGGGATCAGGCGTTCCCGTAATGATTTCGCCGCATTTTATTTTCAAACGGGTTGGAAAAATAAGGATGACATCCAGATGAAGCAATTATTTTTTCCTCCTGGCACGTTGCCGGCCGGAAAGTTGTTTGATCTGCTCGTGTTGGGCGAACAACGATTCTTCAGGGGCCAGCAAACGGTTCAGATCATCGAGCCTGTCAAGCATGTTCAGGGCTTTTATCCAGGTGCCGATGGCTACTGTGGGTTTGCCCTGCTCCATGTTTTGCAGGGTGGGAATGGAGACCCCTATCCGCCAGGCAAATTCTTTTTGGGAATCATTACGCGCCAGCCGGGCGGTTTTCAATCGCTGGCCCAGATTTTTTAAGGCGGTTTTTTCTATATCATCAATCATAGTTTGTATTATGCTTTAATTTTATGGTTAATACAAATTATATTTTTTGATATTTTTAAAATTATTTTTTTCTGTCCGTCACGGCCAGGCAGTTGAGCCAGGCAAAGGTTTTCCGGCCCAGCCCGTCGGATGTGGGGGTGGATGTGAGGATCTCAAACCCGGCCCGGCGGCAGAGGCCGGTCCACTCGGCATGGGTCAGGGGGGTGAACCGGCGGCCTTGGGCATCGAATTCATCGGCCGCCACATCGTCTCTGTGCAGGGGCACGGAAAAAAACAGGCGGCCGCCGGGAACAAGGATCCGGTGGACCCTGGAAAAGACCTCCTGAATGTCCGGCCGGGTCAGGTGCATAAGGGTGGCCACGGCATACACCCCGTCAAAAACGCCCAAAGCCGGGGTCAAATCCTCGGGCAGCCGGATGCGGTGCAGGCGGCCGTCAAGGACCGGGTGGCAGGCGGCCGCCGCATCGATCATCTCCTGAACCCCGTCCGATGCCGTGATATCAAATCCGTTTTCCAGCATGAACGCGGCATCCCTGCCCGATCCGCATCCCAGTTCCAGGAGCCGGGCGCCGTGGGGAAAGCTGTCCGCCAGAAGCGCGTGCAGATCCGGCACATCCGCGGATTCATAGCGCTTAACCAGGTCTTTGACGTGGGTGGTATAGTATGTGATCGTGGTGTCAGGCACGTCTATGGGTTTCCTTTGTTGATACCCAGTGTATCACACGGGGAACAAACAAGACAAGATTGAGAATCCCGGTCGAGATTTTAAGTATGATTCATCTTGACATGGCCCGGGTATTTATTCTATATAAAGAATCTAATTCTGTATATAGAATAAAAAGGATCGTTTTCGAAAAAGGAACGCCTGATGGATCAAAAAAAGAGAATCACGCCTGCCCGGCCTTTGTCCCCGGCGGTGAGTCAGGCGGCCCAGCTCCTTTTGTACCTGGGCAGCCAACCGGGAACGGACATGACCCTGACCCGGATCTGTGAGGCCGTCGGCATTCACAAAAGCAAAGGGTATTCCATATTGAATTCATTGAGTGAATACGGGTTTGTCGTCCGGGATGAAATCAGCAAGACGTATTCACTGGGGCCTGCCGTGATTCCCTTGGGAGCCAGGGCGATTGACAACCTGGATATCCATGCGGCAGCCAGGGGCCATCTCCAGGCCCTGGCTGATGAAACCGCCGGCACAGTGCTGCTGGGCATTGTTTCAAACGACCGGTTTTACGTGGTCGGGAAATATGACGGCAATGCAATGGTGTCTTTGACCATTCGCCAGAACCAGTGTTTTCACATCACCCACGGGGCCCATGGCAAGGCCATTGTGGCGGCCATGGATGATGAAACCAGAGAAAAGATTCTGACATCACAGCCCCTGCATTTTTACGGGGAAAACACCCGGGCGGACCGGGCCCGGCTGGAAGCGGAATTTGTCCGGTGCCGGGAAAACGGGTATGCCGTGGACAATGAATCCATGACGCCCGGGATCCGTGCCGTGGCAGCCCCGGTGTTCGATCACAAGAATACTGTTTTTGCCGGGGTGGTGCTTGCGGGGATGTTTGGACAAGATGAAATTCCGGCCATGGGAGAAAAGGTCGCGGCCATGGGCCGGTGGATCTCCCGCCAGGCCGGTGCATCCATATAAAAACCAAGGAGGAGTTATGAGCCGGAAAGATGGGGTTAAGATTATTAAAACCACCACGTGGTCGCCGGGACCGGGATGTCACGGCGGATGCGGGGTCCTGGTCCATGTCAAGGACAACAAGGTCATTAAAGTGGAAGGGGACCCGGACCATCCCTGGAACCAGGGCCGCTTGTGTTCCCGGTGCCTGTCCATGACCCAGTACATGTATCACCCGGATCGCCTGAAAACCCCTTTGAAACGGGTGGGGAAAAAAGGGGAGGGAAAGTTCACGCCCATTTCCTGGGACGAGGCCTTTGACCTGATCGAAGAAAAAATGAAAAAAATCCGGGAAGATCACGGGCCTGAATCCGTGATCTTCCACCAGGGCACGGGCCGGGATATCGGGGGGTGGATCTCCATGCTGGCCTATGCCTATGGCAGTCCCAACTGGATGTTCGGGCTTTCCGGGATCTCCTGCTATACCCCCCGGCTGATGATGATGTCCATCACCCAGGGGGATTTTGCCGTGGTGGACGCGTCCCAGTGGCATGAAAAACGGTATGATGATCCAAAATACAAGATCCCGGAAACCGTGACCATCTGGGGCCAGAACCTGCCGGCCACCTGTCCGGACGGATTTTTTGGACACTGGTATGTGGATCTGATGAAACGAGGCACCCAGCTGATGGTGATCGATCCCCGGTGCACCTGGATCGCGTCCCGGGCCAAATTGTGGCTCCAGCTGCGGCCGGGCACGGATGCGGCCCTGGCCCTGGGGTTTATCCACGTGATCTTGAAGGAAAACCTCTGGGATCAGGCGTTTGTGGAAAAATGGACCAATGCCCCGTTCCTGGTCATGGAAAAGGATGCAGGACCTTTACTGCTGCGGGAAAGCCATATCCGGTCCGGCGGATCAGATGAGAATTTCGTGGTGCATGATGCCGCCTCGGGCGACTTTGTGGTGTGGGATTCCAACGATCAGTCTTATAAAAAGCCGGACACAGCGCCGTCTTTGACGGGTGCGTTCAGTGTGACCCTGGCGGACGGATCTTTGGCAACCGTTAAAACCGTCTGGACCCGGTATGAGGAAAACGCGGCGGATTACACCCCTGAAAAAGTGTCGGAAATCACCTGGGTGCCGGCGGACAAAATCGTTCAAGGGGCCCGGATGTATGCGAAAAGCGCGCCGTCCGCCCTGCACTGGGGGCTTCCCATTGACACCATTCCCTCCACCATTCCCACGTCCCAGGCCATCAACCATCTGTGGTGCATGACCGGGAACCTGGATATCCCCGGCGGCAATGCCATTGCCCGGTATGCCTGTGATGTGGTGACCTATCCCTACCATTCCGGGGGCGCGATTTTAAGTCTGCCCGAAGAGGTGGCCAAAAAGCGCATCGGCATGAACGACTACGGTCCTATCAAGGATTTCAGGGCCTGGGCCCAGCCGGACAAAGTGCTGGAACAGATCTTTTCCGGCGATCCCTATGCGATCAAGGGCATGTGGATCCAGACGGCCAACCCCATTGCCTGCACGGGCATGGAACCCGGCAAATGGCGGGATGCCATCAAAAAACTGGATTTCACCGTGTGCGTAGATCTTTTCATGACGCCGACGGCCATGCTGTGCGACGTGATCCTGCCCGCGGCCAGTTTCCTGGAAAAAGATTCCCTTAAAGCCTGGTGGGTCCCGCTCCAGGCCATCAAGAAAACCGTGGCTGTGGGGGAATGCAAGTCGGATATCGAGATCAACCTGGAGCTTTCCAAGCGGTTCATGAAGGATTTTCCCTATGAATCGGTCCATGATCTGTTTGACAGCCTGCTGGCGTCCTCGGGCATGACCTATAAGGATTTGCAGGAAAAAACCTGGATCATGCCGCCGGACGGCCATCCCAGCAAACCCTATTCCCGGCATGAAAAAGGACTGCTGCGGCCGGACGGCAAACCCGGATTCAGAACCCCTTCCGGAAAAGTGGAACTGTATTCTTCATGGCTGGAAAAATGGGAACTTGCCCCCATGCCATACCATGAAGAACCGCCCTACAGCCCGGTCAGCACCCCGGATCTTTTCAAAAAATATCCCTTGATTCTGTGCACGGGCCGGCGGATGGGGCCTTTTTTCCATTCGGAACACCGGCAGATTCCCTGGCTCAGAGAACAGCAGAAAGAGCCCGTGCTGGAAATCCATCCCGATACCGCGGAAAAACTGGGCATCCATAACGGGGAAAAAGTGTGCGTGGAAAACTGGCTGGGAAAAATCACGGTCACGGCCATGACCACCCCCATCATCCATCCGGATGTGGTCATGGCCGAGCATGGGTGGTGGTTTCCGGAAAAACAAGGGGCAGAACCTTCTTTGTTCGGGGTGTGGGATGTCAACGTCAACCAGCTCATTCCCATGTCCAATGAAGGCAAAGGCGGGCTGGGCGCGCCCATTAAAAGCATGCTGTGCCGGGTATACAAGGCGAAAGGATAAGAATCATGTCAGAATATGCAATGCTCATCGATTATGAATACTGCACGGGGTGCAAAAGCTGCGAAGTGGCCTGCAAGCAGGAATACCATCGACCGGCGGGGCGGGCCGGCGGAGTGGAAGTCCAGGAATTCATCCACCGGCTGCCCAATGACCAGCTGTTTATCACCTATATTCCCACCTTCACCCGGGCGTGCGTGTTTTGTGCGGGCCGGGTGAAGCAGGGCATGGCGCCCGCATGTGTCAAACACTGCATGGCCAACATCCTGACTTTTGGAAAACTCGAAGATCTGCAACAGCAGATTCCGGAGAAACGCAAAGCGATCCTCTGGACCAAAGGTTAAGCGGAACGGAATCCGGACTTCACCAGGCCCGGCAGGCTGAACCGGGAGATGTGGCTCACCTGCATGGGACGGCCGGCAATAATGGCGTCAGCCGCGGCAATGCCGCTCTGGACGGCCGCATGGATGCCTTCCCCCATGTCCAGGGTGGACAGGCCGGCAGCATCGCCGATGACAAACAGATTGTCCGGCATGCTGTTTTCCAAAGTTTGCCGGTGATAAGGTGTATGCCGCAGATAATAGGTATGCCCGGAGGGATTGCCCGGGGATTGGTCCAGAAAGCCTTTATCCATCAGGCGGGCCACAAATGTGCGCCAGTGATCCATGATGGTGGTTTTCCGGGCGGTCAGGCCGTGCTGTTTGCCGCCGATGCCGATGTTGATCCACCCGCCTTTTTTGGGCAGGTACCACGCATATCCGGGCAGGCCTTTTTCCAGATACCAGATATGACACTTCCGGACCCGTTGAAAGCCTTGAAACTCTTTTTCCACGGCGGCGATGCGGGCGGTTTCCGGACGGGACGGCACAGGTTCCATAAAAGTGCGCCGCACCGGGCAATGGGTGCCGCCGGCCCCGACCAGGTACCGGCATTCAAACTGGTCATCGATGACATACCCGGACCGGATTCTTTGAATTTTTTTTACGGCATGGGTGTGCACGGGCACCCCGGCCTTCTGGAGCAGCCAGTGGTCGAACTCGATGCGCCGGATTGCATACTGGTGCGTTCGCACGGGCAAAGGAACCTGAAACAGGTGAAAGTGAATCCCGTGGATCCGGGTCAAGGCGTGGGGATAGGTATCAGGGTCGTATCCCAGGTCATCAAACACCCCGGGTGAGATCCATCCGGCACACAGTTTTTTCCTGGGAAACCTTTGTTTGTCCAGTATCCTGACATCCATTCCGGTTTTTTTGAGACGGGCCGCACAGGCGGATCCGGCCGGGCCCCCGCCCACAATGATCACATCCGTCTGAATCATGGCCGGCCTCACGAGATCCGGCAGTCTGGTTTCGGCCGGCCGGGCCGGGTCAGCACCATCTGCCACAGCTGCATGGACCGTGCCCGGAACCCGCCGGCGGAACTGAGCAGGTAATATTCCCACATCCGAAAAAACCGGTCGTCATACCGGTTTTTGAGCTTGGGCCAGGCCGCCTTGAAGTTGTCATACCAGGCCATCAGGGTTTTGTCATAATCTTCCCCGAAATTGTGGCAGTCTTCCAGGACAAACAGCCCTTCCATGGCTCTTCCCAGTTCGGAAATGGACGGCAGCACGGAATTGGGAAAAATGTATTTGGCCGTCCAGGGATTGCAGATCCGGGTGGTGATATTTCCGCCGATGGTATGCACGAACGCGATGCCGTCTTTTTTAAGCAGGTTGCGGGTCAGTTCCATATAGGTCCGGTAGTTTTTAAATCCCACATGCTCCATCAGGCCGATGGACAGGATGCGGTCATAAGTGCCTCTGGCATTGCGGTAATCATCCAGCCGGATATCCACGGGCAGGTCTTTGCAGTATTCCCGGCCGAATTCCGCCTGTTTTTTCGACACGGTGAACCCGGTCACGGACACCTGATATTTTTCAGCCGCATACCGGGCAAATCCGCCGAACCCGCACCCGAGTTCCAGAACATTCATTCCCGGTGCCAGTGCCAGTTTCCGGCAGATCATTTCCAGTTTGGCCTCCTGGGCCTCGTCCAGGTTCCGGGCGTCTTTCCAGTACCCGCAGGTATACTGCATCCGTTTGCCCAGCATCATTTGATACAGATCATTGCCGATATCATAATGCTGTTTGCCCACGGTAAATGCCCGTTTAATGGTCTGGAGATTGAAAATCTTTGCCATCAGGGCGTTCCAGGCCGTGATCCGGTCCTGTTTGATCTGTTTGAGAAGATTGGCCCGAAGCACTTTTTCAATGAACTGATCCGGTGCCGGACAATCCCACCAGCCATCCATATAAGACTCACCCAGACCCAAAGCCGGGGATGACGTCACCCGCTGGAAAAATTGATCGTTTTTGATCCGGATATCAAACGGCCGGTCCCCATTCACTCGGATGCCGGCATGATTCATCATCTCTGAAAATAATTCTCTGGCCTGTCCCAACTTCATTGTGTTCCTCCATGTAATTCCTTGTCTGGTTTGCGCAAAGAAGCATGTAGCTGGTTTATAGCGAATCCAGCCGGATTTTCAAACAGTTTCTTGGAAAAAATCAAATCTTTGGCCTGACCGCTCCTGTGGGATCCGGCGCGCAAAAACGGCATGGAAATCACCCATATTCATGCGGACCATGTCAGCGGAAAACAGGAACTCAAATCCCGCACCGGGGCGGAGATCTGTTATATGGAAGGCTCTCCCGTGTCCGCGTGGATGAACAGCGGGGGTGAGGTGGTATAACCATTTTTGTCTGCCACAGGGACCTTTAAGGTACCTGTGGCAGATTCAATATCAATCAAACGCTTTGTCGACCGTCCACACTTTCCAGACATTGCCCACCAGGTCGGGTCCGGGTTCCAGAACGGTTTTACCCGGTTGCCACCCGGACGGGGTCGCTTTGGTGCCTTTGCCTTCCCGGACCAGCTGGAATGCCTGAATCTGGCGCAGGGTTTCGGGAATATTGCGTCCCACGGGCGGGGCCACCATTTCATAGGCCTGAACAACACCATCCGGATCGATCAAAAAACGGCCCCGGATGTCCACGCCTTCTTCTTGGTCATATACCCCGTAGATTCTGCCGATACTGCCGCCGCCATCCGACAGCATGGGGAACGGCACGGTCTTGGCCGTGACCATTTTGGACAGTTCCTTGTCCACCCACATTTTGTGGACAAACATGCTGTCCACACTCACGGACAGCACCTGGACACCCAATTTTTCGAATTCTGCATTTTTCTCGGCGACCGCCGAGATTTCCGTGGCTCAGACAAAGGTGAAATCACCGGGATAAAAGCACAGGACCACCCATTTTCCCAGGTAATCCGACAGTTGAATGGTTGTGAAGTCATTGTTGTAATAGGCGGGTGCAGCGAAATCCGGTGCTTTCTGTCCGATCTGAATCATGGCGTATTCCTTTTTTTCTGTAACGGTTTCAGGTGGAGTGGTTTCTTCAGGCGGTTTCTGAATTTTGGCTGAAGGACGTTTGCATCCCACAGCAGGTTTTTCTGCCATATGTACCTCCTTACTTGATTGTTGGACATCAGGACTTCTATATCCGAAGTTGTTAATGTCAAAATCAAGATAGGATAAGATCCTATTTTTTGTCAAATGAAAACGGGCAATCCCTGAAAATTTATCGCTTCAAATGGCGGGGAATACAAAAATTATGGCGTCAGACGATCTGTTTCAGGTTCCCATCCGCCGCCGAATGCTTTGTAAACAGCCACCAGTCCGACAGCGGACTGACCCATGGACTGGGCCAGCTGGTCCTGAAAAGATGCGAGCTGGCGCTGCATGTCCAGGACGTTCTGAAAATTGACAAGACCTGTGATATACAGGGACTGGGACAGTTCCACCGACTTTTGGGTGGATGCGACGGCCTGGTTCAGCGCGGTCAGTGTGTCGCCTTCATTGATATAGGCGGCCAAAGCGTCTTCGCACTCCCGGAACGCCGTGAGCACGGTTTGTTCATACCGGGCCAGGGCGGCCTTTGTGGCGGCTTGTTCCATCTGAACCCGGCTTTTGATCAACCCGCCGGTGAAGACCGGCCAGGTGAAAGAGGGGCCGATACTGTATTTTTGCGCGGCAGACGAAAAGAACTCCCCGGAATCCGTGGACACCAGGGAAAACAGGCCGTCCAGGGTCAAAGCCGGGTAAAAATCCGCGTTGGCCACGCCGATTCTGGCGGTCTGGGCCGCCAGCAGACGTTCAGCAGCCCGGATATCCGGGCGGTTGCGCACCAGTTCCGCCGGCAGCATTTCAGGCAGCGCAGACGCCATGGGAATCCATTTCGGGGCCAGCAACTGGTTGAGTTCACCGGGCAGGCGCCCTGTCAGCAGGCTGAGCGCGTTCAAGGCTTCGGTCTGCTGGGTTTTAAGGGCCGGCAGCCGGGCCCTTGTGGAGGCCAGGTTCATTTTCGCCTGGTGCACGTCCAGTTCACCGGTCAACCCGGCATCAAACCGGTCCTGAACCAGTTCCAGGGTTTCTTTCTGAAGGGTCACGTTTTTCTGGGCAAATTCGTACCGCTGCTGGGCCGTGCGCAGCAGGATATATTCGGAGGCGGCCTGGGCCTGGAGCAGCACCATGAGATTGCGGCGGTCTTGGATGGATGCGTCCCACTCCCCCCGGGCCGCTTCCATGCTCCGGCGGATTTTGTGCCACACATCGATTTCCCAGGACATGACAAAACCGGCCTGGTACATCCAGGTGGGATTCCCGGCAATGGACTGGTTGGCGGGATTGCGGACCCGTTCGGATTCCCGCTCCCGGCTGATGCCGCCCTGGGCGTTGATCATGGGCATCAGTCCGGACCGGGCCACGCCATAGGCGGCGGCATAACTGTCCAGCCGGGCCGTTGCCGCGGCCAGGTCCCGGTTCTGTTCTTTCACATCCGCCACCAGCCGGGTCAGGTCCGGATCATCAAATACGCGCCACCATTCATCAAACAGGGCGGTGGGCTCGAACGAAGATAGATTGTCTGCCGTTTCAGTGATCTGCCAGGTTTCGGGCAACTGCGGGGAAGGAGACTGATATTCAGGTCCCACAGCCGTGTTGCAGCCTGCCAGAAGCACGGAGATGACAATCAGGCGGCAAAGAATGGAAAGGATTTTCTGTGGAAAAAAGACGGTGTGCTGTTTCATCCAATACCCCGGTTTGATCAATGATTTGCGCGGTCATAAGTTTTTTTGCTCTCAGCTGCATATAGGACAGGCCGTTTGTCTTTGTCAACTTAAAATACCAATTCATGCCCGGGTAAATCATATCTGAAAAAAACATTTTGCTT
The DNA here is from genome assembly GCF_000421285.1 of Desulfotignum balticum DSM 7044. Lineage (GTDB taxonomy): Bacteria > Desulfobacterota > Desulfobacteria > Desulfobacterales > Desulfobacteraceae > Desulfotignum > Desulfotignum balticum. The sequence continues at coordinate 227,283 of NZ_ATWO01000001.1, forward strand.
TTAATACGTTGTTTGTCGTATTTTACATATCCAATGAAAACCAGATGAGAGGTGGAAAGATGATGCCGGATTCGATCACACCGGATGATATCAGAAAAATGATTGAAACCTATGTTCAGGATTATTCAAAAACACACCAGGTACCGGATTATTGGCGAAAGCCTTTGGCCGCCTTTGCAAAGGCGGATGACCGGTTTGAGGTTCTGCCGGAAATTGCGGCCCCGGATCATGCCTTTCCTGAAGAACTGCTGCCCGGCGGCCGTAGTGTGATCGTGTTTTTTGTGCCGTTCAACAAAGCCCTGGCCAAAGAAAACCATGACGGCGACAGGCCGTGCCGGAACTGGGGCCTGGCTTATCAGACCACCAATACGTTGATCAACCGCTTATGTGAACGTCTCCAGCAGTTTCTGGAGGACCGGGGATATGCCTGTGCCTTGGTGCCTGCCACCCATAATTTTGACCATGAAAAACTGATGGCGCGCTGGTCCCACAAACACCTGGGATATCTTGCCGGGCTGGGACGGTTCGGGGTGAACGCCCAGCTCATTACCCCGGCCGGGTGTACCGGGCGCCTGGGAAGCCTGGTCACGGATGCAGATCTCGGCGACAGCCCGGTGGTGCAAAACAAGGAACTCTGCCTGCATAAAAACGGGCAGGCGTGTCTCATGTGCGTGAATCGCTGTCCCGTGGGGGCCGTGTCCCCGGAAACCGGCATTGACCGGAAAAAATGCTGGGAACGGCTCAAAGAGAACCTGGCCGTCCTGGATACGTTCAAAGACATGGATCCTTCCACCCATGTGTGCGCCAAATGTCAGGTGCTGCTTCCCTGCAGCCTCAAAGCCCCGTCTGTTTCCGGTGCAAAGGTTGGCAGATCCGATGTCCGGGGGATCCCAGCGGGTACCGGACTCTGATCTGTTCTATGTCACTGCCTGAACGGCTGCGGACAGGGGTCATGAAACGCGTTGCATGACCTGCCGGATCTCCTGCATCCGTTTTCCGATATCCCGGGCGCTGATAATCTCTGTGACCAGGCACACGGTTTTCGCGCCTTTGGACACCACGTCAGCCAGGTTGTGCCGTTTGATCCCGCCGATAGCCACAAACGGGATGTCTAAATTTGCTGAAACATATTCCAGGTATTCAAGACCCACGGCTTCGCATACATCTTCTTTGGTTTGGGTGGCAAACAAGGGCCCCACCCCGATGTAATCGGCCCCGTCCGCCATCGCCTGTGCCGCCTGGGCCGGGGAATGGGTGGAGCAGCCCACCAAAAGCTGTGGCGCCAGCTGCTTCACCGCCGTCACGGGCAGATCGGTCTGTCCCATGTGGACCCCGTCCGCGCCGATGATCATGGCAATATCCAGAAAATCGTTGATGATAAACGGCACATGGGCATCTGCCGTGATCTTCCGGATTTTTTCACATTCTTCCAGCATGGTTTTCCGGTCTTTTGTTCCGGGTTTTTCCCGGTACTGAAGAATATCGATGCCGTTGTCCACCAGCAGCTCTGCCATGGTCACATTGGACCGGCCCAAAGAAAAAGCCTCTCCCAGGATGCCGTAAATACCTTTGGGGAAAATGGTTTGTTTCAATTTTAAAACGATCTGGGCCATTCGGGCCGCGATCATGGCAATCTTGGGCGGAAACAGCAGGGCATGGGCGATATCCGTGGAAAAGTCCCCCACAATATGGCAGTTGCCCATGGTCCGGACAGCAATGCAGTCCATGTCCTGTCCGGCTATACCCGAGGCTGATACCACGGGAATTCCCGCATCCGCCAGTGCTTCCATCAACTGTTTTTTGGTACCCGGATCATCCAGCCCTTCCACCACCCCATCGCAGTCCGAGAAGATCCGGGCCATGTTGTCCGGTCCCAGCCTGAGGTTCAGGGTTTCCACGCGAATGGCCGGATGGATGTTTTGCAGATTCTGTTTCAGGCTGTCCACTTTGGGGCAGCCCACCTGATTCATTGAGTAAAACTGGCGGTTCAGGTTGTCCGGGGCCACCCCATCAAAATCCACCACCTTCAGATGCGGCATTCCGGCCTGGGCCAGGTGCCGGGCCACATTGGAGCCGATGCCGCCAACGCCTGCAATACCGATTTTCATTTTAAAAGATCTCCCAGTCTTTAAACACGGGCTGATACCCGCTGTGTCGGATCATGGCTGCCACCTCATTCACGGACCTTGTATCCGTTACTTCAAACTGCACGGTGGTGCCGGTGGTATGTACATGGTATCCCCCCACATCCGTTCTGGAGCCGGCCGAATACCGGGTAACCCCCAAATGGATGAGCTGATCCCTGAAAGCCGCGGATTCCCGGGTGGAAAGGGTGATCCCCAGGCGGGGCATAAGCAGCCGCCAGGCCAGAAGCGTCTGAACAAACTGCCGGTCCGATAAAAGATGTCTCGGTGAAATGGCACCCCCGGCCCGGGTCATCCGGGGCAAAGACAGGGAAATTTCCACATGGGGATACGTCTGTTCCAGGTACCGGGCATGAAGCCCGGCCATAAACGCTTCGGATGCCGGATCTCCCAGCCCGAACAAGGGACCGATGTTCACGGCCCTGAAACCGGCGGCAGCCCCGCGTTCCGGGGTGAGCAGACGAAACGTGTAATCGGATTTAGGGCCTTTGGGGTGGACGGTTTTGTAAATGGATTTGTCATAGACTTCCTGGTACACGGTCAGAGAATCCGCCCCCGCCTGTTTCAACACCCGGTACTCGGTTTCCGTCATGGGGTATATTTCCAGGGCAATGGAGGAAAAATACCGGGTCATGATCCGGCACATGTCTTCCAGATAGGACAAAGGTGTTTTCTTTGGGGCTTCGCCCGTGAGGATCAGGATATGGCGGATGCCGGTGTCGGCAATGGCTCTGGCTTCTCTGTCGATTTGTTCCAGGGTCAGCCGGGTTCGGGGGAAACGGGTGTTGGCATTGAATCCGCAATAGGTGCAGTGATTACAGCAGAAGTCAGAAATATACATGGGCGCATACAGGCTGATGGTTCTGCCGAAATGCTGACAGGTCAGGTTTCTTGCGATCTGTGCCATGGGTTCCAGAAAGTCCTGGGCCGCCGGTGAAAGCAAAGTGAGCAGATCCCGGGTATCCAGCGGGGCCTGGCTGCCGGCCCGGTCTAAAACGTTTCGGACCTCGCTTGCGTGTACGGAATGGAAACAGGCTGAAAAATCAAAGGATTGATACGCGTCAGCCAGTGTGGAAAACGACATGGGTTTACTCCTGTAGAAATCCGGTTAAGGGAGACGATGCCCGGGCCCGGTGGCTGGAACCGGCCATGCCGGCCTGATATGCCATCCGTCCGGCAGTGACGGCCAAAGAAAAGGCCTTGCCCGCCTGGACCGGGTCCCGGGCAGTGGCAATGGCCGTATTGACCAGAACGGCATCCGCCCCCATTTCCATGGCTTCGGCCGCCTGGGAAGGCCGGCCGATCCCGGCATCCACGATTACCGGAAGCCGGCTGGTGTCGATGATTCGCTGGATCATGGGTTTCATTTCCAGGCCCCGGTTGGAACCGATGGGAGATCCTAAGGGCATGACCGCGGCGGCCCCGGCATCATACAGCTGCCGGGAAATGGTGATGTCCGGCATCACATATGGCAGAACGATGAAATCGTCTTTGGCCAGGATTTCAGCGGCTTTCAGGGTTTCGTGATTGTCGGGCAGCAGATACTGCATGTCCGTGATCACCTCGATTTTGATGAAATCCCCGCATCCGGCCTCCCGGGCGATGCGGGCGATGCGCACGGCTTCTTCAGCCGTTCTGGCGCCGGATGTGTTGGGCAGCAGGGTCACATGCTCCGGAATATGGGTCAGGATATTGTCCTGAGGGGATGCCTGAAGATCCACCCGGCGCAGGGCCACGGTAATGATTTCAGATCCGCTGGCCGAAAGCATGGGTCTGATCTGTTCGTTGGATGCAAATTTCCCTGTGCCCGTGAGCAGCCGGCTGGTAAAATTTCGGTGGCCCAGTGTCAGTGTATCCGCCATTTTCATCCCCCTCCCACAAATGATAAAAGTTCAATGGTATCCCCTTCTTTCAGCCGGGTTTCAGCCCAGGACGTCTGCCGGACCAGGGTATGATTGTGCTCGATGACCAGTGATGACGGATCCAGGTTTCGGGCTTTCACAAGGGCGAGAAGATCTAATGCCTGGATGTGCGTCTCATCGCCGTTTAATCGGATTTTCATTCAACCTCCACAGTGTTTAAGTCCATACGTTCACCTGAGGGAGGAAAAATGAAACGGGAATGCGGAGAAGAAAAGAAACCATTACTGGTGTGTTTGCACTGTCCCTACGCCGGTATTACCCGTATCAGGTTCCAAGGGTTGAAGCAGACGCTTCTCTCAGCCGGTGGCGGCACCCCCAGTGAACTGCGGGAAAATATAGCCCAATTTCCGACGGGTGTCAAAGGCATGAAAAAATTTTTATTGACAGGCCATTGTCTCAAGGTCTATGAATAATAGTAATAAATGAGAAAAAAGGCTGATTGGGTTTAATCATTCACCGGAGGCCTCATGAAAAAATCTCTTATTACAGCGCTTTTGGTCGGGATCGGAATCATTGTCGCATTCCCTTTATTCAGCATGACGTATTACACCATGGTGCGTACTTCCACGCCTGAATTCTGTGCCTCATGTCATGAGATCAAACCGGCCGTGGTGGCCTGGCGATCTTCCACTCACACCAATAACGCGTCAGGGGTGGTCGTTGACTGCATGGACTGCCATTTGCCGGCGCCTCAGGATACGTTTGATTTTTTCTTTGCCAAAACCTACCATGGCCTGAAAGATGTTGTCGTGCATTTTTCCGGCAAAGAATATGATCGCAACGCGGTGCGCGAATTGGCTTATGAGGCGTTCAATAACCGCGAATGTGAAAAATGTCATCGAAATTTACTGCATATGCCCACCCGGCGGGGGGCCATGCTGGCACACCGGTCCGTGGTGTATGCGAAACCCGGGTATGAAAAAAAATGTATTGACTGCCATTATGACCTGGTGCATTCGGACAGAGGCCGGGTCATGTTTCGTCAAACCCGGCAGGTTCCCTACCAGGCCAAGGGATTGCGACAATTGTGAACAATTGATGAAACCTTAAATTTTTCAAGGGTTACTTAAAAGAAAGGAGCATAGCTTATGAATCGACTGAAGGTCTATTTTTCACTGGTGTCGCTGACAACGGCCTTGATGTGGACCGGTTTTGTCGCGATTGCACCTGCCCAGCCCAATTATGCCAAAGTCAAGGAATACCGGATTGAGCGCAGCGTGCCGCCCGAAGCCCAGGCCTGCATCGAATGTCACCGGGAGACCACCCCGGGGATATTTGCCGACTGGGCCAAAAGCCGGCACGCCAATGCCAACATCACCTGCCTTGACTGTCACCTGGTGCAACCCGGCGATCAGGATATCGCCCAGGACCATGTCAAATATTATGGCCGCTCTGATCTGCCCTGGGGAGAAGATAAATACAAAATGGATATTGCATCCATTGTCACGCCCAAAGACTGCTCCCGGTGCCACCCGGATGAAGCCATGCAGTACAGCAAGTCAAAGCATGCCAATACCATTGAAATCATGTGGAAAATCGATCCCTGGCTCAATGACGGCATGAACTCGGATAATGAGCGCAAGACGGGCTGTTTCAACTGCCACGGGACAGTGATTGAGATCGATGACAACGGCAAAATCGACCCGGCCACCTGGCCCAATGCCGGGGTGGGACGTCTGAATCTGGACGGCAGTAAAGGATCATGTACGTCGTGTCATACCCGCCACCGGTTTTCACTGGCGGAAGCCCGCCGGCCCGAAGCCTGTGACCAGTGCCATCTGGGGCCGGATCATCCCCAGATCGAAATTTATGAAGAATCCAAACACGGCACCATCTACCATGCGTATCAGGATGAATATAATTTTGATGCGGCCGGCGGTACCTGGACCCCGGGTCTGGACTACCGGGCCCCCACCTGTGCCGGGTGTCATATGAGCGGCAGTGGTGAGGTTTTGACCACCCATGATGTCACGGAAAGACTGTCATGGGAAACCCAGGCCCCGCTGACGGTCCGCCCCCAGGATTTCAAACCGTTTCCGGCCGCCACGGACTGGCAGACAGAACGTGACAAAATGAAAAACGTCTGCAGCGCCTGCCATGGGGATTCCTGGATCAATGATTTTTATGACGGGTTTGACAGGGCCGTGGAAGAATACAATGAAGTGTATTACAAACCGGCCAAGGCAAAACTGGATGTGCTTTACGAAAAAGGATTGCTGGACAAAACGAAATTTTTTGATGAACAGCTGGAACTCGAGTTCTATGAACTCTGGCACCATGAAGGCCGCAGGGCCCGGATGGGCGCCATGATGATGGCCCCGGACTATGCGTGGTGGCACGGGTTTTATGAATGCAAATTTCAGTTCACCAATTTCATGAAAGAAGCCGACCATTTAATTGAAACCAATGAAAAAGCGCACATTGCCAGGGAATTTCCAAACGCCACGGGAGATCCGACCAAACCTGAGAAAATTTTCAAATAAGCGTCAATATCCATAAACCAAAGCCGCCGTTCAATCGATTTTGAACGGCGGCTTTGGCATTTTTCAGTTCAATAAATGTGAGATATTTTTTCTGTATTTTTTTTATGTGGTCATCCGTCTTATCGTTTGTATTCGGTCGGGGTCAATGATATTATCATAAAAAAATTCAGCACATATAAGAGAGGTAGACCCAATGTCCAAATCAGAAGATGCAAAAAAAGCGGTAAAGAAAAAACCACAAAAAACAGCGAAAGAAAAAAAGCAGGAAAAACAGGAAAAAAAGAGGAACCGATAACCTGGCAGCAGTTTGTCTTAGCTTCCCTGAACCATACTGAAAGGCAGAGTGATCATACCTGCCTCACGCGTCTGGGTGGCATGAGATACCGCTTGCATCCAGCAACAGCATTCCGGCTTTCGGCACGATCCGATGATCAGCCCACCATTTCCGGCGCAACGGTTTTGAATTTTTCCTTTGGCGCACCACATACCGGGCATTTTTTGGGTGCTTTTTTATCCGTTACATAGCCGCATACCTGGCAGACCTGATAGGCATTCACATCTTTTTTCATGGACTGGAAAATGGCGCGCTCATACAACTTGGCGTGATATTCTTCCGCATCCCGGGCCTGGGAAAACACGATTGCCGCAGCATTTTCACCGTCATCTTCCGCGTCTTTCAGAAAATCCGGATATTCATTTGTGCTGATGGACTTTTCCCGTTCAAAAGAAGCTTCCAGGTTGGTGTCCGTATCTTTGACAACCATATCTTTCAATAAATTAAGATTGCGCGTGGCATGCACCCGTTCCGCCTCGGCAATGGCACGAAACAAAAGTGCTATCTGCTGGTTTCCCTCTTCCGCTGCCTTGTCAGCATAGGCCAGCAGCCGGAAATAAGCTTTGGCTTCCCCTACAAATGCGGTTTGAACATTTTTTTGCGTTTTTTCTTTCATCTGTTATCCTTTGTTTTTTTATTCTTCCATGATTCCTGGGGAATGAAAAGATCGTCAAACAAAAAAAGGCTCCCGGAAATGCTGAAAGCCTTGATTCTCCGAGTGGTGATCCCACCGGGATTCGAACCCGGGTTACCGGCGTGAGAGGCCGAATTTGGAATCATCCCCTAATTTACCTGAACATATCTAATAGTCTATAAATAAAGCATTTTATGGTTTGTATTTTCCCTTGACTTACTTCATATACCCTGTATATTGGCAAAAAGTGTGGGGTATATTGTGGGGTATACGTCAAGCAAGGGAGGTCAGCCATGCCAGCAAACGAGAGATTCAAAACAAAATATCCTGGGGTAACATTTATCACTGGTAAATCCTCAAATGGTAAATTTGAAAAAATCTATTATATCCGTTATCGAAAAAATAACAAGTTGATTGAAGAAAAAGCGGGGCGTCAGTACCAGGATGATATGACCCCTGCTAAAGCCGCCGGTATAAGAGCATCCAGAATAGAGGGTGACAAAACGAACGCTGAAAAAAGGGCTGAAGAAAAGGCCCTCAAAGAAGCTGAAAAAGGCAGATATACAATTGATAAGTTGTGGGCTGAGTACTCCCTTAACCGGACTCCAGGTAGGTCCTTATACACTGACCAGAATCGTTATGAGAAATATATCAAGCCGGAATTCGGAGCGAAAGAACCCCAAGACTTGATCAAACTGGATGTGGACCGGGTGCGGATCAAACTGTTGAAAAAGAAATCTCCCCAGACTGTTAAACATGTCCTGAACCTGCTGACCTGGATCATAAATTACGGTACCAAAAACGGATTGTGTCCGGGCGTTGCCTTCCACATCCAGAAACCCACTGTCAACAACATCAAGACCGAGGATCTGACCCAGGAACAGCTGAACAATCTTCTGAAAACCATTGATGCTGATCCCAATAAAATCGTGGGAGGCATGATGAAGATGGCGCTTTACACAGGCATGCGCCGGGGCGAAATGTTCAAACTGGAATGGACGGATGTCAACCTGGATTCCGGGTTCATCTTTATCCGGGACCCCAAGGGGGGAATTGACCAGAAAATACCCATCAACGATCTTGCGCGGGGCCTGCTGGAAAGCCTGCCCCGGACCAGCAAATATGTGTTTCCCGGGGAGGATGGCAAGATTCGTAAAACCACCGGTAAGGCTGCCAAAAGGATCAGGAAAGATGCCGAACTGCCCAAAGATTTCAGGCCCCTGCATGGGTTGCGCCATGTGTATGCATCCATGCTGGCATCCAGCGGCAATGTGGACATGTATGTACTGCAACGGCTGCTGACCCACAAAAGCCCGGTGATGACACAGCGATATGCCCACCTGCGGGATGAAGCACTGAAGGCGGGCGCGGGCCAGGTCGATGATATTTTCAAAAAACAGGCAAAAGAAGCAGAAGAAAAACAAAAACAGGCAAAAATTGTGAACCTGAAACCATAGGGGCTGTCATGAGCAAGGATATTGTATCAACTGAATTGATCTCATCGAAAATCTATTTTATCCGGGGTGTCAAGGTGATGCTGGACCGGGACCTTGCCGAACTCTATGAAGTGGAAACCAGAACATTGAACCAGGCTGTCAGGCGGAACATCAAACGGTTTCCCGATGATTTCATGTTCCAGCTGAATAAAGCCGAGTTTGAAAACTTGAAATCACAAATTGTGACATCAAGTTGGGGCGGTATCAGAAAGATGCCCCTGGCTTTCACTGAACAGGGTGTTGCCATGCTGTCCGGTATTCTGAACAGCGACCGGGCGATTCTGGTGAATATTCAGATCATGCGGACATTCACGAAGCTCAGACACATGATCGCCGGTCATGAAGAATTGCAACGGGCAGTGGACGAATTGCGAACACAGACAGATGAGCGGTTTGAAGTGGTGTTCTCTGTTCTGGATAAACTGCTGGCAGACAATGAGAAGCCCAGAAAGAAAATAGGGTTTTAACCCCCTTCCCTGGGATAGAAACGGAATCGCTATCCGAATCGAACCGCTGGTGTTCCTGAACCAACTTTCCCAGGGTCTTAAATCAGGCATTATTACAGGAGATAATGAATAGATGTTGAAGTGCTTTACAAAAATGAAATCCTCTTTGACATTTTAAAACAGTCTATCAAACTGTTTGCAAAAAAATGTCCTTTCATTTACAGAGTTACTTTCTACCCTGGGAGGAAGGATCGCCGTTATGTACTTTTGTTTGAAACGGACAATCAAACGAAAACAGACACACCATTTTTTTCTAACTCAAACCCTTTGGAGTCAATTGTTTCTGACTCGAACCCCTTGGCTTTTTTTGGGGAAGGTTTCTTGAACCATCAAGAGGGAAGGGATATCCTTCAGATAGCTAAATCACCAAAATATCAGCTCGAAAAAAAATTCTTTGACAACTGGTACGTTTTTCATAGGGAGAAGGATTCGGAAGAATTTTTCTTAAGCGACCCTTTGTTTAAACAAGAATATGTAGGTGACTTTCTCCCAATTGAAGAGTATAAAAAACTTTCAAGGGCCGACAAAGAAGGCATTCTTTTCAAAAAAAAAGACAGATTCAAAGATACACTTGGCCCAGGACTGCCCAAATGCCCCCCGATTCTTTTTTTGGATTATTGCAATGATTCCAAAGATTTTATTGATGACAAGAGCTATGCTCTGACTAAGAAAGGTTTCGAAAAGTTTATAATATCTGAAAAATCCCTTGTCCTTTATAACAGCTGCCAACTTGCAATTCCAAATAACGAAAACCTTTCAATACCAGTTCCTGAAGGCACAACATGGGATCAGATCAAAATCCGGTATGTGAACGATGATCATGTGGAGATGGCACACCCAGGAGTTGACACGCATACGCCTTATTCTATGGCCGACTTGGGCTTTTCGAAAAAAAGGGAATTGCGATCAATTTTTGACCTATTCGCCCAAAATTGTGGGGATATTAATCCAAAAGACATGAAACCTTTTAAGGCCAATATTTCAAATCTAAGAAAGCATCTCAAAGGGCTTTTCCCAGGGATCGAAGGAAAACCCATTAAGAAGTACAGTCCAAAAGACGGATACTGCTGCGAGTTTAAAATCACCAAAAGCTGATTTCAAGCAGATAAATAGCACCAAATCAAAAGCCGGTTAAAACGACCGGCTTTTTTTATTTTTTTTCATCCAATAAAATCAAAGCATTGCCGTGTTTTTGATCAAATCAAAAAGTTCTCCGGTCAAATTTGACGGAAAGGGACAAAGGCCAGGTAAAAAAAGGCCACCACCGTTAAAGCAAAGGAATTTAACCATGACTGAGAACAAAACCCCAAATCACAATCATGTGGCCCAGTATGCTGAGAACAAAACATATAGCCACAAAGAGGCGGCCCAGTATTTGGGCATTGGTGACCAGACTTTGTACAATTGGAGGCACAAACGTCGTGGACCTGATTATGTGCGGATGGGCAGTAAAATTGTTTATCGGCAGGGAGATCTTGATCGGTTCATGGAATCCAGAAAGATTGTTTTGGAGGCATAACGATGATGCCCAAAACAGCGACCCGGCAAGCCGAGGGGAACGGCAAACCGGGCCAGGAAAGTGTTTCTATCTATCAGACCGATACCACCGCCGGCGCGAAAAATCAAGCCTTAAACAAGGCCCTGCTATCTGGATTCGGGGGCTATCATACGGCGAACCCGGAGAAAAAGAACCCCAGACCATACACCACCACCACCATTGAACAGATCATGGCGATGGCTGCGGCACCCGACAGCGTGGCTAAAGATCAGGCGCAATGGGCGGTTTTCAGCACCCTTGTTGATGAACGGGCGCGATGCCATGAGTACCAGCGGGAAAACGGAATTTTCTGGGCGCTATGGGGCGATGTGGACAGGGTGGAGGGGTTGGCCTGGGCGGACGTGGTGGAGCGAACTAAAGCGGCATTACCGGGGATCAAGGCCCTTGTTTACACGAGTAGGAGCGCGACGGAGAACAAACCGAAAAGCCGGTTGATTGTCCCATTGAATGAAGGGATACCAGGCTGTGACTATCCCATGATAGCAAAGATCCTAAACGACCGGATGGAAAAGGCAGGACTACCACCAGACAGAGCCACCGAGCGGGCCGGGCAGTTGTGTTACCTGCCCAACCTGGGCGAGTTTTACCAGTACCATATAATAGAAGGTGAGATTTTTAACCCTGCTGTCCACTTCGCTGATCAGATCCAGGCGGAACAGGCCCGGTTAAAAAGAGAAGCCGAGGAACGGGAGCGGCGGCACCTGGAAGCACTGCGAAAAACCCAGGCCCGGATTGACAGCGGGCAGGCAGACCCGATAGCGGCATTTCGAGAGGCATACCCTGTTGAACTGGCCCTGGAGCGTTATGGCTACACCAGGCGCGGTAACAAATGGTTGTCACCCCGGAGTGAGAGCGGGAACCCCGGTGTTTCTATCTTTGAAGGGGGTGGGATATGAAAAAGTTTATTTCACGCCATGAAAGTGATGCTGGCATAGGTCAACCGGCCAAAAATGGCGGAACCTGGGGCGATGCGTTTGATTTGTTCGTCCATTATGAACACGGCGGGGATTTTGACGCAGCTGTCAGGGCTGCGGGTGATATGTTCACCACAACCGACCCCGTGACCGGGGAGCCTGTCACCATAACCAAGTTGAACCAGCGGCAGCACATGCGGGGGCAGGATGCCGGCGCGGACCCTGGGGCAGACTTCGGGGGCACCGGCATCGGGAACCAGAATGGGCCTGACCCCTGGGAACCCATCATTCCATTGGATGCGATGGAAGTTGACCGGATCGACCCGGACACCCTGCCCGGTATCATCGGAGAATATGCGGGGGCCGTGGCGCGTGAGACGGAAACACCCCTGGAGCTGGCAGCGGGTATGCTGTTTGTCGTCATTGCGGCATGTGTCCAGGGCTTTATCAAGATCATGGTCAAGATGGGATATTCCGAACCCCTGGCATATTGGAATTGGGCACTGATGCCACCAGCCACCAGAAAAAGCCAAATTGTGAAACGGAGTACCGCACCCCTGACCGAGTGGGAGCGGCGGCAGCGGGCAGAGATGGAGCCCTTTATTCAGACCCGACGGATTGACCGGGAGAACATCCAAGCCCGGATAAAAGCCCTGCGGACAAAATACGGGAAAGCCAAGCCCGATGAACTGGAAGCCATAGGGGATGAAATCAAGGATCTTGAAAACAACCTGGAACCGGAGCTGGTAGCACCCCAAATATGGGCACAGGACTGCACCCCAGAAAATGCCGGGCAGATCATGGCGCGAAATGATGAGCGGTTAGCCTTCCTGGGGGCAGAAGGGGGCATTGTGGAAAACCTGGGGGGCAGGTATAGCAACGGCACGGCGAACCTTGATCTTTTCTTACAGGGCTATTCCTGCGAGCCCGTGAAAGTGAACCGGACCACCAGAGACGATATACACATGAACACCCCGACCCTGAGTATGGGATTAATGCCACAACCGGACGTAATGCGGGGCATGGCGGCTAAACCGGAATTTAAGGGCCGGGGCTTCATTGGCAGGCCGATGTATTGGCTACCAGAATCAAACTTAGGGAGTCGGACCCTTGACAGCGAACCGATACCGGAACGGGTGAAAATATCCTACTACCAGACCATTGAAAAGCTGCTGGAGATCCAACCGATAGAACACCCGGACGGCACCACCGAACCGCACACCCTGAGCCTATCCCATGAAGCATTCCAGGAATGGAAAGACTTTTACATGACCATTGAACACGACCTGGCGGACGGCGGACGGTTTGAGCATTGCCGGGATTGGGCCGGGAAAACATCCGGACGGGCAGCACGGTTAGCGGGGCTGCTGCATTGTGCCATGAACCCCGTGGAGCCCTGGCGTTATCCTGTGAGCCGGGAGACGATGGAGCAGGCCCTTGATATAACGGTTGTGTCTATCAGCCATGCCCTGGCGGTTTTCAATCTGATGGGGGCGGACCCGGCCATTGAGAGCGCGGGCCGGGTATTGAAATGGATCAAACGGCACCGGCACCAGACTTTCACGAAAAAACAGGCGTTTGATGCCTTGCGCGGGACATTTACCAGGGCGGCCATGCTGGATGAGCCTTTTAAGGTATTGGCGGAGCGGAATTATATCCGGGCCATTGAACCAGAGAAAGGGCCGGGGCGACCACCGGAACCGTTTGAAGTTAACCCTTCTGTGTATGGGGGTGAATAATGGGCTGGCGGGATCGAGTGAAAAAGAGTTTTGCGTATTCTGCGGATATTGCGGAAGGTACTCAGAATTTAAAAAATCCAGAAAAAAAAGAAAAAGAAGGTTTAAAAACGACCTTTAGACATATTACGCAAAATACGCAATATCCGCAAAACCCCAAAAATGGACCTGATGAGGGTGGAAAGTCTAAAGATCCAAAACCGGACCAGGGGAACACATACAGCACGGTTAAAATCGGAAAATCCGAAAATAACCGGACCCCTGCGCAAAATATCCCGGCACCGTCACCGCCGGGCATGGGACCGGAATATAAAAGAATCTGGAATCAGGCATGGACCTTGGCGGAGTGGATTGACAATCCGGCAGCGGCACCAATAGAGGTGCGGCGGGCCAGGTTGCCCGAGCTGGACGACCTGAGGGAGCGTATGGCGGCTATCTGTGCGAGCCGCACAAATAAACCAGTACCACCGGCAGGGCCGGAGCCTGAACCGTCACCACCGGGCACATGGCACACCTGGGAGTCAACCGACACCACCACCGCCATGGCACCGACCCCGAAAAACTGCCCGGCAAAGTGCAAGAGATCCGGGAAGTGTTACGCGGGGGCATATTTCAAAGGCAAAACAGGCCGGGTCAAAGACTGCGAGCCGGAAACCTGCATTCACATATCAAATGAAAGGGGAAGCCATGACAGCTAAACAGCTGAACCTTTTTGAACACCTTGAAACCGATACCATGGCCAAAGACCCGGAACACATGCTGGCACTGCTGGGAGCCGTGGACGGGATCAAAAACACCCGGTTTAAAGTATCCCATGCTCTGGATGGTTGCGCGGATCTGCTGGCGGGGGAACCAGAGCGCAAGGACAAACGGTTTAATCAGTTTGTTCACAAAGTGGGGCGGGCGATCAAGCCGGAGCTTCTGAGAATCGACCGGGCGCAATGGGTGGAAGTCGTGAGGGATGCGGCGGCGGTTCAGGGGTTCATTGATGATGGGTTAGCCTGCCTGGATGAGATTAAAGAGTTTGCGGAGGCGATGGCATGACACCACAAGAAACAATTAAATATTGCCTTCATGGGTATCACCAGGCCACCAGGGAGTCAAACGACTTGAACGGGCACCTGTACGACCGGCGTTACCATTACGGCAGGGCGCGGGCTTTCCTGGAAGTCCTGGAAGCCGTGGCGAGTGCTGCGGGGATCACTGAGGAACAGATTCACAAGAACCAGAGACAGGTTATCAAGGAACGTCACGAATCTGGGGCCGACCGATAAGGCACCGGGGCCAAACAGTGAAAGGAAGGCGTTATGAAGTACAAAGAAAGCTTGATTTTGAGCATACACCCGGATGGAAACCGGGAGTTTTGGGAAAACACACAGGAACCGAAAAGGAAGACAGACAATGAAATTTGAAAACAGGATCAAGAAATTGGAGGCAAAGCCCATTCCCTTGGCATTCTTGAAAGAAACTCTTGATATTTCAGAAGAAGAAGCCGAGCGGGTTTATCATGAGGTGATGGATGGACCAATTGATGGAACAGATGAAGTTTATGTTTCACCCGAATGTGGCTGGGTGCCTTGGAGCGAATTATCTGAGGAACAAGCTGAAAAGGTTTATCGTGATTTTGCCGAGGGAAGAATATCAATGGAGGAAATAAATAATGATCACAAATGATACGTCCAGCACACTTTCTGCAAATCAGTTGAAAGCAATCAAAGCCCTGGTATCCCATAACACCGTGGCTGAAGCTGCTGAGGCCTGTAAAATGGGCCGTCAAACCCTGTACCGCTTCATGCGTGACCCTTTGTTTGATGCGGAATTAAGAAAAGCAAGACGTGTTTTGGTGAACAGGGCCATCTTGAGCCTTCAACAATCTTGCAGGTATGCGGCAACGGCATTAGCACAAATATGCAGGGATGACGAAGCACCGCCGAGCGCACGGGTGGCAGCAGCCCGGGAAATACTGAGTCAAACAATGAAGGCAATTGAGATTGAGGACATCGAGGAACGGTTACAAGCCCTGGAAGATCAGCTAAATTATAATTGAAAGGGATGAACGATGAATTACAAAAGCAGAATCCGGCAGATTGAAAAGAAATCAACGGCCAGCAATGGGGATATTGTCATTGAGGTAAGAGTCGGCGACGAGTGCGGCAATGATTATGCTATTTACAGGGCCAGAAAGAAATTGGGGTTGATCTCACCGAATGAAAAGCCCAAACAAATTTTTGTCGTTGGGCCTGAAGAGGAGGAGCGCTATGATGATATGACTGTGGAGCAGGCAAAAGAAATCCTGAAAAATGCCGGTTGAAGTAACGAAAGCAGATTTGTTTTTTATAAATTGACAGGCTATTTTTGGTTTGTTATGGGGTATAAAGAACTACTTATCTAGTATAAAGCCAAACCTGTTGAGAAGCAGGGACGAAAAACCACGGGTAATATGATAGCCGGGTTGCCTTTGAGGTGATCCGGTTTTTCATTAGGAGGTTTTATGAAGAAGGTTTTTGTTATCGTTCTGTCTTTAATGTTATTTCCTGCAATTGGATTGTCTTTAACAAACAAAGAACAAAGACTCCTCAATAATTTATTTGATAATTTTTACGATTACCATAACTCATACAAAGCTTTTGATAACAATTTCCAGTTATTTGGGAATGGGGTTGTGTCGATGATGAACGAAGATATCTCGCCTGTTGACATGCGTTTAGGATGGCTTTTGTATCAGTCTGGTGAGGGGGTTTCTGGTTTTAGAAACATCCTGAATGAAATCTCAAAAGAGATAGTCAAATGGGATAATACCGAGGCAAATAACATTCAAGAATACGCAAGCATGGCTGTTATGGTAAATATGTCTTTGTTGGCAAAATGTATGCTCCATGTTCAATTGTATATCCAGTCCGCAAAGAAAAAAATCAACGGCCTTCCTGTAATAACTAACAACCAGCTTGTTGTTAAACAAATTCCATCATTCAATAGGTTGGTAGAGGATGAGGTTAATGCGCAGCAAAAATTTATGAATGCATGGAATGCATACATTAAAGACCAAAAAAAATAAATCAAAGGAGGCACCGTGAAGCGCTTTATAATTGTTATTTTATGCTGTTTGATTCTGTCTGGATGCGTGACCAGGGAACAGAAATTTGCCAATAAACTAAAAACGTTACACGGGACTGACGCAACTATGCTTTTTGATAAAATGGGATACCCAACAGACACTATCACGGCTCCGAACGGCAACAACGTTTATATTTACAACAAAAGTGGTAGCAGCATCGGCACAACTCCAGTTTTTAACTACAACACAAATTTGTGGGAATACCATGCTGTTTCCAGGCCAAGATCCTGCACTATTTTTTTCGAGGTTAATCAGTCTGGAAAGATTGTGAATACTCAAGCAAAAGGGAATCTATGTAAATAAATTGGAGGAGCCATGGCTATTTCATGATGGAAAAAGACACCATTTCTTTTCTGGTTGAGCGAGCGCTTGCGAGGGGTATTGATGTGGAAGAAAAGCTGCGGGATTTGATTTACGGCAAGCTGGCTGTTATGGAACAGGAGGTGAATGATGGATAAGATATCAGATTGGAGAACAAAAGCGAGACTGGTTTTAAAATCCCCAGCTGGGCGCGGTGCTTTTAACGGATACTTTTTAATGTCATTAATGGACCGGTCTGATTGTCTTTTTTTGGATGTCATGGAAAACATGTGCGAATTTCTAAAGAAAAACAACAAAGAAGCATACCGAGAATTTTTGTATGGTGTTGAGTATTCATATGAAAGGATGCTTGAATCACAGGCAGAAAAGGCAGCCAGGGCCGCCGTCGGCGATCCGGCTGCATTGATTCAATTTCCATCCTCAAGATGACCCCGGACCCTGAACCCGGTATCAAGCCCCTGGGGATCACCCGGGGGCTTTTTTGTGCTCCAAATATGTGCGTACAGCAAAAATAAGCCTGGTTTACACCCTTGAAAAAATGATTCTATGCGCTGAGCGGACATTTTTTGACGGCAGATCCGGGAGAGGTGGGCCGAAAAAATCGAGAGAGTGGGACCGCCGCAATTTAGGGTGGCTTAGCCTGGCTGAGAGGAACCCCCCAGAAAGGTTAAAAATTCATCACCGGGCTATTGGATTTGTCGAAAATGGCCGTTTTTGTGGGGTATATTGTGGGGTATTGATTTATTGGCCACAAAAAAAGGCTCCCAACAAACGCTGAAAGCCTTTATTATCTAAGTGGTGATCCCACCGGGATTCGAACCCGGGTTACCGGCGTGAGAGGCCGGCGTCCTAACCACTAGACGATGGGACCACTGTTGAAAAGATTATTCCTATACCGGAACGGGGAAAAAGTCAACGAAATTTATGCGGTAAACGACTTTTTCCGGCCCTTTCGATAGCCGAAAATCAGATAGATGAGCCATCCGATCAATGGGATCAGTGCGATAAAATGCCACAGGATTTTGATTTTCGGGGAACCGAAATCTTTTTTTATAATATCCACTAAAGCCAGCATGGTCAGGCCTAAAGAGATGCCGAAAATCAACAGGATAATCAGAATGATGTTGTTCATGGGTATATTTTTCAGCCTTCCTTGAGCCGGTCCGATATTTTCATCAGGGTGTCCACATAATAGTTGCTGTGGTTATAGCGAAACAGGACTTCGTGCTGGCGCTGCCGGGAGATGCCGGGGTCCCATCCATGATGTTTGAGATAATTGGCCACGGAAAATATGGCATCACTGTGATCAAACAGATCGATGCTGTCGTCATTGTTGCCGTCTTTTGCCAGAGTCAGGGCATTGGAGGGCATGAATTGGGGGATCCCCATGGCACCGGCGTAAGAGCCCCGAATGGTTTTAGGGTCAACGCCTTCGCGGTCCGTGTATCGGATCAGGGCTTTGAGTTCTTCATATCCCCACTTGGCGCGCAGGGTCACTTTTTTCAGAAAAGTGTCTTTTTCCGGTTTTTTCTGATCCGGGATGGCATTCCAGATGCGTTCCCGCAGGGTCTCATCAGTCAGAGATGCCATGGTGGCCAGGGTATTGATGACCGTCTGGTTGCCCAGGTAGTTGCCCAAACGGGTTTCCACCAGCAGAATGGCGGTGATCACGGTTTTGTCCACACCATATATTTCCTGGGCTTGGTCCAGGGCTTTTTTGTGATCCGCCATGTATTGAAATGCGTTGGCAATGGAATCTTTGGACAGGAACTGGTCATAATTCAAGCTGGATTCGGAATGGACGAAAAACATGGAAACCCCGGCAGGTGAGAATGAAACCGTGTCTTTTGTCAGAATGTTTTGAATTTTTTCCGGGGCAAATCCATCCTTGATCAGCCGCTGCTTCAGCGCATCAAATTCATTGCCCGCGGCAGGCTGCTGGGCAATGACGCAGGGAGCCAGACAGAACAGAACAAGCATGAAAAAGAAACATCTCGTAACATGTGCGCGGATATCAGGCAGAATTTCCATATAACGGCAATGCCCCTTTGAATAATTTCATTAAAATGTTTCTCTTATATCGTATTTTTCAGGGGATTGCATTAAAAAAAATGCCGGAAATGATCGGGCTTCAAAAGATAAGGACAAAAGGGGTATCATTGCCTGAATGATACCCCTTTTGTCAAAGAAACGTCTAAATATCGAAATACAGATAGAACTCGTGGGGATGGGGCCGGCTGATCACCGGTTTGACCTCGTTGTTCATTTTATAGTCGATCCAGTGTTCAATCACATCTTTGGTGAACACATCGCCTTTGAGCAGATATTCATGATCCTGTTTGAGTGCCTCAAGTGCTTCTTCCAGAGAACCGGGCGCAGATTCCATCTGTGCCAGTTCTTCAGGCGGCAGGTCATAGATGTTTTTATCCATGGGATCGCCCGGATCCAGTTTGTTCTGAATGCCGTCGATCATGGCCATGGCAATGGCGGAAAACGCCAGGTACCCGTTGCAGGAGGGATCCGGGGTCCTGAATTCGATGCGTTTGGCCTTGGGGGAATTGGAATACATGGGCAGACGGATGGCCGCACTCCGGTTCCGGCTGGAGTATGCCAGGTTAATGGGGGCCTCGAATCCGGGCACCAGCCGTTTGTAGGAGTTGGTGGTGGGATTGGTGATGGCGCACAGGGATTTGCAGTGCTTCATGATTCCGCCGATGGCCCACAGGGCTTCGTCGGACAGACCCGCGTATTTGTTGCCCGCAAACACAGGGTTTCCGTCTTTCCAGAAACTCATGTGGGTGTGCATGCCCGTGCCGTTGTCTCCATAAAGGGGTTTGGGCATGAATGTGACCGTGTGATCGTGCTTATGGGCCACGTTTTTCAGCACATATTTGAACCAGGCCAGGCTGTCTCCCATGTTCACCAGGGAATCGAACCGCAGATCGATTTCCGACTGTCCGGCAGACGCCACTTCATGGTGCTGGCACTCCATGGCAATACCTAAATTCTCCAGGGTGAGCATCATCTCGGTTCTCATGTCCTGATACTGGTCGGCCGGGGGCAGAGGGAAATATCCGTGTTTGGGTTTAATTTTGTATCCCAGGTTGGGCATTTCATCCGTGCCGGTGTTCCAGTGTCCTTCCGGGGAATCGATCTCAAAAAACGCGGCATGGGGTTCAGACGCATACCGGATATTGGAAAAGATAAAAAATTCCGGTTCAGGCCCGACAAAAATAGTATCACCCAAGCCGGTGGTTTTCAGGTATTGCTCGGTTTTTTTGGCAATGCCCCGGGGGTCCCGGGAATAGGATTCACTGGTGATGGGATCATGGATGTTGCCGATGACGGCCAGGGTGGGCACTTTGAAAAACGGGTCCATTCTGGCGGTTTCAGGTTCCGGAATCACGATCATGTCGCTGTTGTTGATGGCCTGCCAGGCCCGCATGGACGAGCCGTCAAAACCGAACCCGTCTTCGAACGCAGCTTCAGTGAATTCACTGACAGGTACTGAAAAATGCTGCCAGGTGCCGATGAAATCCATATACCGGATGTCGACGACTTTTGCATTGTTTTCCTTGGCCATGGCGATTACTTCTTTGGGAGTCATGTGTTGTCCTTTCGGTTTTAAATTTATAAGAATAACAGTGTGTTCATCCGGTTACAAAGCATCTGTGTCGGTTTCTCCGGTTCTGACCCGGAGGGCTTTTTCAACGGGGAGCACAAAAATCTTGCCATCCCCGATTTTGCCGGTGTTGGCTGCATTGCGGACTGTTTCAATGGTTTCTTCGGCCCGCTCATCCGACACCACGATTTCCAGTTTGATTTTGGGCACAAAATCCACCACATATTCCGCGCCGCGATAGATCTCTTTGTGTCCTTTCTGCCGGCCGTAGCCGTTGACTTCGGTGACGGTCATGCCGTAAATACCGATTTCACTGAGTGCTTCTTTGACATCGTCAAGCTTGAAAGGCTTGATCACCGCTTCAATTTTTTTCATTTCATACCTCCTTTGCATGTAGCTGGGGGAGCCGATCCAATATGGCTGTTTTAATCTGTTTGAGTTTTTCGGGATCCTGGATTTTCTGATCATCTTCCAGGCTCCGGACATAGAAAATATCCATGATCTGATCCACCTTGCTTCCCACCATGGCCACATTCACATTGACACCGCAGCGGTAAAGGGTGTTGGTGATGGTGAACAGCAAGCCGGCAAAATCATAGGTCAACACTTCAATAATGGTGAAAAAGCTGGATGTGTCATTGTCGATGCGCACCTGGTTGGGTTCGGGGCGCCTGCCCGAAGCAATGGTGATGTGCGACGGGATTTTCTCCACCACTTTATCCAGAAAATGATCATCCGCCAGCGCCTGGGACAGATCCTTTTTTGCTTTTTCCCATTTTTCTTTTTCAAAGATCCGGTCACTGGGCGCCATGACCTTGAAGATATCCAGAATATGGGTGTCTCCTAAAGGATATGCCTGGGAGGCCACAATATTGATGCGGTTGAGAAAAAACACGCCGGCGATTTTGGAGTAAAATCCGGGTTTTTCCCGGCCGCAGATGGATATTGTACGGATATCCGAGTCATCTTCATGGGAAATCTGCCAGATAAACTGCCGGTTGCCCAGGTTCTGATACAGTTTGATGTGATCGGCGATATGAATGGCCGGCATATTGAGCAGATAGCGCTTTGACAAGGCATCCAATTGTTTGGATGTATCTGTTTCCTGCCAGATATCTCCCAGCAGAGCCGTCACTTCTTCTTTTTTGCGTTGAATCAAACGCTGGGCTTTTCTGGATGCCAGTTCACCGGTTTTCAGAATGCGCATGGTTTTCATGAACAGATCTTTTATCAGGTTTTCCGTCCATTCGTTCCAGGCTTTGGGGCCGGTGGCCATGGAGTCTGCCACAGTGAGCAGAAACAGCATGCGCAGCAGCCGGATTTTGCCCACTTTATCCGCAGTATATACAGCGGTTTCCTCATCAAACACATCCCTGCGGGTGGCGGTTTTGGCCAGCAGCAGGTGATGGCGGATCAAAAACTGGGCATCAGCCGTTTCAGCCGGTTTGAATCCCAGCCGTTCCAGAATGGGACGGGCAATCTCAGCCCCGGTGTTGGAATGTTCTTTAGCCGGATCGGATTTGCCGATATCATGGAGCAGGGCCGTGACCCGCAACAGATTTTTGTTTCTGATTTCCTTGTAGACATTGGCATACAGGCTGGTGTTGATGTCCGTGCCCGGTTCCCTGAAGCTGTTGATCACCTGGACACAGCGGATGGAGTGTTTGTCCACGGGGAACAGATGATAGTGATTGTATTGAATTTTATTGCGGATGGCATGATATTCCGGGATGATCTGTTCCAGTATGCCGGTGGACAGCATCACGTTCAGCACGTTGAACTCCCAGAAGGACAGGGCCAGGATCTGTTTGAAGATTTTGATGTTGTCCGGGTCTGACCGGATGTCATCATCCACCAGATGAAGGAATTCCGACACCACGCGTCTGGCTTCAATGGACAGGGGAATCCTGCGCCGGCCGCTTTCCAGAAAAATTTTGAGCAGCAGTTCCGGACGTTGGAGAATGACCACGGTATTGGCAAAATACAGCCGGCGCCTGCGGATGATCAGTCCGCTGGTTTGGGTCAATCGGGGTGTGGCGGATTCCTTTCTGATGCGGCTGCTGGTCAGGATGTCTTCAAACGTGATCTGATTGATCTGCTTGAGGAATTCCATTTTTGCATGCAGATCTCCCAGAAAGATCTCCACATCCGGCTGCCCGCCCTGATTGGTGTAGTTGAGCCGTTCCGCCATTTCCGTCTGATACTCAAAATGAAGGGTGTCGCATTTGCGGCCCGTGATATGGTGAAGCCAGTTTCTGATCCGCCAGATGTAATTCAATGCTTTATCCAGGGCCCGGTATTCAAAATGAGACAGAAACCCGTAATATTCCAGATCCCGGCGTTCCTTGATATTGGATTTAATTTTGGCGTACCACAGCAGGGTGTGGTAATCCCGCAATCCGCCGAATCCGGATTTCAGATCCGGGGTGACCAGAAAGGTGGAATCCCCAAAATTTTCCAGCCGTTTGATGCCGTGTTTGAACAGATAATCCAGGGTCTGTTTGTAATACCGGGTGGAAAGCCCGTGCCTGAATTTTTCCATGAACCGGGAGTAGATCAGAGAATTGCCGCAGATAAACCGGGCGTCCAGGACCGTGGTTAAGATATCAAACCGCTCAAATGCCATGTCAATGCACTCATCCATATGGCGCACCGCATAACCGACCTCAAACCGGGCATCCCACAGCGGATAGACGATTTCCTGAACAAATGCCTCAACCTCCGGGGGCACGGTGTCATCAAAAAGAATGAGCAGGTCGATGTCGGAGTGAATGCATTGTTCTTTTCTGCCGTATCCGCCTAAAGCGATGACCGCAAACGACTGGCCGGAAATGACCATCTTCCGGGCCGTAATGCTTTTTTCATACACAGTGAAAACATATTCATCCAGAACCCGGGTCAGATTGCCCAGAAGATCCGGTTCGAGATCCGCCAGAAACCGCTGGACCAGATGTCGTTTTTTTTCCAGCATTTTACGGACCGGGGTATTTGATATGTGTGTCACGGTTTTCATGGTCTTTGAAATCTAAGCAACGGTCGTGCCATCCTTTATCCGGTAACCGGTTCTCCCGCATGTTTCGGGAATTTCCCAAATAATTTCAACAAAAAAAATACACAGCAGGTATTAAATAACAAAAATGTCTGTTAAAGGTCAAATGAAATTACATTTTTGTTGAACAGGTCTTGGAAAAGGGTGCGGTCTCATGCTTGTTTTAAGAAGATGTGCCGGAAAATGAGGATAGATGCGCAGCCGGGTAACAGAACGGCCCGGCTGTCAGATTGAAGAGAGATTTTCAGGAAAACAGGTTATTCTTTGTCAATTTTCTCCGGTTCTTTGTCTGTATCTTCCAGAGGTTCTTTTGTGGCTTTTTTGAAATTTTTTATCCCTTTGCCCAGTCCGGCACCGATTTCAGGCAGTTTGCCCGCACCAAAAATGATGAGGATGATGACAAGGATAATTATCAGTTCCGGCATTCCGATTCCACCAATCATGGGACTCTCCTATTTATTTCATGACCGTCAATATTAATTGAAATCTCTTAACACTAAGCCGCATCAGTGTCAATGGTTTAGAATCTGCGGGCTTAAAATTAAAGTTACGTTTTTGTTTTTAAGTGATTTGCAGACCCGGATTTTTTATAAATTCCTTGTGAAAAAAAAGGATTTGCTTCATATTTTTACAGTGTATGCGTTTAACTTTTGGATTTTCGGAGAGAATGACCCATGAATGAGAATATGACCCAGGAATTTCAAGGCGCCACCAAATACGTGCTGGACCAGGAACTGGCCTCCATTGTCAATATATCCATGCGGCTGGAAATGCCGCTGCTCCTCAAAGGAGAGCCGGGCACCGGCAAGACCATGCTGGCCTATGCCATTGCGGAAAGTCTGGATATGCCCCTGATCGTTTTGAACGTGAAATCCAGCATGAAACTGGTGGAGGCCCTGTATCAGTATGATACCTTAACCCGGCTCAATGATTCCCGGTTCGGGGATTCCAAACGGGATGTGAGCAATATCAATGAATATATCAAAATGGGCAAGATCGGACAGGCGTTTGTGGCGGCCCGGCGCACCGTGCTGCTTATCGACGAGATCGACAAGGCAGACACCGATTTTCAGGATGACATGCTCGATGTGCTCGACCAGATGCAGTACGATATCATTGAGACCGACCAGACCGTCAAGGCCGCTCACCGGCCGGTGATCATCATCACGTCCAATGCCAAAAAAGACCTGTCGGACCCGTTTCTGGGCCGGTGTAATTTCCATCATATCGCGTTTCCGGATCCCAAGATGATGCGCAAGATCATTCATGTGCATTTTCCGGATCTGGATGAAAAACTGGCGGATAACGCCATCAAGGCGTTTTTCAGCATGCGGGACATTGACGGCATTGAAAAGAAACCCGCCACAAGGGAGTTGATCAACTGGATCAGAGCCCTGAATGCGGATCCGGATTTCCGGGTGAAAGACCTGATCAACGGGAAACTGCCGTTTCTCGGCGTATTGTTCAAAAAAAGTCCGGATTATGAACGTGCCCAGAATTTAACGTCCCGAAAACGCTTGTTTTAAGGGGTTGTCCCCATGTTTGTAAAATTTTTCTATACCCTCAAAGAGGTCGGCATCCCCGTGTCTCCCACGGCATTTCTCACGTTGCAGAAAGCCCTGTATAACGGCATGGTGGCCGGTCTGGATGATTTTTATACCTGTGCCCGGGCCATTCTGGTGAAAAGTGAACGGTATTTTGATCTGTATGACCAGGTGTTTGCCCATCATTTTGAAGGGGTTCCTTTACCGGATGATGAGGGGTTCGAGATCGATGAAATTGCCAGAGGATTGCTGGATGAATGGCTGAAAAATCCGAAAATGGTGGCGGATGCACTAGGCATCGATGAGGACAAACTCAATAAAATGACGCCGGATGAGCTGATCGAGTATTTCAAAAAACGGCTCAAGGATCAGGACGGACGTCATGACGGGGGCGGCAAATGGATCGGCACGGGCGGATATTCCCCGGTGGGCCATTCCGGATATCACCCAGGGGGCATGCGGGTGGGCGGCCAGTCATTGAACAAATCCGCGGTCAAGGTGGCCAATGAGCGACGGTACAAGGATTACTCCACGACCGGCCCATTGACCCAGGCCAATATCGGCGAAGCCTTGAAACGGCTGCGCAACCTGGTGCCGGCCGGACCCAAAGATCAGGTGAATGTGGATGAGACTATCAGAGAAACCATGCGCAACGCCGGGGAGATCGAACTGGTGTTTGACCGGGCCCTCAAGGACCGGCTCAAGGTGATTCTGGCCATAGACAACGGGGGCTGGTCCATGGATCCGCACATCGATATCGTTCAGACCCTGTTTGATTATGCCAGGGCTCAGTTCAAGGAGATCAAGACCTATTTTTTCCACAACACCATTTACGATTATGTGTGGGAGGACCCGGCCCGGTATAAGAAACCCAAAAAAATTGTGGAATTCACCCGGAATGACCCGGAAACCCGGCTGGTCATTGTGGGGGATGCCAGCATGGCACCCTATGAGCTGATGGCCCATGACGGTTCCATTCATATCAGTGAGCGCAGCGGCCGGCCCAGTATCGAGCAGCTCAGATTTCTGGCTCAAACTTTTCCCCACAGCATCTGGCTCAACCCGGTGCCGGAATCCATGTGGGGGTATACGCACACCATTATGACCATCAATACCATTTTCCCCATGTTTGAGCTGTCTTTGGACGGCCTGGAAAAAGCGGTGACAAAATTGATGGCCAAAGATTAGATGAAGCGGGTCAGGTAAAATTTGTGCTGAAAAACCGGTTGGTATTGTTGAAAATAGTAACGGCCAGGTCTTCGGGGTCCTGGTTCCGGACCCGGGCCAGGGTGGTCAGCACGGATGCCACAAAAGCCGGCTCATTGCGGCGGACTTTATTTTTCTGGGGGGCCGGGGTCAGATAGGGGGCGTCGGTTTCAATGAGAATCCGGTCTTCCGGAATCAACGGCGCCAGCTCCCGGAGCAGCCGGCCCCGCTTCTGGATGGTCAGAATCCCGGTGATGCCGATATGATATCCTAAGTCCAGGTATTGGAACATCTCTGTGCGGGTGCCGGAAAAACAGTGGACCACCCCTTTTCTGGAGGCCGGACCCTCTGATTTGATAATCTCATAAAACCGGCCCATGGAATCGCGCTCATGAAAAATCAACGGCAGGTCCAGTTCTCCGGCAATGGCCAGCTGGGCTTTGAGGCAGGTTTCCTGATCTTTTTGAGGGGAAAACATGCGGTTGAAATCCAGCCCGGTCTCCCCCCAGGCCTTGACACAGCCGTTTTCTTTTGCCAGGCAAATCAGACCGTCCAGGATGTCCGGGGCGCAATGGGCCGCATCATGGGGATGAATCCCCACGGCGGTAATGACATTGTCATATCGGGCGGCAATATCTATGGCTTTCCGGGTCATATCCGCATTCACCCCGGCAATGGTCATGGCAAGGACCCCGGCGTTGCGTGCCCGTTCAAACATGGCATCCATGTCTTGCTCAAAACAAGGGTCATCAATATGGCAGTGAGAGTCAAATAATATCATCACAGGTATCCTTATGGCTTTAAATACAAAGCCTTCACTGTTTGGAAGAAGCCGGGTTACGGGTCCAGTGAAGGCTTGGGTGTAAGAAAAACTGTTTTCAGCACTCCTTGACACATTCTGTATATATCAGTAAATTCGGCCTCAGTCAATCAAAGGGACGTGGGGGTGTGTCAATTCAAACACGGATGGATTGGAAAGATCATGAACCTGGACACGGGAAAAAACGCCATTATCCGGCTGTTCAATGTCACCAAACACTATGGGGGCAAACCGGCATTGCACAATGTGTCCCTGGACATTGAGCCCGGTGAGTTCGTGTTTATCTCCGGACCGTCCGGTGCCGGGAAATCCACGCTGCTCAAAGTGCTGTACCTGGCAGAAACCTTGTCTGACGGGCAGATTCTCATTGATGGCATGAATCTTTCCAGGATATCGCCGGCCCGGCTGCCTTTTTTGCGGCGGCGGTTCGGCATGGTGTTTCAGGATTTCAAACTGATCCCCACACTGACGGTGTTTGACAATGTGGCGTTAGCGCTGGAGGTGGCCGGGAAAAACCCGTCATTTATCAGAAAAAAAGTCAGGCATGTGCTCAGGATCACGGGTATGGAAAAAAAAGCCCATATGCTGCCGCCCACCCTGTCCGGAGGCGAGCAGCAGCGGGTGGCCGTGGCCCGGGCCGTGGCCGGAGATCCGGATATCATTCTGGCGGATGAGCCAACGGGCAGCCTGGATCAGGTGTCTGCCCGGCGGGTACTGGAGATCCTTTTGGCATACCACAAAAAAGGGGGCACGATTCTGGTGGCCAGCCATCATCTTCAGCAATTGCAGACCGTGGTGACGGGCCGAAGCATTGTGCTGGAAAAAGGCCGGCTGATATCCGCCACCCGCCTGGAACCATACGCCACATGAAGCAAAAGGGACCGTGTATGTCATGATCCGTTATTTTCAAAAAGCTTTGGCAGATATCCGATCCAACCGGTTTTTAAATCTGATCACCATGGTGACGATTTCGTTGTCCATTCTGATGGTCTCATTGTGTCTGCTGGTTTTTGAAAACCTGGGCCGGATCATGGACGGCTGGAATCAGGAAGGCCGGGCCATGGTGTATCTGGTGCCTGAATTTTCCACACAGATGCGCCCGGAGCTGGCATCGGCCATCACACATATGGACGGGGTTGTTCAAGTCACATTTGTTTCAAAAGACCAGGCCCTGGCGCGTCTGAAAAACCAGATGGCCGAGTCCACCCGATTTCTGGATACGCTGAAAGAAAATCCGTTGCCCCATGCGTTTGAAATTCGAATACAGACCCGGGCGGGGTTTGAACCCGTGGCCGCCGTTGTCCGGCAGATCGAGTCCCTGGATCTGGTGGAGAGCGTGGAATACAACCAAAAGTGGCTGGCCCGGATGCTTGATTTATTTCAATTGTTCCGGCTGATCGGGTATGTCGTGTGTGCGCTGTTTTTACTGATCGCCTTTTTTATCACTGCCAGCACGGTGCGGCTGGTGTTTCATTCCCGGCAGTCGGAAGTGGAGATCATGCGGCTGGTGGGGGCGACGGACCGGTTTATCAAAATGCCGTTTTATGTGACCGGGCTGATACAGGGAGCCGTGGGCGGCATTCTGGGATTGATGATACTTTTTGCGGCCTATCTGGCCGCATGTTCGGGCATTTCCCAAAGCATGGGGAATCTGTTTCATCTGGATGTCCGGTTTCTTTCTGTTACGGCCATGGGGGGAATCTGGGTTGTCAGTACATTTTTAGGATGGTTCGGGTGTTATCTTTCCTTAAGACAACTGTTAAAATAATTCTGGTGTCAGGCGGTTTGATATGCGGCCTGCCGGCCGGGTTGCCGGCAAACACGGTGGATTCTCTGACACAGGAAAAGCAAAATATTGAAACCCGCATGCACGGGGAAGAATCCCGGGTTCGTGAGTTTTCCCAAAAGGAAACCCGGTTGATCCAGGATCTGGATACAATTGATTACCGTCTGAATCAGGCCCGAATCCGGGTGAAGATGCTGTCATCCCGGATCAGTGAACTGGAAAAAAACATGGCGGCCCTCCAGGCGGACCGGCAGGACCTGTCCCGCCGGATCGATGACCGTCGGACATATGCTCAAAATCGTCTGGCTGCGCTTTACCGGATGCATGCGGCAGGCCGCCTGAACATGATGACACGGCCGGCCACGGTGTTCGATTTTCTGGTGAACCGCCGGGCTATGGAACAGGTGGTGGACGCGGATTATGAAATCATCGGCAATTTGAACAGGGACCTGTCTCAAATAAAGGCCCTTGAAGCCCAGATGACGGAACAGAAAGCCGCCATGGATAAGCTTGAGCATGATCTGGCCCAAGAGATCCAGATCATGACCCGGACGTCTGAAAAAAAACAAACCATTCTGCATGCCGTCCAGAATCAGAAAAAAATGGCCCATGCGGCCCTGGCATCCTTGAAAGAATCAGCAGATGCGCTGGACCGGCAGATAGCCGGTTTTGAAAAACACAGAAAGTCCGACCCGGATATGATGGTGTTTTCCCGCCAGAAAGGCCGCCTGATGCCGCCGGTGGCGGGAAAAATCATCTCCCGGTTCGGTATCACACAGTCCGGTGATTACAAATCCTTCACTTTTCAGAGCGGAATTGATATAAGAGGAAAACAGGGTGAACCGGTCCGGTCCGTTTTCAGGGGCAATGTCATCTTTGCTGAATGGCTGAAAGGGTATGGCAATATGGTTATCATCAACCATGGAGAAAATTATTATACCCTGTATGCCCATTTACAGGAAATGTTCAAGAAAAAAGGTGATGGCGTGGATGCCGGTGAAGTGATCGCCACCTTAGGTGATACCGGATCTCTGAAAGGCGTGTGTCTTCATTTTGAGCTCAGGCATCATGGCAAACCGGTGGATCCCTTGAAATGGTTAAAAAAAGGAGCATAAAAAAGTCATGACAATTCGATGTTTATCCTTTCCAAAATGCCTTGGAACCTTATTGTTCCTGGGGCTGATATGTCTTTTTGTCCCGCCGGCCCATGCCGAGACCGATCCCCCTTATGAATCATTGAAGCTGTTTGTGGCGGTTCTCGAAGAGCTGGAAAGAAATTATGTGGAGGACGTGGATGCAGACACCCTGATACACAACGCCATCAAAGGGATGGTGGAGAATCTGGATCCCCATTCCAGCTTTATGCCGCCCCAGGCCTTTGAAGACCTTCAAGATGATACCAAAGGGGAGTTTTCAGGGATCGGTATTGTGATTACGCTCCAAGACGGCATTTTAACGGTGGTGTCTCCCATTGAAGGAACCCCGGCGTATGATGCCGGGATTTATGCCGGGGATATCATTGTCAAGATCGATGGCGAATCCACCAAAGGCATGGCATTGTGGGAAGCGGTGAATCGGATGCGCGGTCCCCGGCATGAAGAAGTCATGATTACCGTTATCCGGGAAGATGAACCCGCACCCCTGACCTTTTCCCTGAAACGGGATCTGATTCCCATGACCAGCGTCCGGTCGGCCGTACTGACTCCAGGATACGGATATGTCCGGGTGACCAATTTTCGGATGAACACCCATGAAGAGATGGGGCGACAGCTGGAAGCACTTGAAGCAGAAGCCGCTCCTTTGAAAGGGCTTGTGATTGACCTGCGGGACAATCCCGGGGGACTGCTGGACCAGGCCATCAAGATGGCGGATTTCTTTTTAAATGCCGGGACGATTGTTTCCATCAAGGGTCGGGATCAGAAAGACAACCAGGACTATCAGGCCCATTCGGACCGGTTTGATAAAGATTACCCCATTGTCGTGCTGATCAACGGCGGGTCTGCCTCAGCATCGGAAATTGTGGCCGGTGCATTGCAGGATCATGCCCGGGCATTGATTCTGGGAACACCGTCTTTTGGGAAAGGGTCGGTCCAGACGGTTCGACCTCTGAAGGATGGATATGGGTTGAAATATACCATTGCCAGATACTACACGCCCAACGGCCGTTCCATTCAGGCCAAAGGAATCCAGCCGGATATCGAGGTGGATTCCGGGATTCTGGAACAAACCCGGAAAAAAGCCTCTGTGTTCGACCGGATGATAAAGGAAAAAGATCTGCCGCACAGCCTGATGCCCGAAGAAGATGCAAAAGAGACCTCTTCGGAAGAAACCTCTTCGGAAGAAACCGTTCCGGATGTATCTGAACAACAGCGTCAGATCAAGGAATCAGCCGAGCTTCTTCAGGATGTTCAGGTAAAACGGGCCCTGGATATTCTGATCAGTTACGGGGTGTTCAGTAATCTCAATGACAAGTAAAAAAACCGCTTCCCGGAAAACAGCGGGTGCCAAAAAAACAGCAGCTGGCAAAAAAACAGCAACTGCCAAAAAACCGGCCGGGAAAAAAAAATCAACCGGGTCCAGGCGCAAAAGCGGCAAAAAAACACAAACCGATCTGAGGTCTCAATTGAAAAAGATCGGGATCGGATTGATGGTACTGGTGGCGGTGTGTCTGACCGGGGCCATGGTGGCGGATCTGCTGATCCGCCAACCCGTGCCATCTGGCTTGGAAAACACAGCAACCCGAACCAAGCTGCCGCCTGAAAAAACAGATGCTCCCAAAAAAACACCGCTTCCAAAACCGCCTTCCAAAGCGGTCAAAGAGACCCGGGACGCGGATCATATCGCACCGCAGTCCGGGCTGATGGAAAAAAACGGGCATCCGGTCCTGTATGAAGTGTTTGAAGAAACCGTGCCACCTCCCCGAACCGGAGCCGATCATCGTCGGGTTCCGGAAAGCGGTGATGGCCTGTATGAAATCGCCCTGATTATCGATGATATCGGATATGATCAAAAGATGGCCATGGCCCTGTATGCACTGGAACCCGATATCAGTTTCTCTATTCTTCCCTGGTCTCCCCATGGCCGGGCTATTGCAGGAATACTCAGGGAAAAAGGGGCGCTGATCATGCTGCATCTGCCCATGGAACCGGTCCAGTATCCGGATGTGAATCCCGGGCCCGGGGCCTTGCTCACAAGCATGTCTCCGGATATGCTCATTGCGCAACTGGAAAAAAACATCGATGATGTGCCCGGGGCATCCGGGGTCAACAACCATATGGGCTCCCGGCTGACCGCCGAAGCCGGCCAGATGTATCAGGTATTTACCATTCTAAAGAAAAGAAATCTGTTCTTTGTTGATTCCATGACCGCACCCAAATCACAATGCCGGGCAGCAGCCCGCCTGCTTCAGATACGCTTCAGTGAACGGGATGTGTTTTTAGACAATATTCAGGAACAAGCCTATATTACCGGCCAGTTTGCCCAGTTGAAAAAAATTGCCAGAAAACATGGCAGTGCCATCGGTATTGGTCATCCCTATCCCGCCACCCTGAAAACCCTGAAAGCTGAACTGTCCAAAATCAAAGGGGAATTTAAAATTGTACCTGCCAGCCGGATGGTGATGATCCCCGGCTGATCGACAAGGAGAAACCAATGACGCAGATCTGGAAACAACCTTTGAATCTGGCACCGTTTGCACCGGTCATCGATCAAACCATTGTGGGCCATATGGGCATTGAATTTACTGAATTCGGGCCGGATTTTATCTGTGCGGCCATGCCCGTGGATCACCGCACCATTCAGCCCATGGGGATACTGCATGGCGGCGCGTCCGTGGTGCTGGCTGAAACCCTGGGCAGCGTGGCATCGTATCTGGCCCTGGACTCGGATCATTATTCCGTGGGACTTCAGATTACCGCCAACCATCTCAAGCAGGTGCGCAAAGGAAAAGTGATCGGCACGGTCCGGCCGGTGCATCTGGGCCGCACCACCCATGTCTGGGACATCATTATTGAAAATGAGGCGGGTGAACCCGTGTGTGTGTCCCGGCTTACCATGGCAGTGATGCCGGTGGTACAGCCGGAATAGCCGGGATCGGCGGAATCCCTGCCGGTTTTTCGGCATGCCCGTTGTCAAATGGCAAAGGACAGGGGCAATCATGGCAAGAGCCCGCCCCCGCCATCGGCCAACATCCAATACTCACCTGGTATTTAAATCAAGGCTTGACAGATCGATGTTTTGTAAGTAAGTTTCACTCACCTTTGGCTGGAAACACGACTAAAAGAAGGGCAGGCATAATGAAAACACCCGCCAGAACCGGTCCGCCGGGAAAAATAAAGATCATGACCGCGTTTTCCCGTCTCATGGAAACCAAGGATTTCCAGTCCATTACCACAGCGGAGATCGCCGGGAATGCCGGGGTGACCGAAGGGTTGATCTATAAATATTTCACGGACAAAAAAGACCTGCTCCATCAGGTGCTGCATCAGCATTTCGCCGCGTTTCAGGCCGGAATTGAAGCCGGTATCCAGGAAAAACAGACCTGTATCGGGAAGCTGGAAGCCATTATTTTTGCCAGCCTGGACAGCTATACCCACAACCGGGTACTGGCCCGGATCCTGCTGCTGGAAGTGCGCAATTCCCTGTCCTATTTTGAGTCCGGGGCCTATGCCATGGTGAAAATATATGCAAGAACCATTCTGGATATCATCCGGGAAGGCATGGAAACAGGGGAACTTCGGCCGGACATGGATCCTTTTTTGTTGCAAAAGGTCATTCTCGGGGCCATTGAGCACACTTGCCTCAAACAGGTGATATTTGACAAAAAAATGGATGTGACCGCCGCAGCCGGCGGCATTGTGGACATTATATTCAACGGAGTGAAACATCATGGATGTCATTGAAATTGACGCGATTCTGGCGGCCGCAGCCCAAAATAATCAGTCTGCACTCACGGAAGCCGATGCCAAACGGATTTTCAAGGCGGCCGGCATGCCCGTGGTTTCGGAAATTGCAGTAAAAACCGCACAAAAAGCAGCGGATGCAGCCCGTGAACTTGGATTTCCCGTGGTTCTCAAAGGATTTGGTTCAACGATTTTGCATAAAACCGAAGCCGGGCTGGTCTGTCCGGGTCTGGCCACGGCTGCGCAGATTGAGACGGCGGCCCGGAAAATGACAGATCAGGCCGGCAAGGACCTGGAAGGATTTCTGGTACAGCCCATGGTCCAGGGAAAAAGAGAGCTGGTGGCCGGTATGTTCAGGGATCCCCAGTTCGGGCCGGTGGTTATGTTCGGTCTGGGGGGCATCTTTACCGAAGCAATTAAGGCGGTGGTGTTCAAGATCGCGCCGTTGACGGATGCGGATATGGACGACATGCTGACTTCCTTTCCCGGTGCTGAGCTGCTCAACGCATTCCGGGGAGAATCCCCCTGTGATTTGCAGACATTGAAAACGGTTTTAAAAGGACTTTCAGATCTGGCGCTTTCCCGGCCGGAAATTCGGGAAATCGATATCAATCCTTTAATCATTGCGCCGGACGGCCGGCCGGTGGCCGTGGATGGGCTGATTGCCCTTCAACACGTTCAAAAAACAGAAATTTTCCGGCACCCGGTAGATCTGAAAACCCTGGGCGCCTGTTTTTATCCGGAAACCATCGCTTTTGTGGGGGCATCGGCCACCATCGGCAAATGGGGCCATATGCTGCCCACCAACACCCTGTCCCGGGATTACAAAGGCCGGATCTATCTGGTGAATCCCAAGGGAGCGCCTATCATGGGCCGGCCGGTATTCCGGTCGGTATCAGATATTCCTGAAGATGTGGACCTGGCCGTGGTGACCGTGCCGGCCCGGCATGTCAAAGGACTGATCCCCGAGCTGGCTGCCAAAAACGTCAAAGGCATGCTGCTGGTCACCTCCGGGTTCCGGGAAGTGGGAGAAACAGGGGCGGCCCTGGAAAAAGAGGTGGTGGATGCTGCGGCACAAGCCGGTATTCTGGTGCTGGGACCCAACACCATGGGGCTGTGTAATCCCCATGTACAGCTTTACTGCACTGCGGCCCATGCGTATCCGCTGCCCGGGTCCACGGCCCTGGTGTGTCAGTCCGGGAATATGGGGACCCAGCTGCTGGCGTTTGCTGAACAGCAGGATATCGGTATCCGGGCTTTTTCCGGATCCGGTAATGAAGCCATGGTCACCATCGAGGATTACATGGAAGCCTTTGAAATCGATGCATTGACCCGCACCGTGGTGCTGTATATCGAAAGTGTCAAAGATGGCCGGCGGTTTTTCAACAGTGCCCGGCGGGTATCGCAGAAAAAACCGGTGGTGGTGCTAAAAGGAGGCCGCACCGAGCAGGGAAAACAGGCGGCCGCCAGTCATACCGGTGCCATGGCATCGAATGCAAAAGTATTTGACGCCGCCTGCCGGCAGTCCGGTATTATCCAGGTGGAACAACCTCTGGAACTGCTGGATCTGTCTGCGGTGTTTTCCTCGCTGCCGCTGCCCTCAGGCAACCGGGTGGCCATCATGACGTTGGGGGGGGGCTGGGGCGTGGTTGCTGCCGACCTTTGTGCGGAGCACGGGCTGATTGTGCCGCCGCTGCCTGAAGAGATTATCGACAGACTGAACAGGGTACTGCCCGATTTCTGGAGCCATGGCAATCCCGTGGATATCGTGGGAGAAGGAAACCCGGATATTTCTAAAAATTGTCTGGAAGAACTGCTCAAATGGGACGGGTGTGATGCGGTCATTCACCTGGGAATCCACGGCAAACGGGTCCTGGTCAACAATATGGTTCAATCGGTTTCCAATACCGACCCGTCCATCACTGCAGATCAGGTGGCGAATTTCAAACAGGTCGTGCTGGAAATCGAAGAAGATTACACCCGGTTTGTGGTGCAGATGACCCATACATACAACAAGCCGGTGCTAGGAGTGAGCCTGTTGACGGATGGCGCCAGCAAAACCCTTTACCGGTTCGATGATCTGGATTACAAAGGCGTGTTTTTCGCTTCTCCGGAACGGGCGGTAAAATGTCTGTCTGCCATGCATCAATACCAGGAATGGCGCCACAAACAAGGGTAAAAAGATCCCGGTTGAAACTTATCCGGTTTTGTTCTAAGGTGTGATAATACAATTGTGAACCCGAAATTTCAGGAGAAACGTCCATGCCATCCCAGATAACCACAGCCACGTTTATGAAAATGAAACAGCAGGGGAAAAAAATCACCACATTGACCGCGTATGACTATCCTTTTGCAAGAATACTGGACCAGGCCGGTATTGATTCCATTCTGGTGGGGGATTCTCTGGGCATGGTGGTCCAGGGCAGAGAAACGACATTGCCCGTGACCATGAATGAGATGCTGTATCATACGGCCATGGTGGCCCGGGCCTGTCAACGGGCTTTGGTGATCGGAGACATGCCGTTTATGTCCTATCAGGGCGCTTTGAATGATGCGGTTCAGAACGCCGGCCGGTTTTTAAAGGAAGCCGGGGCGTCTGCCGTAAAACTGGAGGGCGGGGCTGACGTGTGTCCGGTGATCACGGCACTGGCCAAAGCCGGGATTCCGGTGCAGGCCCATATCGGCCTGACACCCCAGTCGGTTCACCAGATGGGCGGTTTCAGGGTACAGCGGGACGAGGAGCGGCTGCTGAAAGATGCAAAGGATGTGGAAGCGGCCGGTGCGTTTTCCGTGGTGCTGGAAGGAATTCCGTCTCCCATATCTGAAAAGATCACCCAGGCGTTGAAAATCCCCACCATCGGTATCGGGGCCGGTCCCCATTGTGATGGTCAGGTGCTGGTACTCCATGACATGCTGGGAATCAATGACCGGTTTCTGCCCAAATTCGTGAAAAAATATGCGGATCTGGCCGCTGCGGCGGGAAAAGGAGTGGCCGACTATATTGAAGAGGTGCAGCAGGGCCGGTTTCCCTCGGATGAATATGAATACAAATAAAGCCCCAAAACGGTTCTGCATCATCGGTTGCGGCCGGGTGGGCATCAACCTGGCGGTGTTTCTGGCACGCCAGGGATATTGTCCCGGGGCATTTGTCAGCAGAACCCGGGACTCGGCCCAGAAAGCAAAGGACTGGGTCCAGGGCGGGACCGTGTTCAATGATCCGGCAAAAGCAGCCAGAGACTGTGATCTGATATTTATTGCCACGCCGGATGTCCAGATCAAACCGGTTTGTGACCAGGTGGCGGCGGCCAAAGGATTTGATGCGCACAGTGTGGTGTTTCATCTGTCCGGGGCCCTGTCATCGGATATTCTGTCGTCGGCCCGGGAAAAAGGGGCTGCCACGGGATCGCTTCACCCGCTTCAGTCGTTTGTGCCGTATGCACCGGATGCGTCATCCCCGTTTCAAGGGATCAATATATCCATCGAGGGCACGGATCGGGCACAGACCATGGGTCAGCAAATCGTGACCCAGTTGAAGGCCCGGCCCTTTACCATCCCCACAGATGCCAAAACCCTGTACCATGCCGCTGCTGTGGTGGCCTCCAATTATCTGGTGACGGTGGCGCATTTTGCCCTGACCCTGCTGGGAAGTGCCGGTCTGGCCCCGGACAAGGCCTTTGATATTCTGGCGCCTTTGATCCAGGGCACTTTGGGCAATATTGCGTCCCAGGGCAGTGTCAATGCCCTGACCGGCCCGGTGGTCCGGGGCGATGAAACGATCATCGCCCGGCACCTGGCTGATATTGATAAAAAAATGCCCCGATATTCAGATCTTTACCGGCTGCTGGGTCAGCACACGCTGGAGATCGCCAGAATGAGACCGGATTTTCCCCGGGCCGCTGACCCGAAACTGACGGATCTGTTGAAAAAAACGTCTGACTGACGTTCTGTTATATCTTGTTCAGTACCAGCGGGGTCTGCCCTGATTTTTCAAGCGTCAGGTTGGCCTGTTCCAAAGCGGTTTTGCTGGAGATGACCGAAACACCCGCCTGCCTGCCATCCAGGTCAAAGTATTTTTGAGCGATGGCTTGGACCCGGTTTTTGTCCAGCTGAAGCAGCTGATCCTTGAACTGCCGGCGGATTTCGTCGGTGAGCCGGGCGATATCCCGGTAAAACGCTTTCATGGCGGCCGGTCCCGGGGTTTCCGGTTTATCGATATCAGAGCACACCTGAAGAATGGCTTCCTTGACATCGGTCTGGGTGTAATCTCCTTTCATGATGTATTCACAGGCTTTTTGGTAGACATCCAGGGTGCGTGTGATATGGGGATCCCGATAGGAACCCAATGAGAAGATGCCTTCTTCGGAATTGTAAATGGCAAATCCGCCGTATGCCCCGCCTTTTTCCCGGATTTCCCGGTGCAGAAACAATGCCCGCAGAATTTTACTGATCACGGACAGACCCGGGGCGTCTTCATGGGTGATTCCCACGGTTTTAAAAGACTGGCCCACAAACGAGACCGCTGTGTTGGTCATCCACCCGTCCCGGGGGGCTTGCGTGTCTCTGGGAATGTCCGGGGTGAAAAATGCCGGCCTGGATCCGTCCGGCAGTGCGACAAGCATCTGTCCGATGGCCTGATCCGCCTGCTGGATGGCATCCAGACTTCCGATAACGGCCGGTTTGAAATTGTCTTTGCGTAAGATTCCCCCGGCCATGGTATTCAGGTTTTCCGCCAGTTGTTCCATCACCGGTTGCGCTGTCTCTGGATCCGTTATGTTCTGAACGATCTGTTTAATGGTCTGGTACTGGGCAATGCCGTGCCAGATTTCATTGATGTGGGATGCCATGGACAGATGCCGGGATGACAGGGAAATGGCATACCGGTGACCGGTGGCGACAATGGAGGATTCCATGCCGACTTGGTACTGGAGCAGCAGATTTTTCAACCGTTCCAGATCAGTGAATCCATAAGTCAGAACAAATTCCTTTACAATGTCGAACAGATGGGGAACGTTCCGGTCCAGCGCTTTTCCCTGGAGCGCCAGAAACACATGGGAATCCGCTTCCTTGTCAAAATAGGTGCCGGAAAAAGGAGACAGGGTCACCCCGCCGGTGTACCGGTCTATTTTTTCCGCCATCCGGATATAGGATTGACGGGCGGTTCCGCTGTGGGTAAACGCCTGACAGAAAAAAGGGACCAGGGGAAACAACGATGTCGCCACATGACCGGCCCCCATGGGGCAGGTGAAATACAAAATGCCGGAAGTGGCCTTGTCATAGCCGGCCGCATGTGTCACCCGGTCCAGTTGGTCCGGAGAGATCATCTCAATTTCCGGTGGCACGTCCGTTAATTCCAGTGTGGGAAGCACGGACAGATCTTCCTGCTGCTCCTGTATTTGCTCCAGCTGAGTTGCATCCTGTTTGATTTTTTCCAGATCTTGTTGTGACAGATTCTGATATATTTTTGTCAGTTCTTTTTTGATCTGGTTTTCCGTGGTTGATTCCAGGTCCGGGTCAGGTGCCAGGGTAAACAGCACCCGGTGGGGGTTGTCAATAAAATAGGTTTTCAACCGTTCTTCCAGAAATCCGCCTTTGGCAAGGGCCTGTTGCAGCCGTTCCAGGTCTGCGTCAATGTTGATGCAGGACACGGGATCTCCGTCATGGATCAGATTGCCGGTAAAGGAAAGCAGCAGTTTGATGCCAAAAGGATACGGAGTGTTGGTGATCTCTTTCCTGTAAAATTCGATCTGGTGAATGGCGGATTCAACCAGATCCGGGGCAATCCCTTCTTTTACCAGCTTTTCAAGGGTTGAAAAAACAATGGATTCCACCTGGGCCACGGCACTTTTTTCTATGTCTTTGAGCCCGATGGCAAACATGGCATCCCGGTTGTCGGGTTCAAATCCGGACGCGTCTGCCAGTGCAGATCCCAGGTTGGAATCGATGAGCGCTTTTCTTAACGGAGATGCAGCATTTCCGATCAGAATCTGTTCCAATACAGTGAGTACCAGCACTTCAAATGCATCTTTGGCATCGCAGGTGAGCCAGGCCACACACCCCTGATATTTTTTATCCATTGTGTCGGTATCGGAATAGGCATATGTGTATGTTTCCTGTCGAGGAGTCTGCCACCGGGGCTGGGCAGGCACTGAGGAATCCACGGACAAAAAATCGAAATCGTGCAGCACCTTGTCATGGATGAACGCCAGGGTTTTTTCCAGAGGCAGATTTCCATAGGTGTAGAACTGGGCGTTGGAAGGATGGTAGTACCGGCTGTGAAAGCGTTTAAGATCCTGCCAGGTCAGTTTCGGGATTTCCAAAGGATCCCCGCCGGAATTGTTGCTGTAGGTAGTGTCCGGATACAGGCTCTGGAGCAGTGCCCGCCCCATAACTTGCGAGGGTGAGGACATGGCGCCTTTCATCTCATTGTATACCACACCTTTGTACACCAGTTCAGGATTCTGGGATGGGTCTATATCCAGGCGGCTTCCTTCCTGTTTAAAGCTCAATTCATCGATTTTCGGGAAAAAGGCGGCATCCAGGTACACATCCATGAGATTAAAATAATCTTTTTCGTTCTGGGTGGCAAACGGATACATGGTCCAGTCGGATGCGGTGAACGCGTTCATAAATGTAGACAGACTTCGCTTGATCATGGAAAAAAACGGATCACGGACATTGAAATGGCGGGATCCGCACAAAACGGTGTGTTCCAGTATGTGGGCAACCCCGGTTGAATCAGTGGGAACCGTTCTGAAAATAACGCTGAAGGTGTTTTCCTTATCCTGGTTGGCAATATGAAAATGCCGGGCCCGGGTTTTGTCGTGCACCAGCTGTATTAATGTGGAATCAATGATGGGCAAAGGGGTGACGGCGACAACTTTGTAATTGTGAATGCGCTGGCCAGGGGTATATGTGTGACAGGTCATAAAAAGGGTTTCCGGTAGATTAAGTGGTTTTGTAAGTGCCGCGGCGGACCCGCTGAATTTTTCCCAAAGAGTCCAGCCGGTAAATGATGTTTCTCAGTTTTTTGTCTTCAAATCCAGTGGCATCCATGATGGTTTTGAAATCAACCCCGTCGGGATACCCGGCAATGATTTCCAAAGCGATTGCGGACGCACTTTTCCGCCTGCCCGTTTTTTTGCGGGGTTGCCGTTTTGTGCCGGGCTGCTTCTGTTGAATGAGCTGTTCCAGCGTGTCAAGTCTGGCATGAAGATGGTTGATATCCTCTTTTGTGGGCATATCCAATCGTTGCAGCAGGGTTTTGATAAGCCCTTCCCAGTTGGTTCCAAGGTCCACGTTGTGTGACATGACGTATCTCCTGATTATTAAAGGTTGTGTTTTTACGTAATAATCCCGCGTGTACCGGTCGTGCCGGTATTGAATATTACGTCGTATTAACGTATATTATTAATTTGCGTGGTTTAAAATTACTTCTTGAAATAAAGAAAGTCAAGCAGCAATATGATATATCCAGGGCAGTTACTCAAAGAAAAACAGATTTATGCCGGTAAGGAGATGGGGCAGAATTTTCTGTCAAACCCGGAAACAGCCCGTATGATTGTGGACCGGACCGGTATTGATCGCCATACAAGGGTGCTGGAAATCGGCCCCGGTTTGGGCGCCTTGACCATTCCCATTGCAAAAATAACCCGCCATATCACGGTGGTGGAAAAGGACCGGCGGTTGATTCCCTTGCTGACGCAGGTGCTTGAAAGCCATGAAATCGACTGGGTCCGGGTGGTGAACCAGGATTTTCTGAAAACCGATATTGCTGCTTTGGCCCAGGGGCAGAAACTGGTGGTCATGGGCAATCTGCCCTACAATATTTCGTCTCAGATTCTGTTTCAATTGATCCGGGCACGGGATTCGGTGGGCAGCGCTTTTTTGATGTTTCAAAAAGAACTGGCGGACCGGATCCTGGCAACTCCGGGCAATAAGGCTTATTCGCGGTTGTCTGCGGTTTCCCAATATGCCGCCGATATAAGGCGGCTGGTGAATATCGGGCCGGGTGCTTTTTTCCCGAAACCGGAGGTGGATTCCACGGTACTGTCATTTGATTTTTTTTCTTCCCGGTCCTTTTCTCCGGACATGGAACAACAACTGTTTACCGTGATCAAGGCGGCATTTTCAAAGCGCCGAAAATCATTGAAAAATTCTCTGGTCGGCCCGGATCTTGGGCTGGACAAACCCACGATTGCACAAGCGCTGAAAAACGCGGACATAACACCGGAACGCCGGGCTGAAACCCTGAGTGTGAAAGAATTTGAGACATTGACCCGGGCGGTGGAACCGTTTTTAATAAAAGAGTGAAGATGAAAATTTGTGTTTGGATGGTGAAAACCGATTCAGAATAAAAAAGGAAAAATCATGATCAGAGCCAATGAAAATTATCAGAAATTAAAAGCGTCCTATCTTTTTTCAGATATTGCCCGGCGTGTGGATCAGTTCCAGAAGGAAAATCCGGATATCCGGGTGATTCGTCTGGGCATCGGAGATGTGACAAAAGCCTTGCCTCCGGCGGTGGTAACCGCATTCCACAAAGGCGTGGATGACATGGCAGATGACGCCACGTTCCGGGGATACGGCCCGGAACAGGGGTATGCGTTTTTACGGGAAAAAATTGCAGTCCATGATTACCAGGCACGGGGAGCGGATATCTCGGCGGACGAGATCTTTGTCAGTGACGGCGCCAAATGCGATACCGGCAATTTTCAGGAACTGTTTGCCGGTGATATTAAAATCGCGATTCCGGATCCGGTGTATCCGGTGTACCTGGATACCAATGTCATGGCCGGCAGAACCGGGGAATTTGTGGACGGCCGTTATAAGGACATTGTCTACCTGGATTGTATCAAGGAAAACCGGTTTCTTCCCCAGTTGCCGGAAACCCCGGTGGACCTGATCTATCTGTGTTTTCCCAACAACCCCACCGGCACCTGCGCCTCCAAAGCTGATCTGGCCCAGTGGGTGGATTATGCCCGCAAGAACCACGCATTGATCTTGTTTGATGCGGCGTATGAATCTTTTATCCGGGATGCATCTTTGCCCAGAAGTATTTATGAAATCGACGGGGCCCGGGAAGTGGCCGTGGAATTCAGAAGTTTTTCCAAAACCGCCGGATTTACCGGGACCCGGTGCGGATTTACCGTGGTTCCCAAAGAATGCCGGGTGTTTTTGAACAACGGGGAGACCGTGTCTCTGCACGGGCTGTGGAATCGCCGTCAGAGTACCAAGTTCAACGGGGTTTCCTATCCCGTGCAAAAAGCTGCAGAAGCCGTATACACCCGGGAAGGACAGGCCCAGATCAGTGAATTGACCGCCGGGTATCTGGAGAATGCCGATATCATCGGTAAAACCATGGTCGACTTAGGATTTGAATATGTGGGGGGAGACAATTCCCCTTATATCTGGGTGGACGGCCAGGGCCGGGATTCCTGGGATTTTTTTGATCTGCTGCTGCATAAAGCCGGGGTGGTATGTACGCCTGGCGGCGGATTCGGCAGATGCGGCAGTCCATATATCCGGATATCCGCGTTCAACAGCCGGGAAAACGTGGTCGACGCCATGACGCGGATGAAAGAGGCATTGAAATGAGTCATTTTTTTAAAGTGAAAACCCTGGACGATGTCCTGTCCATGACCCGAAATTTCGATCCTGCTGATACCGAGAGGGTGGATATCAGTGATGCGTTTTCCAGAATCCTGGCACAAAACCTGACAGCGCCCGGGGATATGCCGGGATTTAGGCGGGCCACCATGGATGGATTTGCCGTCAATGCCGCTGCTACCTTCGGGGCCTCGGAATCCACACCCGCCTGGCTGGAGATCCAGGGAACGGTTCTGATGGGTCAGGTGCCGGATTTTGAACTGGGGCCCGGAAAAGCCGTCCGGATCTCCACCGGGGGCATGCTGCCCAAAGGGACGGATGCCGTGGTGATGGTGGAGCATACCCAGACCATAGATGATGCATCGGTCGAAATTTATAAAAGCGTGGCACCGCTTCAGCATGTGATCGATGCCAATGA
This sequence comes from Desulfotignum balticum DSM 7044, assembly GCF_000421285.1. Classification (GTDB taxonomy): domain Bacteria; phylum Desulfobacterota; class Desulfobacteria; order Desulfobacterales; family Desulfobacteraceae; genus Desulfotignum; species Desulfotignum balticum. Next base: position 271,398 of record NZ_ATWO01000001.1, read on the forward strand.
GGATTTTTCATCCGGGGACGTGGTTCTGGAAGCCGGTACATTCATCCGTCCCCAGGAGGCCGGGCTGGCTGCCGGGCTGGGGTTCACCACGCTGCCCGTACACCGGGTGCCGGTGGTGGGTATTATTTCCACGGGAGATGAAATTATTCCCATCGACCAGGAACCGGCCCCGGGCCGGATCCGGGATATCAACTCCTATGCCCTGAGCGGTTTTGTTCAGGAAGCCCATGCCAAAGTGATCCGGTACGGGATTGTCAAAGATGACCCGGATCAGTTGCAAGCGGCGTGTGAAAAAGCCCTGGCACAAACCGATATGGTGCTTATTTCCGGGGGCAGCTCCGTGGGGACCAGAGATTATACCGTGGAGGTGCTTTCCGCGCTGCCCGATACCCGGATACTGGTCCATGGCATGTCTGTGAGCCCGGGCAAACCCACCATTCTGGCAAAAAGCGGCACCAAGCCGGTATGGGGTTTGCCCGGCCAGGTGGTCTCCGCCATGGTGGTGATGAAAATGGTGGTGATCCCCTTTTTAAACCGGATTCAGGGGTACAGACAACCGAAACCTGTGATGCGGGTGCCGGCTATACTGACCCGGAACGTGGCGTCTGCCCAGGGCCGTCGCGATTTTGTCCGGGTGATGCTGGAAAACGGCCCGGATGGTATGACGGCAAAGCCGGTTCTCGGCAAATCCGGCCTGATTCGAACCATGATTCATGCCGACGGTCTTCTGGATATCGGCGAAAATCTGGAAGGGCTGGAGAAACATACCGTCACCCAGGTGATTCTTCTTTAAAATGCCAACATGAGGAAAGCAGTGATGACATCTAAACGAAATGTGTATCTGGATACACAACCCATTGAAACAGCCCGGCAGATTCTGATGGACCGATTTAAAGACCGGGTTACCGATGTGGAGACCATCGATGTGACAGCCGCCCAGGGGCGTGTTCTGGCTTCACCGGCAATTGCTAAACTGTCCAGCCCCAATTTTCACGCGGCCGCCATGGATGGGATGGCCGTGGATGCGAAACAGACATTCGGTGCCAGCGAAGATGCCCCCAAAGTGCTGGTTCCGGAAGAAACCGGTTTCTGGGTCAATACCGGCCATGCCATGCCGCCCGGCACCAATGCCGTGATCATGATCGAACATATCAATATCATTGATGAAACAACCGTTGAAATTGAAGCACCCGTGTTTCCCTGGCAGCATGTGCGAAAAATGGGCGAAGACATCGTGGCCACCAAACTGCTGTTTCCCAGAGGCCATCAGATCAATGCCTATGCCATGGGAGCTTTGTTGTCCGGGGGCGTGTTTCAGGTCAATGTGTACAAAAACCCCCGGGTCCTGATCATTCCCACCGGGTCGGAACTGGTTCAGTGGCATGAGACATCTCCGGAACAAATGGTTCCGGGACAGGTAATCGAATCCAATTCCACGGTGCTCAAAGCCCTGTGCCGGGATAACGGGGCTGTTGCCGACCGTCATCCCATGCTCAAAGATGATCTGGAAACAATTACAAACGCGGTGGACCGGGCAGTGAAGGGCGAGTATGACATGGTGTGCATCATTGGCGGTTCCTCAGCCGGGTCTGAAGATTTTGCAAGGCCGGTGATGGCATCCTTAGGCCGGGTCATGGTTCACGGGGTGACCATGATGCCCGGGAAACCGGTATTGATGGGAGATCTTTCCGGAAAGCCGGTATTTGGTATTCCCGGATATCCGGTTTCCGCCATTGTGGCATTTGAGCAGTTTGTGGGGCCGCTGCTGCGCTTTATGCAGAAACTGGCACCTGTGGAAGACCGGTTTGAACCGGTGGCTCTGGCCCGGAAAATCGCTTCCAAACTGGGGCAGGATGAGTTTTTGCGGGTAAAGATCGGATCCGTGGACGGGCGGCTCATCGCCTCCCAGCTGCCCAGGGGGTCGGGCAGTATCACCACATTGACCGAAGCCGACGGCATCATTCAGATCCCTAAGGATGTGGAAGGGATTTCCGAAACCGAAACCCCGACTGCCCGATTGCTCAAACCCTTGTCCGCCATCGAGAATACCCTGGTGATCACCGGGTCCCATGACAATACCCTGGATCTTTTGGCCGACCAGATGCGGCGCGATCATGACGGCATTAATATCTCATCGAGTCATGTGGGAAGCATGGGCGGGCTCATGGCGATTCGGAACAATGCCTGCCACCTGGCCGGGGCCCATCTCCTGGACCCGGAAGACGGTTCCTATAATGTCAGTTATATCAAAAAATATCTGCCCAATATGCCGGTGCGCCTGGTAAATCTGGTCATGCGGCAGCAGGGATTCATCGTGCCCAAGGGCAATCCGGAAAATATCGGGTCCATCAAGGATCTCAAAAACAAAAAACTGCGGTTCATCAACCGTCAGGCCGGTTCCGGCACGCGAATTCTTTTTGACTATAAGCTGCTGGATGCCGGTTTGACCCCGGCGGATATCATCGGATATGACAATGATGAATATACGCATATGTCGGTGGCTGTGGCCGTGTTGTCCGGCCGGGCCGATGCGGGTTTGGGGATCATGGCAGCGGCCCGGGCACTGGATCTGGACTTTGTGCCCATTGTCACGGAATCTTATGACCTGGTGATACCGGAACGGTTTTTCAATACACCCAATGTCCAAATTCTGCTGGAGACCATTGTCGGCGATGCATTCAAGCAAAGGGTTCAGGCCTTGGGCGGGTATGGTGTTGAAAGAACCGGGCAGGAAATCCAGATATAAAAAAACGGCGGGTTTATCATCAAGATAAACCCGCCGGATCAGTCGAATCAATTGTCAGTAATTGTGGATGTTACTGACGCTGGTTTGACCTATGGGTGAAGTTCCACCCGTCGGTTGAGGGAACGGCCGATTTCGGTGCTGTTGAGAGCGACCGGTTTGCTGAATCCGAATCCCTTGGTGGTCAGCCGGTCTTTTGAAATACCGTTGTTTGCAAGGTAGTCAGCGACGGCATTGGCGCGTCTTAAAGACAGGCCCATGTTGTATTTTTCGGTGCCGATGTTGTCGGTATGTCCCTGGAGCTCCACGTTCATGCCGGGGTTCTTTTTCATGATTTCCACCACTTCATCCAGCAGATGATAGGCTTCCGGTTTGATCACGGCTTTGTCGAAATCAAACAGGACATCTTCCAGAATCCAGCAACCCACCGCATTCACGCGTGCGCCTATCGGGGTGCCGGGGCACTGGTCATTTTCATCATAAACGCCGTCACCGTCAGAGTCATTTTTTACCGGTGCCGGAGCGGGTGCCGGAGCGGGCGCGTCTTTAAGGAATACCTGAGATACGAATCCAGCCATACCGCCACTGGGCAACAGATCGTCTGCCGTGGTGAAAAAACCGCATCCACCGATTTCAGCAATATCCTGAAGCAGTTGACGGCCTTCGGGTGCATCTCCTACCAGTACCGGGTAGATGCACAGGGAGGAACCGAATCTGTCTTTAAGTGCCTGGGCCTGGCCCCGCACATCGGTCATGTCTTTACCATCACTGATGATAATCACCGCTTTGTTCGTTCCGGGCAAAGTTTCCAGATCGGTTTGAGCTGCTGCCAGGGCCTCATCCAGGGGGCTGGTTCCGCCCGGTTTAGTCACATTCCCCAATCCATCCGCCATCGCGGCAGTTGCATAGGGTTCCATGCCGTAAAACAATCTTGTTTTGTTTGTGCATACAGAGGGGAGATGACCAAACGTCCGGAGACCAGCGGTTTGACCCAGTTCCGGGATTGTCATGTTCAAACGCTGGGCAACGGTTTTGGCGATGTCAAATTTGTTGTCATGCCGCATGGAGCTGGATGCATCCATGATCACCAGAAAATTGTCCACGTTGGATTCTTTTTTCTCCAGATCGAACTGGGCCGGGGTGAATGTGCCGAAATCAACCGGCTCTTTGGCGGCACAACCGAACAGAAATGTCAGTGCCAGCACGGATAAAAAACTTTGAATAACCCATTTTTTTTTCATTTTTTTCTCCTTGTTTTGATTAGGGTTAACGTTGACGGGTAGTGAAATCATTTGACTTTTTAGATATATAATCGAATTCAATATGCCATACCGATTCGTTTCTAGTTAAGAATCATACAAAAGATTTTGGGTGAAATCAACTGAAATTAATATTCTGTTTTATGAATAGAAAATCTTTTTTTTCAAAAGGGTGCCCTTCATCCGCTTTCCTGCGCAACTAAATTCTTGCAATTTCGGGCGAACAATACTATTTAAGGATGCTGTTTTTCACAGCCGCTCAGATTGACACTCAATGTCTTTGATCAAGGAAATGGCAAGTTATATGGAAATATATCAGGCAGTCATACTCGGGATTTTACAAGGATTGACCGAATTTTTACCGGTGAGCAGCTCCGGTCACCTGGTGCTGGGACAGCTTTTTTTCGGCATCACGGAATCGTCTCTGGCATTCAATATCAGTGTGCATATGGGAACACTGGGGGCTGTGGTGCTGGTGTATTTTGCCGACATCAGGGGCATGGTGTTGTCCGTGCTGTCTGGTATGGCAAAGACAATCAAACGGCAGCCGGTTGCGTTTGAATCAGATGCGCATTTGAAACTGGCCGTATTCATTATAGCGGGTTCGGTTCCCACCGCCCTTATCGGTATGGGGTTGAAAAAATTCGAGGATGTCTTGTTTACATCCGGGCTGCTGGTGGGAGCCATGCTTCTGGTGACCGGAACCATTCTGTGGATATCCCGGGGCTTTTACCGGACTGAAAAAACCGGAACCCCTCTGGATCTGAAAAGGTCTTTGATCATCGGTGTCAGCCAGGGGCTGGCCGTGATTCCCGGTATTTCGAGAGCCGGTACCACCATTGCCTGCGGTATGTTCTGCGGCCTGGACCGGCAGACTGCGGCCAGGTTTTCATTTTTATTGTCCATCCCGGCCATTTTAGGGGCGCAGCTCATCAGTATTCTGGAATCTTTGGATCAGGGTGTACAGTTTGACGCCGTCGTGATTTATGGTACACTGACGGCATTTGTCAGCGGGTTGATGGCATTGAAACTGCTGATAAAACTGGTGCATGCGGGGAAATTTCATCTGTTCGCCCCGTACTGCTGGGTGTTGGGAATCCTGGTGGTGTTGTCAACGATTATCTGAAATTTTTTCAAGGAGGAGATATATGGAGTCAGGAATTTTCAGAGAATATGATATCCGGGGGGTGGCCGGTGTTGATATCCTGGATGAGGATGTGAAAAATATCGGCAAAGCCTTCGGGACCCTGGTGAACCAGAAGGGCGGACAAAAAGTATCCGTGGGCCGGGACTGCCGCCTGACATCGGACAGATATTCGGATCTGTTCATACAAGGGGTGTTGTCCACCGGATGTGATGTGGTGGATATCGGCATGTGCCCGACACCGGTGTTGTATTTTTCCATTCAGCACCTGGATCTGGGCGGGGGCGCCATGATCACGGCCAGCCATAACCCGCCGGAATACAATGGATTTAAACTCATGAACGGCCAGGATTCCATTCACAGCCAGGGATTGCAGGAGATCCGGAAAGTCATCGAACGCAGCGCCTATATCACCGGTTCCGGCCGCCTCACCCGGGAAGATGTCCTGACCCCCTATAAAAAATATATCACCGATCATATCACCATCCCCACTACGATTCGTCTGGGCATTGATGCGGGGAACGGCACCGGCGGCATCACAGCATTGCCGGTTTTAAAGGAACTGGGGTGTGAGGTCCACGATCTTTTCTGCGACCCGGATGGAAATTTTCCCAACCATGAGGCAGACCCCACCCAGAAGAAAAATTTAGGCGATCTCATTGCCCTGGTAAAGGAAAAGAATCTGGATCTGGGGGTGGGATATGATGGGGACGGGGACCGCATCGGTGTGGTGGACAAAAACGGAACTGTGATTTACGGGGATCAGCTCATGGTGATCTATGCCAGGGAGATTCTTTCCCGCAAACCCGGTGCCACCTTTATTTCCGAAGTCAAGTGCTCCATGGTCATGTATGATGATATCCGCCGTCACGGGGGCAACGCCATCATGTGGCGCACCGGCCATTCTTTGATCAAGAAGAAAATGAAGGAAGAAAATGCCGATCTGGCCGGAGAAATGAGCGGGCACATGTTTTTCAAGGACCGGTATTTCGGATTTGATGATGCACTGTACGCCACCTGCCGGCTTCTGGAAATTCTGGCCGCCACAGGCAAGGGCGTGGATGAACTGATCCAGGATCTGCCCAAAACTTTTACCACCCCTGAAATCCGCGTGGAATGTCCGGATGAAATCAAGTTTGATGTGGTGGCGAAAATTACGGCCCATTACAAGGCAAAGCAGGAAGTGATCGATATCGACGGCATGCGGGCCGTGTATCCCGACGGCTGGGGTCTGGTGCGGGCCTCCAATACCCAGCCGGCCCTGGTGCTCAGGTTTGAGGCGTTGACCTCTCAGCGCCTGGACGAGATCCAGAAAGACATTGAAACCACCTTGAAACAGATCATTTCCCAGACAACATAAAAAGTGTAAATTTACATGCAATTATCTTCACAGCAGCAGCAGGCCGTGACCCATACCGGGTCTCCGGCCCTGATTGTGGCCGGGGCCGGTTCCGGCAAAACCCGGACCCTGACCGCCAAGTTTTCTCATCTTATCGACCAGGGGTATGATCCCCGGAAAATCCTGGCCATCACCTTTACCAACAAGGCGGCCCAGGAGATGAAATCCCGGCTCATGACCATGACCGGTCTTTCCCAGGACCGGTTCCAGTGGGTGAGAACCTTTCATTCCGCCTGCCTGATGATGCTCAAGCAGCACTGCACGCGTCTGGGATATGTGCCGCCGGTTCAGGTGCTGTCCGTGTACCAGCAGGACAAGCTGATCAAGGAACTGTGTGTGGCAAACAACATTGACAAAAAATACGCCTCCCGGATATTGTCCTTTTTGTCCCGGGCCAAAAACTCCGGCAATCCCCATCAATTTTTTGACAGAAAACCGGTGTTTTTCAATATCCGCACTGCCGATATTTTTGACCAGTATGAGGAGCGCCTGAAACAGATGAACGGGGTGGACTTTGACAATATCCTGCTGAAAACAAGGGACCTGCTCAAAGAACACGAAGATATCCGAAAAGAGTATCAGGCCTGGTTTTCATATATTCTGGTGGATGAATACCAGGATACCAACAATCTGCAGGAAGATCTGACCTCTCTTCTGTTAGGCGCCCACCGCAATCTGTTCTGCGTGGGCGATGACTGGCAGGCGGTATATGGATTCAGAGGATCCAATGTCAACCATTTTCTGCGGTTTTCCAAAAAATACAGGGATGCGAAAATTTTCCGGCTGGAGGAAAATTTCCGGTCCGCCAATGAGATCGTTCAGGTGGCCAATGACCTGATCGACTACAATCCGGACAAGATGGACAAACACTGCTTTTCCCATAAAAAAGGCGGGGTGGTGGAAATTTACGATTTTCTGTCCGATGCCCATGAAGCCGAGTGGGTGGCGCGGCGGATCAAGGCCATGAACCGCCAGGGCCAGGGCATTGCCTATGACCGCATGGCCGTGGTGTACCGCACCAAATTCTGTTCTTTGCCTTTTGAAAAAATATTCCGGGCCTTCCGGGTTCCCTACCGGCTCATGGGGGCCCAGGGGTTTTTCGAGCGCATGGAGGTTCTGGATATCAATTCTTATCTGAGTGCCGCGTTTTTTCCCAATGACGATCTGTCTTTTGAGCGGGTGGTCAACACGCCGAAGCGGGGGATCGGGCCGGCCATGATCAAGAAAATGGCAGCCATGCGCAACACCGGCACCAGTCTCCAGGATGCCGCACGGATCATGGTCAAAGAACGGGTTCTGACCCCGAAAATCCATGAAAACCTGTCCCGGGTTCTGGAAATTCTGGACTGCATCCGGGACATGGCCCCGGCCCCGGCCATGGAAGAAGTGATCGCTCAAACCGGTTATTATGAGTACCTTGAAAAGAAAACCAAGACCAAAGCGGAGTGGATCTCCAAAAAAGAGAATATCGAACAGCTGATTCACACGGCCCGAACCAAGGCGGATATGCTGTCCTATCTGGAGGAAGCGGCCCTGATCCGTGAGGACAAGGAAGACGATGACACCGATTCCGACGGGGTCGCCCTGCTTACTATCCATTCCGCCAAGGGCCTGGAATTTGACACCGTGTTTGTGGTGGGATGTGAGGAACGCCTGTTTCCCCACTGGCGGTCCATTGACGACGGGGACGCGGCCCTGGCCGAAGAGCGGCGTCTGATGTATGTGGCCATGACCCGGGCGGAACGATTTTTGTACCTGACCCATGCCAATTACCGCAAAGGGGAATTTGCCATGCCCAGCCGATTCATCGGCCAGATCAAAGAGTGCCTGGATTAGGCCTGTTCCAATGGATCTTTTCGAAACCATCCGGGCGCCCATGGTCCGGCTGTCGCTGACCCTTTTCCGCAAGGGCAGCCAGGCCATTCCATCCGACCACAAAGGTATTTTCGCCACCTTGTTTTTCATCATTTTTTCCACGGTCACGGGCGTGGGGATTGTGGTGCCGCTGCTGCCCATCTATGCCCATGATTTGGGCGCCACCGGATTTTATGTGGCCATGATTTTCGGGTCTTTTTCCATTTCCCGGGTGTTTCTGCTGCCTTATTTCGGGCGGATGTCGGATCAAAAAGGAAGAAAACCCTTTATTTTGTTCGGGTTGATCTCCTATACACTGATTTCCATTGCGTTCATTTTTTCAGATACTGTGGAAGGACTGATCTTTATCCGGTTCATCCAGGGGGCCGGATCCGCCATGATCATGCCCGTGGTCCAGGCCTATGTAGGGGAGATTACCCCTAAGGGATCGGAAGGGTATGCCATGGGGCTGTTCAATCTGTCCATGTTTCTGAGCATGAGCCTGGGCCCGCTCATGGGCGGTGTGATACAGGACCTGTGGTCCATGGATGCCGCGTTTGTCAGCATGGGACTGCTGTCTTTTATCGGAGTGCTGCTGTGTGTGTGGCTTCTGCCGCCTTTGTCCGAGGAACGGCTTCGGTCCGGGCACCAGGCGCTTCAGATCCCCTGGGCTCTGGTGGTCAGGGATAAGGAATTGTTGGGCCTGTTTTCCTTCAGGTATGCCTATACCGCGTGTATCGGCGCTATATGGAGCTTTCTGCCCCTGTTCGGAGCTCAGATGTTTGGTCAGTCCGGTGCCAGAATCGGGCTTCTGGTGACCCTGGGCGTTTTTATATCCGGGATTCTGCAACTGCCCATGGGATATCTGGCGGATCGCATCAGCCGACAGGCCATGGTCGTTTTCGGCGGGATCATCGCCACCGCCGGCATGGTCTGGATTTACTTTGCCGCTTCATTTTTCGATCTGCTGGCTGCCGTGTCTTTGTTCGGTGTGGGCGGCGGGATTGCCATGCCGGCCATCACAGCCCTGGCCGTGGTCAACGGAGAGCAGAAAAAAGCCATGGGATCGGTGATGGCCATATTGACGGTGGCTCACAGCTTAGGCATGCTCACCGGATCAATGGCTGCCGGTCTGGCCATGGATTTTTTCAGCCTCAGGCTGGCATTTCCTGTGTCCGGTCTGGTCATGGCCCTGGGCACGGGTGTGTTTGCCTTTCTTCATTTTTCCAGATGCTTTCATCGGTCCTGAAAAGAAAAAAATTACAGCACAGGGATTAAAAATCGTAAAAATGTGATAAAATGAAAGGTCATCTGGAAAATTATAACCAGACATTGAAGAAAAATTTGAAGAAAAAAAAAGGGGGATATGGTGAAATCAATGTATGTCATGACGTGGGCTGCCGTGTTTACAGCCGTTGTTACGATGCTGGCCGGCGGGTGTGCGTCCAGCCGGTCGTCGGAAGTGTATTCCAGGGATCAGGCCCGTCAGGTCCAGACCGTGATGATGGGGACTGTGGAATCGGTCAAGTATGTCACCATCGAAGGGACCAAAACCCCGGTGGGAACCGCTGTCGGCGGGGTTGCCGGCGGGGTGCTGGGCAGTACGGTGGGAGGCGGTTCAGGCCGCACAGTGGCAACCGTGATCGGTGCTTTGGCCGGAGCTGCTGCCGGGACTGCGGCGGAAGAAGGCATCACCCGGAAGCCCGGCCTTGAAATTGTTGTGACAAAAGACACAGGCACCACCATTGTGGTGGTCCAGGAAGCGGATGTGGAAGTGTCCCCGGGAGACCGGGTCCGGATCATCACCGCGGCTGACGGCACCACCCGGGTGTCCAGATAATTTTTTAAAACCATCCATCTGCAAGTTGTGATTAAATAAAAGAGACATTAATGAAAAAACAAATTCAGACCAACGACAAATTGCGCAATATCGCCATCATCGCCCATGTGGACCATGGAAAGACCACCCTGGTGGATGCCATGTTCCGTCAGAGCGGCATTTTCAGGGAAGGACAGCAGGTGGATGAACGCCTCATGGACAGCATGGATCTTGAGCGGGAGCGGGGTATTACCATTGCCGCCAAGAACTGTTCCGTGGTGTGGAAAGATGTGAAAATCAATATCATCGATACCCCGGGCCATGCGGATTTCGGCGGGGAAGTGGAACGGGCCCTGTCCATGGCGGACAGTGCTATCCTTCTGGTGGATGCATCGGAAGGCCCGTTGCCCCAGACCCGGTTCGTTTTGAAAAAAACTTTCGAGGCAAGGCTGCCGGTCATGGTGATCATCAACAAGATCGACCGCAAAGATGCCCGGCCCGATGAAGTGCTGGACATGGTGTATGATCTGTTTATCGATCTGGAAGCCACCGAGGATCAGCTGGACTTTATTTATTTTTATGCCATCGGCAGAGACGGGATTGTCAAAAGAGAACTGGATGCGGATGTGCCTCATCTGCATGATCTGTTTGATACCATTGTCGAACAGATGCCTCCCCCGTCCTATGATCCGGAAGCCCCGTTTCAGATGCTGGTGTCTGATCTCGGATATTCCGACTATCTGGGACGTCTGGCCATCGGCAAGGTGTTTAACGGAGCTGCCGCGTCCAATGAATCATTGGTGTGTCTGGGAGAAAATGACCACCAGATTCTGTTGAAAGTGACCAAACTGCAATCCTATAAAGGCATGACCCTGGTGCCGGTGGACCGGGCCGATCCCGGCGATATTGTGGTGCTGTCCGGTATCGAGGATGTCAGGATCGGAGATACCATCTGTACCCGCCAGGCCCCTTGTGCCCTGCCCCGGATCACAGTGGATGAGCCCACGGTGTTCATGCAGTTTGCCATTACCAATTCGCCGTTTGCCGGCAGAGAAGGCAAATATGTCCAGTCCAGGAAAATCCGGGAACGCCTGCTCAAGGAAACCTTGAAAAATGTGGCCATTGAGGTGGAAGACAGTACCACGGACGAAAGTTTTGTGGTCAAGGGCAGAGGCGAGCTGCAACTGGCCATTTTGATCGAAACCATGCGCCGGGAGGGGTTTGAGCTTTGTGTGAGCCGGCCAAAGGTGATTTATAAGCAGGGTCAGGGGGAAACTCTGGAACCGATTGAACATCTGTTTGTGGATTGTGAAGAGGATTTCATGGGGGTGGTGACGGAAAAACTGTCCATCCGCAAAGGCAAAATGACCAATTTGGTGAACAACGGCAAAGGAAGGGTCCGCATCGAGTTTTCCATCCCGTCCCGTTCCCTGATCGGTTACCGGGACGAATTCCTCACCGACACAAGGGGTACCGGGATCATGAATTCCTATCTGGCCGGATACGAGCCGTTCCGGGGGGAATTTCCCGTGCGTTTCAACGGGTCTCTGGTCTCAGACCGGCAGGGCACGGCCGTGCCCTATGCCCTGTTCAACCTGGAACCCCGGGGCCAGCTGTTCATTGTGCCCGGTACCCCGGTGTATGAAGGTATGGTGATCGGTGAGCACAACCGGGCCACAGATATTGATGTCAATCCCTGCAAAGAGAAAAAACTCACCAATATGCGGGCATCGGGCAAGGATGAAAACGTGGTGTGTACGCCCGTGCGGGAGATGACCCTGGAAAAAGCCATCCACTTTATCACAGATGATGAAATGGTGGAGGTGACCCCGGTGTCCATCCGGTTGCGCAAAACGATTTTAAATGCCCAGAAGCGGCACCAGATGGCCGGGAAACTCAAGAAAAAAGAGAAGGAATAGAAACGCCGTCCCCCGGGGCACCCTGTGACCGGCCCGAGATTTTCAAATCTGACGGCCCGGCCCCAAGGCACCCCGGGGGGGCTTGTTCCACGTTGTTGGCGTTCATCCTGTCTGTGATGGTCTGATGTGATCTGTTCAGGTCAAAAAAACAGATCGCATCAGGCATGGATAATTTTGAAGTCACTGCCTTCGGGGTGGTCTGCCTGGAACCGGGTCAGACGGTCCGCCAGTTCGTTGAACCGCTCTTTTCCGGTCAATGACACACAGGCCCGCAACCCTTCGTGGCGGTCACTGCCCGTGGTGCTCAAGGAGATGGCGCTGATGCCGTAATAAAGCAGTTCCTCCACCAGTTCCACGCCCGTGAATCCCGGGTAGGAGATGGTGAAATAAAACCCGTCGGCAATGGGTTTGTCATCATCCATGTCATACACAATCTTGAATCCGTTTTGCGTAAACATCTGTTTCATGGCCCCGGCCCGGTCCCCGTATTCTTTGACATGGTCCACAAAATTGAATTCCCCGGAGTTCACTGCTTTGAGCAGCCCTAACAGCCCGTACTGGTTGGAGTGGGACACCCCGGAGCTTAACGCATACATGGCCCCGAAAATATAGGCATATCCGAACCGGTCGCTGCCGAAAAACGATTTGAGATTGTTGCCGGTGGAGTGGAACAGTTTTTCCGGAATCGCGGACATGCCGATGCGCTGGCCGGCCATGGAAAAAGATTTGGAACTGGAGATCAAAAGAATGTAATTGTCGGTGAACTTGGCCACGGACGGAATGAACGGGGGCTGGCCCGGTATGGAATAGTTTTTCCGGAAATCCATACCAAAATAGGCCAGATCTTCCATGACAATACAGTCATATTGGGTGGCCAAAGAGCCGATGGTTTCAAGTTCTTTTTCTGTAAAGCAGATCCAGGCCGGATTGTTGGGGTTGGAATACATGATGGCGGCCACATCCCCTTGTTCCAGAAATGATTCCAGCTTGGGCCCCAGTTTGTCGCCTCGGTATTCATATACATCAAAATGGGCAAAGGGCAGTCCCAGAACTTTTGCCTGAAGCTTGTTCACCGGAAATCCCGGATCAATGAACAAGAGTTTTTCTTTCCCCTTGATCCGCCGGCTGCAGCACATCATGGCCATGTAGCAGCCCTGCATGGAGCCTACCGTGGGAAAGCAGGACTCTGCCGGAATCTCAATGTCCACAAAGTTTTTCACAAACGCGGAGATTTCGGTTTTCAGCTGGGGGATACCATCAAACGGCGGGTATTTGGAGCCAACCCCCTGTTTGAGGGCTTCAATTTCCGCATCCACGGCTATCTGCGGCGGGGCCAGACCCGGCACCCCCATTTCCATGCGGATGAAGGCGTCGCCTGTGGCGGTTTCAATATTGTTCACAATCCGGTTCAATTCCCGGATGGAGGCCATGCCCACAGACTCCAGGCCCATTTTATCAATTTCCTGTTTGACAATTTCACGATTGATCGGGGTTTCCATTCACGTCTCCTGAAAAAATCTGATTAAAAAAATAATCAACTATTAACCGGCAAGAGTGTACGGCCTTCCTTGGTTTTTTTCAAGAATTAAATAGCTAAAAAGAATGACAATGATGTAAAGACACTTCAGAACAAGAGAATTCAGGGTTGTTTCCCGGTCATTTTGTCATGGAATCGCTGCACATGATCTGTGATGATGGCGGATGCGACAGCCCCGTTTTTTGATTTCATGGCGGCAATGATCTTGTCAAAGTCCTGGAGGTTTTCCAGGGTCCGCTCCCGGTTCATGGGAAGAAAATCCTGGTAATACCGATGAATGTTGTCATGTATACTTTTCTGGACAAACTGGAACACGGGATTCCGGGTCATGGTGCCGATATAGGTGTGCATGGCTTCATCGGTTTTCAAAAAACTTTCCCAGTCCTGGATATCATAACAATGCCTGGCCCGGGCCTGCATTTGCTCCAGTTCTTCAATGTCTTTGGGGGTGGCCCGTTCCGTGGCCAGTTCCACCAGGCTGCCTTCTATTTTGATCCGGAATTCGGACAAATGTTCCAGAGATACTTCACCGGACTGGATCAGCAGTGCCAGAGATTCCATGAGAGGATCCGTGTCGATCTGCTTGACAATGGCGCCGCCGGCGACCCCCAGCTTGATTTCAATCAGTCCTTTCTGTTCCAGGACCCGCAGCGCTTCTCTCAGGGTCCCCCGGCTGGTGTTGAACATCTCCTTGAGGTCCCGCTCCGCTGGCAGCCGGGTGCCAGGGGCCAGTTTCTTGGTCAGAATGGCCTCTTGTATCTGGTCGACCACGTCTTGAAAGACCCGACTCTGTTTGGCGCGCTTAAACATAAAAAAATCCGTTTTTCCGCTTGAATTGTCTATGGTGCAACCCAGTTCTTATGGCTCCTAATCCTAATGGTTAAACCATTTTGTTCCCCTTTGTCAAATCTTTTCAGGGGAATTGAACCCATGGCAAGGAATGCGGCAATAGAGGTTGTAAAAAATAACTGTTCAATAATGAAATGACCGTTATCTGGAAAGTGATGCCTGGAGACCGGTCAATTATCGGATATTTTTTCGTGAATATGGCCGGTGTTTTCTGCCCGAAGGCCTTCGGGAAGCGGTGACAACGTCTTTCTGTCGCTGTTTTTTGACAGGATCTTTTTCCACAAAAACAGGCGTTCGGGTGAACGGATCACGGCCTGTGTGATACATCAGGGTGGAATAGGTGGCCGGCGTGGGGGTGAAAATCTGGACCTGCTCGGGCGTGGTTCTCAGTTTGTCTGTGGTAAAGCGTTTCAAAGAAGCCATGTCGGCCTGGGTGCATCCGGGGTGGGCCGCCATCAGGTAATAGGTTAAAAACTGGGGTTTGCCGCAGTCGGCGGACAATTTGTCAAACGCAGACTTAAAAGCCAGCAGATCATCAATGGTCTGTTTGCCCATATGATTTAACACATGTTTTTCACAGTGTTCCGGTGCCACTTTGAGCTGGCCGGACACATGGTCTTTGACCAGTTTTTTCAGAAACGCCATGCCATGTTTTTTGTCCTGCAGAATCAAATCGTACCGGATTCCGGAGGTGATAAACACTTTTTTGATGCCGGGCAGGGCGCACAGTTTTTCCAGCAACTCCAGGTATCGGGAATGGTCCGGCCGCAAAGTGTGGCAAATGTCGGGGAACAGGCAGCTTTTGTCCTGGCAGGCCCCTTTGGATAATTTTTTCGGGCACTCATACCCGTACATGTTGGCGGTGGGTCCGCCCAAATCCATGATGTTTCCTTTAAAATCCGGATGGGCCGTAAACTGCCGGGCCTGCCGGAGAATGGAACCCGGGCTTCGGGACTGCACCGTCCGGCCCTGGTGGACCGTGATGGCACAGAACCGGCATTCCCCGTAGCATCCGTAATGGGTGGGGATGGCAAACCGGATGGTGTCCAGGGCCCGCACCGGTCCCATGGCCTTGTAAAAAGGGTGGACATCATTTTCATATGGAAGATCGTGGATTTCGTCCATCTGGCCCGTGGTGGAAACAAGTGCCGGTGGATTCAGCACCAGGTACCGGTCCTGGTGGGCCTGACACAGCTGATGCCCTGTGACCGGATCGGTGTTGCGGTAAAATGTGGTGAATGCATCCGTGTAGGCCCGGCTGTTTTTGGCAACCGTGTCAAAACAAGGCAGCTGTATTCCTTTCCGGGTTCCGGAAATATAGGCGACACCGGGTATGTTTTCCATGGGTTGCCCCTGTTTCAGGGCCTGTGCCAGATCACGAATGGTGGTATGCCCCATACCAAACACCAGGTAATCGGCTTTGGCATCAAACAGAATGGACCGCCGGATTTTGTTGGACCAGAAATCATAATGGGCCATGCGTCTCAGGCTGGCTTCAATACCACCTAAGATTATGGGGGGACAGGGTTTGCAGAACCGCCGGATCAGGTTGGTATAGGTGATCACGGCCCGGTCCGGCCGGCGATTGTTGATATGGCCCGGGGTGTAGTCATCGATCTTTCGCCGTTTTTTCAAAGGCGTGTAATTGGCCACCATGGAATCCACGGCCCCGGCCGTGACCCCCCAGAACAAAGCCGGGGGGCCTAAGCGCAGGATATCCTTGTCCGTGTTCAGGTCGGGCTGGGCAATGATCCCCACCCGGAATCCGTCTTTGATCAGGATTTTGCCGATAAGGCTGATGCCCATGAAGGGCGAGTCAATATAGGTATCGCCCGTGACCAGAATGATGTCCAGTCGGTTCCAGCCCAAAGCAGTCACCTCGGCCATGGTGGTGGGGATAAACATGGGCTGTATCAGCAGTTGGAATTCATCGGATCGGTACGATTTCCAGCCAGTATCCGTCCGGATCATTGATGAAATAGATGCCCATATCTTTGTTTTCATAACAGATGCAGCCCATCTGTTTGTGAAGGGCGTACGCCGCGTCAAAGTCATCGGTTTTAAATGCGATGTGAAACTCTTCATCCCCCAGATCATAAGGAGTGGTCTGGGATTTGAGCCAGGTCAGTTCCAGTTTGCAGGGGCTGGTGCCGTCTCCAAGATATACGATGATATAACTGCCGTCATCGGCTGTGGTGCGCCGGGTTTCCTTCAGCCCCAGCGCTTTTTCATAAAATACCAGGCTTTTGTCCAAATCCAGGACATTGATGTTGAAATGGTCGATGGTAAATGTCATTGTTTCCCTTTCGTTATTTGCAGGTCTGTTTGAGACGGTTGTAATCAATGGCCCGCTGGATGGCAATACCGCTTTGTTCGGCAATGGCCAGGGCAAAATTGATGTCCGCATGGGAGAACTGCCGCACCTCTTCGGTGAGCAGGCGTAAAATGCCGATCACTTCCTCGTTGAACGTGACCGGGACAGCCAGAATACTGCTGATGCCTTCCAGTTCCGCTTCTTTGTGATATATGGTGTGAAGATCTGTTTTGGCATCCAGGATCACCACGGGTTCTCCCTGTTTCAGATAATAAGTGGCCAGTTCCTTGTCTAAAGGCCCTCTTTCCAGATAGGTCTGACTTAATCCATACGCGGCTTTTAATTCAAGATCGCCCTTGTTTTCTTCCATCAGGCGGATGGTGGCGGCTTTCAAATTCATGACTTCAGGCAGACGGGTGACAATCAAATCCAGGATTTTGTCCAGTTCATAGGTGGTATTGATTTTTTTGCTGATGGCATGGATGGTTTCAAAATAATCCAACTGGGTCTGCTGATCGGCGAAAATCCGTGCATTTTCAATGGCAATGCCGCATTGTTCGCCTAAGGCGGCGACAAAATTGATTTCATCCGGGTTGAAATGATGCGGTTTTTTGCATAATACCCGCAAAATGCCGACATTCTTGCTCCGAATGGAAATCGGCACTACCAGAATGGATTGAATACCCTCTTGTACGATGCTTTCTTTGTATTGAATCCGGGGATCATTGGCTGCATCTTCAATGACAATGGGGGTGCCTTCAAGGGCCTTGAAAACCGGTTCTTCATGGTCAATGGGGCCGCGATTCAGGTAGGCTTCACTTAAACCGCTGGCACTGCGCAAAACCAGTTTTTTGTCGGCATCGTTCAAAAGACGAATGCTGGACCCATCCACGTCCATTATTTCCGGCAGCTTTTGTGTGATCAGTTTAAAAATATCATCAATGTTCTCTGCGGTGGTAATTTTTTTGGTCACATCAATAAATAGATCAAAATATGACGCTTTGCATGTGGCTAATTCCATTTAATACCCTTTTGGTTCGGTTAATTGAATGTGTCCGGTCATGACGTGAAATAGTAAAACTTAAATATATTTCAGCATTTGGTTCTGTCAATAAAAAATATATCCGGCCTGGTTGATGAAAATGTCTGTTTCCCTTTTAGGGGTTTCATTGCTATACTGGCATCATGAATGGAAAAAGGACGCAACCAAATCGTATTTTCCAAAATATGCCATCCGGTTGCCAGGTGATCCAAATGGGGTGGCATCTTTTTCTGGTGATGCTTCTGGGCTGGATTGTGGTCGGGTTGCCCATGGATTCGTCCGGTTTTTCTTATACGACATCGGATTTTAATCAGTTCCAGTCCAGGATCATTGATCATCGGAACCGGGTGAATCCAAAATTCAAAAAAGTACGGCGCCGGCAGACATTGTATATTATCGTTCATACATCAGAGCTTGGCTTGTCCGCTACCCTGCGGGTAGTGGCCAAAGGCAAACAGTTGACAAACGGCCGCAGCACACCCGGGGGGCATGCCAATTACGTGATCGCCCGGAACGGAGACACCTACCGGATACTGGACAAACAGTTCCGGGCCGACCATGCCGGGCTGTCCATGTGGAAAGGCCGGAAAGATATTTCCTCGGTTTCCATCGGCATCGAGCTGGTGGGATACCATAATGCGCCGCTGACGGATGCACAATACCGGTCCATGGGGTTGCTGGTCAAGATTCTTCAAAACGCTTACCGCTTAGGCGATCACGCAGTGCTGACCCACAGTCAGGTGGCGTTCGGCAGGCCCAATCCCTGGTTTCCTAAAGATCACCGGGGCAGAAAACGGTGTGCCAAAAATTTTGATCGTGCCCGGGCCGGACTGGGACCAACGCTTGATAATGATCCGGATGTTATCGCCGGACGTCTCTTGCCGGACCCGTACCTGGCAGAGCTGTTTTACAGCCCCGGGCCTGCGGTGGCCGCCCGGATTGCCGCCACGGGTCCGGTTCCCGAGCTGATTTCAAAAGACCGAACCGCCTGGTCCATTGCCGGAGAAGAATATGACCATCCGACTACCGTATATGTGCTTCCCGGTGGCCGACGGATTACCGGAGACCAGATTGCCGGCGCAGTCGGATGGCATCTGCTGCCGGTCAGCACCCGGGTTCTGTTGAACCAGGAGACGAAGCCGGCTGAAACCAATATTCTGGAATATCCAGTAAAAACCATCACCGACCAGATGACAGCCTGGTCCCATGCCGGTCCGGCATATAAATTTGATTCCACCATCTATTTTCTGCCGTCCGGTATTGTCCGGTCCGGATCCCGGATCCCCGACTGGGATGATCTGCCTGTGAACACCCGTTTGATTGTGGGATATCAGGGACCGTTTGCCGTCACCCGGCAAAAAACCGCCTACCGGATTGCCGGTCACAGGTACAAAGAACAGACCACCGTGTATTATCTGCCGCCCGGGCGTGTGAAAACCGGCACGCAGATAACCAATTTCGCCGGCCTGCCGCAAGGGACACTGCTTTACCTGCCCATGGACAGTCTGCCCCCGGGATAATTGCAGACGTCAGTATGTGTAAAACATCTGTTGAATTTGATGCCGGGGAACTCTTTTAAACAGCGCCAGCATGAGCAGTATGCGCGCCTTGGCAGGATTGAGTTCATCTGAAGCAATAAACCCCAAAGTGTCGTCATCCACTTCCATATTCCGGCCCACCGTTCCGGTCGGTACCCGTGAACTTCGGACAATGCAGAACCCTGAAGCCGCCTTTTGGGCGGCTTTTTTTATTGTGGCCTGATTCATGTTTCCATTGCCGTCACCGGCAATGACAATGCCTTTGGCCCCGGCGGCTGACGATAAGTCGATCAGATCCGGCGGCATATCAATACAGGCATAAATGATGTCCACCCGGGGCAGTGTCGGATGGGGGGGGTGACAGAACCGGCTGGAAAATTCACTCAGATAGGTGTGCCGCCTGAAGGGGAATCGAAAATAGGCGGTTTTCCCGTAATTAACGGTTCCCACCAGGCCGTTGACAGGGGATAAAAATGTTTCCACGGATGTGGTATTGGTCTTGGTCAGAGAATGGGCCCCGTGAATCCGGTCATTCATTACCACCAGGCACCCTCGTTCCCTGGCATTGGGATCAGCTGCCACAGCCACGGCATTGAACAGGTTCAAGGGGCCGTCCGCTGAAATAGCATTGGCCGGCCGCATGGCCCCGGTCAGTACCACGGGCTTGGGGCTGTCGACGGTGAGATTCAGAAAAAAGGCGGTTTCTTCCATGGTGTCGGTGCCGTGGGTGACGACAATACCGTGAATGTCCTCTTTTTTCATCAGTTCGTTGATGCGGCAGGTCAGTCGGATCAGAATATCAAATGACATGTCCTGGGATCCAACATTGGCGATCTGTTCTCCTGAAATATCGGCCAGCCGGTTCAGATCCGGAACCGCATCGATCATATCCTGAATGGTCATTTGTCCTGCACAGTATTCGGACTGGGAAGGCGTTTGGCTGATACCGGCAATGGTACCGCCGGTGGCCAGAATCCTGACGTGGGATTTCATAAAAAAGCCCCTTTAAAAACAACCCGATTTTTTGGTTGATACCGGTGTGACATCTGCTGATAAAATAGCAGACCGGTTTGTTTTTTGCCAGACGTTAATCAGAAACTCAATGAATCTGCTTGAAAAAATAAAGGTTCATGGCTAAGATACCCAAAATGAAACCCTCCATTAGAATATGCAGCCTTTTAATCATATGTCTGGTATCAGCTGTAACCGCTACCTCCAGGATCTATGCCCAGGTCCAGTCCCCGGTGATGGCGCCGGTATCTGAGCCGCCGGTCCTGATTCAGGCACAGATGTGTGAAGCCATTGAAAGGTTTCAGCCGGTCAATCCGGCGGTCGTTTTTTCCATTTCTCTGGGACGGGTCTATTGTTTTTCCGCGTTTGATCCGGTTTTTGAAGAAAGCATTGTGTATCATCGCTGGTACCGGCAGGACCGGTTGATCTCCAATACCCGGTTGGTGTTGAATCCGCCCAAATGGTCTTCTTTCAGCAGTATGCAGCTCAGGCCTGCGGACAAGGGGCCCTGGCGGGTGGAAATTGTCGACAGCCGTGACAAGTTGTTGAAAACCCTTCGTTTCAGCATTTCAGATTGATTGATGATAGCGAATTTTTTTGATATCGGGTGGCAGAACGGGCTGGATATTGCCCTGAATACCTATATTCTTTTCCGGCTGTATGTGCTGTTCCGGGGGACCAACGTGCTGCGGGTGCTTCTGTTCATGGGGGTGCTGCTGGTTTTCAGGCAGGTGGCATTTTCCATGGGACTGATCATCACCAGCTGGGTCATGCAGGGGGTCATTGCCGTTGCCGCCCTGGTGATCATTGTGGTGTTCCGCAACGAAATATCATCGGTGCTCAAAACTAGGGATCTGAAATTTTTTTTATGGGGGATTCCCCGCCAGCAGCTGAAAACCCCTGTGGGGATCATTGTTGAAAGCGTTTATGAACTGGCCAGACAAAAAATCGGCGCGCTGATCGTGCTGCCCTTGAGCAAGGGGATGGAAAGTGTGGTTCAGGAAGGGATCACCTGGCAGGGAAAACTATCCAAAGAGATGCTCATCAGCATTTTCTGGCAGGATAATCCGGTTCATGACGGGGCCGTGGTGATCTGGGGAGACCGAATTACGGATGTGGGTGTGATTCTTCCTCTGTCGAAACGCACAGATCTTCCCTCCCGTTTCGGTACCCGGCACCGGGCCGCCATCGGTCTGGCGGAACAGACCGATGCCATGGTAATTGTGGTATCTGAAGAACGGGGCAAAATTACAGTGGTCCAGGACAAACGGGTTTACGATATCAATGATGCCCGCGTGCTTGAAAAAATGCTGATTCAGCATGCTGGCGGAGACTCATCTGCCAGGGATGTAAAAAAACAGACAAGGGAACTGGCGATTGCCGCTGCCGTGTGTCTGGCCTGTGTCACCGGGCTTTGGTTCAGTTTTTCCAGGGGGTTGGAAACTCTGGCCACCCATGATGTCCCCGTCGAATTTGTCAAATCAGATCAGAACATGGAAGTCTTTTCTTCATCTGCCAGCAGTATCCGGCTGCTGGTCAGCGGTTCCAGACCCCTGATCCGGTCTTTGAAGCCGGACCGCATCAATGTCAAGCTCAACCTTACCAATACCACGCCGGGTAAAAACAGCCTGTCTGTCGGACGGAATGCAGTTTCGCTGCCGCCGGGCATTTCAGTGAAAAGCATCGAGCCGTCCATGCTGGAGGTGTTTGTGGATGTGCCGTTAAAAAAAGAGATTGCGATTCAGGCTTTCTGGGTCGGCAGGCTTTCTCCGGATCTGATCATGACCCGGGCCGTGATTGAACCGGAAAAGATTTTGGTTGTCGGTCCTTCCCAGGCTCTCCGGGAGATCGAAACCCTTTTTACCGAGCCGCTTTCCCTGGACGGCATCACCGAATCGGGCAAAATCACCGCCGGTATCGTTTTTACCCCTTCCACCATCCGGCCTGATGATCAGAAGAAAAGCAGTGTTCAACTGGAATATTCAGTCCAGCAGCGAGAGAATACCGCTTCCTGAAAAATTTGTGCCAACAGTTTCAGGCCGGATAAAGACAAGGCTCATTTCGAGCTGTCAGATTCTTGTTTGTTTTTACCTGTGCCGGCTCTGCCGTCATCGCAGGCATCCTGTGGTGATTCATTGGGTCTTGCATGTTCAGCAAACTCAGGGGCCTGGGTACACACATCCAGATCCACACCATTGTTTTCTTTTTTTTTATCGTGGTCTGTCATTATATCACCTCATTGCAGCGGCATTCTGTCAATGCTGTCTTTTAACTGGTTGATTTCAACTCCCAAACTGACGCACTGTTTGCCTTCCATGCACAAACGGGCATCATCGGGTTCCAGAAATGTTTTTAACGCTTTTTTGTCTTTTTTAAGATACACGGTCCACCGCTGGTTGTCTTTGTCATACCCGACATCCAGATCGATCCCGCATTCACCGATATCCGGATAAATGGATCGGATTTTTTCGCATAATTCCTGCTTGTCCATGGCTGCCCTCCTGTGTTGGGTTTAAGGATTGTGTTAAACCTTAAGTTAAGAACAGATTCGTGATATTCAAGCGTCATCCATGAAAACCCATTCGCCTGTTTAAAGGCGCGGTCATTCAGACAATCAGCTTGACAGCCCGTGCCAACCTCTTTAGACGGATCGATTTCGCCCAGAAGCCGCACCGGGAAAACCCCGCGATGCTGGATGCCTGAAAATTCGATGCAGCTTCAATCGTTGATTTATCAACTATTATCCTTTTGTTGAAATTTGTCTTTTTTGGGTAAGTCCTACTCCTCACTTATCAAATCTTCGTTTTTTTTATGCGGATTTTATTTTTTGCTTGACAATGCAATCGAATTGTATCAAAAAAATGGCTATGAAGTAGATACAATAAAGCAGCATTGCCCAGGGTCATTTTATTCGTAAACAGGGGGAGGGAATTTATGTCATCAAATCAATACTTTAATCACGAAGGGCCGTGGTCGGATGCCACTGATTCGCTGATGTGCACGGATACCGGCGATTGGCGATCTGAGCGCCCGGTTGTGGACAAGGAAAAATGTATTTTCTGCGGGTTTTGCGCGATTTACTGCCCGATCCAGGTGATGGAAATGACAGCGGACAGCTGTTTTAAGCCGGATCTGGATTTTTGCAAGGGATGCGGTATCTGCGCAAAAGAATGTCCCAAGGGCGCGATCACCATGGTTTCGGAAGGGGAGTTTGTATCATGAATACCACAGCTATTTCGTCTAATATCCAAGTCATCACCGGCAACGCGGCCGCAGCCATTGCCGCTAAACTGGCCCGGCCCGATGTGGTGGCGGCCTATCCCATCACTCCCCAGACCGAAGTGATTGAACAGATATCCAGTTTTCATGCATCCGGTGACATGGATTGCGAACTGATCACCGTGGAAGGAGAAAATTCCGCCATGAACGCGGTGATGGCGGCATCTTTGGCCGGCGGTCGGGTGTTTACCGCCTCGTCCTCCTGGGGACTGGTGTTTATGTATGATGCGGTACTGGCCACCGCCGGTGCCAGAGCCCCTGTGGTCATGGTCAATGTGAACCGGGAAACCCCGGGTATTATCGCCGTGTCTTCCGGCCAGCAGGACATGATCTCTACAAGAGATGCAGGCTGGATATTTCTGATTGCTGAAAACTGCCAGGAGATTATGGATCTGGTGCTTCAGAGCTACCGCCTGGCCGAGGATTACGATATTCAATTGCCGGTTATGGTGCATTATGACGGGTTTTTTCTGTCCTATCTGTCTGAAGGCGTGGAAATTCCGGAACAGGAAACTGTGGATCAGTTTCTGTCGGTGCTGAAATCTCAACCCAAACGGACCGTGCTTCGGCCCGGTGAAAAACTGGGCGTGGGAACCCATGGCATTCTAGGCGGATATATGGAACTGCGGCATAAACATGTGACTGCCATGGAACGGTCCAAAGCCAAGTTTGATGCCATTGATCAGGAGTTTGCCGATATTTTCGGCAGAACTTACGGCGGACAGCTGGAAGAGTACCTCACCGAAGATGCGGATATGGTACTGGTGGGATCCGGGTCCATGTGCGGTACCATCAAGTCGGTCATTGACGAGCAACGGGAAAAAGGCGTCCGCATCGGCCTGGTGAAGATCCGCATGTATCGCCCGTTTCCCCATCAGGCCCTGGTCAAGGCCCTCAAAGGGAAAAAAGCCATCGGCGTGGTGGATCGCAGTCTGGCATTCGGATTTGACGGCGGTCCCATCTACACGGAACTCAAAGCGTTTGAAACCAAACTGGGCGGCGCAAAACTGGTCAGTTTCATTGACGGCATTGCCAATACCGACATCACCAAAACCAATGTGAAACAGATGATCCAAATGACGGCAGATCTGGCCGACGGCAAGGATGTCCCTGAAGTGACCTGGGTATCTTATCCAAAAGCCAACAAAGATAAGGGGGAAAAATAACATGGCTGAAAAAAACAAAGGCCGGCTGACCAAAGTACTGGATTACCTTAAATATGACGATCCGTTCTCCAAAGGCGTGTCATTCTGCCCGGGCTGCGGTTTGGAACTGCTGCTGCGGTTTATCCCCCGGGTTTTGGGGAATGATATCATCATCACCGGAACTCCGTCCTGTTCCGCCCCGGTACTGCTGGGTCAGAATAAACAGTCCTGGCACACCCTGTCTTATTTCGGCACCCTGATGACCGGGGCCGCCGCCAATGCCACAGGATTGGTGCGGTACTATAAAAAAGCGGGTATTGACAACACGGTGGTGTGTTTCAACGGCGACGGCACGGCCAACGATATCGGATTCGGCAACCTTTCCGGGGCCGCGGAACGCAATGAGCCGTTCATCTACATCTGTTATGACAATGAAGGGTACATGAATACCGGGATTCAAAAAAGCGGCACCACCCCGTACGGCGCCACCACCACCACCACCCCCTATGGCACGGTGCACAAAGGAAAAAATCTGCGGCGCATGAATTTAGGGGTGAAAATGGCCATGAACAAGATTCCCTATACGGCCACGGCAACCCTCAGCGATTTGGAGGACCTGGCCAAAAAACTGCTTAAAGCCAAAAAAGCCAAGGAACGGGGATTTTGCTTTCTCCATGTGTTTGCCCCCTGTCCCACGGGCTGGGGTGCGAATCCCGCAGATACCATAGAGATCTGCCGGCAGGCGGTCAAAACCAATTACTTTCCTTTGTGGGAAGCTGAAAATGGTAAAATCCGCATGACCAAAACCGTTAAAAAACCCAAACCCGTAAGCAGTTACACCAAACTGATGAAAAAATTCAATCACATGACTGACGCGGATCTTCAGATTCTTCAGGACGATGTGGAATATGAAACTTGCCTTTTGGGCGGACTGAGTGTGCTGGAAGCGGAATGTCAGCTACCGGTATCTGCGCAAGATTAAGGAGAAAAATTATGATGAGTGAAGTCAGATTCCATGGTAGAGGCGGGCAGGGGGTGGTGACCACCTCCAAGATTCTGGCCAATGCATTTGCCAGAACCGGGCAGTTCGGCGCCAGTTTTCCCATGTTC
Organism: Desulfotignum balticum DSM 7044; assembly: GCF_000421285.1. Classification (GTDB taxonomy): domain Bacteria; phylum Desulfobacterota; class Desulfobacteria; order Desulfobacterales; family Desulfobacteraceae; genus Desulfotignum; species Desulfotignum balticum. Next base: position 297,360 of record NZ_ATWO01000001.1, read on the forward strand.
GGATTCGAGCGTCGCGGCGCGCCGGTCACGGCATTCGGGCGGTTTTCCGACAAACCGGTGAAAGAGAAAACTCAGATCTACAATCCCAATATTCTGGTGGTGCTGGATCCTTCTCAAAAAAATTCTCCGGCCGTGTTTGACGGGTTGTTACCCGGGGGTATGCTCTTGATCAACGACAAGAAAAACAAGGGCGATATTCGTCATGAGAATTTAAGAAAACTGGCCATGGTCGATGCCAACGGCATTGCCATGGAAGAGATCGGACTGCCCATTCCCAATACCGTGGTCGTGGGGGCATTTGCAAAAATGTCGGGCCTGCTGGATATCGACCCGGTTTTAGAGGCGTTGGCGGATTATTTTTCAGGAAAAAAACTGGATGCCAACAGGGTCTGCGCACAAAGAGGGTTTGAGGAGGTAACAACCGTTGATCTTTAGGCAGCGTGACACAGGATCAATACCAACACATAATTTTAAATGTAAAGAGAAAAAGGAGCTGCTATGCCTAGATGGGGAATGGTAATCGATGTCAAACGGTGTATTGCCTGCTGGGGATGCACCATCGCGTGCAAGGAAGAACATTTTTTGCCGCCCGGGGTGTTCTTTAACCGGGTGTTGATTGGAGAAACCGGTAAGTTTCCCACCTCTTCCAAACTGATTTATCCGGTCCTGTGCAACCATTGTGAGGATGCGGCCTGTGTGGAAGCGTGCCCCACGGGAGCCACCTATGTCAGAGAAGACGGCATCGTGGCCATTGATGATACCAAATGCGTAGGATGCCGGGCCTGTATGGTGGCTTGTCCATATCAGCAGCGGACCTACTACGATGAAAAAACCAAAAACCGGGAGTTTTTTCCGGGCCAGGGCAAAACCGAGATGGAAACCATCGGGGAAAAATTGTATCCCTTTAAACTCGGCACCGTGATCAAGTGTAATTTCTGTTCGGAACGCGTGGATGAAGGCATGAAAAAAGGGCTGACCCCGGGCAAGGATGAAGATGCCACGCCCGCATGTGTCAATATCTGTCCGGTAGGCGCCAGAGTGTTCGGTGATCTGGATGATCCCAACAGTGAGATCAACCGGCTGATCATGGAGAAAAAAGGTAAACAACTCAGAAAAGAATTCGGCACGGAACCCGCCGTTTATTATATTGATTAAACAGGAGGCAATATGACCTATAAGACAGATGAAATTTGGGAAGACAAATGGGTAAATACCACCTGTGGTGTCTGCTACTGCGGATGCGGTGCCAAAGTGCGGGTGGTGAACGGGGTGCCGGTAAAAATCGAGGGCATCAAAGAGACCACCATGGGCGGCACCAATGCCGGTCTGTGCGGCAAAGGTGTGGCCGGCCTCATGTACTACCATGATCCCAACCGGATCAAAAAACCGATGCTTCGGACCAATCCGGAAAAAGGGATCGGTGTGGATCCCAAATGGAAAGAGATTGAATGGGAAGAAGCCTATGAAATCATCACCACCAAGATGAAAAAGATCATGGAAGACGATCCCAATAAGATTTTGTTCACCAACCAGACCATGCGGGCGTCTGACGGGCCGCACAACCATCCCTATTTTTATGCCCAGGCGTTTGGTGTTAAAAACAACGGTAACTTCATCATCGGCGGTGGCAGCCTGCACTGCGGAAACGCCTGCCATATGCTGGGGGGCCTGATTCACGGGGCCTGGTCCATTGCACCTGACTGGCGGTACACCAAATATGTGCTCAAATGGGGTTCCAGCAAAGGCACCGGCTCCGGACATTCCGCCATGACCAACGCCCGGTTACGGGCCGATGCCGTGCGAAGAGGCATCAAAGAGATCGTGTTCGATCCCATGGGTAATTTTGCCGGGGGTAAAGCCACGGAATGGCTGGCCATTCTGCCGGGCACGGACACGGCTGTGGGTCTGGCCATTGCCAACTATATCGTGAACATGCGCGGGGAAATGGATGAACTGTATCTGAAAGCCAAGACCAATTTCGTCTACCTGATCAAGGAAGACGGTACCTACATACGTCACGAAAAAAGCAACAAACCGTTGGTGTATGATACCAAAGCCGGCGAGATCAAGGAATATGACGATCAATCCGCCGCCTGGGAAGACCTGGCCCTGGACGGTGAGTATGAATACAACGGGGAAAAAGTACGTCCCTGCTTTGTACCGTTCAAAGAGCATTTGAAACAGTTTACCATTGAATGGGCTTCAGAAATTTCCACTGTACCGGCCGCCAAGATTCTGGAAGTGGCCAAGGGCTGGGTGGACAACGCCCAGATCGGATCCACCATCACCATTGAAGGCAAAACCTTTCCTTACCGGCCGGTGTCATCGGTCACGTTCCGGGGATCCCAGGGCCATACCAACGGGATCCATCAGGTGGCAGCCATCGACCTGATGGCCCAGCTGGTGGGGGCCGAAGATGTTCCCGGCGGTACCTTGGGATGGCCGGCCATCCGCCGGGCCTATCCGGGCGGCAATTATGAACAGACCTGTAAAGTAGGCACTGATGGCGTGATCGTTCCGTCCGTGTTCTATTCCCATGATCCCTGGCCGGTGCATGCGCCCAGCTATCCGGCCACCAACATGGGATGCGTGGATGTGTGGACCCATTGTACCCTGTCCCATATTCCTTATGTGGAAGAAGTGGATTACATTCATGATAAACTGGGCATGAAAGCCAAACCTGAGATGATTTTCGGTATTTCTGCCAATTTTATCATCAGTAATTCCGACTGGGATACGGCAGTGAAAAACTTCAAAGACTGCTTTGTGGTGCAAAACGACCTGTGGATCAATGAAACCGATCAGGCCATTGGCGACCTGATTTTGCCGGATGTGTCTTATCTGGAAAAAGACTGCTGGTCTTCGGAGATCGATGCGTTCTTTTTTTCCGGATCGCCTTCCTATGAAGACTGGTATGTGCATCTGCAGAAACCGGTGGCCAAACCCATCGGAGAATCCCGGTTCTTCATGGATGTGTACCTGGAGGTGGCGCATCGGGTGGGCGTGCTGGACAAGTTCAACGCCAAGCTCAATGATTACTATCGGATCGAGGATCCTGAACTGCAGATCAAGCCCGGTGAAAAACTGACCTGGAAAGAGATCGGCGAACGGGTTCTCAGATGGGTGTACGGGCCTGACAAGGAAAAAATCGAAGAACAGGGATACGCCACCTGGCATAAATCCATTGAAGATGTTTACTGGCGGTGGGAGATCGATTCCAGGTGCCCGGTGTACATGGAATATCTGATCCATGACAGACGTAATATGGAAAAGATTTTTGAGGAAACCGGTTTTGACTACAAAAAGCTTGAAATGGATATGGATCAGTATACGCCGCTGCCTTCCTGGTTCTGGCCTGAATCCCACAAAGATCTGGATGATGAATATGACCTGCTGGCATTCTCTTATCGGGATATTCTGCACACCAACAATACCACGTTCCAGAATCCGTATGTGGATGAGGTGTCCCAGATGTGCCCCTATACCTTTACCATCACTTTAAATACCACCATGGCAAAGGAGCGGGGATTCAAGGATGGAGATATCATCTGCATTGAGAATAAATACGGGGTCAAGGAAAAAGGGATTGTCAAAACCATGGAAGCCCAGAGTCCCAAGGTGATCGGTATTGCCGGCCAGGGCGGGTTGTGGGCGGACGGACGACCCATTGCCAAAGGCAAAGGCGCCAATTTCTGCAAACTGCTGCCGGCCAAGCTCAAATATTTTGATCCGGTCGCCGGTAACATGGAGACTGCGGTTGCTGTCAAGATTTATAAAGTAAATTAGGAGGGTATTTCCATGAATGATAATCACCAAAATCTGGTTGAAACCATGTTTCCGTCTGATGGCTCCGGGATCAAACCCTATGAGTGGATGATCAGTCCGACCCGTCAGCGGCAGTGGATCGATGAAAAAGGTATTTTTCTCTGGCTGGCGTTCTTTTTCTCTGAAATCGGTGCCGGCCTGTATTTCATGTCTCTGTTTTACAGTTTCCGGCCCGGGATCGTGATCGGCTGGCTGATCACGCTGATTTTGGGCGGGGTGATTCACATGCTGTATCTGGGCAACCCCAAACGGGCCTGGCGTATGCTCATGAAGCCCAATACGTCCGAACTGTCCCGGGGAATCTGGATCATCGGTGTGTTTGCCGTTCTGGGATTTTTGCAGATGATCACTCCGGGCGGATTTAATATGGTGTTCAATTTCATCATGGGCATTTTATGTCTGCTGATCATTTCCCATGGGTTTGCCACTATGAACGTGGTTCGTGCCCTGCCGGCATGGAGTTCCACCGTTGTGCTGCCGTTGTCCATCATTTCCGGGATCTGGGTGGGGCACCAGCTGCTTCAGCTGTTGTTCGCTCTTTCCGGTAGTGCCACGGTGGTTTCCGGCATGGAAGTCTGGGCTGCCACGTTCTTTCTGATCTATATTCTGTGCATCGGGCTGTATGCCTGGGGCACATGGCATATGAGTGACGTGGCAAAAATTTCCGTTAAAAAGATGCTGGAAGGCGATCTTAAACGGATCACCTATGTGGGTGTCGGGGTGCTGGCCGTTCTTTTGCCTCTGATTTTTACTTTGATTATGTGGGGCGGCAGCACCAACGGATTTCTGGTTTTCCTGCGCCTGGCATCTGTTCTGGCAGGGGATCTGGCTATTCGGTACCTTATTATGAAAACGGCGGTGTATAATCCCTTGATTTAGAAATTGTTTTGTCATCTTTATCTGAAGCACAGGCAGTTCAGGGAATCATTTTTCTGTGCTGTCTGTGCTTTTTTTATCAGGCCCTTTCATGAGTTGAAGTTGAAAAAAAAAAGAAAACAATATATGGTCTTTTTTATAATGAAATGGTCGGTCTGTCTTTTACAAGTTCAAAAGACAGCAAAGAATCTTTTTCATCAAAAACGGGATATTAAATGACTGATAAAAATCAAACCGAAACCCCATTGGCGGCGGAAGAGACCAAACCGGTTCCTCAGGCCAGAGTCAAATTCGAGGTGTACGGAGAGGAAATGATTGAAAAAGAAGTGAAATCCTCCGGCAACAGTGGCAGAATATATCTGCCACCCAACTGGGTGGGTCATACGGTCAAAATTATCAAAGTAGAATAACAGGGAGGATGTTTTGGAAGAACCGATCATCAGAGAAATCCGTCTGGAGGACGCCCAGGCCATAGAAGATATCCGTGCCGCCATCTCACCCCAGGATGCCAACGTCGATTTTCTCAAGCTGGTGAAACAGCAGGTATCCGATGGAAACGGCACCACCAGCCTGGCCGCGGAATTGAACAATAAGGTCGTGGGGTACATGATTTCCACCACCCTGTATGCGGGTTTCGGTATCCGGAAAAGTGCCTGGATCATGGCAATCGGCGTGCATCCGGATTACATGGGCCGGGGTATCGGGCTGGCACTGGCCAACCGGATTTGTGACATTTACAGGGACAAAGAAGTGGCCTGTATCTATTCGTCCGTGATGTGGGATTCCATTGATGTGCTGTCTTTTTTCAAGAAGCTGGGATTCAAACGCAGTGAATTCATCAACCTGAAAAAAGAGCTGTAGCTTAAATCCCCAGATAGGCTTTTTTCACGTCCTCGTTGGCCAGCAGATTTGCACCGGTATCTGTCATGGTGATTCGTCCGGTTTCCATGACATATCCCCGGTGGGCCGCTTTCAATGCCAGATTGGCGTTCTGCTCCACGATAAAGATGGTGGTTTTATTTTCCTGATTGATCTTTTCAATGATGGAGAAAATCTGTTTCACCACGATGGGGGCCAGGCCCAGGGACGGCTCATCCAGCAGCAGTATCTTGGGCCGGGACATCAGTGCCCGGGATATGGCCAGCATCTGCTGTTCCCCGCCGCTCAGGGTACCGCCGGCCTGGTTCCGGCGGTTGGCCAGGATGGGAAACAGTTCATATACATACGACAGATCCTGTTTGATTTTATCATTGTCGTTACGCAGAAATGCGCCCATATCCAGATTTTCGGCCACGGTGAGATAAGGAAAAATGCGGCGGCCTTCCGGGACCTGGCAGATCCCTTTTTTGACAATGTTATCCGGGGACAGATATGTGATATCTTCTCCGTTGAGTTCGATGGTTCCTTTTTGGGCCGGAACAATACCGGACGTCGTCATCAATGTGGTGGATTTCCCGGCTCCGTTGGCACCGATCAGGGAAATCACCTCCCCTTCCTCCACTTCGATGTCTATGCCTTTGAGTGCGTGGATATTGCCGTAATAAGTATGGATATTGCTGAGTTTAAGCATCGTCGGATTCTTCTCCCAGATAGGCTTTGATGACGTCAGGATTGGCTTTGATTTCGGCAGGGGTGCCTTCGGCGATTTTTTTGCCGTAATCCACTACATGGATCCAGTCGGACAGGCTCATGACCAGTTTCATATCATGTTCGATGAGGAGAATGGTCAGATTTTCATTGTCCCGCAGCCAGAGAATCAGATCATCCAGTTCTTTGGTTTCCTGGGGATTCATGCCGGCCGCCGGTTCATCCAGCAGCAGTAAAAAAGGGTCCGTGGCCATGGCACGAGCGATTTCCAGACGTCGCTGGGCCCCGTACGGCAGGTTCACCGCCATTTCATTCACATATTTTGCCAGGCCGATTTTTTCCAGAATTTCATAACTGTCATACACCGCTTTTTTTTCTTCCTCCCGCTGGCTGGAGGGTTTGAGCATGGCCTTGATAATCCCGGAAGACAGGCGACAGTGCCTGCCGATCAACACGTTTTCAAGTACTGTCATGCCATGAAACAGCCGGATGTTTTGAAAGGTTCTGGCAATACCTCTTTCCGTTACATAATTGGGTTTGAGGCCTTTGAGACTCTGGGTGGCTTTGCCGGGGGGGGTAATCTCCACATTTCCGTGAGTGGGTTCATAAATGCCGGTGATACAGTTAAAAAATGTGGTTTTTCCGGCGCCGTTGGGGCCGATGAGTGCGGCAATCTGCCCTTTTTCAATGGCAATGCTTACATCATCCAGGGCTTTAAGACCCCCGAATTTCATGGTCAGGTTTTTAACGTTAAGTATGGGTTCCATGGACTATTTTTTCCTGATGGGGTTCCTGTGATGTTTTAAACGTGTACACTTTTCGAACGCTTTTGATCAGACCGTCCGGTTTGAACACCATGACAATGACCTGTAGCGCCCCGAAAACCAGCATCCGGTATTCAGCCACCGCCCGCAGATATTCCGGCAGAAGAATCAGCACCAGCGCACCGGCAATCACTCCCACGGCGGATCCCATGCCGCCGATAACCACCACGCACAAAATGGTGATGGACTCCCAGATGGTAAAAGACATGGGGTTGATATATGAGGTTTTGGCGGCAAAGATCACCCCGCCCATGGCAGCCCAGGTGGCGCCTAAGGCAAACGCGGTGAGCTTGGTCTTGAATTTGTCGATCCCCATGGCCTGGCAGGCGATCTCATCATCCCGCAACGCGATCCAGGCCCGTCCGATTTTGGAATTTTCCAGGCGGTTGACAAAAAAGATAGTCATGAGCACCAGGGCGATAACAATGAAATAGATGTAGATCATGGTATTGTCCTGATTGAACTGATGCCCGAAAAAAGTGGGGGCCGGAATATCAGAGATTCCCCGGGGGCCGTTGGAAAACTCATCCCAGTTTTCCAGAACAATCCGGATGATTTCTCCGAACCCCAGGGTCACGATAGCCAGGTAATCCCCTCTGAGCCGCAGTACCGGATAACCCAACAACACGCCGAACAGGGTGCCCAGGAGTGCGGAAATGGGCAGCACCATCCAGAAGCTGAGTCCAAAATGCAGGTTTAAAAGGGCATAGGCATAAGCCCCCACCGCATAAAACGCCACATACCCCAGATCAAGCAGCCCGGCCAGTCCCACCACGATATTGAGTCCCAGTCCCAGCATGACATACACCAGGGCCGATATCATGATGGAGGTGTGATACATGGGGAAAACAAACGGATACGCGATAAAAAAAGCAGCCAGCAGCCCGAGAAACGGCCGGCGGAACCGGTTGTTTTGCAAAAATCGGTGGATCAGGGGGATGTCTTCGTCAATGTCCGACTTTTTCCGGGCTTCGGTGCGCCGCAGAAAATAGTTCCATAACCAGGAGGCAAAAAAGGATAGCACACCGACCCATAAAAGGTTGGACCACCTGAAAACAATGGTGTTGTGGATGGTATTGACCTTAATGACCATGATGGGAAAGGTCAGGATCATGAACCAGAAGGCAATGATCAAAGATTGTTTGAGTTGTTGTTTAATCGGCATAAGTTGTCACCTGAATTCAAATTACACTTTCTGGGCATCGTGGCGACCCAGGATGCCGGATGGGCGGAAAATCAGAATTACCACCAGGATGGTAAAAGCAAACACATCTTCGTATTCACTCCAGAAATACCCGGTAAAAAAGCTTTCGGAAATACCCAGAACCAGAGATCCCAGCACTGCGCCAGGAATGGAACCGATACCGCCTAAAACAGCGGCGATAAAGGCTTTGAGGCCGGCCAGAAATCCGATATAGAAATTGATCTGGCCCACATGGCAGGCGATAAGCACCCCGCCGATGGCTGCCGTGGCAGAGCCCACCACAAACGTGGCTGAAATGACATTGTTGACATTGATCCCCAAAAGAGCCGCCATGACCTTGTCCTGGGCCGTGGCCCGCATGGCTTTGCCGATCCGGGTGAATTTGATGAGCAGCCCCAGCAGGATCATGACGATCACCGTGGTAATGATGATGGTGATTTCCACGGATGTGATGATGTGGGCAAAGGGTTCCCAGAATTTGAAATCCGGTATCAGGCTTTTGAAAGGCAGGTAGTCCGGGGTCTGGGCCAGCATGACATAGTTTTGCAGAAACAGGCTCATGCCGATGGCGGATATCAGCGCAGACAGGCGTGGCGCGTTTCGCAACGGTTTGTACGCGATTTTTTCCACGGTAAACCCATAAGCGCAGGAATAGACGATGGCAAACACAAACGCCAGGATGACGATCACAGCGGTGTTCCATCCCCACATTCCCAGAACGCTGGCAATGATCAACGCGGTCATGGCGCCGATCATGTAGATTTCCCCATGGGCAAAGTTGATCAGCTGAATGATGCCGTACACCATGGTATAGCCTAGGGCGATAAGGGCATAAATACTGCCCCGGGTCAAACCTCCCAGAAACAGCTCAAAAAAATACATGGGGTCCATGAGTAATTCCCGGACGGCGAAAAAGCCGATAATTCCGGTGACAGCCAGACCCAGTAATATACTAATCCAACGCATATTGTTTCATCCTGAACGTCTGTGGTTTAAGGCAAACCGCTGGTGATAAAAACAGGAGCGCAAATCCGACATGGATCTGGCTCCTGTTTTTCAAAGGCATGAGTCGTTAATTAACCTGCTGATATTTTCCGTCAGTTACCCGGTATACTGAAAAACCCGCGCCCACAATGTCCCCGTTTTCGTCAAATCCGATGGGGCCCATGGGAGAGTCCACGGTGATTTCGAACATGGCGGCCCGCATGGCATCATACTCCACAGTGCCGGCTTTTTCAGCGGCAACTGCCAAAGACTGCATGCAGGTGTATCCGGTGAAGAAAAAGGTGCCGGGATCTTCCCCGTATTTTTCCTGGTGTTCTTTGGTCAATGCCTGATGCATGGGGTTGGAAGAGGTGTCATTGGGGCCGGTGGCATAGACGCCTTCAGCAAATTCGCCGGCCAGGTTGGGCAGGTTGTCGCCATAGATGCCGTCCGCACCCATGAAAAGCGTATCTACGCGTTTCTTTTTCATCAGCTGAATGATTTTGGACGCATCGGAATGGTATCCACCCCACATGACCAGATCCGCATCAGACCGTTTGATTTTCTGGACAATGGCTGTGTAATCCACAGCGCCGGTGGTCACGCCTTCGAACAGTACGATTTCCACGTCTCCCATATGTTCAAACGCGATTTTGGCCAGTTCCATCTGTCCTTTGCCGTAATCTCCTTTGTCGTGAATCAACGCCACTTTTTTGATTTTGAGATCGTTTTTTGCAAATGACGTCATCAGCGTGGCCTGGGCCCCATCATTGGCAATGGTTCTGAAAAAATTGGGATGGTCACCCGACATAGTCAGATCATCATTGGTGGCGGAACCGGAAATAAGAATGATATCGGCATCTTTGTAAATTTTGTTGGCAGCAATGGTGGCGCCGGAGCAGACATGACCCACAACCATCTGGGCGCCGTCGGATACAAGCTTGGTGGCCACGTTGACCGCCACTTCCGGTTTGCACACATCATCTCCGAGCATCAGCTCGACTTTTTTCCCCAGGATACCGCCCTTTTCATTGATGTCTTCAACCGCCATTTCAACCCCTCTGAGAGCGGATATGCCGTAGGGTGCCAAATCTCCGGAAAGTGCGCCGGCATTGGCCACCTTTATGGTATCACTGGCAAATCCAGGTGCGGCAAACAGCATCATAGACAATACCCCGACGGTGAGACACTTAAAAAAAGTTTTCATGTTCTACTCCCTTTGTTTAGGTTAACTTAAATTTTTGAACGAAATCCGCATTTTTGTTTGAAAATTGCATAACTATAGAAATATGAAGGTTTTAAGTCAAGAAAAAATTCATCATGTACGCCTTTTCATTGCCTGTGCCATTCGGTCCAGTCCTTTTTCCAGAACAGTCGCCGGGCATCCGAAATTGAGCCGGACAAATCCGGGAGATCCGAAAAAAGACCCATCCGACAATCCGACCCCGTGTTCTTCAAAAAACCGGACCGGATCTGTGAGCCCGGTTTCCCTGACATCGATCCAGGCCAGATATGTGGCTGTTATGGGGTCCAGACGGCATCCGGGCAGTTCGTTGATTTGTTTCATCACCGTGTTTCTGTTTTCAGCCAGGTAGGAAACAAGCTGGGACAGCCAGTCATCACAGACGTCATACGCCGCTTTTGCCGCGGCAAGCCCCATCAGGTTCACGGATGGAACAATGCCTTTGCAGGCCGCTTTGAACCGGGTTCTGAGGCCGGCATTTGGAATCACGGCAAAGGCACACCCCAGCCCCGGAATGTTATAGGTTTTGGAAGGTGCCATCAGGGTGATGGTTCTTTGGGCGGCGGCTTCGGACAAAGACGCTGTGGGAATGTGGCGGTTTTCCGGGTCCAGTACGAAATCGCTGTGGATTTCATCGCTGCACAAAAGAATGTCATAGGTCTCACACAGGGTTGTCAGATGTTCAAGTTCCTCCCGGGTAAACAGGGTCCCGCAGGGATTGTAGGGGCTGCAGAATAAAAAAACCGCCGGTCCGGTTTGGAACACGCGTTCCAGGGCATCAAAATCCAGGGTGGACCGGTTGGATTCCCGGATCATGGGAAGGGTGATCAACGGCTTACCGCAATGGTCGGATACCGACAGAAACGGCGGATAAATGGGCGTGGTGGTGACAAGGGGCTGGTCTTGTTTTCCAAAGGCCCGGCATACCACATTCAGCCCCGACACCACACCGGGAATCCATACCAGCCAGTCCGGTTCAACGGCCCAGCCGTAAAGGGCCGTGAGCCGGTCTGCCACAATCCGGTTCAGATCCCGGGAAACCAGCGTATATCCCAGGACCCCGTGATCGATGACTTTTGTCAGTGCTGCCAGTACTGCCGGCGGGGCTTTGAAGTCCATGTCCGCCACCCACATGGGCAAGATGTCTGTGCCTTCATATTTCTCCCATTTCATGGAATGGGTATGGGTCCGGTCGATAACGGGATCAAAAAAAGGGTTCATCAGAATGGGGGATCTCCTTCCACTTTTTTGGATGTATGGGGCTGTTTCCGCGGGCATATCCATATATATCTGTTCGTCGAAAACAGGGTCGGTTCCTGGTCAGAAAACATACTTCCCTGGACTTGTCAACCCAAAATTGAAATCGGATTGTAGAATGCCTCCTCCGGGGGCTCCGCTGTACAGGCGATTCCTGCTGCGGTTTGCCCCTAATACCCCATACCCATCAGAGGCACGGGGCATTCTGAAAAAAGATTGAGAAATTACCTTAAACAGTGTATGCCATGGGGCATTGTACATGGCTGGGAATACCACAGAGATTATAGAAGATAAAGTAAGGAATGGCTGTTGTGAAAACAGATGAAAAACTGGCGGCATTAAGGCGGATGATGGCGGCACACCAGATTGCTGCAATCGTGGTGCCTTCTGCCGATCCCCATCAGAGCGAATATGTCACCGGACACTGGCAGGCCCGGGCCTGGCTCACCGGATTCACCGGATCAGCCGGCGTGGCCGTGGTCACCCGCACCCGGGCCGTTTTATGGACCGATTTCAGATACTGGCTCCAGGCCGGTATTCAGATACAGGGATCGGAATTCGAATTGTTTAAATCCGGGGAAAAAGATGTGCCCGACTTCCATCGCTGGATTTTTGATCATCTGGGTCCCAAAAACACAGTGGCCATTGACGGCCGGATCCTCTCACGAACCCAGGAAAAAACATACCGGCAATTGTGGGATATCCGGCAGATCCGATTGCGTACCGATCTGGACCTGGTAAAAGATCTATGGCAGGATCGGCCCCCCATGCCGATGTCAACCGCCTGGGAGTTTGATGTGCAGTATGCTGGCCAGTCCCGGGTCGAAAAAATCGAAAATATCCGGAAAGCCATGGCACAGGCCGGGGCGGACTGCCATGTGATGACCGCTCTGGAGGACATTGCCTGGACATTCAACCTGAGGGGATCCGATGCCCCCAACAATCCGGTGAACATCGCGTTTGCTCTTTTCACTCAATCGTCTGTCCGGTTATTCATCCACCCGGACAAGGTGACCAAAGATCTGGCTTCAGGCCTGGCAAACGACGGTGTAACCCTGGCCGGTTATACTGATATTGACACGGCCCTGGGACAGATGCCGGATTCTGCCTGTATGCTGCTGGATCCGGATATGACATCCGCATGCCTGGCATCCGCCATCAATCCGGCTTGCCGCGTGGTTGAAAAACCAAGCCCGGCCGCCCGGCTCAAAGCGGTTAAAAACGACATTCAGATCCGGCATTTGCGGGATACGGCGGTCAAGGACGGGATTGCCGTTATCTGTTTCCTTCACTGGCTGTCGGAACAGGAACCTGACGATTCGCTGACGGAAATCAGTGCGGCAGAAAAATTGTTTGAACTTCGCAAAGCCCAGCCCGGGTTTGTGGAAAACAGTTTTGATCCCATTATGGCGTTTGGTGCGCATTCCGCCTTGTGCCATTATTCCGCCACCCCTCAGACCGATGTCCGGCTGGATAATACCGGACTGTTTCTGACCGATTCCGGCGGTAATTACCTGACCGGCACCACGGACATCACCCGCACGGTGTGTCTGGGAACCCCTTCCTTGCAGCAGATCAAGGACTACACCCTGGTGCTTAAAGGCCATATCGCTGTGGCCGGCGCGTGTTTTCCCGAAGGCACCCGGGGGTTTCAGATCGATACCCTGGCCCGGCAGTTTCTGTGGGCCCAGGGCATGAATTTCGGGCATGGCACGGGACACGGTGTGGGGTTCTTTTTGTGTGTTCATGAAGGCCCGGCCCGGATCAGCCCGCATCCGGTGGATGCGGCCCTGGAAAAAGGCATGCTGATGACCGATGAGCCCGGGGTTTACAGGGAGGGAGAATATGGTATCCGCCTGGAGAACATGGTGCTGGTGACCGATTCCCGTCAAACAGAATTCGGCCGGTTTCTGGAATTTGAAAACATGACCTGGTGCCATTTTGAACGGGATCTGATCGATACCTCCCTGCTCACTGAAGCGGAGATCGCGTGGATCAATCAGTATCACCGGCAGGTGTATGACCGGATTTCACCTTATCTGCCATCCCGGATCGCTGCATGGCTCCAAACCCGGACCGCTTTGCTGGATTGATCTGATATGTTTATGGAACAAAAGCGGTGAAACAATTTCTGGTCAATTCCATCGGCTGGATAGACATGGCCTGCTGGGTGCTGGTCGTTGTGTTTTTCTGCACCTGTTCTCTGGTGTGTGGCGGTGATTTCAACCTGTCTTTCATTGCCGCCGGCGGGGTGGTGCTGGTGATGATTCTGATCGGGTTTTCCATCGAGGTCATCATCGAAACGCTCAAGAAAGTCAGAGGCCTGGGCACGATAACCGGGTTCATCACCAACGGACCCGAACTGGTCTGTCTCATTGTCGGCCTGGTGACCGGGGATGTGTTGTTTGCGGCAAGCACGCCGCTGGGTTCAAATCTGATGAACCCGGTTCTGTTGATTTCAGCCGCACTGGTGTGCCGGGTATTTTTAAAAACCATGCAGACCTGCTGGCAGTATACCCTGACATGTATCGTTCTGACTGCAGGACTTGCTGTCTCTTTTTATACTATTTCCATGGCCCACCACATTCTCTGGGTGGCGGCAGGGATTGTCATCACCGGGATATTGTTTTACAGACGACCATTCGAGCCGGACGAACAATCCATGGAAGATGCTGAAATTGCCGGTTGGTCGGTCATTCCGGCAATTGTCGTGCTGATTGCCGCCGGGTATTTTCTTGATCCGGTGGTCAGTTTTGCTTCGGAACAAAGCCAGGCCCCCAAAGGGGTGATCGGTTTTTTTGTACTGGCCACCCTGTCAAGCTGGCCGGAGTTTAAAAGCTGTCTGGCCCTTTTAAGCCGGGGAAAATATCTGGCCGCCATCCTCAATATCACGGTGAGCAATATCACCAATATCTGGCTGGCAATCGCAGGCATTGTTACTTATTTATTCATGACCTGGCCTTGATGCCGTAAAACAACGCCTCTGCGGTGCAGCAGACTGCCTTCGGCCAGAAACAGCCGGATCAAAGCGATGCGGTAATGGATCACGGCCCGGACCTCGGCAATCTGGCCGATCAGCAGATCCCGCTGGGCCTGGGCCACCAGCAGTGCTGTGCCGGCGCCTACGTTGAATCGTTCGATTTCCGCCTGCACGGTCTGTTCTTCGGATCGGCGGGTGACCTTTGAGGCATGGATCTGCTGTCTTGCCCGCTCGATTTCATTGACAGCCAGGCGGACATCCAGATGAATGGTCCGGCGAAGGTTTTCAAGTGCTTCGGTTGCCTGTTGGCGGGTGGCCACCGCAGCCTGATGCCGGGCTCTGGCAGTCCGGTTTTTGACAAACCGGCTTAAAGACAGACCGGCAGATACCTCATAGTCCCCGTTGTCCAGTGATTGGGCCGCATCTGAAAATCCATCCCCATATGCGGCAAATCCCAGATCCATGAAAAAATCCAGCCGGGGCAGCAGGCCGTTTTTCGTGGCAATGGTTTCCAGCTGGTTCTGGTGCATGCGCAACCGGGCTTCAGCCAGATCCGGCCGCAGTGTCATGGCCAGGCTGGTACGATCCTGGATATCGGCGACAGGGTCCGGATCAATGGCCGGATCAATGGCCGGATCACTGGCAGGCAGAACCAGACGATCCAGATAACCGGGTCCGCCGGGATTTATCAGATGCAGCAGGGTCAGGCGGAATGCTTCCACCTGGTTGGCGGAATCGATCAGGGCCTGCTCCCGCCGGGCCACTTCCGACTGTACGGCCGCCTGTTCATTACGGGGCAAAACCCCCACCTCGATCTGGTGCTGGACATCGGTCCGCTGTTTTTTGGATACAGCCAGAGACCGTTCCACAATGGCGTGCTCCTGTCGGGCCAGCACATATTGCCAGTACGCGATTTCCGTTTCCGCTACCAGGGCCTGGGCATAGGCGGTCAGCTCGTGAATACTGGCCCGGGTTTCCAGTTCACTTTGCCGGATGGCCACCAGGCCGCCGGCCGGACCGGCCCCCTGGAGCAGTGCCTGGGTCACGGACAGGGTTACCCGGGTTTGGTCGGGATCCGCGGTTCGGGATGCCCGGTCCTGTTCATGGGCCGCCTCTGCCGCCAGGGTGGTGCCGGAAGGCAGTGCCTGACGAACACCTGCCACAGCCGAGACAGCAGTATCTGATGATTCCGGATCAGGGAGTGCCTGCCTGGACATTCCCATGGCTGCGAACAGTTCCGGATCATATTGTCCTTTTTCCATCTGTTCGAACGCCCCGGCGATGACAGGACCCAGCTGCCGGGTTTTCAAGTCCTGGTTGTGATCCAGGGCCAGCATCACCGCCTGTTCCACAGACAGGGCCGGATCCGGTTTTTGACCGGCCGGTATGGGTTGTGGGTCAGGCTTGTTTTCCAGCGTGAAGTCAAATGTCTGGATATCTGCAGGTACCACCGGTGCCAGATCTGTCAGGTCGATTTTTTGAGACCTGGACAGCATGCAGCCGGAAACCATCAGAAAAAAAATCAGGCACAGAAGTATCAGGCCTGAGAAATAGAGATACCTTGTTTTCATGAACAGGCCTTTGTTGAATCCGGGTGAAACAAAGAATAGATGACCGGGATGAGCACCAGGGTGATCACGGTGGCACCGGTGAGTCCGCCCACCACGGACCGGGCCAGGGGTGCCTGGGCATCCGCACCTTCCCCGATGCCCAACGCCAGAGGGATCAGCCCTAAAATGGTGGTCAGGCTGGTCATGAGAATGGGCCTCAGCCGGCGGCGGCCGGCTTCCATGACCGCTGCTTTGACCGTCATGCCCTCACAAGTCAGGCGGCTGGACTGATCCACCAGCAGAATGGCGTTGTTCACCACGATTCCCCCCAGCATGATGCAGCCGATATAGGACTGGACATTCAGGGTGGTCTGGGTCAGATACAGGGTGACCAGAACCCCGACGGCGGACATGGGAACCGAAAACATCACCACCAGTGGATTGATCAAAGATTCATACTGGCAGGCCAGGACCATGTACACCAGAACCAGGGCCAGGATCAAAGAGATGATCAGCTCCCTGAACGCTTTCTGCTGTTCTTCAAAATCTCCGGCCACTATCAGATCATATCCTGCAGGCCGTGGGATTTCGCTTAAACGGTCAGCCACATCCGCTGCCACAGATCCCAGATCCCGTCCGGAAACATTGGCGGAAACCGTGATGATACGCTGCTGATCCTTGCGGTCGATGAGAAGCGGTCCCCGTCCGGAATGCACGGAAACCAGGTTCCGGATCGCCACCTGCCGGCCGGATGCCGTGGTCAGGGTCAAATCCAGAATCTCGTCCAGGCTGCGGTTTTCCACATCCTTGAGCTGGACAAAAATCCGGTAGGAATCCCCCAGGGTTTGAAATTCGCCGGCTCTGGATCCGGCCACGGCCGTGGAGATAATGTCGGTGATATCCTTGACGCTCAAGCCCAGATCGGCCGCCTTATCCCGGTCAACTTCAATTTCTTTTTGCGGGGTACCGGCCTCCCGGCTGAGCAGCACGTCTGTAATGCCCGGGACCTGTGCCACCCGTTCAGCAGCCCTGGCAGCCAGCGTTTCCAGGATATCCAGATCAAATCCCCGGACTTCGACATTCAACCCGTCGTCCCCCCCGAGAATCCGTTCCATGATAAACTGGCCCTGGGGGGCCCGGGTCCGGATTTTCATGCCCGGGATTTGCCCTGACAGGCGCTGGCGCAGGTCATGGGCAATGGCCACATTGGAGCGGGTGCGTTGGGCCGCCGGGGTCAGGGCCATGCGGATTTCGGTTTTGGCGGAACTGCCGGGCCGATATCCGGATGCCCCGACGCTGACCACGGAAGAGATCATTTCCGGTATGGCCGGAAATGCAATGGCTTCCACCTGCCGGCTCTGGCGATCCACCAGGTTAAGCCGGGTGCCCACCTCCATCTCGCCGGAGATCCGCACCTCTCCTTCATCACTGGGCGGCAGAAATTCCGTTCCGATTTTCGGAACCAGCATCAGGGCTCCTCCCAGGGCGGCAGCGGTAATTAACAGGGTTACCCCGCGGTGATCCAGGGCTTTGGACAGCACATAAGAATAGCGGTGCGAAAGTTGAACAAAAAAAGATTCTGACAAAGAAAAGAAAAATGAGACCACAGACCCGGTGTTTTTTCTTTTTTTGATGCCCAGGAGTCTGGAGGTGAGCATGGGCACCAAAGACAGCGCCACCAGCAAAGAGCAGGTCAGAGAAAAAATGATCACATACGCCATTTCCGTGAACAGAATGCCGGACACGCCTCTGACAAAAATCAGGGGCAGAAAAATCACCAGGGTGGTGATGGTGCTGGCCAGGATGGCCGGGGCCACTTCCATGGCCCCTTGTTTTGAGGCGATATCCGGGGGTTTGTCATGTTCATCCCGGTGCCGGAAAATATTTTCCAGAACCACAATGGAATTGTCCACCATCATGCCGACGCCTAAGGCCAGGCCGCCCAGCGTCATCAAATTGAGGGTGAAATTGAAGAAAAACATCAAAGCAAATGTGGCCAGCATGGAGATGGGAATGGCCAGGGAAATGACCACGGTGCTGCGGACGGTTCTTAAAAAAAACAGCAGGATCAGCACGGCCAGACCGCCGCCATATATAACAGATCTTGCCACATTGGCGATGGATCGCTGGATGAAATTTCCCTGGTTGATGACCGGAATGATTTTTACCTGGGGCATGGCTGCGTTGACGGCATCAATTTCTTCCAGAACCCGTCTGGCCACGTCAACGGTATTGGCCTGGGACTGTTTCCGGATGGCCACCCGAATACCGGGTTCCCCGTTGACCCGGATGATCCGGGTCAGTTTTTCATAGGTGTCTTTCACCTGGGCGATCTGACCCAGGGTGACGGCGGCCCCGTCCTGATGCGCCACCACGGTATTGCGGATCTGGTCCAGGTGGGTGAACTGGGCCGGGGCCCGCAGCTGGATTTCATACCGGCCCTGTTCCAGTTTCCCTGTGGGTTGGTCCTGATTGGCCTGTGTGACGGCCTGAATAATCTGGTCCAGGGGCAGGCCTAAGGCCATGATCCGGTCCGGATCCAGTTCGATGCGGATTTCTCTGTCATACCCTCCCCAGATGTCCACCTGGGCCACTCCCGGTATCCTGGAAAACCGGTACCGGATTTCGTCTTCAATGAGCTGGGTTAAATCCACCGGATCCAGCCGGCTGGAAATCCCCAGCAGCACCACTGGAAAACTGCTGATATCAAACTTGCGGATGCTGGGCCGATCCACCTCTTCAGGCAGTTCATTGAGTTCATCTTCAACAACGGACCGGACATCTAAGGCAGCAATGTCAATATCGGTTCCCCAGGCAAATCGGATCCGGACATTGCTGCGTCCTTCGGATGAATCTGAGGAGATCTCTTCCACTCCGGGCACTGTGGCTGCAATCTCTTCAATCACCTGGGTCACCTGACGTTCCATGATTTCCGGGCTGGCTCCTTCAAATTGTGTCCGGATGCTCAGGGTGGGCATTTCAATTTCCGGCAGCATGTCGATTTGAAGCCGGCTTAAGGAAATCGAACCGATGACCAGGACCATGAGAAAGACCATGGTAATGAATACAGGACGGTGAACACTGAATTCAGGCAGGTTCATGCGGCCCTTTCCGATCGAAACCGGATTTTGGGACAGCCGGGTCCGGAATTCGGATCAATGACCCGTGATCCAGCATCTGGTGGCCCAGGGTCACCACCTGGCCGGTCAGGTCGTCGCCCTGGACCTGAACCCGGCCGTTCTGGCGGATCCCGGTGACCACCGGGTGCCAGGCCACGGTGGTTTTATCCGGGGACACCACAAAGACACCGGTTTCCTGATTCCGGGTTACCAGAGCGGTCTCCGGCACCATCAGGGTGTCGGCCACCTGTTCCAGGACCACGGAAACCCGGACAAACATTCCCGGTTTGAGTTCAAGGCCGGGATTGGCCACCCGGACTTCCACCCGGGCCTGCCGGGTCTGGGTCTTGAATACCGGAGAAATCCGGGCGATTTGACCCTGAAAGAACCGGCCGGGAAAGGCATCGGTGGAAAGCTCGGCCGGCTGGCCGATTTCAAGCCGGCCGTAATCTTTTTCCGTGACAAACAGCACCGCCAGCAGCGGGTCCAGTTCCACAATGGATACCAAAGGGGTGTTGGCGGAAACCGTGTCCCCTTCGGTAACGAATTTTTCCGCCATAAACCGGGTATCGCTGCCCCCGGTCCAGTCCGCAAATACCGTGGTGTATCCCAGCCGGATCCGGGCGGTTTCCAGCTGGGCCCGGGCTTTCAACACGACAGCCCGGGCCATGTCCACCCGGGATCCGGCTGCCAGCCATTCGGCCCGGGCCGCATCCACCTGGGAAGCGGAAGAGACCCCTCGTTTTTTAAGGGTTTCCATGCGGTTCAGTTCCCGTTCAGCGATTTCCCGGGCGTTTTCAGCCCCGGTGAGATCCGCTTCAGCCACAGCCATATCCGCCTGGGCCTGGGCCACGGCCTGGACATATTCATCATTGTCCAGCCGGGCCACTTCCTGTTTTCGAAAGACCGGGTCTCCCATGTCCACGGCCAGGTGTTCCACCCGGCCGCTGACCTTGGGAGCCACCAGAAATTCGGCATTGGATTCCAGGGTGCCGCTGAAGGTGCGGCTCAGTGCCATGGGACCCCGCTCTATGGCAGCGGTTTCCACAGGTGCGGCCCATGATTTTTTCCCCAACGGGCCGCTGTCTTTTTTCTCGGACCCCAAAAAGGTCGACAACAAATAGACCCCCAGAATCAGCACCGGAATGAGCAGCCATTTGACGTGTTGCATTTTCATGGATCCCTTCCGAATGCTTTTATCCAATGCCCTGTGAAATGCGCATCAGGCAATTTTCCGCAGCAAGCCGGATGCCCGGGCACTGTCTTTGAGCTGCTGGTTCAGGCTGGTGGACAGGCGGGACAGT
The DNA here is from genome assembly GCF_000421285.1 of Desulfotignum balticum DSM 7044. Lineage (GTDB taxonomy): Bacteria > Desulfobacterota > Desulfobacteria > Desulfobacterales > Desulfobacteraceae > Desulfotignum > Desulfotignum balticum. Next base: position 318,113 of record NZ_ATWO01000001.1, read on the forward strand.
TGCCGGTTGTCACCAGCCTTTTCTTCTGCCTGACGATAGATATCGGATGCCAGCCGGGTATCTGCCAGCCGGATGCACGCGGTTTCCGCCAGAAACAGCAGATCGTCAAAACCGGTCAGTTTTTTCCGGGCGGACAACAGAATCCGGGTCAGATAGGAGGGGTCTGAGGTCTGGCCGGATATCAGGTTGAACAGTCCGGCATAGCATGTCTGATCTGTGCATTGGGCTTCTGCGGCTTCAAACAGGGCAATGGCTTTGTCCTGATCGTCTAAAAGCCTGAGATAGGCACCGGCCACAAAGGTGTAATCATACGGCGTATGGCAGTCTTTTTCAGCCGATGCCAGCAGATTTTTGGCCCAGTCTTTATCATTGAGCCGGGTTGCGGCAACGGTTGCCAGTTTTACCCGATCACTGTTGCCGTCACTTTGTTTTTCAATGTTTTTGTAAATGTCTTTGATCCAGGCATCATCCTTGAGGGTGGCGGCAATGGCATCGGTCAGTTCATTGTAGTAACTGAACGTGGTACATTTTTCCAGCAGGCCGGTGAAGATTTCCTTGACCCAGTCGGTGTCCCCCAGATCCTGGTGAATGCACACCCCCAGTTTGATGAAATCATTGAAATTGCGGGTGAGTTCCTGGGCCTGGCGGTATATTTTGGCGCCATAATATTTGTCCCCGGTTTTTTCCACAATATCATGGGCCAGGGCCCGCTTGGTGGCACAGGTTTTAGTTTCCTGCTCCCGGTTGATGAAATCCGAATACAGGTCTTTGAATTCTTCGCGCTTTTCCAGCTGAAATGTGATGGCATCGGTCCATTCTTTGTCATCGGTGACGATTTCCTGAATGGCCTTGGCGGTCTTGATGAAATCCGCATTGCTTTTCACAGCGGACTGGGCCTGTTTGAGAACCTGCACCGCGGCTTCTTTGTCATTGAGGTCTTTGTCCATGGCCAGGGCCAGGTCCACCAGCTGGCTGCATGCGGGATTGGTGGCGGCGGCGGTCTGGAAAATGCCGGTAGCAAACGGCGCATCCCCGGTGACTTCAAACGCCTCTTTTCCCAGCTTCAGGTAATCGGAAAATTCCGTGTAAACCGATTCCGCTTTTTTGTATATGGATTCCAGAAAATCCTTATCATCCAGTTTTTCGTTCACGGTTCTGGCGAACTTGAGCAGTTCATTGCCCGATTCCAGCGAAGAAAGGGCTTTTTCATAGATCTGCCGGGCCAGGGCTTTGTCGCCTAAGTCCTTGACCGCGCCCGCGGCCAGGATGTCGAAATCCTCAGCCTTGGATGCTTTTTCCATGGCGCTGGCATATACTGATTTGGCCCGGTCCTTGTCTTCAAACATGTCCAGGACGGACTTGGCAAACACCACAAAATCTTCGGTCTTGCTGCATTTGGCAAAGGCTTTTTCAACGGTTTTTTCCGCCAGTTCCGCGTCATTGAGCACATCTGAAATGCTTTTGCTCAGTTCCAGAAAATCAGACGTTTTCACACATTTGGTGCCGGCGGCATTGTAGATCTCGGTGGCGGCTTCTTTCTGGCCCATCTCCAGTGCGGCTGCGGCCAGGCCTAAAAAATCCTCAACAGTGGTGCACAGGTTTTTCCCGGCATCCAGGTGGGCGGCGGCCGCTTCCTCATCTCCTAAGATATCCAGACAGGCCTTGGCATAGGTCACGGCATCTTCCCAGGTTTCAGCCCATTCCGCGCCTTCTTCCAGAAGTTCACCCGCCCATTCCTTGTCATCCAAGCCCTCCACAATCTCTTTGGCCACGGCAATGTACTCTTCCGGTGCGTCACACTCCTCGGCTTTTTCTTCCAGTTCTTCTTTAAGTCCCATGATGTGTCTCCTTTTAAAATTACAGGTTAAACGTGTTTTATTGTACTATACATGTTTGTTCAACTGGTTTCAAAATAGTACATGCCTTCGTTGCTGGTTCCGTCCGGAGATATATCCGGCGGTTTGGCATAGGTGTCTCTGGCAATTTTCCCCAGCCTGGCCAGCCTTTCCAGTGACTGCCTGAAACTGAGGATATCCGCCATCAATTCTTCCATGCCGGTGTCCCGCTTTTCCGGATGCTGTTTCATATCATCCAGATTTTCTTTCATCAGTCCGATATATGAGAAATAGGTCTGGGCCAGATTATTGATGGAATCTGACAGTCCTTTCATGGTTCTTCGATAGGTTTGAATTTCCTTTTTATGCAGCGTGACCGTGATGTCGTGGATAATGGCCTGATAGCTTTCCAGTTCTCCGGTATCCCGGTTTTTTTTTGCACCGGCGGTCATGGTCACTTCTCGAATCTCTTTGCCGCAGGTTTTTATTTTGATGGGGTAATCCGTGATTTCTCCCTCTGTTTTGATTTTATGGATCACATGGGCCCGCTGTGTCAAATCCAGATAATGGTCATTGATATTGCCGGCCATTGCCTGTTCCATATCTGAGAAACCGAACAGTTTGATTCCGGCCGGATTGATCTGTTCAAACACGCCGTCAGGAGTCACGATGAAAATGGCATCAGTGGCGGTTTCAATGATATTCCGATACCGCTGTTCGCTGATCCTCAGATTTTCCAGGGCGGATGTCAGGCGCTGCATGTGCATTTTTCGCTCCGTGACATCTCTTATGACATGCAGAATTTTTTCGATTTTGCCCCGGCCGCCCATTTTGTAAACCACTTCGGCAGCGTCATTGACCCATTTGGTCTGCCCGTCCGCTGAAACAATCCGGTATTCCAGGGCATCAAATTCCTTGTCCGTGATCTCATGGTAGAAACGAATCACCTGATCACAATCGTCCGGATGGACAATGTCGAAAATATGAAATGTGCCTGAGGCAAATTCTTCGGAAGGAATGGCACACAGCTTTTCCGTGGCATTGGAAATATTGACGATCCGGATATTGTCCTCGGGCGACGTGGTCAGGACCACCTCAGGGATCAGGTCCAGCAGTTTTTTAAGCTCATTGGTGGTTTTTCTGCTTTCAGTGATATCGGCCACAGATGCCAGAATATCGGTTTTGTTTTCATAAAGAATGGTTCTGGCGTTTATTTCCACCAGATGTTCCGTCCCGGACCGGTCCTTGAGAATAAACTCCGTGCTGTCTTTGGTGCCCTCAACGGATTGAATCAGCTGTTTAAAAAAAATATCCATCCGCCGGGTATCCTTATCGGCGACAAATTCTGAAAACCGCATACCGGTCAGAATTTCCTTATCCATGTCGCTGATTTCGGTAAAACTGTCGTTTGAAAAGGCAATCCGGCCGTTTTCTTCCACAAGGACAACCCCTTGGGTGATCATGTCCAGCAGTTCAGTTGTATCGATTTTTTTTAAGGGGCTCATTTCACCTCTGGGCAGAGCATATCATTATATAAAATCCATAAGTATATATGGCATAACTCCCTGTGATGTCAAGAAACTCCGGAGTCAGGACCGGACCGGCAGGTCAAAAGACCCGTGCCGGGCGGTCCCTGTGGGTCTCACCCTCTGCCGTGTTTGACAGGGAGTAAGGGCATGCTGCGCTGAACGGCAAAAACTGCGGGCAGGTATGTCCTCACACAGTTTGCCGTTTTTACCGCTTCGCATGCCCAACTCCCTGTAACAAACGCGTCAGAATGGGATTCGACCCACAGGAACCGCCCGGCACTCGCCGCTGATGGCATCGCTGGGCAGGAATGGCCTTCCGGACCAGGCTTCTTCTTGCAAGATGGAAACCCTTATTTGTAGGGTCCGAGGAATCGTTCCCCGTTAAAATGAATCAGGTGGGATGGGGCATCGGCAACCCATACTTCGGTTTCCCATGCGATACTGTCAAGATACCGAGCCATGGTGACGCGGTTTGGAAAAGCCGTTACATAGACAAGGCCGGCTGTTGCACCGGCAAACAACCGGGTCAGTTCGTTATGGCGTTTTCCATCCATCGGGCCGTGGCTGGTGACGGATTCAACCAGCAGCAGCCAGTTTTTCATCAATCGTTTTCTGGGTGAGTTCCAACTGGTTCAACGCCCATTCGCCAAGCGCCATCAAGACATCACGGCTAGGATATTTGATTTGTTTAAGATCGGTCGCGTTCACCTGGGTATGGCCGTTGAAGGTTCTGAAATATTCATCCAATGCGGTTGAATTTAGAAACACCATGAGGCCATATGCCAGTGTTTTGGGCAGTCCCTGTTTGTTGGCATGGAAAACATTGAGATGATTTTCAAAACCCAGCAATGTCATTTCGGGAAAATCAGCCGGATTGACTACGTTTGCCATGACCCGCCGTTTTTCTTCTTTAGAGGAAAAACGGCGGACCACACAATAGAAATCATTGGGCAACAGCCATTTTTCCGTTTCATTGTTTCGTTGAATGGCATTGGGTTTTTTTATGTCCGGTTTGGGCCACTCGCTGCCTTGACTGTTAAAATGAGCCGGATAGAGCAATGGAACTGCATCTGGACCCGGCATTTTTCTTAAGTGTTCCTTTACCCGGAAATCCACCACAGGCCCGGTGGAAATATTGATTTTCAGATCGGATAGGGTCCAGGAAATATTTTTCCCCTGAGCAATGGAAGCGACAGCTGATGCGGTCGGGATATGAATGAATTGTTCCGTGTCATCGGGCAATACGATTTTTTCAACCGGATAGTTTTGACTGGTCAGGTCATAAAAATGGTCATCTGTTGAGGTGGATATTTTGATCGGCCTTTTTTCCCCGTTTTTTTCAAGATGGATAATAATATTTTCCTGGAGCACATCATCATCTTTGAATGCTTTGCTGCGTGACAAAAATAAATGGATCTGCTTGATGGCGGCCTGGGTTAAGAGGAATTTACGAAACCGGCGATAATAGGGTCCGTTGCAGAAACTGCGTGGAACAATGGCAACCAGTTGTCCCTGGGGTTTAAGCAGAGACAGCGACAATGCCAGGAATGCGGAATACAGGTTCACCGTTTCGATGCCGGCCCGCCGCAGGGCGGAACGGTGTTTTGAATCGCTTCGGATTTTTTTGTAGGGTGGGTTTAAAATGGCATGGGTGTAACTGGGAAGCGGTTTGACAAAAAGGTTGCCGGATATCCCTTCAGATGCGGTTATAATAAAATCGGAGATATCTATATGCATGGAAAAACCGGAGATGTTTTCATATTTTCCCAATGTCTGCATTAAATATGGCTGTAAAAAAGGATCGATTTCAAACGCATCCAGATGGACATTCTTGAATTTGAGATCACCGGAAATCCACCGGTTCAGAAAAGCATCACAAAGAGAACCGATCCCTGCGCCAGGGTCGAGTAGACGGCAATGGCTGTGGCTGTTTGGGGTGAACAGTTCCGCCATGAATCTTGCAATGGTTGCCGGTGTGAAAAACTGTCCCAGCCGGGATTTTTTCTTCGGGTCGGTTGCTTTTGATATGGCCAGCCTGGATTGTTCAATATCTGAAAGCAAGCCCGCATCTCCTTGATATATGATTTTTGAATATGTGTGATTATCGTTATCATAAGTACCGGATTAACTCAAGGATTGACGGATATTCATCAGGACCGGTCATCGTTTCCACAGCAGAGCTCCCGATATAATCCGGAAATTTATCTTTGACGATGGCCGATATTGTGGTATTTTGAAAGAAAGCACTTCTTTTGTCGATTGAAAAAAGATATCCGGCATGCTTCTTGATTGTAGTATTCTTGAACCATCATTTAAACAGTATGCTGGCAGATTGAATAAAAACTTACCTAAAAACCATGTAAGGAGGCTGTTATGACCAGCTGGATTTGTGATCAATGCGGATACAATTTAGAAACGGACACCCCGCCGGAAAAATGTCCGAGTTGCAAGAAAGACTGCACATTTGTGGACAATTCATGTTACACCCCGGATTGTGCGGGAACACCCAATGATCCGAGAATTACCGGAAAAGAGTAAAGGAGGATGTGATGGGGAAAAAATACAGAATCAACACTTCCTGTCCCCGGTGCGGATGTACTGCGACATCCGCTATGACCGAAGAGGAGATCAAGGAAAAATATGGGGACGTGCCCAATATCGAGCTGGAATGCCATGAGTGCATGATGAAACTCGAGGCGGATGTCCAGGAGGATGATGGGTCGGACAAGTCCTGATCCGCCTGTGTCGGCTGTCCGGTACCATGACTACACCAGCCATGTCCGTTACCGGATTTCTCCCCATTCACTGGATTTTTCAAGATATCCGGCACCCTTTAAAACCTATGAATATCAGGAACGGATTTCGCTGAAGCAGGGAACCGGCACCATTCTGGGACGGAACAAAGATGAGGGGTTCAATGCCCCTGATCCCACGGTGAGCCAGGTGCTGGGCGATCAGGTGTCGTGTGATGAACCCGTGAACCTGGAAACCGTTTCCCAGATCCTTGGCCTGTCTTATGGGGTGACTCTGGCGGACCGAAGCCGGGGATTGCTGTTCCGGAGTGTGCCGTCGGCAGGAGGTCTGTATCCGTGTCAGATGTATCTGTCAACCCATAAGATTGATGATATTGAGACAGGTTTGTATTATTGTGATACGATCCAGGGGTTTCTGGGCAGAATCAATCCCCGGCCCCTGGGCCCGGAAATCTTTTTTTCGGATCCAGACCCGGCAGAGGCCTGCCTGATCATTACCGGGATTTTTTATCATTCCGCCTGGAAATACCGGGAAAGGGCTTTTCGGTATCTGCTGCTGGATGCGGGTCACCTGGCCGAAGCCGTTGTTCAGGCGGCCCGGGCCGTGGGAGTCCGGGGCCGGATTAAGTATGATTTTAAAGATTCCTGTCTGATTCAGGGCCTGAATCTGGATGATTCTCTGGAAGTGCCGCTGGCCTGTGTCTCTCTGGGGCCCGGAATTGCCGCTGGTCCGGGATCTGATTTAAAACCGTTTCACCCGGCAAAATCCGGCCCTGAACCGGCCACGCCGGTGATTTATGACATACTGAAAGAGGCGTATCAGGCAGGTATCTCCATTGCCCGGTCCCCGGCGGTTGATTCGGCCACGCATGTGTTTGCCCGGAAACCGGACCGGATGCGGCCGGTGCCCGACCCGGGACCATTTGAAACCAAGTCTTTTTTTCATGCCGTCACCCACCGGCGCTCCCGCCGCAATTTTTCTTCTCAAAACCTGCCTGAACCGGTGTGGGCGGCCTTTTTAAACCGGGTATTCACCCGGATCTTTGCCGAACAGGACCCGGATGAAACCGGGGCCGCAGCCAGCGGATTCCTTGAAATGGCAATGATCAGCCGAAACATGGAAGGACTGGCCCCCGGGCTGTATGCGTTCTCCAAGGATGGGGCTACCCTGGCCTGCCGGCAGACCGGTTTTTCGGCCATGGATCTGGCCCGGGTCTGCCTGGACCAGGCCTGGATCGGCCGGGCCGCCATGAATTTTTTGTTTGTAGCGGATCTGGCAGCCATGGAAGCCGCCCTGGGTGCCAGGGGGTACCGGTATGTGATGATGCATGCGGGCCGGGTCGGCCAGCGGCTGTATATGGCGGCCCAGGAGCTGGGGCTGGGATGCTGCGGGATCGGAGCCATGTATGACAAAGAAGCGGCGGCCCTGCTGGGTTTGAATCATGGCAGTGTCCTGCTTTACGCAGTATCGGCCGGACCCGTCAAATAGATAATAAGGAAGGTGAGCCTATGAAATGGATGCAGTTTTTGACACCGGTCAAATCCAAAGACTTCAACGAAACAAAACAGATGATATCAGATCATGATCCGGATGAAATTACCATTCTGGATGTGCGTCAGCCCGGGGAATACAAGGATTCCCATATTCCGGGCGCGGTGCTGATCCCGCTGGCCGAGCTGTCGGACCGGGCCGCTGAACTGGATCCGGATAAACCCACTCTGGTCTACTGAGCCGTGGGCGGACGCAGCCGGGTGGCTGCTCAGATGCTTGCGGGCAAAGGGTTTAAACAGGTGTACAATGTATCCGGCGGTATCAAGGCCTGGAAATCAAAAACCGCTGTGGGGCCTCAGACCCTGGGCATGGACCTGTTCAAGGGCCCGGAATCAGCCAAAGAATTCCTTGTCATTGCCTATTCTCTGGAACAGGGGTTGCAGGAATTCTACCAGGAGATGGCGGACAAGGCCCGAAACGAAGCAGTTAAAAATCTGTTCCATAAACTGGCCGCCATTGAGATCAAGCACAAAGATCAGGTGTTTGAAAGGTATCAAAACATGGTGGATCCGGAAATGTCCCGGGACGGGTTTGAATCCATGGTCACCGTCTCGGCCCTGGAAGGCGGGTTGACCACCCAACAGTACCTGGATCAGTTTGACCCGGATCTGTCTGTGGAAACCGAGGTGGTTTCCATGGCCATGTCCATTGAGGCCCAGGCCCTGGACCTGTATCAGCGGGTGGCCGGACAGGTGACGGATCCAAAGGCCAAAGACGTCCTTCAACAGATCGCCAAAGAGGAACAACAGCACCTGGCCCGCCTGGGAAAACTGATGGACACCCTGTGAAAATCCATACATCAAAATCCATTGCGGAGTACACAACATGAAAAAACATCTGGTGCTGGTGGGCGGCGGCCATGCCCACATGGTCACCCTGGCAAATATCCGGCGGTTTGTTGAAAAAAAATACCGGGTCACGGTGATCGGCCCGTCCGAATTTCATTATTATTCGGGCATGGGCCCGGGCATGCTCGGAGGGACCTATTCACCGGATCAAATCCGGTTTGCCACCCGTAAAACCGTGGAAAATCAGGGGGGTGAATTTGTCACTGACCGGGTGACACACATCATGCCCCGGGATCGGCAGGTGATGACCCGGTCCGGGGCACGGATCGATTATGATGTGGTCTCATTCAATGCCGGATCCCATATTCCGCTGCCGGGAACGGACACACCTGAACAAGACCGGCCGGCCAATCTGTATCCGGTCAAACCCATTGAACAGCTGATGGATGCCTCGGCAGCCCTGAAAACCCTGTTTGCCCGAAAAAAAGTGAGCGTGAATGTGGTGGGCGGGGGACCGTCTTCAGCGGAAGTGGCCGGCAATGTGTGGCAGCTGGCCAGAAACAGGGGGGCGCATATGCCTGATATCCGGATTTTATGCGGCTCCCGGTTCATGGGCCGGTTTGGAGAAAAGATCCGGTCCCGGATAAAACAGATTCTGGAAAAACGAAAGATCGTGATTCAGGAAAATGCCCGGGTCAAAACAGTGACCGCATCAGAGATCATCCTGGAATCCGGGCAGGGATTTGCCACGGATTTTACCTTTATGGCTTCCGGCGTGGTTCCCACCCCGATGTTTGAGGAATCCGGCCTGGCAATGGGTCCGGACAAAGGACTGCTGGTCAATCAGTATCTTCAAAGTGTGACAGACCCACAGATTTTCGGGGGCGGCGACTGCATTTATTTTCAGCCGCAGCCGCTGGACAAGGTAGGCGTGTATGCGGTCCGGCAGAATCCGGTGCTGCTGCACAACCTGATGGCAGCCCTGGACGGGGAGCCACTCAATCCCTTTGATCCCGGACCCGATTATCTGCTGGTGTTCAACCTGGGCGGAAGGCAAGGCGTGCTCAAGAAAAAAAATATCGTATTCAGCGGCAGGCTTGCCTTTACAATCAAAGATTATATTGATACAAAATTTATGAAACGATTCCAGGCGGCGGAAACCGGACAATAAACCCGGGATCCCGGCCTGAAAGCACAGCACCATGCCCTGGAAATCCAGGTTGGTATGGATTCCGGCATAACACATTATTTTATCAGGAGGAATATATGAAAGTGACCATTACTGATCAGTGTATGGGTGACAGAAACTGTAATGAACTGTGTCCGGAAGTGTTCAAATATGATGAAGATCAACTGAAATCCACGATTCGGGTTGATCCCATTCCGGATCATCTCAAGGACAAGGTCCGCCAGGCTGCTGCCGAATGCGGTGCTGAAGCCATCATTATCGAGGAATAAAAACGAACCACAAGGATAAAAGGTGTTTTCATGGGAAAGTTCCGGGAAAGCAGGACTGCGGTGAACCTGCACACCTCTTTTGCCGCAGAGGCCCAGGCCAGAACTCGGTATAATTTTTTTGCCAACAAGGCCAAAGATGACGGGTATGTTCAGATCGGCAAACTGTTCGATGAAACCGCGGCCCAGGAATTTGAACATGCGCTGCGGTTTTTCAAGTTTTTCAACGGCGGCGAGTTGACCATCAACTGGCATTTTCCCGCCGGCGTGATTGAAGATACCCGATCCAATCTGCTCTCATCTGCAGAGCTGGAAAATTACGTGGGCAACGACATGTATGCCAAATTTGCAGAAATCGCCCGGGAAGAAGGATTTGCCCGGGCAGCGGATACGTTTGATGCCATTATTGTGGCGGAAAACCATCATGAAAAACTGTTTCGGCACCTGGCTGAAAATATCGCATCCAACCGGATTTTTCAGGATAAGGCCCCGATTCAATGGCGTTGCTTAAGCTGCGGATACATCCATACCGGAGAAAAGGCACCGGATAAATGTCCGGCCTGTGTGCGGCCAACGGGCTGGTTTGAACGGTTGTGTGAAAATTATTGATCTGTTTCCCGGTTCTGAAACAGATATGTATCAGAACCGGGAGTCCAATTCTGTATCATTCTCCATCCCATTTTATTTCTTTCAGGGTTGAACTTTTTCAACCATTTGTAATCAAAGGTTATTTTTATTTTAGTACTGCTGCGGTACAAGGTTTGCTTATCAAATATGACATACGCAAACAAAAGTACATCAGGAACCAATCCTGACACAGGAGGATATGAAATGAGACTTGGCGATATAAAGAAAAATTACAATCTGCTGAATTCAGTGGACTGGGACATGACACCGGAAGAAGCGATTGCATTGCATCTGGAATGGGGTCCGTTGAGATCCCAATCCTATTACAATTCCAGAGACAATGACAATGAGACTGTTTATTTTGTGATCAACACCTGGAAAAATCCGCCGATCCTCACGCTGGTGCGGAGAAAAGGGTTTGATTCCGAAGAACTGGGTAATTTTTCGCTGCCCAAGCCGCTGGAAGCAGAATTTTTACAAGGCATCGGCAAATACAAAGGCGTATATGCCGTGGAGGGAAAAGTGCGAGACTGGCTGAAAAAGGAACTTGACGTTTAACCCATAACCGCCTCCTCATAAAGTTCCCTTGCCAGGAACCGGGTGCGGCACATTACAATGGTGCCGCACCCGGTTTATTTATTTGCCGTTTGATTCGTTCTCATTGATTTTTATGAAATCCTTGACCATCAACTCACCCAGTTCTCTGGACCGTTTGGTGGCTGACTCCACCGCGTTGATCAAAGTGGTGCGAAGACCGCCCTGTTCCAGGGTGTGAATCCCTGCAATGGCGGTGCCGCCCGGGGATGCCACCCGGTCTTTGAGCTGGCCGGGATGTTCTTTGGATTCCAGAAGCATGCGGGCCGAACCCAGCACGGTCTGGGAGGACAGAAACAGGGCGTCCTTTCGGGACAGTCCCATTTTTACACCGGCATCCGCCATGGCGTCCACAATGGTGAAAATATAGGCAGGCCCGCTGCCGCTCAAGCCGGTAAAGGCATCCATGAGCACATTTTCATGGATGAACACGGTTTTGCCCACGGAATTGAAAATGGCCCGGGCTTCAGCCACATCATTTTCCAGCACATACTCACCTGCGGCGATGGCGGTGGCGCTTTCTTTGACAAACGCGCAGATATTGGGCATGGCCCGGATCAGGCGCAGCTTTTTCTGCAGGCCGATGGCAATGGCTGCCAGAGGAACCCCCGCAGCAATGGAGATGATCAGTTTGGAGTCATCCAGGGCCGGGGCGGTTTCCTTGAGCACCATCCCGAGAATCTGGGGTTTGGTCGCGTAGACAACAATATCTGACTGCCGGATCACTTCCAGGTTGTTCTGGGTCACATTGACATGGTATTTGTCTTTGATGGCGGCCAGCAGTTCCGGGTCGATGTCCGAGCAGAAGATGTTTTCAGGTTGGGTTGCCTGGGAGAGAACCAGGCCGGAAACCAGCGCTTCTCCCATGTTGCCGCTGCCGATGAATCCGATTCTCTTTTTCTGCAGCATGTCTGGTATAACTCCTTAATTTGGATCAGTTAAAAGTTTCATATTATGTCCAACCACCCGATAGAGTCAAGGCAAAATTTGGAGTCTGACAGTGCGGCTTCTGATTTTGCAGTTGTCAATGGATAAGAATCTGAATATGATACCGGTATGCCCGATTTCATGAAGATATTGACAGGATGTGAAACCCGATGCCCGCCCCATTGAGACAGAAACTGGAAACATTATATACGGCGTATAACCGAAAAGAGTTTGTAGACCCGGACCCGCTCATGTTCTTGTACCGGTATCCGCAGGTGTGTGACCGGGAAATCGCAGGGCTGGTGGCCGCATGCCTGGCCTATGGCCGGGTGGAGATGATTTTGCAGGCCGTGAATCAGGTCCTGATGTTTTTGGGGCCAGCGCCTAAGGACCGGGTGGTCCATCTGAATGAAACCGATCTGTGCCGGGGCATGGCCGGGTTCTCCTACCGGTTTGCCAGGCAGGCCCATGTGGTCAGTCTGATGGTCGGGATACAGCGGGTGCTCCGGCAGTATGGTTCCTTAGAGGCCTGTTTCATGAGCGGCATGTCTCTGGATGATGCCACGGTAATGCCCGGATTGCTGCATCTGGTGCGGCATCTGAATCCGGACGGGGCCTGCGGGCATCTTCTGGCAGATCCGGCCAAGTCCAGTGCCTGCAAGCGCAGTCACCTGTTTTTACGCTGGATGGTGAGAAAGGATCAGGTGGATCCCGGGGGGTGGGACAAAGTCCGGCCGTCTCAGCTGTTGATTCCCCTGGACCGGCATATGTTTTCTGCAGGCAAAATGCTTGGATTCACCCGGCGTAAAACCCCGGATCGAACCGCATGCCTGGAAATTACCGACGGATTCAGGCAACTTAGCCCCGAAGATCCGGTGAAATATGATTTCTGCCTGACCCGTTTCGGCATCCGGCGCAGCCTGGACATGGCCGATTTAGGGACCATACTGGCGGATTGACATGTCACCACATAAAGGAGAATGCATGGATCCGGATGCATACATGCTGCCCCCGCTGTTGCCGGGGCGGCTGATCAAACGATATAAACGATTTTTAGCCGATATCTGCCTGGATTCCGGCGAGACCGTGACCGCCCATTGCCCCAATTCCGGTTCCATGAAAGGGTGTGCCGTGCCTGGCTGCCCTGTATGGCTGTCCGTGAGCGACAATCTCCGGCGGAAACTCAAATACACCTGGGAACTGATCAAAACCCCGGCGTCCATGATCGGTATCAACACCCTGGTGCCCAACAGACTGGTGAAAAAAGCCATTGAAAATCATATGATTTCTGAACTGAACGGATACAGTCACGTTCGTTCTGAAGTCAAAACCAGTGAGGGCACACGCCTGGATCTGGTTCTGGAAGGTGCCGGAAAAGACCGGTGTTATGTTGAAATCAAAAACTGCACCCTGGTGGAGGACGGCACCGCCATGTTTCCGGACGCGGTTACCCTGCGGGGCCAGAAGCACCTGGATGAACTGATGCACCTGGTGAAAACAGGGCACCGGGGCGTGATTTTCTATCTGATCCAGCGCATGGACGCGGCCCGGTTCACGCCTGCAGCCATGATCGATCAACAATATGCGGATAAGTTGCGTGAAGCGGCAGACAACGGGGTGGAAATTGTGATCCGGGACGTTCAAATCGATCTGGAACGGATCCGGATCAATCGGCCCGTCCCTTTTGTGTTGTAACCTGCGCCACACTGGAAACAAGGCTTGACAATCTACCACTTTGTAGTATTTTAAGCCCATAAATCAGGCAATGGTTAACGATGCAGGACGTCATACCAAGGAGGAATCATATGTGGGAATATACAGATAAAGTAAAAGATCATTTTATGCACCCCAGAAATGTGGGGGAGCTTAAAGATGCCAATGCCGTTGGAGAAACCGGATCTTTGAATTGCGGGGATGCGCTGAAACTTTTCTTGAAGGTGGATGAAAATGAGCGTATTGTTGATGCGTCATTCATGACATTCGGCTGTGCCAGTGCCGTGGCCTCCTCCTCCGCACTGACGGAGATCGTTAAGGGCATGACCCTGGATGAGGCAGCCAAAGTCACCAATGGGGATATTGCCGATTACCTGGGGGGGCTGCCCAAGGAAAAAATGCATTGTTCCGTTATGGGCAAGTCCGCACTGCAAAAAGCCATTGCCGACTACCGGGGAATCCAGATCATGGAAAAACCCGGAGAAATGGTATGTGAATGTTTTGAAGTGACCGATCTGGAAATTATCGATGCGGTCAAAGCCAATGGACTGGAAACCACAGAGGATGTCACCAATTATCTCAAAGCCGGGGGCGGGTGCGGTAAATGCCTGGACCGGATCGAAGAGGTGATCGCCTCTGTCAAAGCCGAGGGATGAGCCATATGAACGTGATTTATACCGACAACAATGCCACCACGCGGGTGGCGGATGAAGTGATTGAAGAGATGCTGCCCTTTTTTGGGGGATTTTACGGCAACCCTTCTTCCATGCATACATTTGGGGACCGGGTGGGCAAAAAGATCAGGCAGGCCCGGCAAAAAGTGGCGGACCTGATCCATGCGGATCCCGACGAGATCATATTTACCTCCTGCGGGACGGAAAGTGACAACAGTGCCGTTTTTTCAGCACTGAATGCTTATCCGGACAAGAAACGCATCATCACCTCCAATGTGGAACATCCGGCCATTTTGAACCTGTTCAAATATCTGCGGGATAAAAAAGGGTATGATGTGGTGCTGGTGCCGGTGGACAAAAAAGGAGATCTGGATCTGGATCTTTTGTATGACAGTTTGTCCGATGATACCGCCATTGTCTCCCTGATGTGGGCCAATAACGAGACCGGTGTGATTTTTCCCATTCCTGAGATCGCAGAAAAGGTCACGGAAAAAGGGATATTGTTTCACACGGATGCGGTGCAGGCGGCCGGAAAAATACCCATCGATGTAAGGGCTGCCCATGTGGACATGCTGTCTTTATCCGGTCACAAGATTCATGCCCCCAAAGGCATCGGTGTCTTATATGTGAAAAAAGGGATGAAGTTTTTTCCTTATCTGATCGGCGGGCATCAGGAAAAAGGCCGGCGGGGCGGCACGGAAAACACCGTCTCCATCATCGGCCTGGGAAAGGCCTGTGAACTGGCGGCACAGCAGCTGCCCATCATGAATACCCAGGTGAAAGAACTGCGGGATTATCTGCAAAGCCAGCTCCTGGAAAAGATTCCAGGTGTGTCTGTGAATGGCGATCTGGAAAACCGTCTGCCCAATACCCTGTCCATCGGATTTGATGCGGTGGAAGGGGAGTCTATTTTACTGATGCTGGACAAGGAAGGCATCTGTGCCTCTTCCGGTTCCGCCTGTACTTCCGGTTCCCTGGACCCCTCCCATGTGCTTATGGCCATGGAAGTGCCGTTCAAGTCTGCTCACGGCACCATCCGGTTTTCTTTGTCCCACTACAATACCAAAGAGGAAATGGATCATATTGTGAAGACCATGGTTTCCGCCATTGAAACACTTCGGGCCATGTCTCCTTTCTGGAAAGACGGTAAACTGGTGTAAAAAATCATGACAACCGATCAAGCACTGGTATTTGCCATTCTTTGTGCGACCCTGGTATTGTTTGTCTGGGGAAAGTTCCGGTATGATCTGGTGGCCCTGACCGCCCTGTTGCTGGTGTCGGTGACCGGCCTGGTTCCCATTAATGAGGTGTTTTTAGGATTCGGACACCCGGCGGTGATCACGGTGGCGGCAGTGCTGGTCTTGAGCCGGGGACTGTTCAACGCCGGAGCCGTGGATCTGTTGTCCCGGCATATGGCAAAGGTGGGCACCGTTCCCACAATCCAGGTGACGGCGCTGGCCGGGATTGTGGTGGTCTGTTCCAGTGTGATGAACAATGTCGGCGCACTGGCGCTCTTGATGCCCGTAGCCATATGGATGTCCCGCCAGAGCGGCCGGTCGCCTTCCCTGCTGCTCATGCCCCTGGCTTTTGGTTCTCTGCTGGGGGGGCTGGTCACCCTGATCGGTACGCCGCCCAATATCATTATTGCATTGTATCGCGTTGAAACCGGTCTGCCGGCATTTCGGATGTTTGATTTTGCACCCGTGGGAATCGGGGTGGCCCTGGCAGGCCTGGTGTTTATTTCTCTGTTCGGGTGGCGGCTGACACCCAAACGCGAGGCCCGGTCATCTCCGGATGAGTTGTTTGAAATTGAAAATTATATCACCGAGATCATCGTTCCTGAAGGGTCCAAATTTGTCGGCCAGACTATTTTTCACCTCACATCCGCCATGGAAAAGGAAACCGAAGCCACTGTGGTGAGCCTTTCCAGGGGGGAAATCCATAAGCCCGCCCCTTCCTGGTACGAAATTCTGGAACCCGGGGATGTACTGATGGTGGAGGCGGCTCCGGATGATCTCAAAGCGTTGATGGACGGACTGGGGCTGGAACTGGCTGAATGCAAGGGAGATTGCCGGTCCACATTGGGATCTAAAGATATCCGGTTGATGGAATCAGTGATCACCACGGAATCCACACTGCCGGGCAAAACCTCTGCCGGCCTTTATCTGCGCCGGCTTTACGGGGTCAATCTTCTGGCCATTGCCCGGCGCGGCCGGCGAATTACACAGCCGTTGGGCCAGACAAAATTTATGACCGGTGATATTCTTTTGTTCCAGGGCACGGATGAATCGCTGCAGACCGTGGTCAAAAAATTCAAATGCCTGCCTTTGGCAGAACGTGAAATTCGTATCGGTCAACCTAAAAAAGTCATGTTGTCCGTGGGTATTTTCGGCGGTGCCATGGTGTTGTCCGCCACCGGCGTTCTGCCGGTTCAAATTGCGTTTACAGCGGCGGCCGTAATTATGGTCCTGTCCGGGGTCGTGCCTTTGGGAGAAATCTATGAGCACATTGACTGGCCGGTGATTGTGCTGCTGGGTGCCATGTTTCCGCTGGGTCATGCCCTGGAAAGTTCCGGGGGCGCCGGACTGATCGCGGAAAAACTGCTGATGCTGTCCGGCTTTTTTTCCAGCGCCGGGACCCTGGCGGTCCTTCTGGCCGGGACCATGCTGCTGTCCAATGTGGTGAACAATGCGGCGGCGGCCGTGCTGATGGCACCTATTTCCATTACCCTGGCAAAGGAAATGGGGATTTCTCCGGATCCGTTTCTGATGGCTGTGGCGGTGGGGGCTTCCTGCGCATTTCTGACACCGGTGGGCCACCAGTCCAATGCCCTGGTCATGGGGCCGGGGGGATATAAATTCGGTGATTACTGGCGACTGGGTTTGCCCCTTTCCATTATCGTGACAGTGGTGGCAGTGCCGTTGATCCTGATTTTCTGGCCCATGATTCCTGTGTCCGGCAATTGATCCATTCCCAAAGGTGATCCGCCTATCCTGTCACCGTTTTGATTTTTCTCTCATTTCCCTTAAGGAAAAATTCCACGGTATCTCCACAGTCCCCTGTTTTTGGTCATATCCATATCATTAACTTAATCTCAATTTTGATAATAACAGGCGATTATCAAAAAAAATTTGAGAATACCATGCCAAAATTTTATCGAAAAACAGTTGCTGTTAGCACAAAACCTGTTTTCAATACATGGTCACACTGATTTCTTTTTTCAAAGAAATTATCAATTCTAAACATTTTACCAACCGGCACCGCTAAAGACCAACTGATTTTGTCCGTCAAAGAACACTTCCTTTTTCAACCTTGATATTTTTTGATAAACTTTGTCAAGGCTCTTATAAAGACGGAATAGCTCGATCATTTTATTAAAGCCATCCACTGTCTTGATGTGGCCAGAGATTTTGTTTCAAAAGTTGCCTTGGCAAAAACCAGGATGAAATTGAAACATGATGTATTCATTGAACTGAATCTCAGGCTGATCCATTTCTTTTATGAGAATTTCACAGTTTCAAGTGGAACGGTTTTAATCTGCTCGCCGTCGGTCAGTGCCTTATCTTTCCAAAGAAAAGCAAACCGTATATGGTACAAGGCTCAGTTCACTTTTGCAGAGGTCAGTGGAATTACGGCACTGTTGTCTTTCTTCCAAGCCCGGTCATGGAAACTCGACACGATCATGCGCCGCTGGTGGCAAATAGTGTTGGAACGTTCCTGCCCGGTTGAAATAGACGATCGCCTGGTTCTGGCCGGTAGACGGCATCAAGGTCTCCAAGAAAGCTGAAAAGATGTCCGGGGTCAAACGTCTGCACCAGGAGTCGGACAACTCGGGCAAAGCCTCGTATATTTTCGGGCACCACTGGGGAGTGATCGGTGTTCTGGCCAGCTGGGGTAAAAAAATTTCTTGCATCCCGCTTTATGCCGAGCTCCATGAAGGCGTAGAAACTCTTCGTCGCTTTCAACAAAAAACACCGCCACTGGTCGACGGCAGCCCAAGGTCAGCATCACCAGTCTGATGGCGGCCATGGCGGAAGAATTGGTGCCGGAGCTGGACAGAAAGTGTATTTTGGTTCTCGACGTCTTCTTCGCAGTAGGACCGGTGTTTGCCATCCTCAAAACGGTGCGCGATGCTACCGGTCAACGGTTAGTCCCAAAACAAGCGTGTTTTAAAAAGTTCATATCTTAGGTTAGCAAAACATTTTTAGTAAAAAATTCCACCTGGCAGCTGTTGTCAAAAGTGCATACCTCGCCCCCCGGCTCCATAAAATTTCAAATTGTGGTGTATTTTCATCACCAGTCTCCTGGATCTTGTCTTCCGGGGTTTGGACTCACTCATCACAACCCATTTGTGACAGCTGTCCGATCATGCTCTTTGTATCAGGGAAATGCAAAATGCCTCATACGATCCAACAGATTGAAAATATGTTTGACCTGGTCATTATAGCCGACCAGCCTGTACGTGATCTTTCTCCCTGATTTTATGATCAAGCACGGAATCTGGATAAAAGTATGGATAAATTTTTTGAATTCCATGCGAACAATGCTCCTGCCCAATGCCCGGTATGGAAGCAGCAGACCGTACCATGCCTTGAGATCCCAGGACTGAGACGCTATGGCCATATACACCCAGTTGGAGATCAGGGAATCAGACGGATTGTTCAATGCAGATACCCCGTTTTTCAATTGTTCTATATCGTTTTCATGGTCTGCCCGGTTGCGGTAAAATTGAATCAGCTGCTCCACAGATTTTTTGTCATCATTGGTGATGTAAAAAAAATACCTGACATCATCGAAAAGCTGGCATTGCCCTTTCAGCATTTTAATGGTCTTGCGAAGTACGATCATCCTGTAGGGCTTTTGGCACTTTCCTGGCCTGTATTCGAATTCGGCAACATGTTCACATTCGGTTTTAAGATTTTTAAACTTACGTCTTTCGACCACCTGAGCCTTTACATTCTCTGGTTTTTTGCGGGGCTGTGTCTTGATTTTCCGTGATTCCTTCTGAAGGAGTTCCCACTCAGATTCCGGAATCTGACCGGCCAGTTTCACAAAATTGTTTCTGGCATCCATGCCAAAAACAAAACGGCAGCGGTTGTCCCATTTGCCAAAATTGCTTGTAAGACTGAAGTCCGTATCGCCCCGGATATAAACCTTTTCAAACGAATCAGACACAAGGTTAAGGGTTTTGTCCAGCCACTTGGCAGAATCCAGATGAGAAGGGGCATTCCCGGAACGGTTGACCACATAGAGCACTTCTCTTGTACCAGCCAGGGAAATGATCAAAGGGGCATATCCCCATTTGCCGTTGTATGAAATATCCATACCCTGCTTGCATTGACCGTATGTTTCGCTGATGGTGCCGTCAATATTGATAATGGCCATCTTTTTAAATGACGTCGGCTGTTTCCCCCATATTTTTTTGCGGATGTTATTTTTAGTCGACATGAAATCAAGCACATCCTGTTCCTCGAAACGTCTGAGAAAATCTCCGGCTGTTGTTGGATCCGGTATAATCTGCGCTCCAAGCGCGTCAAGCCAGGCCGGATTTTTTCTCAACAGCTCGATATCTTCCAGACAAGTCCCGCCGGCAAGGATGTTATAGGCCATGTTGGCGACATGATCCGATTCATGATAGGGCAAATGTCGCTTGAGAAGTTCAAGGTTCTTATCAATTTCTTTGAACAGACCGGTCTTCTGGGCAAGCAGATGGATCAACCCGATCCCACCATAGGAGATGCCCTGATGACGGCCATCAAATTCATAATGAATGTTGGACGCTTTGAACATAGGATGGGGTTGCTGGGTCCAGTTTCTTTTTTTTAGTTTTTTACTGATTTTTCTCTTGCGGTTTGCCAATTTTTTGTCAATATTCATACTCACTCGAAACGCCTTTGCTGTTTTGTGTTTTTGTTTTCGATAAAATCATTATACACTTTATTGGCGGGCGTTTCGAGCTTTTTTTCTCATTTTTTTACTTAAATCATGCTTTTTTGGGGTTAGTGCATGTGGTGACTCGGGCCAAAAGTAATGTGGTGGCCTACGCAGATGCACCGCCGAGAACCGGACTCTCCGGCCGGCCCAGGATATACGGTCAGAAATTGAACCTGATAGAACTGTTCTATACGCACCGGACATCTTTTGAACAGGCCCGAATCGAGCTGTATGGGCAGCAGCAATTCTCGGTGAAGGTCTAAAATTCCCAGAAAAAATGTCAATCCACCAAAATTCAGTCCGATGTCAGCTGAGAATTAGGATTTTTCAGCCCAGATCGCAGGCATTTATGTATCAGGTTTGTGGCAAATGTCAAGAAAACCGGATAGAAGCCAATAGAGATCCATTGACCTGAAACGGCCTTGATGAATCAGAATCATTTGTTGACCGGGCGAAGCAAATTTTCATGGGGCACGAATATCGGTTGGCGGGGAAATCACAAAATGAAGCAGTGACTCCCAATTTTCGAATATTATAACACGGATTGTACAACGCAACTGGTTCCAGAATTCTTTTCTTGCGCTGAATTTGGCCCTTGCTATTTGGTACAAAGGATCTCTGAGTTCAATGATTTGACGCATAAAAAAAGCCAGCAGGGTGAATAGGAAAAAATTGAATGATAAGTTCTTTTTCCCATGACCAAAATTGTGTTCAGAATGATAGCCAAGATTTTTCAGAGTATTGAAATTTTCATTTTCAATTTTCCATTTGGCCCGACCGGCTTTGACAAGCTTTGCAACATTGCCGTCAGTAACCCGGATATCAGTGACCCAGCTGTTGGTATAGGTGATTTTATCACCATCCCGGATGATGCTGTATTCAAAAAAATTGACCAGCGGGGCGGATTTGTTCCCATTCAACCTGATATCATTGATCCATTCATATCTGTGGATGGCACCCTTGTGATCCTGCCATTCCAAAAGGTGAACCTGATCCAGATCCTCTTTTTCCATGAGTTGATCGAATAAAACCTTATGGCTGCTGGGCTTTGCTATCAGAATATATGACATTTTGTTTTGATTGAGAGCCTCAATAAACGGCTTCCTTGAATACAGATCATCAGCTGTAATTACGATCTCCAGTTTTGGATGCTCTTGTCGAATCC
Organism: Desulfotignum balticum DSM 7044; assembly: GCF_000421285.1. Taxonomy (GTDB): domain Bacteria; phylum Desulfobacterota; class Desulfobacteria; order Desulfobacterales; family Desulfobacteraceae; genus Desulfotignum; species Desulfotignum balticum. The sequence goes on from NZ_ATWO01000001.1 coordinate 339,659, forward strand.
GGTTTAAAAACCGTTTGCCGGCGTTGATCTCACAATCCTGTTTTTTTGAACCATCACTGTTTTTGATTGGTTCCGGTGCCAACGGGACCACCTGTTTTTTTTCTGGATGTACAATAGACGCACCCAAAACTTTATGGGAATAATTAATGGTTCCATTTTTGTAACCCTTTGTTAAACATGAGGGGCAGTTGATAGTTTCTGAACTGAAATACTGTGTACCATCAATAGGCAGGAGATACCCCTCATTCAGAAATTGAAAAGGTTGTAACTGGTTTCCTCGCTGCAGCAGTCGAAAAAAATCGTTGAAAATTGGAAACAGCTTTTGAGAAGGAATGGCATCAATGATGTCTCTTAATTGGTTGTCTTTGGGAATAGTTTCAACTTGAAACAACGTCTGCAGATTATTCATTTGCATCTGTTCCTGCAGACGTCTTTGGAATTCGAGCATTGAAGCATCTTGAAAATACATCATGGCAAGGGCGCTCAGACAGGCATCATGCATGGAATGCCTGATTTTTCCAACCTGCCGCATCTCAATCTCAGCGATTTCATTGACGCGGGCTGAGACCGACTTTCTGAAATTTGAAAAACCAAGTTTTGTTCCAGTATTCAAGCTGATAGCTCCCAAGTATTGTGCATTTGGATAAATGCTATCATAAAATGATAAAAAAGTCTAGTTTATATTTTCAATTATTTCAATTACTTACAAAATATTTAAATTTCCCGTCAAGGAGATTACGGCTTTGTGATGCCTCAGGCAATGCCAGTGAGATTGGAAAAAATATTACGAAGTAAAAAAAATATCTGATGCATGAAAAGCCGATTTTACAGCATTTTTAGGTTCACCGAGAATTGCTGTATGGGCAGGCAAAAGACGTAGCGTTTCTCTGTTTTGACCTGCTCTGGAAGCCGATCGGCGAGAAGGTACGTTTTGTATTGGTCGCCGATGGTACCGAGCGGTTCATTCTGATGTGGTCGGATTTACCCTTGATGCCCAAGACATGGTCCTGGCCTACAGCTACCGGTTCAAAATCGAGGTGAGCTTCAAGGTCTTCAAGCATTTGATCGGCGCATTTTCTTACTGGTTCTGGACCCATGCCTGGCCCTGTGTCGGAAAGGCGAACAGCAGTGATTTGTCTAAGATCAACGACCGCCGAAGACAACGGTTGATTGCTGAAACAACCGATTTTATTGAGGTGTTTGTCAACTTCGGTTGCATCGCTACCGGGATACTGCAGGTCCTGGCGCTCAACTACCACGAAACCATTTGGAAACGGTATATGGGATGGCTGCGAACCGTCAGTTCGACCATCCCGTCTGAGGAAGTCGTCCAGTCGGTGATCCAGCAGGAGTACTTCCACAATTTTAGCAATTTTGGCACTGACGCGATTTATCGAATAATTATGTCAAAGAGGCGCGGCAAGTAGCAAGACTGGATGTCACTGGTTGCCTGAGGGCGGCAAAACTTCGGACTGTCGAGGTAATAATTATTTTATTAAAAAAGCTATTGACACCAATTGTCGAAGGGTGATATGCAGTATACAGATTGTCGACAGATGGTATACTGAACGAGTAAGAAGGAGAAATCATGACAATTGCAGAGAAAATAACCAAGACTTTGCGTCAAGAAATTCTGAACAACACTTTGTCGCAAGGGGAGCCTCTTTCAGAAAACGTTCTGGGAAAAAGATTTAAAACCAGCAGAACTCCGGTGCGAGAAGCAATTCGGAGATTGGAAAACGATCGCCTTGTTCAAATAATTCAAGGGCGGGGAGCCATAGTCTCAATGATGGATATTAGTCAACTGTCACACGTCTTTGAGGTAAGAATCGTACTTGAACCTTTAGCAGCAGAATCGTCTTTTGTTTTTTTAAGGCAACCAGAAATCACTAAGCTTGAGGAACAATGGTTAGCCTTGGAAGATCGTTTGCACAGTCAAGAAATTGAAATAATACAAGATATATCCGATCTTGACAGAAAAACACATCGTTTCTTTACTCACAAAACCCCCAATCCGTGGCTCCGTACTTTTTTATCTACCTTGGAAATTCAGGTTGCAAGAATGCAAAATATGGCGGCTTCAGGTCTTGGAGAGGCGACTGAATCTATCCGTCAACATTTGGAGCTTGTTTCTCTATTAAAATCAGGTGATCGAGAAGCGTTTATTGTAGCTTTGAGAAACCATATTATCATTAGTAAAAGTTATGTGGCATCCAACATTGATCTGAATCGATGATAAGCCACATGGTAAATACCAGCAAGGAAGAATTTCATGAAACTGTCTAATCAAGAACAGGAAATCTTAGAGGGAAAGCACGGCGACGGGCAAAAAAAAGCGATTGAGTTGCTAGTAGCTGTGGGGAAAGCATTTGATGCTGAACGTTTAGTGGACGTGTCGCGTACACATGTGGCGCTCAGTGCACAGGAAGGAGATACCTATTGGTGCGAATTACTAGTAGAGAACGGTGCAACCTGCCAAGTGCCTTGCACCACTAACCCGGGATGGGATGCCCATGTGCTGTCTCCCCGTTATGCCGTAACCGAAGATGAACTCGCTCTGCTCCGCCGGACCTATGACGTTTACAACAGAATTGGTGCTGTGTTGACCCAGAACTGTACACCTGAGCTAGAGTTTAATGTTCCGGCCTTTGGTGAGGTGGTGGCTTTTTCCGAATCCAGTGCAACTCCCTATGTCAACAGTGTACTGGGAGCCCGCTCAAACCGGGAGTCTTCCGTGAGCGCCCTTGCATCGGCGGTGGTGGGTAAAACTCCCCTTTACGGGCTCCTTTTAGATGAAAACCGTCTGGGAACCATGCTTTTCAATGTCGGCTTTGTTCCAAAGGAGGCTTATGACTGGGGACTTTTGGGCTACTATGTGGGGATGCATGCCAGTAATAGAATTCCGGTTCTCCAGTTTCCTGAATTGCCCTCCCGTCCCACACCGGCCCAGTTGCTTTACTTCGGTGCTGAGGCCGCGACATCGGGTTCTGTTGCCATGTTTCACGTTATCGGGGTAACTCCTGAAGCCCCCACCCAAGAGGTGGCCTTTGGTAGTAAATCCCCCTTAGAAACTATAGATGTGAGCATTCAAGATCTTTTTCGGATTGAAGAAAGACTCAGCGATCCGCCAACGGCTATCAACATGGTCATGGTGGGCTGTCCCCACTATACCTATAATCAAGTCTGCCAACTGGACCGGTTGATGAAGGGCCACCAATCCAAGGTGCCATTTTTTGTTCTTGTGTCCGACACCACTCTCTCAGTCGCTGTGAAATCCGGTAAAAAACAACATCTTGAACAATGCGGCGTGGACCTTATCGCTGGGACTTGTGTCGATCAGCCCTGCTTTAAGTCCTTTGAGGCCGGCACCTTTATAACAGATTCTCCCAAGGCAGGCTATTACCGGAAAGGAAGAGGCCAAAAAGGTGTCATTATCAGGAGGATGGCCCAATGTGTGAAAGCTGCGATAACAGGGAGGGTGAAATAATGAGCGAACAAATTGTCAAATGCCGATGCATAGTCTCTGGAATAGGGAATGGAGAAGCCATGGTTTCATCAGAAGCTATGTGCTTCTACCTCTGTGACCCTAAGACAGGTAACGTCATTGAAAAAGGACATGATTTATTTGGAAAAAATGTTGCAGGCAAAGTGCTTTTGATTAAGTCGGGCAAAGGGAGTTCTGTCGTTATGATAGATGGGTTATATCAACTTAAAATGAACAATAATTTACCTGCTGCACTCATTGTTGAAGATATTGAACCAGTTCTTGTCTCAAGTGCTTTTGTTGTAGGTGTCCCTATCGTTGATCGCCTTGAGGTCGACCCTTATCATATTATTAGCGATGGGGTCCAAGTTTTCGTTGATGCAGATAAGGAGGAAGTCAGAATTATCAAAGATTAGTTAATTTTGTTTATTGGTTTCATTGTCAATTAAAATTAGCAAAAGATATCCGGATTAAAAAGGAGAGGGAAAATGATTAAAACAATACAATTCTATGATCTTGATAAGCTAGAATCCCATGATCGAAGTAGATTGCTTGTAAGAACAGAGTCCGATATGGCGCAATTCATTGAGGGGGTTAAACCAATCATTGAAAAAGTCAAAAACGAAGGGGATGATGCGCTCGTTTATTATGCGCAAGAATTTGATAAATCTTCGATTACCAAACATACAATCAAAGCCGAACCTGATGATTTCGATCGTGCTTTCAAAGCATTAGATTCGAATCTTATTGATTCGTTAAAATTCGCCGCAAACAGAATTAAAAAATTTCATGAACACCAAATGCCTGAGCTGATGAATTTTTCAGAGCAATTTCCAGGGGTATTTGTTGGTGACCGTTTTTCCCCTATCCCTTCTGTTGCTTGTTATGTTCCCCGCGGGAAAGGATCCTTTCCCAGTGTTGTTCTGATGACGACTATTCCTGCTGTTGTTGCAGGGGTTAAACACGCTTATGTTATTACCCCTCCTGGTCCTAACGGTAAAATAGATGATGCGACTTTGGTAGCTGCTAAATTGGCTGGGATCACTGAGGTATATAAATGTGGTGGTGCACAGGCAGTGGCTGCTGCTGCATACGGAACTGAGACTGTTCCAAAGGCAGTAAAGATAGTTGGCCCAGGTAGCCCCTGGTTGGTCGCTGCGAAAAAACAGTTATCAGATATCATTGACCCGGGTACTCCTGCGGGGCCCAGCGAGTCGTTGATTCTTGCCGACGGCAGTGCCTCGGCAGAAATAGCAGCCCTGGATTTAATAATCGAATCAGAACACGGCCCTGATTCATCTGCCTTTTTGGTCACGCCTAATCGGGATTTAGCCCAAAAAGTAATTTCTATTCTTCCCACTCTTTGGGCGAAGATGAGTGAAAATCGTGCTGATTTTTCCTCTACAGTTCTATGTGGAGAGAAAGGTGGTGTCATTTTAACTAAAGACATGGATCAAGCCATTGAATTTGTAAATGATTATGCTCCTGAGCATCTTGAGGTCCTTAGCAAGGAGCCTTTAAATTATCTGGGAAAATTGATTACCCCAGGAGAGATTCTTTTGGGCCATCATACACCGATATCACTTTGTAATTTTGACCTTGGACCAAATGCAGTCTTACCGACATCGGGTGCAGCGGAAACAAGCTCGCCGTTATGTGTGTATGATTTCTTGAAAATGACTTCAATTGGTTACGTCACTTCTGACGCTTATCCTGAACTCGCAAAGCATGCGCACACTATCGCTACTTATGAAGGTTTTGATGGGCATGCCCTGGCAGTTTCAGAACTCAGGAAAAAAGCCTTGGAAAAATTGTAGTCTTATTGTTGTTGCCTGAATAAATTGAAAGGGGGGGACCCATGGAACTAAAAACAAAATTTGCAGGTTTTTCTTTAAAAGGGAAAAAAGCTCTCGTAACTGGCGCTGGCCAGGGTATTGGGAGATCGTTAGGTCTTGGATTGATAGAAGCTGGAGCTGAAGTTTCTTTCACCGATTATAATCTTGATCTTGCCAAAAAGGTAACGAAAGAAGCGTCAGATATGGGGGGAAAAGCTCATGGGGTGTTTATCGATGTGACAGATTTGAAAAGTATTCAATCTGGTTTTAATGAAGGTGCCAATCTGATGGGAGGGTTGGATATATTAGTTAACAACGCCGGCATTGAACAAGTTTGTGATAGCTTATCCGTGGATGAGGCAATCTGGGATAAAATAATAGGTGTTAACCTTAAAGGCGCTTTCTTTTGTGCCCAAGCGGCCGGTAAGATAATGACGGATCAAGGGCTTGGGTCCATTGTGAATTTGTGCTCGCTTACCTCATTTGTTGGTGTGCCGACTGCGACCCCTTATACAAGCAGCAAAAGTGGGCTTCTGGGTATGACCCGTTCCTTGTCATCGGAATGGGCCGGTAAGGGTGTTCGAGTCAATGGTATTGCACCGGGATATTTTAAGACACAGCTTACGGATGTTTTTTATCAGGATGAAGATTGGAGAAAGTCAATGCAATCTAAAATACCCATGGGTAGATTTGGGAAAATGGACGACTTGATTGGTGCCGTAATATTCTTTTGCTCAGAAGCCTCTGCTTATGTAACTGGACAGGTAATTGCCATTGATGGTGGGTACTTGTCTGCTTTGTAGATATAAAATAAAAGGAGAAGAAAAAATGTTTCAAAGAACCAGAGCCTTAACTATTTTTGGAATTGCAGTGTTGTTGACTCTGTCGCTGGTGGGGAGTGTTCAGGCCAAGGCGCTTGTCTTTGGTATGACAGGACGCGATATGACTCCTCCTTATGCTCGTGCTATCGAGGCTGGCGCAGAGAAAAAAGCCCATGAGTTAGGTGTAAAATTATTACTAAAGGACTCACAAAACGATATCCTCAAGCAATTATCGCATATTGATAGTTTTATCGTGATGGGAGTGGATGCTGTTCTTTTTGAAGGCACTATCGATACACGTGCCATTGTTCGGGGTATTGAAAAACTTAACAAAAAGGGCATTCCAATAGTTGCCCTGGATAACTCTCCTGAAGGTGGAAAAGTAGCCTATTGGGTATCATTTGATATTGAAGATGCATCACGAAAAGCCGCAGAGAGTTTTATCGGGGGAATCAAAGCAAAACATGAAGGTAAAATACCGGAAGGTGTTGTGCTTGAAATTACTGGGGCTTTAGGTGACGGTTTTGCCAATGACTGTACGAAGGGCTTTGATTCAGTATTAAATAAATACCCCGGCCTTACGGTTGTACAGGGGGAAGGTAAATGGAACAATATTGATTCATTTAAAAGAACGAGTGACCTGTTAACGCGCTATAAAGGACAGATTATTGGTATCTATGTGCACACACCCGATATTATGGGTCAAGGAGTCGTCCAAGCCATAGAAACAGCGGGTCTAAATCCAGCTGATTATTCAATTTCCGGTATCTGTATGGGACCGGAGGGACGGGAACTTATTAAAGAGGGCAAAATTTATTCAATTGTTCAACAACCGGCTATGGCATCCGCCGAGATTGGTGTCCAGCTTTTGTATGATATTGTAACAGGCAAGACAGATCTTCCTAAGAAGGGTGAGATTCTCAATGTTCCAAATGCACACTGGTCTCCCGCACCCATTGTTGATAATCCTCGTTGTAACGGGTTGATGATTAAATTGAATGCACCCGTTGTTCCGCAAGAAGTTAAAGCGGATGATCCTCGTCTGTGGGAAAATATTTTAACCAAATAAGCCTTATAATTTATTCTAACACATACTTTCGGCAGGTTAGGCGGTTTCCGATCCGGGCGAAAGTATGTGAAGAAAAACAGCAATGACATTAAGGGGAACCGACCCTGGTACAAATCATAAGCAGGAATCAATGAGACCTGCTTCCTTTTGACTCCTGAATAGTAATCGGTCCCATTGTATGATAAGCCAGGTGACTATTGAAGTCGTTAAATATTAATAAATTTATTGGGTAATAAACCATGTACCAAACAACAGAGCCGATGCTTGATAGAACAAAAAAAGTTCTTTTAAAATTAAAAAATATTTGCAAACTGTATCCTGGAACGGTTGCTCTTAATAAAGTAAATGTTAATATAAAAGCAGGTGAATGCCACGGTATTATAGGTAAAAACGGAGCCGGTAAAACGACTCTTGTAAAAATAATTTCTGGTGTAATACCACCAAGCACTGGAGAAATTTTTATTGACGGTAAATTGTGTCATAACCTCACCCGGCGACAGGCAAAAAAACTTGGAATATCTATTGTTACTCAAGAACCTCAAATAATACCGGAATTTACGGTTGCCGAGAATTTATTATTTCCAGATTACCATTGTATGTTTGGAAAACAAATTAGCTGGAACAAAATATACAAAATAGCCGAAAAAGCTCTTTTGGACGCAAAGTTTCCAATGCAGCTTGATGCTACTGGCGCAGATCTAAGTGTCAGTGAACAGCAACTTTTGCTTGTTATTAAAGCTTTTTTTGTAGATCAAAATAATATCGTTATTCTGGATGAAGTCACCTCAGCTCTTTCCCAAAAAGATCAGGAATATTTATTTGAGCTAATTGATCAGCAGAAACAACAGGGTAAGGCGATTATATTGATATCTCATCGCATGTCAGAAATAATCAGGATGTGTGATAGCATCACTGTATTAAGGGATTCAGTGATTGTTGTTAGTAAATCCAAGGGTAAAATGGATGTAAACGCTCTTTCTAAATTAATTATTGGTGATAATTATGTAGCTGAAACCCCTGACGAAAACAAAAAGGAATCCAAAGTTTATACCAAGCCAAAGTCACTTCTGAATATTAACAATTTAACCGTCGCCGGTAAGTTTAATAAAATTAATCTTGCTTTAAACCAAGGTGAAGTGGTTGGACTCGCCGGACTGCGCGGGAGCGGTCGCACTGATTTAATGAAAACTATTGGCGGGGCTAATTGGCGTGATGCTGGAGAAATCCTTCTCAATGGGACCCCCATAAATTTTAGGACCCCAAAAGATGCTTTTCGGGTTGGTGTCGCTTATTTGCCCGAAGATCGTGATGGAGAGGGCCTGGTGGAGATACTGAGTGTAAAAGATAATATTTCGTTATCCTCTTTAATGAAATTTACCAATAAGTCGATAATCGATACTCACAAAGAGAGCTCGACTGCTCAAAAATTTATAGATTTTCTCGATATTAAGGTTAGCACCCAGTTACAGCAGGTACAAACACTGAGCGGGGGAAACCGGCAGAAGGTTGTTATCGCCAGACTAATGGCCGCAGAACCTACTGTGTACCTACTCGATGAACCTACCAAGGGTATTGATATTATGGCTAAAAATTTTATCCTTAATATTATTCGAAATGATTTATCCAAAGCCGGTGGTGTTCTGATGACTTCTCCAAGTGTAGAAGATCTGATGTTAGTGTGTGATCGAATTATTGTGCTTTATGACGGCAGTATAGTCCATGAATTTAATAGAAATCAGTTTAATCCTAATCAAATTTACCTTGCCATACAAGGGGTCAATGTTCGGCCTGAGAGCAAGGCCGTAAAGGAAGGGTAACTATGCCAAAAAAAATGCATTTCCAACTCTTTGTTCTAAATAACCTGATCTGGGCAATTCTGATCATATTTTTTTCGATAAATGCCCTATTTACACCGAGTTTCATGCAATATGACAATGTAATTAATATCTTTTATCACTCCTCTATCTTGGGTATGCTTGTTCTAGGGCAAGGCTTAATACTCCTGACAGGAAACCTGGATCTTTCCCTTGAATCGACACTTGCATTTGCACCGGCAGTTGCAATGATTACAGCGACGCAGTGGATTCCTGGATTAAATCCATATGTAACAATTTTATTGACTTTGATTATTGGCGGTTTAATCGGTTTTTTTAATGGAAGTATTGTTGCTTATTTAGGAATTCATTCCTTTATCCATTCATTGTCAATGCTGATTATTTTGCGAGGTGTCACACTTTTTTTAGTGCCTTTTGCAATATTTAAACTTGACCCAGTTTATTCCTTTGTCGGAAATGAAAGAATAATAGGTAATATGCCTGTTGCGGTAGTTTTAATGTTCGCCGTCTTTCTGATAATGCATTTTGTTATGGGTAAAACTCCTTTCGGACGGTATTTGCTTGCCACAGGAGGTAATCCTGATGCAAGCTATATTTCCGGAATAAATACTAAACAGATAGTTACATACGCTTTTATATGTGCTGGAGTCTTGGCTGCAATAGCTGGTTTGCTAGCTGCCGGAAGACAAGACGCAATAAATAACACGATGGGTAAAGATATGGTTTTACTCTCATTTGCAGGTGCAATTTTAGGCGGGTGTAGTCTGGACGGAGGGAGAGGAACACCCCTTGGAATGTTAGGTGGTGCATTACTTTTGGGGATGATTGATAATTCTCTTACCTTGATCGGCGTAAATGTTTTTCTGCTATATGCCTGTTATGGTATTATTATTTTTCTTGCTGTGCTTCTTGACCGGGCAAAAACAAAATGGCGTGACCACCTCTTTCACCAGGAAAGTTTAAGAAAACTTGAAGAAAATGTTGAGCAACGAGTCGCTTGCAAAACTGCATCGGCATAACCCGAATCAAAGGAAACAAATATGAAAGCGGCACAGTTTTTTAAAGCTAATACTTTGCGTATAGAAGAAGTCCCTGACACTCAAATCGAAGAAAAAAACCAAGTCAAAGTAAAAATCTCTGCTGCCGGCATTTGTGGATCAGACTTACATGTTTATCGTTCAGGTGCATATATCACCCGGACACCGATCACTATGGGGCATGAATTCTCAGGGCAGGTTACTGAAATCGGAGATAAGGTTAAAGATTTTAAGGTTGGTGACTGTGTAATTGGAGATTCCCGCGTATACTGTTATAATTGCAGATATTGTCTCGCAAAAAAGTATAATAATTGTGAAAGTTTAGGATTTCTCGGGGAAGTGTGTGAAGGTGCATTCGCTGGTTCGATAGTTGTTCCGGCTAAAAATCTTCTTAAAATATGCAAAGATGTTCCTGCCCCGATAGCCGCCCTTGCTGAGCCATTAGCCGTAGCCCTACACGCTATTGGTAAAAGCATAACTGAGGGAAAAAGAATTTTGATATTTGGAGCGGGGCCTATAGGTGCTCTGATACATGCTGTTTTAATAAAACGGGGTGTTAGCGATATCACTATTGCAGAAATCTCTGAATATCGGCGTGGTGTGATTTCAGAGACCCAAAGTGATTCCATTATTACCGCCATACCAGAAGGAAAATTTGATTTAATTTTTGAGACAACCGGCTCTGCAATTGTGTTAAAAGACCTTCTTCCCAAAGCCTTGGACAAGGATGCCGAGGCAATTCTCGTTGGCCTTTTCTCCAAAGAAATGCTGTTTAATTTTACTGATATTGTGGAGCACGGGTGGAAATTTATAGGGAGCAACTGTTTTGATAAAGAGTTACCTATGGCGGTAAAATTGTTAGAGGATAACTATAAAGATTTTCAGCATGTTGTGAGCCATCAACTGCCAATCATAAATACTCAGGATGGATTTGATCTTCTTTTATCTCCAGAAGCAAAGGCTATGAAAGTTATCTTAATACCCTGAAATAATTATATTGGATGATGAGTCAACTATATTTCTTGTTTGGTCCAATTAGATTTTGACTATAAGACCATGAAACAATTGATAGAGACAGGAAATTTTTCTGATTAATCAGTCCTTTCCATCCACCAGGATTTCATGCAACTTTTTTTCAAAAAATTCTGACCTTTGGTAATTCGACAAAGTTGCGGAAAAAATCAATAAAATTGAACAGGAAGCTGATGATCTTCGGATCAATTAATGATCAAGAGACTTTAAAGCAGAACCAATAATATTGATTATTACAGGAAGAATATAATCTGACATCACTTCTGTCTTGGTATCCTGAATCTTTATTCCCGGAATAAGGACAATATGGCTTAAAGGATATTTTTTCAGGGTTGATAATTTTGCATCTGCTGAAAATCCTACCTGTATGCGCTTATCCCGAATAATAACTCCTTAAATTTCATACCCAAATCATATAAAAGAAAGGAAAAATAAATAATATGAAAAATATTGATGTTTCAAATGCAATGACCATTAAAATGGATGAGATTTTTACACAGCTTCCCCCCATGCCTGATTTTGAAGAAGGAATCAGAAGAGCGCCAAAACGGCCCATGACCCTTAATCGAGGCGAAGTCCAGCTGGCACTGAAAAATGCTCTGCGATACCTGCCCGAAGCCTGGCACGAAAAAATGGCGCCTGAATTTTTGGACGAACTTTTAATTTATGGCCGGATCTATGGGTATCGATTCAGACCTGTGGGTCGTATTTATGGTAAATCCATTGACGAGTACAAAGGAAAATGTGTTGAAGGCAAAGCGTTCCAGGTGATGATAGAAAATAACCTGGATTTTGAAATCGGGCTGTATCCCTATGAAATGGTGACCTATGGTGAAACCGGTCAGGTATGCCAGAACTGGATGCAATACCTGATCATTAAAAAATATCTTGAAAATATCACCCAGGATCAGACCCTTGTGGTTGAATCCGGACACCCTCTGGGACTGTTTAAATCCTCTCCTACATCTCCCCGGGCCATTATCACCAATGCCCTGATGATCGGGCTTTTTGATGATCAGGAAAACTGGGAACGGGCCATGTCCCTGGGGGTTGCCAATTATGGACAGATGACGGCCGGCGGATGGATGTATATCGGTCCCCAGGGAATTGTACACGGCACCTATGGTACGCTTCTAAATGCCGCCAGGCTTGAGCTGGGTGTTCCCGAGGATGGAGATCTTACAGGAAAGCTTTTTGTCACATCCGGTCTTGGCGGCATGAGTGGTGCCCAGGGGAAGGCTATCGAGATTGCCAATGGGGTCGGCATCATCGCAGAAGTTGACGAATCCAGGATTAAAACCCGGTATGATCAGGGGTGGGTCAGCATGGTTACAAAAGACCCTGGTGAAACCTTTAGCGCAGCAAAAAAAGCAATGGAAGAAAAAAATGCCCTGGCCATTGCCTTTCACGGGAATGTGGTGGATCTGCTGGAATATGCTGTTGACAACGATATTCACATTGAGCTGCTGTCCGATCAGACATCTTGTCACGTGGCCCATGGCGGCGGATATTGTCCCCAGGGCCTGACCTTTGAACAGCGCACCGACATGCTTAAGGATGATCCTGAAAAATTTATTGAAATGGTGGATAAAACCCTTGTTCATCATTATAAACTCATTAAAGCCCTGGTGGACAAAGGGACCTATTTCTTTGATTACGGCAATGCATTCATGCGGTCTGTCTTTGATGCAGGAGTTACCGAAATTTGTAAAAACGGGGAAAATACCCTGGACGGCTTTATCTTTCCCTCCTATGTTGAAGATATCATGGGGCCTTTGATGTTTGATTATGGTTACGGCCCCTTTAGATGGGTATGCCTCACCGGTAAACAGGAAGATCTGTTAAAGACAGACCAAGCAGCCATGGGCTGCATTGATCCGGACAGAAGAAGCCAGGACCGGGATAATTATATCTGGATCAGGGATGCCCATAAAAATAAGCTGGTGGTTGGAACCCAGGCCAGGATTCTCTACCAGGATGCCATGGGCCGGGTGAACATAGCCCTTAAATTCAACGATATGGTCCGGCAGGGAGAGATAGGGCCCGTGATGCTGGGCCGGGATCACCACGATACCGGCGGAACAGACTCCCCCTTCAGGGAAACGGCAAACATCAAGGACGGCAGTAATATCATGGCGGATATGGCTGTCCAGTGCTTTGCCGGAAACTGTGCCAGAGGTATGAGTCTTGTGGCCCTGCACAATGGTGGCGGCGTTGGAATCGGCAAGGCTATTAACGGCGGATTCGGCTTGGTCCTTGACGGAAGCTCACGCATAGACGACATCATAAGACGGGCCATGCTCTGGGATGTCATGGGCGGTGTTGCAAGACGTTCCTGGGCACGGAACGAACATTCCATGGAGACCTGTGTGGAGTTCAATGAAATGTGCAAAGGCGAGGCCCATATTACCATCCCCTACCTTACCGATGAGGCCATGATCCAGGCGCTGGTGGATGAAAAATTAAAAAAATAAATTATTTAAATCTTCCTTGGGTTTTCAGCTGGCAGATGATGTCTGGCTGGAACCCCAGGGAAAAATGCCGAGAGAAAAAAATATGAACGGAAATCTAATCATAAAAAATGCTTCCCAAGTGGTTACCTGCAGCGGATTTAAAGCAAAGCAGGGAAAAGAGATGTCTGATCTTGGCATCATCGAAGAGGGTGCCGTGATCATCCAGGATGGCATCATCAAAGATGTGGGTAAATCCAGCGAGATTCTCAAGGATTTTAATACCGAAGGGTTTAAGGTGATTGATGCCAAAGACAAGGCGGTGCTCCCCGGGTTTGTGGATTCCCACACCCATTTTGTTTTTGGGGGGTACAGGCCGGATGAGTTTGCCTGGAGGCTCCGTGGAGACAGCTACATGGATATCATGAACCGGGGAGGGGGCATTGCAAATTCAGTCAAAGCCACCCGGAATGCCACAAAACAATCTCTTGTGGTTTTGGGGTTAAAGCGACTGGATTCCATGATGGCCTTCGGGGTGACAACCGTTGAAGGCAAGAGCGGTTACGGGCTGGACCGTGATACTGAGATCAAGCAGCTTGAGGTGATGAAAAAATTGGGAGACAAACATCCTATGGATATTGTATCTACTTTTCTGGGAGCCCATGCAATTCCTCCTGAATTCAAGGGAAAAGAGGATGAATTCATTGATCACATCATTGATATGCTGCCTGAAGTGGCTGAAAAAAAACTGGCTGACTTTTGTGATATCTTTTGTGAGAAAAATGTTTTTTCTCTGGATCAGTCGAAAAGATTGCTTTTACGGGCAAAAGAACTGGGGATGGGTGCCAAGATCCATGCAGATGAAATTGTCCAACTGGGCGGTGCAGAGCTTGCTGCGGAGGTGGGAGCTGTGTCTGCCGACCATCTTCTCCAGGCATCGGACCAGGGCATAAAAGATATGGCAGAAAAAGGGGTTGTGGCAACTCTTTTGCCGGGCACGGCATTCAGTCTAAAAGAGTCCTATGCCCGGGGACGGTATATGATTGACCAGGGGTGCGCTGTTGCATTGGCAACGGATTTTAACCCGGGTTCCTGTTTTTCAGAGTCCATTCCCCTTATATTTGCCCTGGCAACATTGTACATGAATCTGAGTACTGAAGAAGCGATCACAGCACTGACCATAAATGGGGCTGCAGCCATCAACCGGGCCCAGAGCATTGGGAGTATTGACAAGGGAAAGCTGGGGGATCTGATCATCCTTGAGTTTCCATCCTACCGCTTTATCCCCTACCATGTGGGGGTCAATACTGTGGAAACGGTCATCAAGAAGGGAAAAATTGTTTTATCTGAAAAAAAATGATGCAATCCTTTGTTTGTACCCATCAATATATATGAATTGTAATTTTAGGAATAAAAAAAATGAAAAAGATAATCGAGTGTGTGCCCAATTTTTCTGAAGGGCGGGATGAGGCAATCATCAAGGCCATTGCCGATGCGATTCATGACACCCCAGGGTGTACACTGCTGGATGTGGACCCGGGCAAATCCACCCATCGAACGGTTTATACCTTTGTGGGGGATGAGAAAACCGTTATTGAGGGGGCGCTTGCAGCCGCAAGGGTGGCCAGGGAAAAGATCGATATGGCACTTCACAAGGGAGAACACCCCCGCTTTGGTGCCATGGATGTCTGCCCCTTTATTCCGGTGGCCAATGTGACCATGGAAGAGTGTGCTAAGGTTGCAAAAGAGTTTGCCAAGCGGGCTGCAGATGAACTTGAGGTGCCCTTTTTCCTTTACGAGGAAGCCGCCCAGCACGAGTCCCGGCGTAAGCTGCCCGATGTCCGCAAAGGAGAGTACGAGGCCCTGGAAGAGCGGTTAAAAGATCCTCATTGGAAACCTGATTTTGGTCCGGCCAAATTTGTACCCTCCTGGGGTGCAACCGCCACGGGCGCACGGATGTTTCTCATTGCCTATAATGTGAATATTTTGGGTACAGCTAACCAGGCCCACCGCATTGCCCTGGATTTAAGGGAGGCCGGCCGGGGCACGGGTCAGCCCGGAGAGTTGAAGGAGGTCAAGGGCATGGGCTGGTATGTGGATGAGTATAATCTAGCCCAGGTCACCGTCAACCTGAACAACTACAATGTGACCCCCATTCATGTTTTATTTGAAGCGGTTAAAAAGAAAGCCGCGGCACTGAATATAGGGGTGGCAGGTTCCGAGATTGTCGGTATTGTCCCAAAAGAGTCCCTGCTCATGGCTGCCGACTATTATATTCAACAAGAAAAGTTGTTCATTTACGAAGAAAAGCAGAAAATTCAGCTGGCCATTGACCGTATGGGACTCAATTCCGTAGCCCCTTTTATCCCCAGGGACAAGGTGATTGAATATATTGTGGCCGAACCGCCTGAAGAACCATTGGCGTCCATGAGCCTGCGGGGGTTCATCGAGGAAATAGCCGCCCGTACATCAGCACCCGGAGGAGGGTCTGCCTCTGCTGCCATGGCAGCCATGGGAATTGGACTTGGATCCATGGTTGCCAAACTCACCCAGGGCATGAGAAAATTTGAATCTGTGGAATCCCAGATGCAGAAAAGCATCCCGGTCCTCCATGAATTGACCAAAGAGCTGATTCCCATGATTGATGCGGATACCTCTGCCTTTAACGAATACATGGAGGGTCTGAGACTTCCCAAGGGCACCGAGGCAGAAAAACAAATTCGCTTAGCAAAGATGCAGGCCGGCCTTAAGGCGGCTATCCAGATCCCTTTGACCACCATGCGTCTGGGGGATCGAGCATGGGATACCCTGTGCGAGGTGGCAAAATTCGGTAACCCTGCATCCAAATCTGATGTGCAGGTGGGGGCAAAAGCCCTTGAAACCGGTATATGGGGAGCATTTCAAAATGTCCTTATCAATATGAAAAATATCAAGGATGAACCCTTTAAGGCCGAAACTATGGCTGAAGCCATGGCCATTGAAAAACGCGCCAGGCAAATGTGCGCCAGAGTGCTTGAAATCCTGAAAACCATTTAAGCGCAGGGGATGATTTAATGGTTCTGGAATATCAAATAATCGGGCCGGAAGATTTTAAGGAACTACCCTGGAAAAACGGCCAGGGAACCACCGTCGAGCTCCGGGTTTGTCGTGGGGATACCGGGGAAGGATTTTTCTGGAGACTCAGCCGGGCCCATGTCTGCAGCGATGGACCCTTTTCTGATTTTTCAGGATATGACCGCATATTGGTTCTTCTGGCCGGCAAGGGTATGGATCTCTTCCACGAGGAGAGTGAAGGCTGTCAATTAAGCCGGGCATTTGATCGAGTAAAATTTTCCGGAGACTGGAAAACCCGTGCTTTTTTGAAGGACGGGCCCATTGAAGATTTTAACATCATGACAAAGCAGGGACATTGCACGGCAAAGGTGGATGTATTCACGTCCTTTGGAGAAAATCAATTGGCCGTTGATGCCCGGGAATTCCTGGTATATGCCCCCGATCATGCAATTAGTATGAATGGCCTGGACAGCAAAAATATTTTGTTGCCCAAGGGCCATTTGTTTGATCTGAAGGGGCCGGTTGCATTGCCATGGAAAATCAAGGGAGAGGGCGTGATCTGCATCCAGATCCGTGCTTTCTAATCTCCCGTTTCAGGAATCCTGATTTGGGAATATGGTAAAAAAATGGAAGAAAAAAATGACCAAAAAAAGTAAAACAATCAACCATATGATAGACAAAGACTGGTGTAAAGGATGTGGTATCTGCGTTCATTTCTGCCCCAAACACGTATTGGAACTTGACCGCTGGGATTTTTGCCATGGTGGCCAACTGTGCCCTGGCACCTGCCTCCAAACTGGCGGTGGAAAAGTGGGCTGCCAAAGATGTCTATCTGGACATTGAACAGCCATCCAGGTACAGCACTTGTACCGGAGCATGGATTTTCTGCTTGAACATAAGGTACAGGCAGACGACAGTTTGTCATCGCCTATAACCCGGAGCAGGCTGAACATGACCGCCATGTCCGCGAAAAAAATCTGGAACGGATCAAGGTCGAACTCGAAGCCCTGGAAAAGCAATCCGGAAAAACACATCTCAAAACCAAATACGCGTTGTTGGCCCATAGATCCATGGGAGTTATTGTCAAATGTTGTGTATGGCATCAGGCAGCGTATCGTTCCTGTTCGACGTCATTCACAAATTTAACTCCCTTTATTAACAATCCCAGTTTTTCATGATGGTGTAATCGAATCCACCGTTTCTGTGCGGATTCACAAAGCTTAAAAGCCATAGACAAAACCGTCCTGGATGAAAAACAGTTCCTGACTTTTGCTGTTCTCAATCTCACTGTGGCGAACGTTGATTCTATGGGATTGCTCGTTCTTATATGCCGCCAGTGCTCAGCAGGGAAATCATAAAAATTCAAAAAAACATCGCGGTCTTTCTCCAGGCATTTGGTTGCCCCTGGGTACTTGGCCTCGTAGATTTTTAAAAATGAATCAAAAGATTTCTCGGCTTCGGACTTGGTGGGTGCCATCCAGATTTTGTGAATATTATCCTTGGCCGTTTTTTTGCAGGCTTTTGGGCAGTTTGTTCAAAATATTGGCCGTCTTATGAACCCAGTAGCGTTGCCATCTGGTTGTATCAAAGGTTTTCGCCAGAGCCTTCCAAAACCCAAGCGATCCATCACCGATGGCAAGCTCAGGGGCGTTTTCAAGGCCTCTTCGTCTTAAATCTGTTAACAAGGACAGCCAGGAGGATTCACTTTCCCGGTATCCGCCCTCAACGGCTATCAGCTCTTTTTCACCGTCACGGGTAGCGCCGATGATAACCAGAATGCATTGCCTGTCATCCATTCTGACATTGCAGTAAACGCCATTGGCCCAGATGTAAACATAGTGCTTTCCGGAAAGGTCTCGCTTCAGCCACTGTTCATATTCTTCTGTCCAAACTGATTTTAATCGGCTGATCGTGGGAGCAGCGAGCCCGGGCGCACTTTTTCTGACCAGCGCAGACAAAGCCTCGGAAAAATCTCTCGTGGATATTCCCTTTAAATATAGCCAGGGGATCAGGGCTTCCATGCTTTTGGTTTTTCTCAGATATGTCGGTACAGAGGATACACCACCTAACACCTCATACACAACTTTTGATTATATCTCATCGACTCATTCTCAGCGTAATATCCTGGAAAAATTGAAAATATCTATGCCAAAGAGGATAAAGTCCTTCGCCGGCACCCCTTAAAACCCCCTAATTTTGTGGGTACTACGCCATTTTTTGGGATTGCTGCATCCCTTTATTGACAGGTGTCTTGAAGTTTCGTAAACTTACCACTGTCGAACACAGGATTACAATAGGGTTGTCAAGCCAAAAAATATCAAGTCATATGATAAAAAAACTCAGGTCTGGAATAGCGGCGTACTGATATACCGCTCCCCGGTATCGCACACAATGAACACCACGGTTTTTCCGGGATGCTGCCCGGCCACCTGTGTGGCGGCATGAAAATTGGCACCCGATGAAATTCCGCACAGCAATCCATAATCTTTTGCCAGTTTTTTTGCACCGGCAAAGGCCTGGTCCTCGGACACGGTGACGATCTCATCGATGATGTCGCGGTTCAGGTTGGCGGGAACAAACCCGGCACCGATCCCCTGAATTTTGTGGGGACCGGGATTTCCCCCGGACAGCACAGGCGAGTTTTCCGGTTCCACGGCCACGGACAAAAGATCCGGTTTTTTTTGTTTGATCATTTCCGATACCCCGGTGATGGTGCCGCCCGTGCCCACACCCGCCACAAAGATATCGATTTTTCCATCCAGGGCATCCCAGATTTCCGGGCCCGTGGTGGTGCGGTGGATTTCCGGGTTGGCCGGATTGGAAAACTGGTCCGGCATCCAGGCGTTGCCGGTTGTTTCAACCAGGTTTTGGGCCGCCGCGATAGCGCCTTTCATCCCTTTTTCCCCGGGTGTCAAATGCAGTTTCGCGCCTAAGTGGGCCAGAAGCTGCCGGCGTTCGATGCTCATGGTTTCAGGCATGGTCAGAATCAGTTTCAGCCCCTTGACCCGGCACACAAACGCCAGGGCAATGCCGGTGTTGCCCGAAGTGGGCTCCACAATCACCGTGTCCGGATTGATTTTTCCGGTTTTCACCCCATCATCGATCATGGCCAGGCCGATGCGGTCCTTGACCGAGGACAGAGGATTGAAATATTCCAGTTTTCCATAGATGTCGGCCCCGGTGGCCCGGCTTGCCTTGTCCAGATAGACCAGGGGAGTGTTGCCGCAGGCCGCAGTGATATCAGGCAGTTTTTTCATTTTGATATTCCTTGTGTGAGGGCGGGTGTTTGTAAACCAGCTTGGGAGATTCCATGAATACCTTGGTGTCCGGCGGGATGGAAGAGGTGAGCCACACATTGCCCCCAACCACGGACCGGGTCCCGATCACGGTGTCTCCGCCTAAAATCGTGGCCCCGGAATAGACAATCACATCATCTTCAATGGTGGGATGGCGTTTGGCGCCCCGGAGTTTTTCTCCGGCATCCGGAGGAAGGGACAAGGCGCCGATGGTCACATTCTGATAGATCCGGACATTGTTTCCGATTTCCGATGTTTCACCGATCACAATACCGGTGCCGTGGTCAATGACAAACCGCCGGCCGATGGTGGCGCCGGGATGAATATCGATGCCGGTCAGGCTGTGGGCCTGTTCGGTCATGATCCGGGGCAGCTGGGGCACCTGGAGCCTGAACAGCCGGTTGGCAATCCGGTACACCATGGTGGCATACAGTCCCGGATAGGAAAAAATGACTTCATCATGACTTTTGGCTGCCGGATCGCCGGCATAGGCCCCTTTGACATCCTCGGCCAGTTCCCGCCGCAGTTCAGGGATGGCCCGGATCATGGTCAGGGCGGCATCATGTCCCCGGGGTTCGCATTCCGTGCACTCCAGATCATATCGGTGGCAGTCATGGCGAAGCACATGAATGATCTGTTCGGACAAAATGTCATACAGCTGGGACACGGATTGACCGATGTGGTAGGTCAGGTTGGCATGGTCCACTTTTTCTCTGGAAAAATATCCGGGAAACAGCACTTGTCTGAATTTTTCAATCATGTCCTGAACAGAGATGGAAAAATGAATGGGTTCGTCACCGATATGGGCAAAACAGGTGTCATCATCCAGAGATGCGATGATGTCCCGGATGGCCCCGGGCAGTTGGCTGCGCTGCTCAGGAACACGATTGCCGTCGATTTTGCAGGTGGAACAATGTTGTGCAGAATCATTCATTCTCAATGCTTCCTTTGTCTGGTTCGAAAATTTTGATGAATACCGGACATTTCCGGCAGGCTTCCATTTTTTCCGCCCAGGAATGATACGATTCTCCGTTGCATCGGGTGCCGTTGATGAACCAGCAAAGATCTCCGGAATTGAATTCCCATGCCGGGCAGTTTTCCAGGCGGCTGCCGGAGCACTGGTTGATGTCCCAGCATTTATTTCCCTCTGTGTCCTTAATATTCAATGTCTTGTGCAACAGGAAAAGAGATTGTCGTTCCACATGGTGAGGGATTTTCCGCCACCCCTGCTCATAGCTGTGGATGGCTTTGATGGAAATTCCGAGCAGCTGGGCCAGCTCTTTCTGGGTTTTTCCCAGCCGGGTTCTCAGATATTTGAAATCTTTGGGATCCATGCGTGTCCTTAGGTTCATACGATTCTGTTAAGACTTAACCACTCTTTCATGTGTGAAAATATACCACAGAGTGGTGGGTGTCAACGATGAAATTTTTAAAAGACCTGAATAATACAGGGATTTGGTTGACGAATATGTTTGTGATATTACTTTATATGCAAAATTAAATTAATAATGAAAGGAACCCAAGGTGACATATGAAATTAGATAAATTGACCATGAAATCCCAGGAACTCCTCCAATCCGCCCATGAAACGGCCCGGAGAAAAAACCATGCCGCCATTGAGCCGGTTCACTTGTTGAGCGGTTTGGTTGCGGACCGGGAAGGTGTGGGTGCAGCGATCCTGAAAAAAATCGGGGCGGATATGTCTGCGGTGACCGCTGACGTGAAACAGGCAGTGGAAAACCTGCCCCAGGTGTCCAACCCGGCGGACATTTATCTGTCCCGGGACAGTCAGCAGGTGCTGGATACCGCATTCAAAGAAGCGGACAAGATGAAGGACCAGTACGTCAGCCTGGAACATCTGTTGCTGGCTTTGACCGGGGCCAGAGGCAAGGCCGGGGAGATCCTGAACCGCCAGGGTGTGACAAGAGATGCCATTTTGTCTGTATTGAAAGACATCCGGGGCAACCAGAGCGTGACCGACCCGAATCCGGAAGAAAGATACCAGGCCCTGGAAAAATACGGCCGGGATCTGACCCAGCTGGCCCGCACCGGCAAGCTGGATCCGGTGATCGGCAGGGATGAGGAGATCCGGCGCATTGTCCAGGTCCTGTCCCGTCGCCGCAAGAACAATCCGGTGCTTATCGGCGAGCCCGGGGTGGGTAAGACCGCCATTGTGGAAGGCCTGGCCCAGCGTATCGTGGAAGGGGATGTGTCCGATTCCCTGAAAAACCGGCGGGTCGTGGCCCTGGACATGGGGGCGCTGCTGGCAGGCGCCAAGTTCAGAGGCGAATTTGAAGAACGGCTCAAGGCCGTGCTCAAAGAGGTGGAGGCGGCCGAAGGAGAGATTGTGCTGTTCATCGACGAGCTGCATACCGTGGTGGGGGCAGGGGCTTCCGAAGGGTCTGTGGATGCGTCCAACATGCTCAAGCCGGCCCTGGCCAGAGGCACCCTGCGGTGCGTGGGTGCCACCACGTTAAATGAATACCGCAAATATATAGAAAAGGATGCGGCCCTGGAGCGCCGGTTCCAGCCGGTCATGGCCAAGGAGCCCAGTGTGGCGGACACCATCTCCATTCTTAGAGGGCTCAAGGAAAAATATGAAGTCCATCACGGCATCCGCATCAAAGATTCCGCGCTGGTGGCGGCAGCCACATTGTCCAACCGGTATATCGCAGACCGGTTTTTACCGGACAAGGCTGTGGATCTGATCGATGAGTGCGCCTCCAGGCTGCGTATCGAAATCGATTCCATGCCAAGGGCCATTGACGAGGTGCAGCGGAAAATCACCCAGGCCCAGATCGAGCGCCAGGCCCTGCTCAAGGAAAAAGACCCGGCATCCAGAGAGCGGCTTGAAAAACTGGAAAAAGAAATCGCCGCCATGTCCGAGGAGATCGGGCCCATGAAGATGCACTGGGACAGTGAAAAAAAATTGATCCAGGAAATCTCAGGTGTCCGGGAGGAACTGGATAAAGCACAGACCGAAGCCCAGATGGCGGAACGCGCCGGAGATCTGGAAAAAGTGGCCCAGATCCGGTACGGCACCATGACCCAGCTGCAAAAAACCCTGGAAACCAAAAAACAGGAACTGGATGAGCTGCAAGAGACCAGCAAAATGCTCAAGGAAGATGTGGATGAAACCGATGTGGCGGAAGTGGTGTCCGCCTGGACCGGTATTCCGGTATCCAAGATGCTGGAGGCGGAACAGGAAAAACTGGTGCACATGGAAGACTATATCAAACGCCGGGTCATCGGCCAGACCCAGGCCATAGATGCGGTGTCCAATGCGGTGCGCAGGGCCAGATCCGGTCTGTCTCCCGAAGACCGGCCCATCGGCACATTCATTTTCATGGGACCCACGGGCGTGGGCAAGACCGAGCTGGCCAAATCCCTGGCCGAATTCATGTTTGACAGCCAGCAGGCCATGGTGCGGCTGGATATGTCTGAATACATGGAAAAACATTCCGTGGCCCGGCTCATCGGAGCCCCTCCCGGATATGTGGGTTATGACGAGGGCGGGTTTCTGACCGAAACCGTGCGGCGCCGGCCTTATTCCGTGCTGTTGTTTGACGAGATCGAAAAAGCCCACCCGGATGTGTTCAGCATCCTGCTCCAGGTCCTGGATGACGGGCGTATGACCGACGGGCACGGCCGGACCGTGGATTTCAGAAACACCATCATCATCATGACCTCCAATGTGGGGTCCCGGTTTCTCCAGGAATCGGGCAGCAGTGGTGGTTTTTCTTCAGAGGAAGTGGATGCGGGTATTGCCCGGGCATTGAAAGAGGTGTTCCGGCCGGAATTTTTGAACCGGATCGATGAAATCATCACCTTTCATGCACTGGACCGGGAACATATCGAACAGATTGCCGCCATCCAGATTAAAGATCTCAACCGTCGTCTGGCTGTCCGGGATCTGACCATCCAAATGGATGAAGCAGCCATGGCTTATCTGGCGAAAAAAGGATATGACCCCAGTTTCGGTGCCAGGCCTTTGAAACGGGTCATCCAGCGGGAAATTGAAAACCCGTTGTCTCTGGCGCTGTTAAAAGGGGAGTTTGTCAAAGGAGATACGATCCGCTTTACACTGGATGATGCCGGACAGGGCTTGGTGTTCGGTCATTGATGTCAGAGCCGCCGGCTGAATTCCCTGGCATCTGCATTGCTGTTTAAAAATCGATACAAGGTGGCCCGGCCGACTCCGAGAACCCGGGCCGCCTTTGATTTATTCCCCCCGGTTTTGGTCAGGGCCGCTTTGACCGATGCCACATCCAGTCTGCCCCGGGCAGGTCCGGGTTCCGGCAGGATGTCCGGTTCCCGGAAAGATGAAAAGGTCATGCCCGATCCCTGGGTGATTTCCGGGGGCAGATCCGAAGGCAGAATCTGATCCCCCCGGCATCGTACCACGGAAAACTGGATCACGTTTTTCAGTTCCCGGACATTGCCGGGCCAGTCATAATCGAGCAGCAGGTTCAAGGTGTCACCGGCCAGGGCCGGCATGGTCGCGTTATTTTCCTGTTCCGCCTGTTTGAGAAAATAAGATGCCAGCAACGGAATATCGTTTTTCCGTTGCCGCAGCGGCGGCAGGTGGATGGGAATGACATTGAGGCGGTAATACAAATCCTCCCTGAACCGGCCGTCCCGGACCGCCTCTTTAAGGGACTGGTTGGCAGCGGAAATGATGCGGACGTCCACGGATATTTTTTTTTCCCCGCCCACTTTTTCAAACGTCCCTTCCTGGAGAAACCGCAGCAGTTTGACCTGAATTTTCAGCGGCAGTTCCGCCACTTCATCCAGAAACAGCGTGCCTTTGTGGGCCAGTTCAAACCGTCCTTTTCTTTCCTTGACCGCACCGGTGAACGCGCCTTTGACATGCCCGAACAACTCGCTTTCCACAATGCCTTCAGGTATGGCCCCGCAGTTCACCGGCACAAATGCGCCGTTTCCATATGCGGAAATATCATGAATGGCATTGGCCACCCGCTCCTTTCCCGTGCCGGTTTCTCCGGACACATGCACGGGATAGCTGTATAACGCCACATCCCGGATCTGCCGGAAAATTTCCTGCATGGTCTGGTCTTTGCCGATAATGCCGTTAAAGCTGGACAGGGATTCCGCTTTCAAAGACAAGTCAATGGATTCGGTCAGGTCCCGGAAAGAGGCAATCACCCCTTTGAATTCCCCTGAATTGTCAATGACGGCGGAAACCGTCATTTCCAGCTGCCGGGTGTCGCCGGACCGGGTGACAAACGTGACCGGATATTCCTTGGTATCGGAAAAAAAATCCGGCGTAGCATCGCAAAAAGAGCATTTGGCGCCGCAGAAAGGGGCATTGAACACATCGTGGCAATCTTTGCCCAGGGCCTCTCCTTTTTTGTATCCCGTGATTTTTTCCGCTTCTTTGTTAAATACCGTGATAATACGTTCCGGGGTGTGGGCAATGATCCCCAGTTTGAGATTGTCCAGAACAAGGTTCAGATTGTCGCGGTCCAGCAGGCTGTGGGCAGGGTTTTTCATGGCATGTCATCTTCAGGCAGCAATAGGTTCGGTTCATATGGCACAATTCTGATGCCTTAAATGACACGTTTGTGTATCAAGTGCAATAGGTTTTTGCTTATTATCCAAAAAAGACGGTCAGTCCTCTTCCCATGAAATGCAGTCTTTGGGACAGTTTTTTACAGCCTCAAGGATGTTTTCGTCCTGATAATCATCCAGGGGCCGGACCTGGACAAAACCGGAATCACCGATTTCAAATGCATGGGGGGCCACCTCCACACAGATTTCACACAAAATACACGATCCCAGATCAATCACCGGTCGTTTCATCATTTGTCATTATCCTTTACCGTATCAAACCACCATCCCTTGTTGATATGGGCCTGTTTCTCCTTGAGTGCCAGCTCCAGAATCCGATACCCGGAATCCAGCAGAATGCCGTAAAGTACCCCGCATCCGGGATCCTCATGGTGCTCATATCCCTGTTGCGCCAGTTCAATCATTTGTCTGGCCATCTCAATGGTGCGGGCGATATTTTCATCACATTTTTTGGCAGTCATCGGGCATTCCTTTGTTTGGTCGTCTCCCGGATCAGGTCACAGATCCGGGCGGTTTCAAATGTCCACCCGGTATACATCCAAATTTTTGTCTGATCTGCAAGCAGATCTTCAGAAAGGGTGTCCGGATCCAACCGCCCGGCATGGTTCAGTGCCCGGGTTGCATAGGCTTTCTTGACAGGGTCTTTGTCATCCATAAAAGGGACAATCAATGAGGCCCTGTAGGCGCTGATCCGGTCAGGGGCGGCTTGTGCATATGTGCCGATGCCCCATAAAATACCCTGCTGGAGCTGGGGATTGTCGATGAAATTGGCTTCCGGATCCAGAAACGAAAACATGATGGAGTCGAATTCAGCGGCCAGGCCCGGATGCCGGCTTAAAATTTCTCCCATGGCCTCGGCCGATCCCCACCCGATGCCCCCGGACTCATCATTAAGATTCCACATGAGCCGCCGCATCAAATCCCGGGCTTTTTCCATGTGATTTTCACCCATGCGAAACCCTAAGTGTCCCATGGCGGTCACGCTGCGGAACCGGATCAGTTCATTTCGGTTATAAAAGAAAAAAAACAGATGTCCCTTCAACTGCGGGTCTGGAATTTGCGCCAACCGGTCCAGCGCTGTCTGCCGGTCCGGATTTTTGAGCAACTCCTTGACCTGTTGTCGGATTTTTCTACCGTGGGGTCTGGCCATATTATCATTTTCCTGTGCCTGGTTCAGTTTGTTTCTTCAAAAGAAATAAACAGCACAAATCATGCCACAACAGCGGAAAAGGTGACCGCATTCCTGGCGTTGCCATAATGACCGAAAGCATTTACGCCAATCTGTCCGGGGAGAACCCCGGGTTTAATATCAAACCCAAAGGCTATTGGTTTTTTATTGCCGGTGTCGTCAAAAAATCTTTGAATTGATCAGAAATTCGATATGCATATCCGTATTATTAATCAGTTGACCAAAATACCGTAATCACCTCATTGTTTCCCATGGGGGAAAATTTAACGATGACATGGGATGTCAGTTTGGCGTTAAAAGCGGTGAATTTGGGTTGTTCCCCTCCTGCCTGGATCCGGGGGGCTCCCCTTTGACTGCATTGGCGGCGAGCCGCGGATAATCATTTCGAGCAACAGCAGCGGGTTTGCGCCGGACACGCAACAATGGTTGTTCTCCAAATATGAAATTGCCGGACAAATCTTCATACAGTCCTGTTTGATCCGCCCCCAGGAGTAAAGGGGAATAGTTTTTGACGGCTGGCTGCAGACAAAAATTGCCCCTCTGATATCTGAACAATCCTATCGCCCATTTTCTTGAGCATCCGGGTACAGTGCTTTGGCTCAACCCAAGTGCCGCCTGGATCTCTTTAGAGGTTGAGGTGCCTCGTGCTAAAAAGTTTTTAATCGACGTCATGATTTGCACCCCTCCGATGTAACAAATGGGTAATTCTATGAATAGAAAATATTATCGCAATGATAGCCAGAATGCCTTAGCCGCATGGTTTTGAAAAAATATACCAGCAACCGGGCATCGCTTTTTGATCTATCCAGGGAAAATAAGCAAGATTGCGATCCGTAAGCCTGCTATCGGAAAAACTCAACCAGAAACATGATGATATCCGGAAAGACGGTGGCGATGAGCATTGCAGCGACCCATGCCCCGAGAAATGGCCAGGCTTCTCTGGCGATAGCACCCATTTTTTCCCTGCATACCGGAGCTGCAATCCAAAGCTGAGGACCCATAGGTGGTGTGATTTCACCAATCAATGAATTTGTGACGGCAAGCACGCCATAAAAAACCGGATCTATTCCCAGGGTGATGACGCTTGGTATAAAAAGAGGCAGAACGATGATGACCATTGGCAGGCTGGAGAAGAAGAATCCCATAACCAGCAGAACAAAATTGACCATCATCATGAAACCAAGTGGTCCCAGTTCAAGCGAAATGACATATTGAGTGATTATCTGAGGAAGTTCTATGTAGGCAAACATTCGTCCCATAAGATCAGCGCCAATAATTAAAAAATAAATCATTGAACTGATTTTGGCTGTATCTATGGTGGCTTCTATAATTTTTCCCCAGGTCAGTTCCCTGTAAACGAACAAACCGATGAGAAGTGAATAAAGACAAGCCACCGATGCTGCCTGAGTCGGGCTGAAATAACCGCCGTAAATTCCACCCAGTACGAGAACTGGCATAAGAATCAATGGCAGTATCTTAATGAATCCCAGCTGCTTTTCTTTCCAGGTTGCCTTTGACAATGTTGCATAATTTCTTTTTTTACAGATTATGACAGCAACAATGCACATCAAGAATGCAGTCAAAAGTCCCATACCAATGCCGCCCATAAATAGATCCACGATGGAAATACGATTCAGCGCACCGAATATAATAAAAAACAAGCTCGGGGGTATAAGAAGTCCAAGTTCCGCCGAAGTGACGGCAAGACCAGATGCAAAGGGTCTATCATAGCCATTCTCCACAAAAACAGGGACCATGACAGTCCCTATTATGGCAAGACACGCAGCCGCAGAACCAGAGATGGAGCCCAGAAAAGCGGCAAAAATAATCCCGGCGACGGCCAAGCCGCCCGGTAATCTTCCAAACGTTGCCTTGATGAAGTCACTCAAAGGCACCATTCCCCCGCTTCGGAGAATCAGGTTGCCGGCCAGGATAAAGAATGGGCATGCAAGCAGGGGATATGAATTTATAGATGAAAAAAAGATCTGAGCCAGTGACTCAAATGACATTCCCATGGAATACAGTGCAATAATGCTGGATCCGAACGCAAACGCGATCGCAAGCGGGGCGCCACTTAAAAACAAAATGACCATTAATGCAATGCCGATATATACAAACAGATCCAAACCTGCCTCCAGTGGGTTCAATCTTTTTGTGATTGATACCGTTTAATTAAATTGTAAAATTCAATTATACCGACAAGGGTGAATATGATCATACCCAAGGGGACACAGAGTTCCACAATCCATTTGGGGATCGGAAAGTATTTAGGAAATACCGCCTGACGTTCATACAGCATCATAGTTAGCACAATGCCCCCAAATGAGATAGCTGCTCCGTAAATAATTGTGGCGAGTATATTGAACAGTTCCAACAAGAGTTTAGCTTTTCCCCGGAGCTTGGTTACGACAAGATCAATGGCGACATGACCATTTTCAGCGATGAGCGGGCCACTGATCAAAAGCATGGCCCACACTGTGATCCAAACGGGCAAATCAATGACAAAATCATAGGTCATGTGAAAAAAAACACGACCTATGATTTCTCCAAGGCTTATCAGAACAGCGATGATCAGCAGGAAAGCACAAATTTTTTCTATCACTCTATATGCTTTGTCGATTAAACTTTTTCCCATCTGTCAGATCATCCTTTCCAGCAGGTGATAAAATTATCTTGCAGTATCGATTGCCTTGATCAATTCAGGATCCAGTTTTTCGTACATATCGGCAAAAGAATCTCTCATCAGTTTCTGCCATTTGGTTATTTCTTCTTTTTCAAATTTCAGGGCACTGAGTTTTGGATCAGCATCCCATTTCTCAATAGATTCCTGTTCGAATTTTTCATAGTATTTGGATGCATCGATCTGATCAAATGTCGTGCTTAAAGTTTCACGAACATTTTCAGGCAGACCTTCCCACCACTTTGTGTTGGCCACCATGCAAATCGGTTGATTGCCAAAGGGAATTAGAACAGCGTATTTCGTATGACGGGCAAGTTCAAAATATCCGACTCCGCCAGTAAAATCGGTCAAAAGCCCTTCAATCATATTGGTCTGCAAGGCAGTAACAACTTCTGTGTAAGGCAGGGCAATCGGAGTTACCTTGAGTGCTTTAAGCGCTTTGGCAAACGCCTCTCCGCCAGCAAAACGGATTTTCTGACCCTCGACATCTGCGACTGATTTGATTGGTCCCGTATCTGTGAACAGATACCATGTGCCAGTATCAAATAACCATTTTATGATAGTCACCCCTTTTTCTTTGGCCATTTTATCATGAAGCGCTTTCCATTCCGGTGTATTCATCGATCTCATGTAATGATCCCAGCTTTCAAAAACACCTGGGGTCTCTCCGAGCTTCCATGCCGGATCCAGTTCTTCAAGAAAATGCGGTGCAGAATAGGTCATCTGAATCGCACCGTTGGATACTGCTTCAAGAGCCTCACTCTGGTTGCCATAAAGCATGCCTTTATCAAAAATCTTGAATTCATATTTTTTTAAGTCCGGATGAGTTTCTGTCATGCCGATGATCGCGTTGATATACAGATTAATCCCGATCTGTTCAGCAAATGCGGGATACATCGGAGTGGCGGTTGACATGGTGATCTTTTCCTTGCTTTCTGCCGTGTTTGCTCCAGGAAAGACCATTACCAAAGCGATTAACAAAGAAAAAATGGACAGAATGATTGATCGTGCAAATGTTTTTTGCATCTTCCTTCCTCCTTGATTTGTGGTTTCAAAAGGTCAAAAATTGACGATCTGATGATAGAAGATCCTGGTCAAGCACCTGTTCCAGAATCTGAACTGCACTATCTATTTGCTCTTCAGTGATAATAAAAGGTGGTCCCAGCATCACCATGTCACCAGCCTGTCCTCGGTCACACCCGCTTGAGTATTCAACAAACATTCCCTTTTCAAGGCATGCAGCAGACACCCTGGAAGAAAAACCCAGACTTTTTTCAAACGGTTTTTTGGTTGTTTTGTCTTGGACAAACTCAATACCACGCATTAAGCCCAGACCCCTGACATCACCCACCAGCGGGTGGGCTCTTAATTTATCAAGTTTGTTATTCAGATATTCACCCAAGGTGTGGGATCTTTCAACAAGATCATGTTCTTTGATGTAATCCAGTGTTTTTGATACCACCGAACAGCCCAGCGGGTTCCCGCCCCAGGAATGACCTGCACCGAAGACACCGGAGTTGGATGCAATTTTGTCATGAATGAATTGAGGAACAGCTGTCGCTCCGATGGGGAAATACCCCCCGCTCAGGCCTTTGCCCAGCGCCAGGATATCAGGCACCACATTGAAATGTTCATATGCAAACATTTTGCCGGTTCGTCCGGCGCCTGTCATTACCTCATCAAACATGAGGAGCACGTCATATTTATCACAAATCTCTCGGATCCGTTCAAAATACCCTTCAGGAGGGACCGCCCCGCAGAGAGCCATGCCTGACACCGGTTCTGCCAGAAACACCGAGACATTATCCGGCCCCAGGCACATGATTTCATTTTCCAGGGCATTGGCACAGTCCAGGTCACAGTTGTCCGGTGTTTTGTTGAACCAGCAGCGGTAACAGTATGCCGGCGGGATATGGTTGAAATCATGAAGATAGGGCATAAAATCATTTCTTCTGGCTGTGGCACCGGTCCACGCCAGAGCCCCGGCGGTGCTGCCGTGATAGCTTTGCCATCTGGAGATGACCCTTGATTTGGATGGTTTGCCATTGTCCAGATGGTATTTCCGGGCAATTTTTATTCCGATTTCAATCGCTTCGGTCCCGCCGGAAACAAAAAACACCTTGTCCATGACAAAATTGGATGCTTCGCAAAGTTTTCTTGACGCTTCTTCAAGCGGCGGGTTGGTAAAATCCACACGATGCACATAGACCAGTTTCCTGGCCTGTTCATTGATGACATCTGCCATTTCTTCAAGACCATGGCCCAGACTGCAAAGAATGGGGCCGCCGGAAGCATCCAGATACCGGTTTCCCTGGTCGTCATAGATGTACACTCCCTTACCGGAGGCAATGGATACATATTTTCGGTTCAAGAAAAAGTGAAATACATGAGATTTTCCAGAGTCTGTTTGATTATTCATGTTTTTCTCCTGGTTCTGATCATGAGATGGGCAAGTATTTTGAAATTTTTTGTGCCAGTTGAATTATTAGTTCAGCATATTCTTTTTTTATTTCTGACAAAGACGTCTGGGTTCTGAGAAAATCAAAACAAATAGCGCCGGCAACTTTGTTCGTGCCAGCATTTATCAAAGGAGCACCCAGTGCCAACAGGCCAGGGACGAACTCTTCGTTGTTGATGGAATATCCTCTTTTTTTGATCAATGCCAATTCACAAAACAGCTGGTCTCTGTCGATGATGGTTCTTCCTGTTTTATTTTCAAAGGACAGTGAATTGATAACAGCCATCTGTTCTTGTTCCGGGAGAAATGCAAGAACAGCTTTTCCAAGTGCGGTACTGTTTAGATCTTTTATTACTGTCGGTAATTGATAAGGCAGGGCATTTCGTAGTTCTCGCCTGTAAATGATCATAAGCGCATCTGTATCTCTTAAAGCCACATCCATTGTGATTTGATGCTGGTTGCATGTTTCATCTACAATCGGTTTTATCATCTGGAGGAAATCAAATCCTCTCAACAAACCATGGCCCAATGAAATGGCCTTTGATCCGAGCTTCAGTCTTTTGGTTTCCGGGTGTTTTTGAAGATAGCCCAATTCCACGAACGTGTTCACAAATCTGTATGTGGATGTCATGTTGATGCCGGTCAATTTCGATATATCGGATTGCGTACAGGAAATACGATCCTGATTGAACAGGCTTAAAATTCGTAGCCCTTTTTCAAGACTTTTGGAGAAATATGGGGTCTGCCCTTTTGCCATTAGTACCGACCCTTTACTATTATAGTAAATTGATTACTTTTATTAACTATAATAATTTTTAATTTTTCAATTTGTCAATAGAAAATTTTTGTTTTATCGATTTTTTTTCTTGGACAGTGCAATGCATTTTATCGACTTTTTCCAGAACTTAGCATTTTGAGGCCGACTTATTGAATATCTTCCTTTCTTCTTTATAGAACAACCCCGTATTTGCGACACTGCCGTCCTCTTAGGTAATTCATGGTATTCTTTATGGTAACACTATGTCCATATATTTTATAATTATCTGAATTTATTGATATGATGGCGGAGAGGGTGGGATTCGAACCCACGATCCCGGTTTTGCCGGGATACTGCTTTTCGAGAGCAGGGCCTTCAGCCGCTCGGCCACCTCTCCGATTCAGGGACCTGTCACTGGGCAGAAGTTCTGATTTTTAACGATTATGCGATGCGTGTCAAGAAGTTCCAAAATAATTATTCTTGAGTCATTGGCATGGATTGCTTACTATACTTGGATATTATTTTTTATAAAGCAGGCAATTACAGGAGAAGGGTGAATGGAGTTTTTTTTCAGGCCCCGGGGGATTGCGGTTGTGGGAGCTACAGCCAGCAAAGGAAAGGGCGGTAATCTGATTGTGTTGAATCTTAAAAAAGGATATTTTGGGCCGGTGTATCCGGTCAACCCCGGGTACGATGAAATAGAGGGGTTCACCTGCTATCCGTCCGTGTCTGATGTGCCGGATCCCGTGGATTTGGCCATCGTGTTTGTGGCGGCCCGCATGGTGCCGCAGGTGATCGAGGATTGTGCCCAAAGAGGGATTCCGGGCGTCATGATCCAGTCTGCCGGATTTTCGGAAACCGGTACCAACGGGGCGGCATTGCAGGAAAAGATCAGGCAGACGGCCCGGGAAACCGGCATCCGTCTGTGGGGGCCCAACTGTATGGGCCTGGTGGATGTGCCCAACCAATGGATATTTTCCACGGTCACCCCGACCATCTGGGATACCGGCCTGACTCCCGGCAATGTGTCTTTGATCGCCCAGAGCGGGATGCTGGCCGGGGCGTTTCTCATCGATCTCATATCCCACGGCACCATGGGGATCGCCAAGGTTTGTTCCATCGGCAACAAAATGGATGTGGATGAAAACGATCTCCTGGAATGGCTGATTCATGACCCGGACACGGCCGCCATCGGGCTGTATCTGGAATCGCTGACCGACTGCCGGCGGTTCATGGCCTTATGCCGCAGTACCCCCAAACCCGTGGTGATTCTCAACGGCGGGAAAACCGCAGGAGGCGCAGCAGCAGCCCAAAGCCACACGGCCAGTCTGTCGGCCGGCGGAGCACTGGTGGCCGGTGCCATGGCCCAGGCCGGAGTTATAACGGCGGACGGGTTTTACCAGCTGGCTGATTTTTCAAGGACCTTTGGCATGTATGCCCATCTGCCGCCCCGAACCGGAAACCGGGTGGCCGTGCTCACCTACACGGGTGCCGCAGGAATCGTGTCCGCGGATATCATGGACCGGCACGGCCTTGAATTGTCTCAATTCAGTGACACTACGCTGGAAACATTGCAGACGGTTTTTCCGGAATGGATGCCGCCTGCCAATCCCGTGGACATGTGGCCCGGAATTATTTTGAACGGATCCAAAAAAACCTATGAAACAGCCATGCAGGCGGTGTGCGCTGATCCGGCGGTGGATGCCGTGTTTATCCATTGCTTTGCCGGGGGATTCAGCCTGGAGGTGGATCTGGAAAAAATGGCCAACACCGCCCGGGAAGCGGGCAAGCCGCTGTTCTGCTGGATTTCCGGGGAACGGGACCGGGTGTATCGGTTCCAGAAAACGGCACAGCCCCTGGGGGTGCCGGTATTCCGGGAGATAATGCGGGCCGTGGAATGCATGGGCATGCTGCTGAACCGCCCCTGCCCAAAGATTGAAACCGATCCGGAAACAGCGGCGGAAGAACGGATCCGCCGGTTGACACAGGATCCCCGCCTGGCGGTGCTGGCATCAAACACCGGTGAACTGGACGAATTGGTATCCAAACAGGTGCTCAAAGCCTGCGGCATCCCGGTGGTGGAAGAAAAACAGGTGACTTTTTTTGAGGAAGCACAGCGCGCGGCGGCTGATTTCGGGTTCCCCCTGGTGGTCAAGGGCATGGTTGCCGGGGTGTCACACAAGACCGAATCCAGTCTGGTGCACCTGGGCATCGCCTCTGACCAAGATCTTGCATCGGCGGTGACAACGCTTCAACAGACCATGGAAGGCCGCGGCCGTATCCTGATCCAGAAACAGGTCCCGGGGAAAATAGAGCTGGTGGCAGGATTTGTCCGGGATCCCCGGCTGGGGCCCTGTGTCATGTGCGGGCTGGGCGGGATATTTGCCGAAGCCCTCAATGACACGGTGTTCGGGGTGGCGCCTCTGACCCTGGCAGATGCCCTGGCCATGATCGACCGGCTCAAATGCCGGCCCATGCTGGACGGGTATCGGGGATATGATCCAGTGGACAAAAATGCCCTGGGACGTATCCTTGTCATTTTGGGGGATTTGGGTTGCGCGTATCCGGACATCCGGGAAATCGATATCAATCCTTTGATTATGCACAAAGGAGATCCTGTTGCCGTGGACGGGCTGGTGGTGCTGGCATAATTATTGCTTATAGCAATTTATGGTTTTTCCACTTATAATTGAGTTTAGAAACGCGGCAACTTTTCATCTGGTTACCGCTTAAACCCGGATCAGCAAATATCGGTTATTGCTGGATTCAAACAAAAAAATCTGGAGGAACGATGAAAAGCTTATTAAAAAATCTGGTAATCATTGTGATGCTTGCTTCATTGAGTTTTCTGACGGTCAGTTGCAACACCATGCAGGGGGTGGGTGAGGATCTGGAAACTGCCGGTGAAAAAATTCAACAAAAAGCGGATTGATTTAGTTTGATGGCTGAGACAACACCGCCGCAAAACGCATTCAATCGACTGGCTGACAGCAAAAGCCCCTATTTACTGCAGCATGCAGATAATCCGGTGGCCTGGCATCCCTGGGGAAAACAAGCCTTTGAAAAAGCAAAAAAAGAGGACAAACCCGTTTTTCTCTCCATCGGATATGCCACCTGCCACTGGTGTCATGTCCCACCCCATGGGATTTACGCAGTTTCTTGCTGCCTGTGATTTTATCATCGGCCCGACCCAGGAAATTGTGGTGGTCGGGGACCCCGGCAACCAGAAGACCACAGACATGTTGCGTGCCGTCAAACAGGCATATCTTCCCAATAAAGTCCTTTTGTTCCGCGGCAAACAGGACGCTTTTGAAGAACTGGATAAAATCGCTGCCTATGCGGGGGAAATGGCTTCTGCCGTACCTGCGGACCGGCCTACAACATTCTGGTGCCAGCAGTTTGCCTGCCGGGAACCCATTACCGCGGTTGAAAAACTGAAATCCATCATAGAATCCGCATGAAAAAAGGGCGGTCAATGCCCGGTTCAAAAAAATTGTCTTTATTTCAACAGCGGTTTTTCGTATAAGAATGAGACAAATCAGACGACAGGTGCAGGACCAAAGTTTTCCTGAAAGGAACGACCAATATGGCAACGACCGACATGTGGAATGAGGCGTATATAGAGGCCCAGTATAAAAAATGGAAACATGACCAAAACGCCGTTCCCCGGGACTGGCAGTTTTTCTTTAAAGGATTTGACATCGGAAACAAAGGGGCGGCAAAACAAGACATTGCCGATACCCCGGATGCGGCCCTTGCCCAGTCCCGGGTGGAATCACTGATATACCGGTACCGGGACTTAGGCCATCTCATGGCGTGCATGGATCCGCTTTCTTCCTGCCCCACAGACCATCCGTTGCTGAACCTTGAGACATTCGGCCTGTCGCCGGATCAGCTGGATACTTTTTTTTATACCCGCCGGTTTTCCGACTCAGGCCGGGCCCGGCTCAAGGATATTCTCAGCCGGCTCAAGGAAACCTACTGCCATTCCATCGGTGTTGAATACATGCACCTGCAGGACCCTGCGGAAAGACGATGGCTTCAGGAAAGAATGGAACCGGTCAAAAATCGCCCGGACCTTGCAGACAAAGAAAAAACCATGGTACTGGAAAAACTGACCCGCACCGGGGTGTTCGAACGGTTTCTGAACAGTAAATATCCGGGCCAGACACGGTTTTCCGTGGAAGGCGCCGAGATGGTCGTTCCCATGCTGCATGCGCTGTTCAACCGGGTGTCGGAGGACGGATGCGGCGAAGTCATCATGGGCATGGCCCACCGGGGCCGGTTAAGCGTTCAGACCCAGGTGCTTCAAAGGCCGTATGAGGATATTTTCAAGGCGTTTGAAAGCTGTTACAATCCCGCGGACCTCATCGGTGCCGGGGATGTGAAATACCACAACGGGTACCTGGCGGATATCGAGACCGCCGGCGGGAAATCTTTGCGGGTGTGTCTTCTGGACAATCCCAGCCATCTGGAATCCGTGGATCCGGTGGTCGAAGGGTTTGCCCGGGCCAGGCAGGAAAAGGCCGGCTCCGATGGGTTACGCCAGATTCTGCCTTTGCTGCTCCACGGGGATGCCGCGTTCGCCGGCCAGGGCATTGTGGCGGAAACCCTGAACATGTCCCAGCTTTCAGGATTTCATACCGGCGGAACCATTCATATGATCATCAACAACCAGATCGGGTACACCACAACGCCTGAAAATGCCCGGTCCAGCCGGTATTCCACGGATGTGGCCAAAATGCTCATGGTCCCGATTTTTCACGTTCACGGCGAAGACCCGGAAGCGGCCCTTCATGTGGTGAACCTGGCAGCGGCCTACCGGAAGCAGTTTCACAAGGACGTGGTGATCGATGTGATCTGTTACCGCAGGTTCGGCCACAATGAAGGGGATGAACCCTATTTTACCCAGCCCCGGATGTATGAGCGGATCCGCTCCCGGGCCCCCCTGGACCGGGCCTATGCCGACCGGCTGATCGAAGAAAAAATCATTTCTCCTGAAAAACCCGAAGCGCTGTCAAAAGCGACAAAAAAGGAGATGGAGACCGCGTTTGACAATGTCCGGGGTGATACGTGCACGTTTCCGGAACCGAAATTTTATCCGGAATGGGACGGCATTTCCACCAGCTATTCCCATGAAAAAACCGATACGGCCGTGGAAAAATCAAAATTAACGGCCTACGCCCAAAAACTGTATGAAGTCCCGGAGGGGTTTGCCATTTATGACAAACTGGCCCGGGTCCTGGAAAAACGTCTGGATGCGGTATCAAAGGGCAAGGATATTGACTGGGGCACGGCGGAAGCGTTGGCATTTGCCTCCCTTCTGGCCCAGGGCATTCCCGTCCGGTTGAGCGGCCAGGACAGCGGCCGGGGCACCTTTTCCCAGCGCCACAGCGTGATCCGGGACATCAAAAACGCAGACCTTTGGGTGCCGTTGAACCATATTGCCGAAGACCAGGCGGCATACCGGGTTTATGACAGTTTTCTGTCTGAAGCCGGTGTTCTGGGATTTGAATACGGGTATGCCGTGGCAAATCCCGGAGGGCTGACCCTGTGGGAGGCCCAGTTCGGGGATTTTGTCAACAATGCCCAGGCTGTGATCGATCTGTATATTGCCGCCGGAGAGGCCAAATGGCGGCGCCAGTGCGGCCTGGTACTGCTGCTGCCCCACGGATATGAAGGTCTGGGGCCGGAGCATTCCAGCGCCCGGCCGGAACGCTTTCTCCAGTTGTGCGCCCATGACAACCTCCAGGTGTGCAACCCCACCACCCCGGCCCAGTATTTTCATCTGCTCCGGCGCCAGATGATGAGGTCATTTAGAAAACCCCTGGTGATCCTGACCCCCAAAAGCCTGCTGCGGCATCCCATGGCCGTGTCGGAAATAAAAGATCTCACCTCAGGCGGTTTCAGTGAAATCCTGGATGATCCTGAAACGGTTAAAAATCCCGAGCGCGTGGTGTTTTGCAGCGGAAAAATCTTTTATGAACTGGTGAAAAACCGGTCGGAATCCGCCCGGGACAAGATTGCCGTCATCCGGATGGAACAGTTTTACCCGTTTCCCGAGCAATTGCTGGAACAGGTCATTTCCAGGTACAAGAATACCCCACAGTGGTACTGGGTCCAGGAAGAACCCGCCAACATGGGAGGGGCTGAGTTCATCCGGCCGCGCCTGGAAAAAATGGTGGGCGATTCGGTGCACTGCGTGACTCGCCCGGCCCAGGCTTCCCCGGCCACGGGGTTTTCGGGGGTTTACAAACAGGAACAGGCAGCGATTATCAAAAAGGCATTAACGCTTTGATCCGGCCTGTGTCGGACCCGGCCGCGTTTTTACTGCATTTTTAAGGAGTGATCATGGCACATGACGTAAAAGTTCCAAGTGTGGGCGAATCGGTTACAGAGGCCCTTCTGGTCCAGTGGTTGAAAAATGACGGGGACACTGTTCAAGCGGACGAGCCTTTGTTTGTCATTGAAACCGATAAAGTCACCCTGGAGGTGACGGCAGACACCGGCGGTACACTCAACATCAAAGTCAAAGAAGGGGAGACCGTGGCCATCGGCACGGTGGTGGCGGAGATTGAATCCGGCGGAAAGACCGAAAAAGACACTTCCGACACGGTACGGGAACAGGAATCCGAACCCGAAAACACCGCCCCAAAGGACTCCGGCCCTTCTGAAAAAAAGGAACCCAAAGGCCAGGAGAAAAAAAGCGAAACGGAAAACAAAGAGATTCCGGAAAAAGAGGAGAGGGATAAAGCCGGCAACATCTCCCCGTCGGCTCGGCGTCTGGCAGAAGAAAAACAGATTGACCTGTCCGATGTCACGCCCAGCGGCCCGGGCGGCAGAATCACCAAGAGTGACGTGCTGCTCGTCCTGGAATCTTCCCAGGACCGGGCCGTTGAACCGGATGCTTCTGAACCGGACAAGGCTGAATCGGACGGCAAGACTGATCCGGAGACATCTGCATCAGACAAAGCAGAACCTGACAAAGCGGGAAGTGATAAAGGGGAAAGCGATCAAGCGGATTCAGGCAAAGCTGGCTCCGAGGAACGCGTGACCCGGAAACCCATGACCCCGATCCGCCGCAAAATTGCGGAGCACCTGCTCAAAGCCCGGCAGAACACCGCCATGCTGACCACGTTCAATGAAATCGACATGAGCCGGGTCATGGCCCTGCGCCAGGCATACAAAGAGCCATTCAAGGAAAAGCACCAGGTGTCACTGGGATTTATGTCTTTTTTCATCAAGGCCTGCATCGAGGCATTGAAACAGAATCCCCAGGTCAATGCCTTTGTGGATGGCAAGGATATTGTCTATCATCATTACTATCATGTGGGGGTGGCCATCGGATCGGGCAAAGGCCTGGTGGTGCCGGTGATCCGCCATGCAGACCAGCTGGATTTTGCCGGCATTGAAAAGGCCATTGTCTCGTTTGTGGACAAAATCGAGAACAACCGGCTGGAACTGGCGGACCTGGAAGGCGGCACCTTTACCGTGAGCAACGGCGGTGTTTACGGGTCTCTTTTAAGCACCCCGATCCTCAACTCCCCCCAGAGCGGGATTCTGGGTATGCACAAAATTGAAAAACGGCCCGTGGTGATCGATGATGAGGTGGTGATCCGGCCCATGATGTACGTGGCGTTGAGCTATGACCACCGCATCGTGGACGGCCGGGAGGCGGTCACCTGTCTCAAAAAGATCAAGGCCTGTGTTGAAAACCCGGAACGCATGCTTTTGGAGGTATGATAATGAGTCAGAAAAACACCTATGATGTGGTGGTCATCGGATCAGGACCGGGCGGTTATTCTGCGGCCCTGCGCGCTGCGCAACTGGGATTTGACACCGCTCTGGTTGAAAAGGAGAAAACCCTGGGCGGGGTCTGCCTGAACGTGGGATGCATCCCGAGCAAGGCCCTGCTGGATTCAAGCGAACGATACCACCAGGCCCGGCACAAAATGGCGGAACACGGCATTGAGATCAAGGATGTGCGGCTGGATCTGGAAACCATGATGTCGCGTAAAAACAAGGTGGTAAAAGAACTGACCCATAACCTTCGGGAGCTTCTGGAAAGAGGCAAGATTGAGATCATCCACGGCACGGCCCGGGTGGAAGCACCGGATCGGGTCCATGTCACCCGGGATGAAGAAAACGGGAGCGGGGACAGGGAACTGATCCTGCCGGCCCGGTATATTCTGGTGGCCACGGGCAGCGAGCCCAGTCCCCTGCCGGATCTTGATTTTGACGGCAAACACATCATCAGTTCAACCGAAGCTTTGGCACTGGATACCGTGCCAAAGCGGCTGGGCATTGTGGGGGCCGGGTATGTGGGCCTTGAACTGGGATCGGTGTGGCAGCGGCTCGGGTCTGAAGTGACGGTGATCGAGATGCTGCCCCAGGCCGCCGGCAGCGCGGACGGCCAGGTGGCACGGACCCTGATGCGGCTGCTCAAAGCCCAGGGCATGGATATCCGGTTGAAGACCACCGTTACAAAGGCGGCGGTAAAAGACAATCAGGTTGAGGTATCGGTCAAGGCCAAAGACGCGTCAGACACCCTTTCCTTTGACCGCCTGCTGGTGTCGGTGGGCCGGCGCCCGAGGCTGGACGGCCTGGGACTCGACGAACTGGGGGTGGAAACAGACCCGGACACCGGCCGGATTGTCGTGGATGCGGCTTTTCGCACCCGTGTGCCGTCCATTTATGCCATCGGTGATATCATCGCCGGCCCCATGCTGGCCCACAAGGCTTCCGCTGAAGGCGCGGCCGCGGCCGAATGCATGGCCGGTCTGCCCGGAGACGTGAATTACGACACGATCCCTTCCGTGATTTATACCTCTCCCCAGGCCGCAGGCGCGGGCATGACCCAGGAAGACGCAAAAAAAAGGGGTATCCCGTTTCTCACCGGCACGTATCCGTTTTCAGGCACGGGCAGGGCAAGGTGTCTCGGGGACACGGACGGATTTGTCAAACTCATTGTCCATAAAACATCCGACCGCATCCTGGGCGTGCACATCATCGGTCCCAGTGCCTCGGAAATGATTGCTGAAGGCGTGGCCGCCATGGAAGCCGGGATGACCGCAACACAGATCGCCGGCATGATTCACAGCCATCCCACATTCAGCGAAGCCATCCAGGAGGCCGCGGCAGCGGTCCCGAAAAAATAGTGGCAGCCATGACCCATTCAAGAGCCTTGTTTGTTGTGCTGACCGCCGGGGTCCTGTGGTCGTTCGGGGCGCTCACCATCCGTTACATGGTGGACCCTGAGGATTACCGGTGGCAGTATCTGTTTTTCCGGGGGTTGACCGTGGCGGCCATCCTGTGCATCTATCTGATGGCCAGGGACCGGCACCGGTTTGTGGAAAATTTTCGGAAAATCGGAGCGTCAGGAATTGTCGGCGCGTTAGGCCTGGTGGGGGCGTTCATTTTTTTCATCTGGTCCATCACGTTGACCACGGCGGCCAATACCCTGTTTCTGTTCTCCACCATCCCGTTTATTGCGGCATTTCTGGGGATTGTCCTTCTCAAGGAAACCCTGCGCCCCATCACCTGGGTGTCCATGGGCATCGCATTTGTGGGCATCGGCGTGATGGTGGTGGAAGGTCTGGAAGCGGGCAGCCTGCTGGGAATCGTCACCGGATTTGCTTCCGCCTGCGGGTTTGCCACGTTTTCCATCTCGCTGCGGATGCGCAAGGAAACCCCCCAGTTTGCCACGGTGGCCCTGGCCGGGATCCTGTGTGCCGTGATCACCGCCGGGATCATGCTGGTTCAAAACGATGCCATTACCATGCCTTTGCGAAACATTCTATTGAGCATGGTGCACGGGTCTCTGGTGGGGGTCGGGCTGATCCTGTTTTCTTTAGGGGCCGGATATTTCCCGGCGGCTGAACTGAACCTGCTGTCCCTGTTCGAGGTGGTGGGCGGGGTGATCTGGGTGTATCTGCCCATCTTCGGGATTCATGAGGTGCCCAGCCTGCTGACCGTGATCGGCGGCTGCATTGTTTCCGGGGCCATTGTCCTGAACAGCCTGGGGTCCAGGCATGAACCCGTACCCATCAAGCCGGTGTGAGACCGGTTATGCCACGCGGTCAAACGCGTGCCTGATCTCAGGCATGTGCTCCACAAGAATGCGCATGAACGCATGTTCCAGATCGATCATCTCCTGATCCTTTTTCCGGAGCCATTCCGACAGCCAGGCAAACCGCAGGGCCAGGACATATTCCGGGAAAAACCGCCACCCCATCTCACTGATCACCTCTGTCTGGTGCAGTTTAGCCAGAAAGGTCATGACCATGTCCATGCCCAAGCCGTTGGGATTCTCGATGCCGGCACATCCCACAAAATTGGCGGCATCGTAAAGATCGGGTTTGATGCCGGCAAATTCCCAGTCGATCACGGCCCGGATCTCGTCTTTGTCCCAGATGATGTTCAAGGGGTGCAGATCCCCGTGGCAGAACGCGAAGGCTAAGTGATCATGGGCCGGCATGAATTCAGCCTCCAG
Source organism: Desulfotignum balticum DSM 7044 (assembly GCF_000421285.1). Classification (GTDB taxonomy): domain Bacteria; phylum Desulfobacterota; class Desulfobacteria; order Desulfobacterales; family Desulfobacteraceae; genus Desulfotignum; species Desulfotignum balticum. Next base: position 382,740 of record NZ_ATWO01000001.1, read on the forward strand.
AAAATCCAGCACCGGCAGAAACCGGTCATACACGGGCTGATCATGGATTTTCATGGTTCTGAAAAGTTCATGGATATAAGTTTTGATGGAAAACCGGGGAAAAGAGAGATGCTTTTCCATGCCCGTGGCGGCTTCAGCCATTTTTATCAGGAACCGGGCCGTGTTTTGGCCCATGGCTGCGGATGACAGATAATCCGGCCGTTTTAAAAAGGTTCCGTCAAGAAACCGAGAGACTTGAAAACAGGCCCCATTGAAAAACGGCAGAAATTCTCCCTGCACCGTTTTCCGGTATGGCACCACCCGGGTCAGGCCGCGGGTGAACAAAAAATCCACAGCCCGGGCCACCCGGTCCCGGATGGTTCGTTTTCCGGGGTCAAACTGCTCCACCAGAAACTGCCGGTCCTGTGTATCCGCCATCACTATCCGGGACAAGGCCCGCTCCGGGCTGCCCTGGATGTCGATGTCCTGCCGGATACAGTGGATGTCCATCTGCCATTGATCACAAATCCACTGGCGCAGGGCTGTGTTTGACCAGTCAAGCATGGGTTATCTTATTCTTTGAAACTGTTCCGGCAAAAGGTTTCCCTGACCCGGAATGCAGCGATCAAAGACAGAATGCACAGTATTATCATGGCGATGAACCCGTTCTGGTAGTCACCGGCACTGTAAACCCGGACCCCGGCCGCCAGGGTGCCGTCCCAGGTCAAATCCGCAATATAGCCCACCAGGGGCTGGGCCAGGGCCGTGCCCACGAAACACCCGGTGTTGACCATGCTGACCCCCATGCCGGACAGGTTGGGATGGACAATCTCTTTGGCTGCGGCAAAAGTGATGACAAACCCGGATGCGGCAAACCCCATAAAGGCAAACAGAACATAACCGCTGATTCCGGTTGTCCACGGCAGAAACATCAGCATGGGCCAGGACACCAGGAATGCGGCGGCCGCTGCAATCAGAAACGGTTTTCTCCGGCCGATTCTGTCGGAGATCCATCCCCAGAACAAAGCGCCCAAAGCAAAGCTGAGCAGCTGGGCCGTCATGAGGTTGGCGGAAGCGCCCCGGCTCAGGTGATGGACGTCCTGCAGATACCGGATGCCCCACAGTCCCATGAACGCATAGCTGCTGCCGATCATGCCCAGCTGGACCCAGAACCCGGGCCAGACTTCAAGGGTCATGGCAACGCTTTTAAGGTTGGTCACCCAGTGGCGGGTGTGGATGTCCAGGCTGCCCCCATAGGTGTTGGGCGGATCAAACCCCATATCCTGGGGCTTGTTTCTCACTATCAGAAATCCGGCCAGCGCCAGTATCAAAGAAAGAGAACCGATCCCTGTGAACACCGTCCGCCATTGAAACACCGTGAGCACCTGCGCCAGGGGGCCGGCCGCCAGGACCCCGCCGAGATTGCCGAAAAACAGGGTCAGGCCGCTCATGATGCCGAACACTTTTTCATGGAACCACACCGCGTTGTTTTTCATGATGGCGATAAAGACCACAGACACGCCAAGCCCCACCAGGAACCGCCCGGCCAGAGCGATTTCAAAACCCGGCGCCAGGCCGAACAATATGGATCCGGTGCCGGCCACCAGGTTTCCGAAGATGATGGATGTCCGGGTGCCCAGGGTATCGGCGATCACGCCGGAGGGAATCTGCATCACCGCATACACGGCAAAATAGACCGCAGCCAGGGATCCCAGACGGGCCCCGCTGATGCTGAAGTCCGCCATGAGATATTCCGACACCACCCCCGGGGCCATGCGGTGAAAATACACCAGAATATAGGTAAGGATGAGAATGGCAAAAATAGACCACCTGGCCAGCTCGAACCGGAAATCCGATGGTCCGGAAGCATTGACATCGCGTTGTTTCATAGGACGGGTTCCTGATTTGTTTAAAGATTGAACCGCTTAAATACAGGTTTCGTCCCATTCTGTCAATCCGGATCTGGCCTGTTTATCAACCCGGGCACGGAAAGTTTATGATACAGGTTTGGCTGTTTTTATTTTCGGCTGCCAGGTTGACAGCCGGTGTAATCGGATCAATGATGATCCTATGGGTCACTGATTCAGATGCGCCTGGATCATGTGGTACCCTGTTGATAAGGAAATGACGAAATGACCGTGGTGTATGATATATTAAAAGAATCGTGGTATCTGTATCTGGATGTGGCCGTGTACATGCTGTTCGGGTTTTTTATCGCCGGGCTCCTGCATGTGTTTTTCAAGGCGGAAAAAATAAAGACCTATCTGGGAACAGGCAGGATCAAACCGGTGGTGCTTGCGGCGTTTTTCGGTATCCCTTTGCCGTTGTGTTCCTGCGGCGTGGTGCCCGTGGCCACAGGCTTGAAAAAACAGGGAGCCAACAGCGGGGCCGCGTTGTCATTCATGATATCCACCCCTGAAACCGGGGTGGATTCCATTGCCGTGTCCTGGGCCATGCTGGATCCGGTCATGACGGTGATCCGGCCCGTGGCCGCGTTTATCACAGCCGTCTCCACAGGGATCGCCCAGAATTTTTTTGGAAAGGACAGCCCTGTGGCTGAAAAAATTGACCCCAAACCATCCGGGGGCTGAGGGTGTGCCGATGACACCCGTGCCGGTGCACCCACACCCCCTTCTTCTTTTTTTCCCCGGTTTGTCACAGGCATGAGATATGCCTTTGGCGAACTGGTGAGCGATATTGCAAAACCCTTTGTCGTCGGGATTCTCATCGCCGGCGTCATCACCTTTTTTTTTCCGGAAGATCTCACGCTCTGGGCCAATGATCACCGGTTTGTCTCCATGCTGGTCATGCTGGCCGCAGGAATCCCGATGTACGTGTGTGCCACGGCCTCCACCCCCATTGCCGCGGCCCTGATTCTTAAGGGGCTCAATCCCGGTGCCGCCCTGGTGTTTCTGCTGGCCGGTCCGGCCACCAATGCCGCCACCATCAATCTGGTGAGGACCATTTTCAATACCCGGACCCTGGTGATCTACCTGTCCATGATCGCTGTCACTTCCCTGGCCATGGGGATCGGTGTGGATGCGGTATATGATTTGATGGGCATCCGCGCCAGCGCCGTGGTGGGACAGGCAGCGGAAATCGTGCCGGTCTGGATTCAAATCCCTGCCGCAGTCGTGCTGGCCGTCCTGATGGTCTACACCAGCTGGAAGCAGTCGACCGGTTGTGCATCCACGGTGTGCAGCTCAGAATGCAGCGAATGAACGTATCTGGTGCGCCCGGAAAAGGATTGGAAGGTTTTTGTCACTGTGATCCCGGGGGATGAACGGCATAACCGGCAAATTTTTTCTGATATTCTTTGGGTCTCAGTCCTGTCAGGCGGATGAACAGTTTCCGGAAAAAAGAGATATCTTCATACCCCACGGCATAGGTGATTTCACTGAAGGTGGCAATGCCCTCCTCCAGAAGCTGCCGGGCTTTTTCAACACGGAGTGCCTGAAGATACGACAAAGGGGTCATGCCGGTGGCCTGCTTGAACCGCCTTTCCAGGGATCTGCGGCTTATCCTTAAAGTGCGGGCCAGTTCATCATAGTTCACTTCCCGGGCCAGATTTGTTTCAAGCCATTGCTGGGCACGGGCTATCAAAGGATCGGTATGATCGGTGATCCCGGGAAAACAGCGGAAGGGGGCCTGGCTCTCCCGGTCCATGGCAAGAACCATGGTTTTTGCCGATTTTGTGGCAGCCGGTCTGCCGCAGAATTTTTCCACCAGATAGAGTGACAGATCCATGCCGGCGGTGACTCCGGCGGAACAGTAAAGTCTGCCGTGATCGATGAAAATCCGGTCCTGCTGCAACCGCACGTTGGGATACCGGGCTTTGAACCGGTCTGCAAACCCCCAGTGAAGCGTGGCGGATCTGCCGTCCAGCAGTCCGGTTTCCGCCAGAAGAAATGCCCCGGTGCAGATACTGGCCACATGGGCCCCCTGATCATAATGGTGCCGGATCCAGCCGGGCAGCTCCGGGTTTTGCTCAAGGATTTTATCGATATATGTGGCTGAGGCAATGATGATCAGGTCGGTGTGCGAAATCTGTTCAATGCTGCAATGGGGCATGATCTCAACCCGGTTCACGGACCGGATGGGTTTGCCGTCTGCCGAGGCAAGTGTCACGTCAAACAGCGGGGTGCGGGGGGTGCCGGCAAGACGGTTCCACAGGCGGCCGGCCTGGTTGAGGATGTCCATGGGGCCGAAAACCGTGGTTGCCATGGAGTTGTAAAGGCCTAAAATCGTAACATGTATCATGGGTCTGAATTTTTCTTTCTTTCTGTCGTTATCACCTCTCTAAAAGTCGTTTATGCCACTTTTGTTTTGTGTCTGCAATGGCTAAAACAAAAACAAGCCAGAAATCTGTCACATAAAGGAGATGCACCATGACAACCGACACCATTAAAACCGTTATCGCCCCCTGCGGCCTGTGCTGTGAAACCTGTTTCGCCCATGTCAACGGGGATATCAGGAAATTGAGCATTCAGCTCAGGGAAAAGCTGGGTAATTTCCGGGCCGCTGCCCGGCGCTTTGAATCCATGCTGGAGGCGCCTGTGTTCAGGAAATATCCCGATTTTGAAAAAATGCTTGATTATTTTGCGGCAGAACACTGCCACGGCTGCCGGAATGAACAGTGCCGGATTTTTAAAAACTGCGGTGTGCGGCCCTGTCACCAGGAAATGGGGGTTGATTTCTGTTACCAGTGTGATCAGTTTCCCTGCAACAACACCCGGTTTGATGAAAACCTGTACAACAGCTGGGTGGCCATCAATCAGATCATCCGGAAAAAAGGAATTGAAACCTATTGTGAAACAGCCAGAACCCGGCCCAGATATGGTTGAAGCAGCCCGCTAAAATGGTTCACACAGCACCGCGCAGTGTTGGCGCGGCAATCAGTTCCGGTGCTGTGTGCACACATCCACCCAGTCGTTGCAGTCTGAAAACCGCTCCAGTTCTTCTATGGTCAGGCGGATTGAGGCATTCTGGTCCCCGGCTGCCGGAATGATTTCCGGGTGTTTTTTCAATGAGATATCCAGGTACACATCCATGGGCTGTTTGAGCCCAAAAGGGCATACACCGCCCACGGCATGACCGGTGTATGCCAGCACTTCGGCAGGTGAGAGCATTTTCGCCTTTTTTGAAAACTGCTGCTTGTACTTCTGGTTGTCGATTTTGGCCCTGCCGGCCACAACAATCAAAATGGGCCTGCCGTCCAGTTTAAATGACAGGGTTTTGCCGATCTGATCCGGATCCACGCCATGGGCGGCGGCTGCCTCGTCAACCGTTGCAGTGGAGGTTTCAAGTACCATGACGCGATCCTCCATGTTGAAATCTGAAAAAAACTGTTTAACTGCTTCCACTGACATAGAATCGTTCCTGTTCCTTTGTTATTTAAGGCGTTTGCCTGTGGAGAACGCGTCTCCGATTTTTTTGCCCACACTGAAATACGCTTTTTCAGCGGGGGCATACAAAATCGGTTTCATTTTTTCAATGTCCGGCATCCCGTTTTCCGCCAGAACGGATTCATCCGCTTTGATGTCCACAATTTCTCCGACAAACTGGGTGTGCAGCCCGATCTCCAGGGTGTGTATCAATCTGCATTCCAGAATCAGGGGGAATTCCTTGACATACGGCGCATTGACCTGGTCGCTTTTGACCGGGGTCAGGCCGGCGGTCTTGAACTTGTCCTCGGTTTTCCCGGATGCCATGCCCAGATAATCAGCTGCTTCCACATAGGTTTCTGAAGGAATGCTCAGGGTATAGGCACCGCTGGCAACGAGACAGTTGTAGCTGTAGGTCGCTTTTCTCAAAGACACGGTCACGCACGGCGGGCTGGAACAGCAGATCCCGCCCCAGGCCGCTGTCATGGCATTGGGTTTGCCGTTCTTGTCATAGGTCCCCACGATCAGTACCGGTGTGGGATACAGGATTGTTTTTGCACCAATGGATTTTTTCATACTGTAACCTTCCTTTGCTGGTGTGCAGCGATAGCCGAACACCTGTCAGTTTAAAAAAGGGTTATGCAAATAAGTATTGATCTCTCCGGTATTCCCTTCTTCCATATCATCCGAGATTATCAGATTTAGGATTGCATGGATATCATAAATTTATTCAGCCTCAGAAGTAAGCGGTCAATAAACCCCACCTTCTCACCGGGCCGGATTTCCGGTACTATTCATGGTGTTGGAACAGCGATTTGATCTTTGTCAATCTGTTGTGGGAGCAGCGCCTTAAAATCTTCATCGGACATGGCTTCTGGGAGATTCTCGAACAGGTGTTTCAGGTACCAGTAGGGTTCCAGTCCGTTGGCCTTGGCGGTTTCGATCAGGCTGTAAATGGCTGCGCTGGCCCGGGCACCCTCGGGCGTGCAGGAGAACAGCCAGTTCTTCCGTCCCACCACAAAGGGGCGGATGGCATTTTCAACCGCATTGTTGTCCGGACCCACCCGGCCATCCTCGATATAACGGATCAGACGATCCCATTCGTTCAGCGTGTAATTCACCGCTTTTCCCAGAAGGCTTTTGGGGGGCACTTTTTCAACGGTGGCATCCAGCCATTTTTTAAACTCTTCAAGAATCGGAACGGCTTCCGTCTGGCGTTTTTCATATATCTCACGGGGTGACAATTGATTCTCCCGGGCTGCTTTTTCAATCTTGTACAGCTTGCCGATATATTTCAACGCTGTAGCGGCATTGCCGACCGGTGTTTTGGTTTTGCGGCTGACTGCTTTGGTCACCTCCACAAATTTTCGACGGGCATGAACCCAGCAGCCCACATGAAGGATGTCCTTTTTTTTATCAAGAAACCCATAGCCCGAATATCCGTCCGTCTGGACGATTCCTTTATACCCGTTCAAAAAGGAGGCTGCCACATCCCCGGACCGGGAAGGATCGTAATGGTACAAAAGCACCGGCCTCCCCCGAGAGGTCCCCTTGAACACCCACATGTAACTTTTTATACGGCCGGGCTCCTTCAACACCCGCACCGGGGTTTCATCGATGTTGATCAGATCGCTTTGAAGCACCGCTTTTTTCATCATGTCCAGAATGATGTCACAGGCTTCCGCAGTTTTCATTGCCCATCCGCACATGGTGGATCTGGGGATCTCGACTCCCAGCCGTTTGAATTGCTTTTCCTGACGGTAAAACGGCAGGGCATCGGCAAACTTTGCAGTCAGGATATGAGCCAGAAGCCCGGGGGTGGCAATGCTTTTCGGGATAATCTGATCCGGCATCCTGGCAATAGACACGGCAGGTTTGTCATCCTCGGTCCCTTCGCAGTTTTTGCAGGCATATTTATACCGGATGTTCCGGATCACCCTGACTTGGGCCGGGATATAATCCAGTTGTTCAGATACTTCCTGTCCGCTACGCTCCCTGAGGCAACCGCAGCCGCACTGCCTTTCCTCTTCGCTGAGCTCGTGAATAACCTCTATGCGGGGCAGATTTGGCGGCAAGGGTTTGCGGCCACGTTTTTTGCGTGTATGTTCCTTAATGGTAACATCTTCCGGCTCTTCCTGGATGGGGAGATCCGGTTCAGGCATATCAAACAGGGGAAGCTGTCCGTCCGGTTTGTGGATTTTCTCTGTTTTACGGCCGAACAGTCTGTCTTGAAGACTTTTTATCTGTTCATTGAGGATTTTGATTTCAGACTGGTAATTACGCTCTTTCTGGTCGAATTCTCCGACCAGAAAAAACAGGTTTTCCTTTAATTCATCAATATCGTTTATGTCTGAAATCTTCTCGATGTTCATGTGCTGACATATAGCACAACCACGCGGGTTTTCATAGTTTTTTCTCTAAAAAATCATGGAATATTTCAACGGTTTGTGGGCCTGCTGAATGTTCAATCCCGCCACCAGCCAGGACAATTCTTTTTCCCCGATATTCATGACCTCTTTGTGGGTGCCGGGCCATTTAAACCGGTCTTTTTCAAGCCGTTTCTGCCAGATGCAGAATCCATTCCGGTCCCAATACAGGATCTTCAAAATGGTTCTGCTCCGGTTGCAGAAAACAAACAGATGGCCTGAGAAAATATCCAGCTTCATCTGTTCACTGGCGATAATGGAAAGGCCGTTGATGGATTTTCGCATGTCCGTTGCACCCAGGGCCAGATAGATCTTTACATCTGATGGAACGGTTATCATTACGACTCCTGCAATGTGACCAGGATCCGTTTCAATGTGTCTGCCGAAAAATCGTCCGGAATTTCAATCTGGCAACCCCGGGGCAGATTGAGCTTTAAAACATATGGGCCGGGGTTTATGGGTTGTGATGCCACCTGGACGAACTTGACCGGCAGGTTTCTGGATTTAAACCGGGCTTTCCAATACCCGAAGCGATGATAAACCAGATTGTGCTGCCGGCAATATTCTTTCTGGGAAAGTCCGGATTCTTCCCATTTATCCAGGTGGGTCTTCCAGAACTTGCGGAGTTTCTCCAGTTTTTCTTGTCTTGTTTCTGTTCCCATGATGCCTCCATTTTGAATTTTGGCGACATCATACTCCGGAAAGGCGGGGCTGCGGAAGATGGGGTTTAATTACCGCTTACCATACAGGGATAATTAATCTTGATTATTATCGATAGATGCAATTCTCCTACAAAATATATTGGGTAAAATTAAAATCCCCAGGACTTTTAATAATAGTCTCGGGTTTTAAATTTTAGATTGCGGGAGAGGAGTCATAGACAGAGTCCTCGCTTTTTAGCTCTCAGATTTCACAGAGACTTATACCATTAAGGCTCAGTTCAGTTTTTTTATATTTCAGGCCTGTAAAAGGTGAGGTCAGCCGGACAGCGATACCCCAAGACAGGCGTTCACTAGATATTCTCCCAAAAGTACATCTCCATCCCGCCTGTAAATGGCCCAGTATTCTGAATCAGGTATCATGTCAGTTTCCAAGTCCAGTTTATGAATTTTTTGAGTATTCAGGGACTCGGATTCAATTGCAGCAGTCATGACGACCCCAATTCCAAGGCCTTTTGAAACCAAATTCAAAACTGCATCGGTGGAATTGCTTCCACTCAGTTCGACACTGGCCAGTCCTTTCTCCTTTAGATAGTTTGAAAGTGCACGAAACACAATAGAATCCTTGGAATAAGTGAATATAAGACCCATTGTGTCCTCTACCGACTTTAATTTGCCGGCCTCTGCCGTTTGTCTGTCCGCGATCCAGCAATAGTCATATCGGGCGATTGGTGTTGATATCAATTTAGGCTCGTCTATCGGACCAATGACTAAAGCAAAATCAATCTCACCGGTTGCAAGCATATGACGTAGGACGGTCGACCGGTCGATGTGAAGCTCCACTTTGGCCTGAGGATTGCTTTTATAGATTGAGGTCATTAGGTATGCGGCCCATTTCGAAACCAAGGCACTTGGAATGCCGATCCGCGCAGTGTCAATATGCCGGGATGCTCCACCGACAATACGGCGAATATCATTTGTCGCATCAAATACACGATCAACATGACGTAACAGGCGATGCCCCGTCACTGTAAGTCGTGCTGGTCGAGATTTTCTATCAAACAGCTCCGCGCCGAGTTCATCCTCGAGAGCACTGAGCCTCGAGGAGATTGCCGGTTGCGTTGCATGGAGCTTCTGAGCTGCGGCTGAGAAACTTCCAAGAGTGGCTATTGCACGAAATGCTTCTAACTGTCGAAATTCCATTCTTTATATAAACAATATTTATCTAAAAAGATCAATACAATTAATTTGACAAATTTAAGGTCAAAAAATTATTATTACTTAATCTTTAATCGGATTCGTAAACGGAAATCAACTTATTTGAACTGAGGGTGCGGCAACCAAAGCTCGAATTAACGATTAGCTTAATTGATATTTTGCTATGTAATTAAAACTCAAAATTTATGAGAGGAATTTAGTTGTGAGGGAACGTCTAAAAGAAGCACCATCTAAAGAAATCGTTAAATATTTATTTGGTCCAAGTATTAAAAGTGATCTGGAAAAATCCTATTATCCATTGCTTGAAATCAATTATGCTCACTTAATTATGTTGATGCAGCAAGGTATTATTACAGCCGAAACTACTGTGGCCATTTTAAAAGTATTAAAAAAAATGGAAGAACAGGGACCAAGCATACTCAGTATCGACTGTAATTCAGAAGACCTGTATTCAAATATCGAAGCCTACATTATAAAAAAAATAGGTGCTGATGTGGGAGGACGGTTACATACAGCCCGAAGCAGAAATGATTTGTTTGGAACGGTAACAAGGATGAATTCCCGAACTTATTTGTTAAGATCATGTTCACAAATCAATGAACTTCGGTTGCATATTTTAGGATTATCTAAAAAACACATTCATCTTATTATGCCTGGTTATACCTGCATGCAACCGGCAGAACCTATCACTTTAGGATACTATTTAGCAGCTCATCTGCATGCATTGGAAAGAGATTTTTCCAGACTTGAAAATTGCTATGAACGGTTAAATCAATCACCTCTTGGCAGTGGGGCAATGGCGGCAACAACATTTGATATTGACCGAGAATTAACCGCTGAATTATTGGGCTTCAATGGCCCGACTGGAAACTCGTTAGATGGAATAGCCTCCAGAGATTATGTGTTAGAAATCCTATCAGCGTTAAGTATATTCATGATTCATTTAAGCCGGCTAAGTCATGATCTCTATATATGGTCAACAGAAGAATTTTCTTTAATTGAAGTTAATGGTTCCGTCGCTATGTGCAGTAGTATTATGCCTCAAAAAAAGAATCCCGTTACTTTCGAACATATAAAATCAAAAGCGGCTCACCTGCAGGCCGCATATATATCTGCTTCGAGCTGCTTAAAGAATACTCCATATACACAATGTAGGGATTCAAGCATGGAATGTCTCAGATATTTTTGGGACTCTTTTTTTGAGGTTGAGGCTTCGATTTATTTACTTATCACAACACTGAAGACCATTAAAATTAATGAAAAACACGCGTTGGACAGAACCTTCGTTGATTTCAGTACGGTCACAGAGTTGAGTAACACTCTTGTAAAAGAGGTCGGTTTATCCAATAGCTTAGCGCATAATATTGTAGCCAATATCGTAATCCATATTATAGAGCAGGGCCAGAATCCAACAAATATTAACAGCAAACTTCTTACCGAAATATCTTCAAAATTAACAAAAAAGAATATCAGTTTATCTGATGAAAAAATTCAATTGGCCTTAGATCCTGTTTTAAATATTAATTCAAGAAAGGTCACAGGAAGCCCTTGTCCATCAGAGGTTGAGATCCAATTAAAAAGGATGGAACAAAAGATCAAGGGTGATGATAAAAAAATTTCAAACTACCAAAACCGTCTCCTACAATCAAAAACAAACCTGCACAATAGAATTAAAAGTTTATTAAAACATTATAGATAAGGAGGTTTTTTAATGAAAAAAAATAAATTTATAATTTGATAAATTGAGCCAAGTTCACAACGGACCTTATAATGCTTTATCAAAGGGGTCACGGGATACAAACAATTATTATTTAAGGATAAGTTACAATGAAAAAAAATATTATAGGTATTGCGATTTTAGTTCTGTTCTTTTTCCCGATTTGTAATAGCTATTCTGCTTCAAATGTTAATAGAATTTCAATCGGTGCCGGCCCGCAAGGCGCTTCATATTATGGATGGGGGGCTGCCTGGTCCAATATTATGCAAAAAAAAATTGCTGGTTCCAGTTTTTCAGTGGAAGCTACAGGTGGACCAAGTGACAATATTAAGTTAATTCAATCTGGTGATATCGATTTTGGTTGGGCAACCACATGGCTTGCCGGAGAAGCATATAACGGTAAAGGCTGGGCTGACAAAAAATATGATAAAATTAGAGCCATTTTTCCTATGTATTTTAGTGTACTGTACATTTATACTCTCGAAAAAAACAATATTAATTCTATTTCTGAATTGGAAGGGAAGTTAGTTTGCACCGGGAATTCGGGCAGTACCAGTGATTTAGCAGGTAATGGCGTTTTAAAAGCATTAAAAATCCACCCTAAGAGCATCAGTCCAATTTCTACGAATATCGGAGTCAATAATTTAAAAGATGGCCTGGTGGATGTAAACATAGGGGTTTCAGGTGTCCCAGCGCCATTTTTACTGGACTTGGAGACAACACACGAAATAAAATTCATACCTTTAACTACAATGGAAATAAGAACAATTAAAAAGAAGTATCCATATTGGTCTTTAGGCACTCTAAAAAAAGAAACATACAAGCATCTGCAAAGTGATTTTAAATGTATCCAGTTTTGGAATATTGCGTTAGCCTCAAAAGATTTACCAGATGATTATGTCTATAAGATTGTGAAAGCCACTTTTGAAGCACGTGATCAAATGGTTGCCTCTAATGCTTCTGCAAAGAATTTGATAATGGACAATATCCTCTATAGTAGTGTCCCTCTTCATCCTGGTGCACTAAGATACTATCAAGAAATGGGAGTCAATATCCCGAATAACCTCATTCCTTCTGAAAACTAAAACTTAAAATCATTTTCCCTTATGGTTGATCAAAATCATAAGGGAAAATTCTAAAACAGGGGGAGCCTCCTTTGGATATTAATGAAAGCATTTTAAACCAGTTAGAAGTAAAAAATAAATTAACCGGCAAATCACTTGTTATAAAATATGTAATCATTGCAGTGGCTATGGTGGTCCCGTTATATCATATTTACGTTTTAGGGTTTAAGCCGACAATTCCTTGGATTTTTTATACCATACATGTCTCTACGGCAATCATATTGATTATTTCTATTTACCCTATGAGGAAAAATCACTCTTTTTTTGATAAATTAGTTGATTTGATTTTAATTTTATTGATGATTTTCTCTTCGATTTATTTAATCACTCAAATGAATGATCTGACAAATCGTATGGGCACTTCACCAACGAATTGGGACGTCTTTGCCGCTGGTATACTGATTATATTAATTTTAGAAACTACCAGGCGCACTTCAGGACTAATACTGCCGATTTTGGCTCTCTGTTTTATTCTTTATGCAAAATTCGGTGGCTATCTGCCTGGCATGTTAGGACACCGGGGCTATAACTGGGGAAGGATTATTGGTTATCTTTCTGGTTTTGACGGCATTTTCAGTTCTCCGATCAGTGCAACTGCAAATTTTGTTTTCATATTTATTATTTTTGGGTCATTTTTGGGCTCATCCGGCGCGGGTAAATTTTTTATTAATTTTGCATTGGGAGTCGCAGGGGGAAAACGAGGGGGGCCGGCTAAAGCGGGAGTTTTTGCAAGTGCATTGATGGGGACAGTCTCAGGAACTTCGGTATCTAACGTTGTTACAACTGGCGCATTTACAATTCCATTAATGAAAAAAATCGGTTATTCCCCAAGATTCTCGGGTGCTTTAGAGTCAGTTGCCTCCACCGGTGGCCAAATAATGCCTCCTATCCTCGGTTCTGCAGCCTTTATTATGGCATCCCTAACAGGCATAGCCTACCTTGATATTGTGGCTGCTTCAGTCTTACCCGCATTATTATTTTTTGTTGCTGTCTATATTATGGTTGATTTGGAGGCAGCCAAAACCGGTCTACATGGATTAGATAAGAATAAAATACCTAATCCTATCAAAATCTTGAGAAAACAAGGTTTCTTAATTGCCCCATTATTGGTGTTGATCTTCATACTAACGATTCTGAAGTCAAGTCCGAATAAGGCCGCTTTGTGGGCTATTTTAACAGTGCTGCTTGTTTCTTTTTTTTCAAAAAGCACATTTATGACTCCTGTGAAGATTTTTGGAGCACTGGTAAATAGTTCAACATCAGCTATGGGAATTATTTCTGCGTGTGCGACTGCCGGCATCATTATAGGTATTTTGAATTTAACCGGTGTAGGTCTGAAGTTCGCAAGTTTAATCATTTCTTTTTCAGGAAACAATTTATCAATTGCATTGGTTCTTACAATGATAGCTTGTCTCATACTTGGAATGGGCTTGCCTACAGCTGCGTCATACGTCATTACGGCTTCCGTGATGGCACCTGCCTTGGTGGAGATGGGTGTACCGTTATTGGCCGCTCACATGTTTGTTTTTTATTTTGCCTGTCTGTCAGCCATTACTCCGCCGGTTGCATTGGCTGCTTTTGCCGGAGCAGGCGTTGCAAAGGCAAAACCCATGGAAGTTGCCTTTACCTCTGTAAAATTAGGAATAGCCGCCTTTATAGTTCCTTTTATGTTCGCTTATAATCCGACTCTATTGTTAAAAGGCTCGATTTTAGAAATTATTATCTCTACCATTACATCACTAATTGGTACGTTTGCTCTGGCAAGTGCAGTTCAGGGTTGGCTTTTGGGCGATAGAATAAACATGTTATTAAGAGCCCTGTTATTATCTTCCTCAATTATACTTATTAAATCTGGACTGGTTTCAGATATTATCGGACTGGTAATAATAGCTGTTGTAATTGTGACAATTCAAAAAAATAAAATAAAGGATAATAAATGAGTACAATTCAAAATCTTACGATTCGCGAAATTTCGACCAGTCTCAGCGGGAATTTTAGCGGGGGAACCTATCGCGTCGATAGCCGCGGGGCCTTGCTTTGCCGTGTCGAATTGGAAGACAATTTTTCCACAGTCGTCTGCCTTGGCAATGAATTTAGATACAGTGACTATCTGAAGTCAATGATTACCGGAGTCCTCAAAAAGATAGTGGTTGGACAAAACATCTTGGACAACGAGGCTCTGTGGCATGAAATGTTCAAAGGTTTTACACCTTACATACCACAGGAAGATTTCGTGAAAGCGATTTCCATAGTTGACTCCGCTTTGTGGGTGGCGCGGGCTGAATACTTTAATATCCCGCTTTGGCGACTTTTAGGCGGCGCAAATCCATCGGTACCTGTAATCGGTATCGGCGGGTATTACGAACGAGCCAGAGATCCACAGGGAATCGAAAAGGAGTGCAAAGAATTTCAAAAAGCTGGTCTGGCCGGCATCAAGTTCAAAGTTGGCGCGCTTTCGATAGAAGAAGATGCTGAACGGGTCTTGGCCCTGCGTGAAATTGCTGGTGAGAATTTTAGGATCGTTGTGGATTCAAACATGGCGTGGACACCCTCAGATGCCCTACGATTTGCCGAGCTGATTAAGGCGGTCAGGCCCGATTGGCTTGAAGAACCTGTACATCGGAAAAATGTATGCAACGGTTTGCGTGACGTTCGCCTTAAGAGCGGCATTGCAATAGGCGCCGGTCAAAGTGATCCCTCAGTTTTTGATTCGTTTCGTCTGCTGACATCCGGTGCCGTTGATGTGTTGAATATGACGTATAACCGAGGAGGTGGGATTACTGCCTGGCGAAAACTGGCTTCGGCAGCGGATTTAGCCGATGTTTGCATGGCCCAGGTCGGTGAACCGCATATAAGCATGCATCTGATAGGCAGCACCTCAAACGGAACCTACGCAGAGATCTATCCTGAACCGGAACGAGACCCGTTTTGGCACGAGCTTTATCCCAGAAAGCCGGAAATCCAAAACGGACAAATCTCTTTACCGTTGACTGCTGGACTTGGATTCTCGATTGATCTTGATCGCGCGGAAAAATTCGCAGTAGAAGATTGGGCCTAAACAAACGCCCATTTGGGGCTTTGGATGGAATTAACCCGGAATACCTCATGGCAGCCCCGGAAGACGGAGGAGCAGAGCTTTTAATCTCTGCCTTCGGTGACATGGCCAAGGCTGATCTTTGACAGTTATTTCTTAAATATTCTTTAATTTAAATAAGATAACACCTAAATTCCCGTAAAAATATAACGATGAAATCAGAGTAACCCACTAAAAAAATAATAAATTTGTTCGATTTTCCTTGCAATTTTCATCGTTACAGTATATGTAATTGTAACGATGAAAACAAGGAGATCGTCTATGGCAGCCATTGTGTATCAGACCAATAAAAAGACTGGAATCACTTATGCTTATGAGTCAATCTCCCATTGGGATAAAAAGAAAAAGCAGTCAAGGGCAAAACGAAAATGTATCGGGCGGGTGGATCCCGAAACACAGCAGATTGTTCCTACCCGCAGAAAAAAAATACCCCCCAGGACAGAAACCACGAAAAAAGGGACTATGTCTTTTACCAGGAATGCCCGCAAATTTTATGGTGCCACCTATTTTTTTGATCGTATAGCTGAAGATACCGGCCTGCTTGAGGATTTGAAAACATGCTTTCCAGACAACTGGCGGCAGATCCTGTCCATTGTCTATTATCTGATTCTTGAGGACAAAAACCCCTTGAGCCGTTTTCCACACTGGGCAGCCATTCACCGGCATCCATTCGGTGAAATCATCTGTTCTCAAAGGAGCAGTGAACTGTTGGCTTCCATCACGGAGGAGGCAAGGCAACGTTTTTTCCAACTCCAGGGCAAGCGCCGGATCGAAAAAGAATATCTGGCCTATGACAGCACGTCGATATCCAGTTATTCAAAATGCCTCAGACAGGTGCGATATGGTAAAAACAAAGATCATGAACCACTGGCACAGATCAACCTCAGCCTGCTGTTCGGCCAGGAATCACGCCTGCCGTTTTATTACCGGAAACTGGCTGGAAACATACCTGATGTCAAAACGCTGAGAAAACTGCTTGCTGACATGAATACGCTCGGTTATGAAAAGGTCAAAGTGGTCCTTGACCGGGGATTTTTCAGTGCAGCCAACATCAATGAGCTTTACCGCCATCACATCAAGTTCCTGATAGGTGCGAAACTGTCGTTGAATCTGGTGAAGACACATCTTGATCCTGTTCGGGACATGATGCGCGCCTGGCCTTATTACAAGCAGGCTTATCAGCTTTATGCATATTGCCTGCCCATTACCTGGAACTATGTTCAGGAACGTCCTTACAAAAACGATACCCTCACAGCTGAACGCCGGATGTATCTTCACATCTATTATTCTCCGGAACGGGCACTGGAAGATGAGAAAGCTTTCAATAACCGAATGGCTGTCTTGCAGGAGGAGCTGGTAAAAGGGCAGCGGCATCCGGATCATGAAAAGCAGTATGAAAAATTTTTCGATGTCAGAACAACTCCAGTAAGGGGAACGAAGGTCACGGCAAAAGAAGAGGCTTTTGCACAGGCAAAACGAAACTACGGCTATTTTGCTCTGATCAGCAATGAGGTTAAAGATCCTGTTGAAGCACTGGAACTATACCGCAATAAGGACATGATAGAGAAAGCCTTTGAAAATTTGAAAGAACGGTTGAATCCCAGGCGGGTTGCCGTTTCATCGGAACAAAGCCTGGATGGCAAGATGTTTGTACAATTCCTCTCTCTCATTTTTCTGTCTTATATCACCAAGAAAATGAAAGATAACAGCCTGTTCAAGGATTTTACAATGCAGGAGATTCTGGATGAATTTGACATTATCGAATGTTTTGAAGTGCCTGGTCAAAAATTACAGGTTGGAGAAATGACTAATAAGCAAACTGAACTTTACTCGAAATTTGAAGTCATACCTCCGAACTCGTTACAATAGCACGGGAATTCAGGATCTATTGGATTTCATATTTTACCGCCCAAAATCCTGTGGACTATCCCTGTAATACTGCTTTGAACCGGCATAGGAGAGGTCGTATCATTAATTTTGTGCATTAAATTTTATTTGACTTTTTGTATTCGATCGATTACATGTGCTGTATGTACACGGTTAAAACATTGCCCGAATTTGATAAATGGCTGAACAACTTGAAAGACCGTATTACGCGGCTTCGTCTAAGCCGCCGTCTCGATAAAGCACAGCGTGGCAACCTCGGTGATGTAAAACCAGTGGGGGAAGGCATCTTTGAAATGAGGGAACATTTTGGTCCAGGCTGGAGAATGTACTACACCAAGCGAGGTGAAACTTTGATCGTCATGCTTGGTGGGGGAGACAAAAGCAGCCAGGAGAGCGACATTGCCAAGGCCAAACAGCGGGAAACCGCTTTGGAGGATTGAAACATGAAAAAACGAATTGCAGATCTGCCGGATTTTGATATGGCCGAGCAGCTTAAAAGCGAAGAAGACATTGCTGCTTACATCACCATGGTGATTGAAGACGGTGATGCCGCCGAGCTGGCGCACGCTCTGGGAATAGCTGCCAAGGCTCGTGGTATGAGCGAAGTTGCCAAATCGACAGGAATAACCCGTGAAGCCTTGTATAAAGCACTTAAACCAAACGCCAAACCTCGATTTGACACAATTAATAAGGTGTGTGCAGCCCTTGGCGTTCGTTTGGTAGCTCAGCCTGCCAACACTCATTGAGCTACGATCCATTTTCAATTTAAAAATTCTTAGGCGTTTCTCGAGGGGTGCTGATTTTTTTTGTTATTGAGGCCTGATATATAAAAGATGGCAGATCAAACCAAGGTGTTGAGGCGAGGACTACTTGCAAGACAGGCTCCGTTTTTAGGTGGATGATGTCCCCAGACTATCCCTGTAAGCTTGGGTTTGCGGTTTGTAATAACACAAATCCACAAAAACCCCGTCATTCAATCATATTCGTGACTGAATGATATTCGGCGTGTATCTACAAATTTTGAAGTTTCAACTGATATTTTCGAGGCTCAAAATCTTTTTTGGATAGAATTTGATGATTTTAATATTCTACGTGGCTTGTTGTCCACCTCGTTACCCATAAGCACACGATGATTTAAATTAAAAATTCTGTATCCTGAAAGCCAGCACCTGTTTAAATTGGTTCTACGGCTTACCTGTAAAGTGTTACATTAATATCCCAAAAATCCGGTCAAAAATCCCAATTTGGAGTGCCTAAGTGAAAAAAAGCAAGGTATGGGAAAATGATAAGATTAATTGATGAATTTGAGCAGGTTGAAACCAAACAGCAGGAACCGCTGCATGCCTTTATCCTCCTCCCCCCTTTCGGGGGGGATAAGAGGGGGGGATTCTCAATATACATGGCCTAAAAAAAATGATGAAATTGTAAAGTGGGATTTGGTAAAAAAGCGTGAGAACATTTTTCCTCTACAAATCAGCATGTTACCATCTGTTTTTTAGCGCGCTTCTGCACCTCACAAATCCCACTAAAAAATGTATAAGGTCCATTCTCAAATTTTCTGAAAAAAGGCCTGATTTTGGCAAAAGATTGTGACATTTTGTTGGGATGCGAAAGTGACAATCTACACTTACCGCATTCAAGCTCATCTTTTTTGAAATATTATTTTAAATAGGTTGTGGCAGCAATGAATCATTTTAAACATTTACTTTGGAAAAATATTTCATTTTTTCATATTGCTTTTTTCTTTATGATACCCGTAATCATAATCATTCTTACGTTCTCTCGTTCTTTCAATATCTTTGCTGGAAGAGAGAAGTCCGAACAATGGTTCTGATGGGGGATTATATTTCCCTCTCTGTGCGTCAACCTTGCCTTTACCTTGATCTGAATTAGCCATGATTACCTCCTTGTTTTCATAGCTGCCACAGTAGATATTTTATATAAAATTTTGGTTTTGTCAACAACAAACTTTAGGTTTTATCTAAAGTACAAAAATATATTGACAAAACTCTTTCATTTAGATTATTAATAATTATTAATGTTTAACTCAATCATCTATGAAAAATGATGGCAATCCTATGGAATTAAAAGAACTTTTAAGTGATGAGAAGTTGCTATTGCGTGGTATCACTAAAAATACTTTATCTGAAATGACTGGCATTTCAGCGACTTATTTCAACTTGATCAAAAAAGACTCAATTAAAAAACCTGGTCGAGATAAAATGCTTTCGATAGGGATTGTGATGAATCTCTCACCAAAAGAAATATCAGATTTATTAAAGCAATATAAATACATAGATCTTGAAGCGGAGGATATTACAACTCTTTTCAAGCTTGCAGAAAATTGGAACATAACTGGAATTCAACCTCTTTTCGTATCTGGACTGCTACACAACATTTACAATCTATCTATAGGCAGTTTGCCAGGGGATGAAGTCATAATTGGGATGAGGTTGCCATCATTGTTTAGAAGTCCTGATCATGCAAAATATTTAGATATAGAAATTAAAAAAATTCGATATAAATCTTTTCATATCCTTAAAGAAAAAATGATTGAGAAAAGGATAGAGAAATTTGATGAAAATCTCCAAAAATATAAAATTAAACATTATTCGTGTTATGGTTGTTTTGAAGATTATATTCATTTAACCCTTAATTCAGAGGAAAGGCACCAAAGAGAATTTACCAAAGCCCACATACAAAACTTAATAGATTGTTTAAATGGAGACAAAAAAAAGAATTATGAATTTTACTTTTTAGATTATTGCCCTCACTTATCCTGTTATCTTAAATATGCTCCCGGGAAAGATATAATAGACAAAGACAATAAGGTCATGTATTACGGTCAGAAACCTATACAAAAGCAATCTCATATAAATTCAGAATCATATGCGGATCGCACAGGTATGGCATTCGGATATGCGACTGATAAACCTAATATTTTTTTGAATTTTCATTTACAGTACGAAATAGCTCAGAACGCAATAATGAAAGAATTCTCGGACAGAGATTCTGTTATCCAAAGGCTTGAGTGCGCAATCTCTGAGTTAAAATAACAAGATTTTGTGTTTCTGAAAAGTGAAAGTATGGTAGATCTCAATGTCAAGATTGGAATTTATATTTAATGATTCTGGCAAGGCCGTCCCAGTCATCCATTATTGGTGCATGGTTTCTTGGGTCTTCAATTTCAACCTCCTCAAGTAGCCATTGATTTCTACCAAATTGACAAGGGCCGCATGCTGTTACCAAATTGTTCTTATCGTTAGTTCCACCACGCTTATATGGTATTATATGGTCAATAGAAGCTGTAATAGTGGATAGGCCAAAATGTTTGTCTTCATTTGTTTTTCCCCATCGAGCCGCATTAGGAAAAAGTGAAATGAATTTTTTTTGAGCCTGCTTCAATATAACTCGTGACCCGCAAAAACGACATCTGTAGCCATCCCGTAAAAATATTTTTTTTGTGACTTCAGCATTTGGCATGCGAGGTAATTTGTTTTTCGGAATAGGATCATATACTGGATTTTTTGACTGCCTGTGGATTTTTGGATTAATGGGGCCAGTTACAAGGTATGAAAATTCTCTTAATGCCCTTAGGTCAGCTTCCCGAATAAATTTTTCACACAAATGCAGTTCATTTGCAATCAATGCATCTGCGGCTTGTGCCAATAACGATGCTGCGAGCTCAAATTCTGGAATTGGTGGAAGAAAAGATTTGCGTAGCATAAATTATTTAACCTAACATTAAGTTGAAGATTAATGAAGGGTGTTGAAACCATTCAAATTCCTGTTTAGTTATGGGTGCCCAATACGTTTGTAACCCATTTTCCCGATGTCAGACTGCTCGGTTTTTACCGTGTCAATATCTGGTTTTGTTTTTTTCCCGCATAAAGTCTTTTTCAGACGGCGGCCTTTGTTTAATCCAGATATACCAGTACCGTCCGATCAATCGGCTCAGAAAAAATCCCGCATTGAATGTTCAATTCATCCTGTGGCAGCAAACAACTCCTTTTGGCCATCTTCTTTTTTCTTCGGTTTATGCCTTGTTCCAGCCATTTCAAGCAACAATGTTACGATAGTCGTCAACGTTGATCGGACAATTACACCCTGCTGACTTCTTACCCGTGTTTGTTCAAGGCCTTCTCGTTTCTTCATCAAATTGAAGGGCCTTTCACAGTTTTTTCGAATCTCGATTGCGTCTTGAGATCCGCCATGAAAAGTCGGCATTGGTTGAAAATAACCACTGTCAAAAGAAACAATCCTTGATTTTGGGCAATTGGATTCAAACGTACACTCACCCGGAGCGGCATCACATCCAAATTCATGACCTTCCGGTGTCGATCCCAAAAACTGCATCGGAATCTCACAAGAATCATTACAGGCAACTCTTAATGGCGATTCCAAAACGTTGTCAGGAAGGTTGGCTTTCTCCGATTCAGGGGCTACGATATAGACACCGGTTTCATTGAGAACCGAACCATCGCTATCATGATACGCCTGATCGGCGGTAACCAATTTGATATCAATTCCCAGTGCCTGAGCAAGCTTGATCAACGGTTTTAAAAACAGGCTGTCATGATGATTTGCTGCCCCTACTAAGGATACCAATGGAAAACTATGGCCTGTTGATGGGTTGATGGCTGTTAGAGTGTGAAGCCGGTAGCCAATAACGTAATGCGATTTATCCCTTTTGTTCCGGCGCTTTCCACAATCGCAGTCTGGATCGGAATAAATTCGTATTTTCTTACCTTTGATCTGAATTGTACAAAGGGGATAATTGACTTCAGACTGCAGCTCGCTCGAATCAACACCGTGAATGACGGCATTTTCAAGGCAACCCGATCTATAAAAATGATGGAGGAAATATACCAGGACATTCATCAATTGTTTGAAGTTCAGGCCACGCCGGAAGTGACACAATTCAGTGTGATCTGCCTGGGTTTTAGTATTTAAGGGCAACCGCACAAAACGCCTGTTTTGCTTTCGTTCCCTGCCAAAATATTCATCGCTGCAAAATTTCCTGTAACTGATTTCAGGGTATTTGATAATTTTTAAAAGCTCCATCCGAAATAACTGGTAGGGCTGAATATCCCTGTGCACAGCGGAATAGCTGTCAGGCGCAATCAAGCTGTTGATAATCTGGTCATCTATAAGCTGATCAATAAACTGTAATTCCGGATCCACAATTTCGGGATATGGCTTTTTCAGTGCGTCAAAATGAAACAGGTTGTCGGAATGAAAATTTTCAATATAAAATGCCATCTCGGGAAGGCTACGAATACCTGCTGAAGGGGCTTGGTCTTCAACGCCTATGAGTTCTTCGATGGGAATGTCCAATATCTTAGAATAATCATATTTATCCACAACCTCCGTCATTATTTGTTTTGTCAGCTCTTTTTTGGATTTCCTTGTCATCTTGTTCCAGTTCGGAAAATTCCTTTTCAATTGCTTTGTGATGATTCTTCTGATATTTTTTGTATGCATAAAGCCTCTGTGGTGTTGTTTGTTTTATTGTTTAGTCACTTTAAATTTACAACTAAACAGAGGCTTTTGCAACTCCTAACAGACTGAAAAGTTAGCAAATTACACTAATCTTGCACCATCGATTTCAACACCCTTTAATGGAGAATATCCTGTCTGCCGCCTTGATGGCAAGGGTGAATTTGAACTCCTGGATTTTGATTTCTACAGGGCGTTACTTTGATCTATTATTGGGGACCTGATATGCAAATTTGGCATCAAACAGAGGTGGTTAAGGCAAAAACTACTTGCGTGCCAAAGACAGTTTTTAGGTCGATGAAAACTCCCGACTTTTCCTGTAACTCATTTCCAGAAAAATTTTTATACTTCCAAAAACCGTTTGTTGTTTTTTCCATCCAAAGATGATGTTGCAACAAACCGGAACACTGCTTTTTATAACAACACAGCGCGTATCCTGGGCACGCAGTCAGCGTTTGATGAATTATTATCAATAATGTAGCCAATGCTACAGACAGACGAATGACATTTAAATATGATACAGTTCAGAATGGTTTTAAGGATCGCAATAACAAATAAACCAAAAGGAGATTCAATCATGAAGGTATTGGTCACTTATTTCAGCCAGAGCGGCAACACGGAAAAAATCGCCAAAGCTATCTGCGAAGAAGCAGCTAAAACCAGTTATACCGATTTAAAGAAACTTGAAGAAATTACCCCTGACATGGTTGCCAAATATGACTGCATTTTCATGGGGTCGCCTCTGCACTCCGGAAGCCTGGCCGCCCCGGTCAAAGAATGTTTAAGTGTTCTAAAGTCAACGTCCGGTCAACAGATGGCAGGGTTCATTACCCACATGGCACCTGCTTATCCGGAACAGGATATGGATGCTTTTGAAGAACCTATGAAAACCGCATGCAGAGAAAAAGGAATCGAATACAGGGGGTGTTTTGACTGCCAGGGATTTTTGGCTGAGGCGATGCATGAACCTGTGCAGAAAAAACTGGGCATTGATGATGAAACGTGGGCAGGGATGGTCAAGCAGATGACCGGCCGTCCCAACCAGGAAGATGTGGACAATGCCAAAGCGTTCGTAAGTAGACTTTTTGCTTAAGCCGTCAAAATCATGGATCAGTTCCGCTGTAAATGATATATTGATGAACATAAAAGAATCATGTCCCGTATGAAAGGATCCCCATGACTTGTTTATGCAAACAAATCGCAGGAAATGACATAGAGCTGTCTCCGACTTGTATCGGCAATCTTTGGATATTTCAGGGCCTTGCCCCTGACGATGTTCAGGCTCTTGCAAAAGAAGCATTGCGGAAAAAAATGAAAAAAGGGGATACCGTATTCATGCAGGGAGATACCGCCAACGAGGTGTTCCTCATAAAGGGGGGCCGCATTAAACTGACCAAGGTGCTGGAAGATGGAACCGAGCTCATGCTGGACCTGAGAAAAGCCGGTGATTTTGTTGGCGAAA
Organism: Desulfotignum balticum DSM 7044; assembly: GCF_000421285.1. Taxonomy (GTDB): domain Bacteria; phylum Desulfobacterota; class Desulfobacteria; order Desulfobacterales; family Desulfobacteraceae; genus Desulfotignum; species Desulfotignum balticum. The sequence goes on from NZ_ATWO01000001.1 coordinate 407,189, forward strand.
ATATGTTCTCTGAAGAGGGCGAGTATCCGGTCAGTGCGGTCTGCATGGAAGATACATTGACATGCGGGTTCACCCGGAGCCAGTTTGAAGAACTGGTGCTCAACAATCCCACGGTCGGCCTCCAGGTGATCAAAACCCTCAGTGAAAGGATTTCCTGGCTTACCACCCGGGTGGGTAATCTGGCCGTGACAAATATCGAGGATCGTCTTTACAAGGTCCTTTGCAATGTTGCCAAAGAGCATGGAGAACAAAGGCCCCAGGGAGTGATGATTCAATTTCCACTGACTCACGAGGATCTCAGCTTTTTGATCGGCACACACAGGGTGACGGTTACCCGGGCCATGAAAGCACTCAAGGAAACAGGAAAAATTATTCTTGAAAACAGACGGCTTATCCTGCCATCTCTGGCAATCTCATAATTAAGGAAATTCTTTATGTCACCGCAAGATTAAATATCAGGAAAAAGGGGGACAGAGTCTGCATTTTCTCATCATAAAAAAACTAAAACAAATGGAGGCCAAATTTGAAAGTTGTTGGATTTAACGGCAGTGCCAGAAAAAAAGGGAATACCGCCTGTTCCGGCATAAAGTCGGTGCCGGTGTTGCTGCCGTCAGGCGATCCGGAGGAATCTCCACGGTTGAGACGCTGAATCATTATATCAACTACTCTGAAATGATTATGCCTTCTTCAAACTATTGGAATGTGGCCCATGGCCTTACCCCCGGAGAAATGGAGCAGGATGCCGAGGGTAAACAGATCATGCAGGTTTTAGGCAAAAACATGGCATGGATCATGAAAGTGATCAGATACGCGGAAAAGGAATTTCCGCCGCCGGAAACAGTTGCCAAAACCACGACCAATTTTATCAGATAATTTGGAATCACCCCCCGCATGTTGTTGAAGTCATGGGCGACGCATCCGACCCGGCGACCCACGGATTCAATTTCCGTCATGGGGCGCATTTTGTATTAAAATACAGGTATTCATGCATTTACAATCTTATGCGCCCACAATAAAATAACTTTCGCAAAAATTGGAAAGATATCTTTCTCAAAAGAAAAAAGGAGATTTAAAAATGGAATATTATAAAATTCCGGGAACGGATCTAGACGTTTCGCGTATCGCGCTTGGGACATGGGCAATCGGCGGATGGATGTGGGGTGGAACAGATGAAAATGAGTCCATTGAAACCATCCATGCTGCTTTTGACAAAGGTGTAAATATTATTGATACAGCGCCGGTTTACGGATTCGGCAAATCTGAAGAAATTGTGGGAAAAGCGGTTGCTGCGTTCGGAAACCGTGACAAAATAAGCCTTTCCACAAAAGCGACACTTGACTGGACAGAAAACGACAAAATAAAACGAAACGGCTCAAGAGACCGTATAATGAAGGAAGTTGAAGATTCACTTAAAAGACTTAAAACAGATACCATTGATATATATTATGTGCACTGGCCTGATTCTTCCCGTCCTATATCAGAGACAGCAAAAGCGATGCGTGAACTATACGATCAGTCTGTTATAAAGGCGGTCGGTGTCAGCAATTTTACCCAGGATCAGATGGAAGCTTTCCAAAAAGAATGCCCGCTTCATTTGTGTCAGCCGCCATTTAATATTTTTGAGCGTGATATAGAAAAAGATATAAAGCCTTACTGCCAGCAGAAAGATATTACGCTCATGACTTATGGCGCGATATGCCGAGGTCTCTTGTCAGGAAAAATATCAAAGGACACCCAATTTAAAGGCGACGATCTTCGCAATGCCGATCCGAAATTCAAGGAGCCCCGTTTCAGCGGTTATCTTGAAGCCGTTCAAAAACTTGAAGATCTGGCAGGTAAAAGATTCAACAAATCCCTTCTGGCATTCAGCTTAAGATGGATTTTTGAAAAAGGGATTCCTGTCGCCATATGGGGCGGACGCAAACCCTCTCATCTTGAGCCTCTTGATGATATTTTCGGATGGTCTATGGATCTTGCAACGCTTTCAGCGGTTGAAACCATTCTTGCACAAACAGTGAAACAGCCTGTAGGGCCTGAATTCATGGCGCCTCCGACCGGGGTGTAGATATAAATGAATCAGGCGCTTTTTTTCCGCGCAATTTGCAGATTCCGAAAAACCACCATAAAGGGTTTGGGATTGGTATCATATTGATTCATTGTATCAGGCCGATCCCGTTGTCTTTTAATTCGATCAACCTTTTTTTATACAGACTGCCCACAGCTCTTTTGAATTCTTTCTTGCTCATGGAAAACCTTTTGCGGATCTCTTCAGGGGCGCTTTTATCGTGGCAGGGGATAAATCCCCCGAATTTATTCAACCGGTATAAAATGACTTCCGCTGATTTGGGAACCGATGAATACCCGGGTTTTTTCAGGCTCAGATCAATTTTCCCATCCTCACGGATCCGCATGATATACCCTTTGCACGTATCCCCGATAAATAATTTTTGAAAGGTTTCATTTAAATACAGCATCCCATAGTATCGATTATCAACAACGGCCATGATTCCGATGGGAGTGATGGAGTGGACAATCAAGTCAACCTGCTGCCCGACTTTCAGATCATGGGTGTTTTTATCACAATGGGCGGAAATCCGCGTTGTACCGTACACCTTGTTTGTTCTGTCATCCCGGCAGATTTTGACTAAATATTTTTTTCCGGGTTCCATCCTGTCCTGCTGCTCATTTCTGGGTACCAGCAAATCCTTTTCCACCCCCCAATCCATAAAGGTTCCAAAAGAGGTAACATCTTTTGCGATTAAAAAAACAAAATCACCCACCCCACCTGCGGGTTTTAACGTGGCTGCCACCTGACGATCTTCAGAATCAGTGTACACAAAAATATCTCCTGGCATTAAGGATTTCTCACTGTGAAAGTTATCCTGTCATTATATCATATTAATTATGTTCTTGATACATGATCCGCGCAAGGTCACAGATTCTTTCAAACATCTTTACAGAAATCTGAAATATTGGTACCAAGCAGATGTTTCCGGTTTTGTGTGGCCGGGATGGAAATGAAAAAACAACTTTATGATGCAGAGCAGTGGGCTTCAGTGAATGGGGATTTGTGCCTTGCTTTTTTGAGGCGCCTGTATAAAATAGGCACCCAGTATCTGTGATAAAAATTTTGAGCGTCGGATGACCGGAAAAACGCCGGTCTGTGTAATTATTTTTTAAAAAGGGACGAATGCCATGAAAAAATTGATAAGTTTGATCGTTGCAGGCCTTGTCATGGGGCTGATTGCTTTTTCCCAGGCCCAGGCCAAAGAGGATGTGTTGATCGGGATTTCCAAGATTGTGGCCCATCCGGCTCTGGACGCTTTGGAGCAGGGGGTCCAGGACGGGGTGAAAGAACGGTTTCCCCAGGCCCGGTTTGATCTCCAGAATGCCAACGGTGAGATGTCCACGGCCGCATCCATTGCCCAGAAATTCAAAGCGGAAAATGTGGACATTGCCGTGGGCATTGCCACGCCTACGGCCCAGGCCCTGGTGAATACCATCAAGGACCGGCCCGTGCTGTTCTGCGCCGTGACCGATCCGGAAGGGGCCGGGCTGGTGGCATCGGTTGAAAAAGGGGAAAAAGGCGTGACCGGCACTTCGGACATGACCCCGGTGAAGGAACAGATCCTGCTGCTCAACCGGATCAAACCGTTGAAAAAACTGGGCCATGTGTACTCCTCCAGCGAGGCCAATGCCGTGGCTTTGGCTGAGATTGCCAGGCAGGTGTGCAAGGATCTGGACATTGAATTTGTGGAAACCACGGTGACCAATTCCGCAGAGGTCAAACAGGCGGTTCAGACCATTGCATCCCGGGTGGACGGCATTTACCTGAGCAACGACAACACCATTTTTTCCGCCCTGTCTGCTGTGACCCAGGTGGCCATGCGCCACAACATCCCAATCATGTCCGCAGACCCCAGTTCCGCTGAGACCAACGATGTCCTGGCGGCCTGGGGATTTGACTATTACAAGATGGGCCGGGTCACGGGCCGGCTGGCCGCAGATATCCTGGAGGGGGCTGATCCGGTGGACATTCCCACGGTATACATGACGGAACCCGGGGACGTGGACCTGCTGATCAATCTGGATGTGGCACAGAAACTGGGACTGACCATCCCCAAAGAGATTCTGGATACAGCCAACAAGGTGATCGAAAACGGTCAGCTCACCGTCCGGTAAGCAGGCGATCTGAATGATTGAAGGTATTTTTGTCGAAGGCCTGATTTACGCCATCATGGCCCTGGGGGTGTTTTTTACTTTCCGGATTCTGGATTTTCCCGACCTGACCGTGGACGGATCGTTTCCCATGGGAGCCGTGATCATGGCCACCAGTCTTCATGCCGGGGTGAATCCCTTGTCCGGGCTGGTTCTGGCGTTTTGCGGCGGGGTCAGTGCCGGATTTGTCACGGCAGCCATTCACAACAAGCTCAAGGTGCCCCATCTGCTGGCAGGCATTCTCACCATGACCATGCTTTATTCCGTGAACATCCGGATTCTGTCCAACCGGGCCAACCTGCCCCTGCTCCGGGTGGACACCATCCTTACCCGGGTCCAGAGCGCGTGTGAGGGGATTCTCTCACCGGAGATCGCTTCGCTGATCTTTTTCATCCTGGTGGTGCTGGGGTTGAAACTGGCCCTGGATCTGTTTTTTCTCACGGACCTGGGCCTGGTGTTCGGGGCCCTTGGCAACAACGAACAGATGGTCCGGGTCCAGGGCGTGAATCCGGCCACGCTCAAGCTCATCGGCGTGGGGCTTTCCAATGGGCTGGTGGCGTTGTCCGGCGCGTTTGCCGCCCAGTACCAGGGGTTTGCCGACGTCAACCTGGGCCAGGGCATTGTGGTGTCGGGCCTGGCCTCGGTCATGCTCGGAGAGTTTCTCATCAAATCCAACCGGATCTGGGCGTTGACCCTCCGGGTAGTGCTGGGGGCGATCCTGTTCAAGGCCATTATGTACCTGGGCCGCTATTACGGCTATTACATCAATATGACCCCCAACGACCTGAAGCTGATCACGGGGTTGCTGATCATCATTTCCCTGGCGATTTCCAATTATAAACGTCTCCGGGCAAAGGGGAATGCATGATTCAACTGGATGCGATTACCAAGACCTTTAATCCCGGCACCCCGGGAGAGAAAACCGTGATCCGGAACCTGTCTCTGGCCGTGGAATCCGGGGATTTCATCACCATTATCGGCAGCAACGGGGCCGGTAAAACCACGCTGTTCAACCTGATCTCCGGGGCTGTGTTTCCCAGTGCCGGCGAGATCCGGATCAAGGGCCGGAAAGTGACATTTGAGCCGGAATACCGCCGGGCCATGCACATCGGCCGGATTTTTCAGGATCCTCTGGCCGGCACGGCCTCCAACATGACCATTGAAGACAATATGATGATCACGGCAAAAAAAGGATTCCGGTGGCCCAAAATCAGCCTGAACCGGGCCATGCGCCAAAAATTCGCAGACCAGGTCAAAACCCTGGACATGGGGCTGGAGACCCGCATGAAAGTGAATGTCTCCTCGTTGTCAGGCGGCCAGCGCCAGGCGCTGACGCTGTTGATGACGGTTTTGTCCGGCCCGGATATCCTGCTTCTGGATGAACACACCGCAGCCCTGGACCCCAGCAATGCCGCCATGGTCATGGAACAGACCCAGCGGGTCATCCGGGAACGGTCTTTGACCACGCTCATGGTCACCCATAACATGAACCATGCCATTGCATTCGGCAACCGCCTGATCATGATGGATGCCGGCGAGATTATCGTGGATGTCAAGGGTGCGGAAAAGCAGGACCTCACCCGGGAGGGTCTGATTCAGATGTTTGCAGACACCCGGAAAAAAGCGTTTGAAAATGATGAGGTGCTGCTGTCCACCTGATTGATTACCCCCTTCGAAATGCCAGCATGGTGATATCATCGGACTGTTCGGCGCCACGGGTGTAATCTGCCAGAGCCCTGCGCATGGCTTCCACCATGCCGTTACAATCAAGGTCCCGGTATTTTTCAATCTGTTCCAGTGTCCAGGCATCGCCGGACAATGCGTTTTCCGGATTCATGGCTTCGGTCACCCCGTCCGTATAGATGAATATCGCGTCCCCCGGCGCAAATAACAACTCGCCCTCATCAAAAGTGAAATCCGGCATGCCGCCCACCACCACCCCTTTGACGGTCGGCGGTGCCATGGCCGGTTTGCCGGCATGCAGCAGAAAAGGCGGGTTGTGCCCGCCGTTGGCGTAGACACAATGTCCCGTGGTCAGGTTGATCCGGGCGCAAAACAGGGTCACGAACATGCAGGAGTCATTGTCCCGGACCAGCTCCCGGTTCAGCCGCGTCATGGTGGCTGCCGGACTGTGTTCCTCCTGCCAGATCGAGCGCAGGAACGTGCGGGTGACAGCCATGAACAGAGCGGCCGGCACGCCTTTGCCGGAAACATCTCCCACAACCAGACAGAGTTCATCTTCATCGATCATGTAGAAATCGTAAAAATCACCGCCGATCTCCCGGGCCGGTTCGAGAATCGCGTAAATCTCCATGTCGTTCCGGTTGGGAAACGGCGGGAAAGTGTGCGGAACCAGGCTCATCTGGATATCTCTGGCAATCTGCATTTCACTTTCAATCCGCTCCTTGGCTGCGGTTGTTTGTGCCAGATCGATCATGTAGCGTTTGAGATCATTGCGCATGGATTCAAACGCATTAGCCAGCCCCGCCACCTCATCTTTACCGGTGACAACCGGTAAAGAGACGTCAAGATTCCCCGTGGCCAGGGTGCGGGCGCCGGCTTCCAGCTGTTGCAATGGACGGGATATGGAGCGGGCAATCAGTAACGACATCACCAGCAGCAGAACAAACCCGGCTGCGCCGAAAAACAGGGTATTGCGGCTGAAATCAAATACCACCCCCAGCAATTCTTTTTCAGGAAACACCAGCCCCACGGACCATCCCGTGCTGGGCACAGGCGAAAAAGCCAGCCAGGCCGGTCTTGTATTCGTTAATCCGTCAAAGAACACAAACCCTGTTTCACCTTGGATCATCCGTTGACCGATTTTGCGCAGATTTTTGGAGCCCCGCGCCTCGGCCAGACTGAAAATACTTTCATTCATGATCAATTCCCCGGCCGGATGGGAAATGATCACCCCCGTGGCGGACACGAGAAACGCATACCCGGAGCGGCCCACGGGTAACTGTGCCAGCATTTCCTGCAACCATTCCAAAGAGACATCGCTTGTAATCACACCGGCGAATTCATCCTCAGCATCCCATACCGGCGCCGCACGGGTTACCATGAGGACATTGCCCCCGCCTTCATCAAAGTACGGCTCCGTCCATATCGTGCGAGTCAGGTCCCGGGGCAGGGCAAACCAGTCCCACACATCATACTGGTACCCTTCCGCATTTAAATCACCGCGCAAAAGCGTTTGGGCCGGGGGTACATCGCGCCATACATAGGGGGCCTTGCCTTTGGGCCAGGGCGCAATGGCCGCGCCGAATATTTCCGGATTGTCTCTCACCAGTTTTTCAAGCAGATCGTACTGTTGTGCGACCGTATGTTTGTTTTCCGTCAACATGAAGGCAGCCGATTGCACCACCTTTTCCACGGCATACCCTGTCACCTCAATGCGGAAGGCCGTGGCCCGGGCCAAGTGGTTGGATTTTTCCTGCAGTTCCTCCAGCAGGAGACCCCGGGCGGAAATATAATTATAACCGATCACCGCCCCCAGGATGCCGCCGGCACCGATAATGATCATCAGAGCCATGCGCGGTGCGATGCGTATTTTACGGAACATGGACAAACTCCTCGAAAGACGGGGCATCCGTGATCATTTTATGCGCCATCAACAGATCAACGGACCGGGAATAATCATCTTTGGAGAGGCGGCCAACCGTCCAGTCGCCGACGTACTCGGGAAAGATCGAGGAAAGCACGACGGTTAGCATCCAGCGCATGTGCGGACGATTGGCGGGCACTTTGGCTCCCCGGGCGTATTGCATCACAATATCAAGGGTTTCTTCCGGATGGGCCGCAGCATATTCCCAGCCTTCAAGCGAGGCTGCGGCCATGGCCCGGCAGGCGGCCGGACGGCTTTCAAGGGTTTTTTGCAAACAATAGATGCCATCTTCCGGAAAAGGCGTATCAATGGATGCCAGGGAAAAAACCATCAATTCCTCCATGTCGATGCCGGCCTGAAACATCATGTGATATTCGTTGTAGTACATGGCCGTGCATGCATCCACGCCACGCTGTAAAAACAAATTGATGGAATAATTCTGCTGGATGATCTGCGGCTGGATGTCATGGGCCTGGAAAAAAGCCATAAACGGCGGACGGAACTGTCCCTTCCACACCCCCACACGACGTCCGTCCAGATCATGAACGTTGGTAATTCCACTGTCTTTCCAGACGATCAGAACCATGTTTGAACGATTGACAATCTGGGCGATATTGCGGACCGCAATCCCGTTTGACGCATCCGTCAAGGCCGAAGCCAGCCAGCGGGTGGCAAAATCCGCGCGGCCGTCACGCAGGTACTCGCCCTGATCCCGGTCCGGTCCGCCGCGCAGGATGGTCACATCCAGGCCATGGTCCGCATAGATGCCTTTTTCCAGTGCCATGTAATACCCGGCAAACTGGGCCTGGTGCGTCCATTGCAGCATCAGCGTGACCGGCACCCTTGCTGAGGTATCTAAAGAAACGTTTTCTGCCGCATGAGCCCTCGGCAGGATAAAAATCATTGCCGCGGCAACACAGCAACACAAAGCCCTGGTAATAGTCATCGTCTCAAAAACCGCCCTGACGCTAATGTTTAATCCCATAATGCCGATCCCGGTAGCACGGGTCAATATAAATAGTTAACAGACTGAATGTAAAAATCAAGCATATTATTTAACCATAACCGCAGGTGCCTCCCCCACACGGCGGATCAGCCGAAGCAAAAAACGGACATTGATTTTTTCCGGTTTCCTGGGGTATACACAAAAGGGTGTTCAAAAGATATCAATCCCCCGGGAAAGGAGTGCCCATGTCCGCCAGTCTGTCCGCCACCTATTTTATCGACAAGGATCATCCGGATATCATTGCGTTTTCAAAAAAACATGCCGGAACCGGTACCACCGACAAAGAAAGGGCCGTCAGCCTGTATTATGCGGTGCGGGATTTGATCCGGTACAACCCTTACAGCATTGAACCGGTGAAAGACAGCATCAAAGCCAGTGCTGTTCTGGCGAAAAAAGAAGGGTATTGCGTGGCCAAGGCCGTGCTGCTGGCCGCCTGTCTTCGAAGTCAGAAGATTCCGGCCCGGCTGGGGTTTGCCGATGTGAAAAACCATTTGAACACGGAGCGGCTCAAGGCGTTGATGCAAACGGATCTGTTCGTGTGGCACGGGTTTGCGGAAATCTATCTGGAAGGCAGATGGGTCAAGGCCACCCCGGCATTTAATTTAAGCCTGTGCGAAGCGTTCAATGTCAAGCCTCTGGAATTTGACGGGACCCGTGATTCTATTTTTCATCCCTTTGACAACTTAGGCAACCGGCACATGGAATATGTGACCGATCACGGCAGTTTTGATGATTTGCCCTGGGACCGGGCCCTGGCCGCCATGAAACAGGCCTATCCCAAGTATTTTGAGACCTATGAACGCAAAGCCGGAGATTTCAACGCAGAGGCGGCCCGGGAAAATAAGGGGTGAGCTTCGAGAGTCAGGTGCCGGGTATCAGGTATGGGAAAATACCTGATACCCGGGGATGAGCGCTAGGCGTTTTGCCGGGCCCGGATTTTTTCAGACACGGCTTTGGTCAGTTCCAGCACCCTTGTAGCCGATGCCGGGTCCAAAGAGCCGGTGCCGCAGCTGGGGGTCACAAAAGACTGGGCGATGATCTTCTCTTCGGGGATTCCAAGGGCAGCGACCTGCCGGATCTGGCCGGCCAGTTTTTCAGTCAATCCGTCACTGGTCTGTTGAGCGATCAGATCGGCATCTCCTGTGGGCACAATGCCCCATGCCAGGATGCCGCCTTTGCCCAGAAATTTTTTGATGGCCTGGGGATATAAAATAAAATTGTCAAAATAGGAAAACGCATCAAAAGAGATGATGTCGATGGTGCTGTCCAGCAGCAGGTCCCATTCCGTGTTGGCGCACACATGAACCCCGGTCAGGCCGTTTTCCGCATGGATCTCCTGGGCGATCTCATCGATGCAGCCCTGGACATCGGCCCGGGTGATGGTGATGTAGGCAGAGGTGCCGAACCCGGCCAGAGCCGGCTCATCCAGAAAAACAATGGGGGTGGCGCCTCGTCTGGCAAACTCTTTTGCCTGCCATCTGGCATTCATGGCCAGGCGTTTCACGGCCGCATCCCGCAGCTGGTCATTGTAGAAAATATCCCGCTCCGCTTCATCTTTGACCGCCGTACAAAACGTGACAGGGCCGGTAACCTGGCCTTTGAGCGCTTCAAACCGGCCGGGATCTTTGTCCACCCGTTCCAGGAAATGGAAAAATCCTTTGCCGGTCAGAGGGGTAAAAGCGAATCGGGATGCCTGAAAATCCGCGTCCGGTTCTGACAAAATGAGATAGTCTTCAAAAAACTGGATAAATTCTTCGTCAAACTGCGGGGTCTTTGTGTCGATAAACCAGGTATCCTCTTTTTCCGCTACGCCGGGAAGCCCGTACATGAATTGACGGACCATTCCTTCTTCCTTGAATTTGGGCAGCTGGACCCACAGAGGCACCTCCGGGGTGTGGGCAAACACCAGATCCAGGGCGTTGGCATGATCGTCCAGCGGCAGGCTGCCGATGAGAAGGGGAAGTCCGTTGGGGGTAAAACTAGGCATGATATAACTCCTTTAGATATACATATATGTTCATTTGTTGTTATGTTTTCAATACAGATATATCATGCCTGTCGTCAAAATAACATGTTTTTTTTATTCAGGTGTCGGTATCGGTCTGCCGGACCGCCAGAACCGGGCAGCCTGACCGGCTGATCACCCGCTCCGTGGTGGATCCCACCAGGAATTTTTCCAGCAGGCTGTGGCCCCTGACCCCTAAAACGATTAAGTCCACCTGGTTTTTTTCGGCAAATGTCAGCAGTTCCTGGTACGGTTCTCCTTCCAGTACAGCTGTCACAGGTGTGCACCAGTGACGACTTTCTTCAGGCACCATCCGGGCCAGCTGCCGTTCCAGTCTTTCCCGCAGCGCATCATGTCGCTGTGCATCCGGATCATTGGCCTGCCGGGTGAGCCCTAAGTAATCGGACCGGTTCCAGCCCAGATAATCCCCTTCCTGAACCTTGATATAGTCGGCACTGGAAAATTCCACATGTTCCGTGGGCCGGACCACATGGGCCAAAAACAGCTGGGTTTCAAACTCCTGGGCCAGGCTCAGGCCGTACTGAAACGCCAGACTGGAATCCGGGGAAAAATCGCATCCCACCAGAATCCGGTTCAACAGTTTTTTCCGATCCCCGGGCAGGACGTCCGGCTCTGCCTTGCCGTGGAGTACCAGCACGGGACAGGACAGGGTTTTCACCAGCCGGTCCGTGACCGATCCCACCAGAAACCGTTTCACGCCCGATCCGCCGTGGGTGGCAGCCACCACCATGTCCACGCCGGTCTCTTCCGCGATCCGGGTCAGCTCATCTGCCGGATGCCCCGTGGTGACCATGGTGTCACAGTCCATGTCCAGGGTTTTGCCAATGTCTTCCAGCCGGGATGCCGCATCCTGCCGCCGTTCCGCCTCGATTTTTTCAGACGCGATATAGGCCTGTCCGGCAGAGGACATCAGCACCATGTTGGATACCACATGGCACAGGGTGAGATGTGCCTCAAATTCTTTGGCCAATGCCTGCCCATAGGACAGGGTTAGATTGGTGAATTCACTGAAATCAACCGCGCACATGATTTTTTTGGGTATGATTCTCATGACAGCCTCCTTGGTCAATATGGGAATTATAAAAAAGAGTATACCGTTTTTTTTTCACTCGGCAAAGGGAATATGTGTTACAGCGATTTGTCCAGTTCAATATAGGAATAAGGCACCTGGATGAACCGGGTCAGGGTGGACAGCCTGTTCAGGGAAAAGCCGTTTAGTATCCGGGAAAGGTTCACACCGATACCGGCATAAAGCGTCCGCTCCGGGGTGCCATGGGATGAAAATCCCCGGGCGTAATATCCCAGGTGCAGTTCCAGGTATTTGAACAGCGGATGGGTGACCTGCTCAAAACCGTCCAGCTTGAGGGCCACCAGAAATTTCTGGCGTTCATAGTCGGTGAACACATCGGCCGTATCAAAACGGGGCCGGTACTCGATTCTGAAATCGATTTTTTTGTCCAGTTCCGGCCGGGAACCGATAAAATAGGCAGCCGCACATCCTAAGGCATTCATGGTAAAATCCTCATAGGAAAACCCGTAATCTGAAAAAGAATCTCCCAATTCCATTCCGTTCATCATGGCAAAAGCGGACAAAGCCCCCAGTTTAAGGCCCTGACGCGGGGAATATCCCCAGTTTTCATAAGTGTGTCCCAGAAAATGGGACAGGGCATAGCTGGTATAAAAATGCCCCAGTTTGTCCGCACCCCCCTCTTTGGTATTGCCGGCAAACCAGCCTTCTTTTTTTGCGGACGGGGCGGTTGAAAAATAATCCCAGTTGGCAATCCCCCACCCGGTGATCACGGCCAGGCCGGCGGCATTGGCATACACTACCTTTTTCTCTTTAGGGATCTGTTGCCAGTCGAATCCGGATGCAGTGACTGGAAAGACAAACAGACAGAGGATGACCAGATATCGCATACTGTTTCTCCGGGTCATGGGTTCCTGGAAACGGGCGGTTCGGTTGGGGCGGCAAACCGTCCGCAGCATCCGGTCATGGCGGCGTGTTTGGCGGTAAAGGGGTATTGCCGGCAGACCTCGGGCTTGATGGGGTGGATGGTGCACATAAACCGGTCGGCATGATCCGGGCAGGGTGCAAGCCAGGGACAGGTCCGGGCGGTTTCTCCGGTGTCCGGATCCACCCAGATCCGGTATGTCGGGCCTGAATCGCCTGCCGAAATGTTTCGGGTTTGGACCCAGGTCAGGATGTCGGTTCGTCCGCTTTCCCGCCAGCGCCGGACATCGGATTCCTCGCACCCGGTTTCATAATCCAGGGTGCGGCAGCATTCTCCGCACTGGCGGCAGATGAACCGGTCCATCTGTGCATGGGTCCGGATGCCGGAAATGGTGCCGGTGCGGTCAGGTCCGGCAATGGTGTGTGTCTGAAACACCTGCCGGCAGATATCGGCCAGGGTATTGAGGTCCGGGGGATCGGTTTCCAGGACATGAATCAGGTAGAATCCCAGGTGATGATCCTCTACCGGATCAAAGGTGGTTCCCCGCAGTACCGACACCCCGCTCCAATTTTCGTTTCGGGCCGTGATCCGGCACTGCTTTCCCAGAATCAGGGGAGCGATACGTCTGAACAGATCCGGTTGGGGGCCGTAAGCCTGAAAGTCCAGGGCAACGGCATCCACGGCCTGGGCCGGGGTCAAAAAAATCCAGTGCGGATCGCCGGCCGCTGAAATTTGATCTGGGCGGTGTTTTTGAAAGTATTTCCGGGTCATGGCTTCTCCTTTGAAGATTGCCTGAACCTGTAGGGTAACCCTATCGTTTTTAAAATTGTCTGGCAAGAGGTATGCACCAAAAAAATTTGTTGTCGGGGTTTTGAAAAATGATTTGATCCCGGTTGAATGCCGGGGCAAGTTTTTAATTTAATTTATTGTCGGCATACGGTTAAATATGATAGGGTTTCGCAAATTTTTAGTCAGGCATTGAATAAAAAATGAAACATGTGAGTTATGAACATTAAATATGTTGTGGCAGCGGCTGTGGCCGGATTTCTTTTTTTACTGCCTGCCGTGTCGCCGGCCAAACCCCGGGTGGCGGTCATCAGCGAGGTGGGGGAAAACAATAATTTTCAAGACCGGATGATCAATGAGATAAATGTGCTGATGGACGGCCGGGGAGGGGTTGATTTCCTGCGCCAAAAAATCGATCCCCTTGTTTCGGGAGAGGGTGAAAAAATCCTTTCCACCCTGATGGAAGATGATGCCATTGACTGCATCATCGGAATGGGATATGCCGTATCAGCCATGATCACCGATCTGATGCAGTTTCAAAAACCCGTGATCGCTGCCGGGGTTCTGGACCGCAGCCTCCAGGGCCTTCCTATCACAGCCGAGAATACCAGCGGGGTCAAAAATTTCAATTACCTTCAATCCACCTTTAATGTAAAAAAAGATCTGACGGTTTTTAAATCCCTGTATGACTACACCCACTTATGTGTGCTGCTTCCCGTACTTCAGCCCTCCATGTCACGCTCTGTGCGGCGCTATCTGGAACTAACCGTGCAGTCCGTGGCACCGCAGTCAACGCTTTCGATTATTGAAATCGATCCCGGATCCATGACAAAAAATATTCCGAAAATTCCTCTGGATGTGGATGCCGTGTATCTGCTGCCGCTGTTTCCCCAAAACCAGGACCATCGGATGGCCCCGGTCATCCAAGAGATCAACGACCGGAAATTGCCTTCATTCGCTTTGATGGGAGAAAAACATGTCCGCATGGGTGCCATGGCCGCCATTGCGCCGGATCATAATTTAGAGGCATTATCCCGGCGGCTTGCCATCAATGTGCTGGAAATCCTTGAAGGACAGGATCCCGGCACCCTGCCCGTATCCGCTACCACATATACGGACAATTTTGTGATCAATGTGGAAACCCTGGAAAAAATCGATTATTTTCCCGCCTGGGCCGCCCTGGAAGATGTCCGGCTTTTGAACATGGATAAACGCAGCCAGGATTTGACCCTGCAACTCAAGGAAGTGATTATCGAGGCCCTGGAGCGGAATCTGGATCTTCTGGCGGTCCGGACCGATACCCTGATTCAGGAGGCGGAATCCGGCAAGGCGGACGCGGCCCTTCTGCCCCAGGTCAGTTTGTCCGCAGACCTGACCCGTATCGATGAAAACCGGGTCGATGTGGCCCAGACCCATCCGGCCCGGTCCACCCTGGCTGCCTCAACCCACGTGAAACAGGTTGTTTTTTCCGATGATGTGCTGGCCAATCGTGCCATTCAGAGAATTATGATTGAATCCCAGCAGTACCAGGAAAAGGCGATGACCCTGGACACGGTTGTGACGGCAGCCCATGCCTATATAAACCTGCTGTTTGCCATGAGTACCCACACCATTCAGAGCGATAACCTGGATGTGACCCGGAAAAACCTTGAAATTGCGTTAACCAAGGCGGCAGTGGGGTCTGTGGATGCATCCGAGGTCAGCCGGTGGGAAAGTGAGAAAGCTGCCAACCAGATCCGGTTCAATGATGCATTCCGGGATTTGCAGCTGGCACGCATGAACCTGAACCGGGTCCTGGACCGGCCCATCACCCGGAAGTTCACCCTGGCGGACATCGGACCGGACAAGGGCATTGAACTGATGATTACGGATCCAAACGTTTACCGGTTGCTGGAAAATGTCAAACAGGCCCGGCGGTTCAGTGATTTCCTGATTGCCGAAGCAGACCGGAACCTGCCTGAACTCAAACAGATCCAGGCAAATATCCGTTCTCAAAAACGGCAGGTGCTGAACCGAAAACGGGCATTGTTTCTGCCGGATATCAGTTTGCAGGGATCAGTGGACAAAGTGCTGGGGGAGTATGATGCCCGGCAGAAAACCCCGTCGGATCTTGATCATCCCTGGTCCATCTCCTTGACGGCATCCTGGCCGATTTTTACCGGTGGTGCCCATAAAAAAGACCTGGCCCAGAGCCGGTATCGGCTCGACCGCCTGCACATGGAAGAAAAAAATCTGCGCAACCGGTTTTATCTTGATGTCAGGTCCAGCATGGAGACCGCCACCGTGTCGGCCCGGGAAATCGCGTTGTCGGAAAAGCGGCTTGCCGCGGCACAAATAAGTTTTGAAATTGTCCAAGCCGGGTATGCCGAAGGGCGAAATTCTGTCACAGATCTCATCGATGCCCAGAATGACAAGGTCAGCAGTGAACATGCCGCGGCATCGGCAAAATATCAGTTTGTCCTGGATTTTTTGGAAATGGAACGGGCCATCGGACGGTTCTATTTTCTGGATTCTCTGGATGAAAAACAGGCGTTTCTCGACCGGCTGCATCATTTTATGGCAACCACCCAGAGCCAATAACCACAGGAAACAATCATGAAACAGATGGTATTCACCGTTCTGACCTGCTTAAGTCTGATTTCCGCCGGATGCGGTGGAAATGACGTGACGGAAGCGGATAAGGAAATGCCGGTCCGGCCGGTCCGGTACATCGAACTGGAAACAAGGACTCAGACCTTAAGCCAGCGCTTTACGGGGACGGCCGCGGCCGACCGCCAGGCGATACTCAGTTTCAAGGTGGCCGGCACCATTACCAGCATTCCCGTCAACTTAGGAGACCGGGTAACCACGGGGACTCTGCTGGCCCGGCTGGATGAAACCGATTTCAAGATTGACCTGGCATCAGCCCGGGCCGGTCTCAAATCGGCTCAGGCTGATGCCAAGTCCGCCCAGACCCGTGTTTACACCACCCGGTCAAATTATGACCGGATCCAGAAACTCTATGAAAACGACAGTGTGTCTTTGAGTGAATTCGAGCAGGCCCGGGGCGATTATGAAACCGCTCTGGCCCAGCGCCAGGCAGCACAATCCAAAATCACCATGGAAATCAGCAAGCTTCGGGCCGCTGAAAATCAATTGTTGTACACCCGCTTGCTTGCGCCTTTTGACGGCGTTGTCAACAATATTGCCGTGGATGAAAATGAGGAAATATCCCCGGGAAGCCCGGTAATGACCCTCAGTAATCTGGGCAAGATGGAGGTCAAACTGGAAGTTTCAGACCGCTACATTGCCGATATCCGGACCGGCATGCCTTGCCGTATCACCTTTCCCGCCCTGGTCCGGGAAACGTTTTCCGGCCGGGTGACTGAAGTGTCCTACGGCAGCACGGACAAACCGACCTATCCCGTCACTGTGGCCGTCCTGTCCGAAGATGACCGACTGCGGCCGGGCATGGCCGCCGAGGTCCGGCTGGATTTCGGCGGCACCCCGGAACAGACCGGTCTTTACATGCCGCCGGACGGGGTGGGAGAAGAACAGGGCCGGCCGTTTGTCTTTGTTCTTGAAAAAGGTCCGGACAGCCGGTGGATGGCCCGGAAACAGATTATTGCACTGGGCCCTCTCACGGAAGAAGGCTTTCTGGTGAAAACCGGGCTGACCCCGGGGGACCGCGTGGCCGTCTCCGGACTTCAGCTGCTTTTGGACGGCATGGCCGTGACCCTGATGGACGATGCCATCAACGACTGGTAACCTGACCCATGAATCTGACCGCATTTGCCATCAATAAAAATCGTATTTCATTGAGCCTGCTGGGGATTGTGATCCTGCTGGGGCTTTCCATGTATCAGGGCCTTCCCAGGGACAGCATGCCGCCCTATGTGGTGCGGGTGGCCACGATTGTCTCAAGTTTCCCGGGTGCCAACCCCCAGCGGGTGGAACTGCTGGTGAGCAAGAATATCGAGGAAGAGGTCCAGGAAATTCCTGAAGTCAAAACCGTCACATCCCAGTCCCGCACGGGTCTTTCCGTTGTTTCCGTCACCCTTAAGGATGCGGTCAAACCGGCGGATCTTCAGGCGATCTGGGATAAACTGCGGCGAAATCTGGACAACATGACCAGTCTGCCCGAAGGCGTGGTTCCTGATCTGCAAGACGATGATGTGGGCGTGGTTTACGGGATCAACATCGGGCTGATATCCGACGGGTTTTCCTATGCACAGATGGAGGATGTGGCCAAACGGATCAAAGACGATCTGATCGCACTGCCGGATTCGGCCAAAGTGGCGCTGAGCGGGGTTCAGGATCAGCAGGTGGTGGTGGAGTTCGACCCGCCCCGGCTCAGTGAATACGGCCTGACCGTGGAAAAACTCAGGCAGATTATCCGGGAGACCAATATCCTGGATTCCGGGGGTGAAATCAATGTGGGGGACAAACGGCTGATCCTTGAACCCACCGGCAATTTCGATGATATCGAAGCGTTGAAAAAAACGATCATTCCCGTGGGTGACCAGGGGGAAGTGGTGTATCTGGACTCCATTACCCAGATCAGAAAAACCTATAAAACCCCGGCCACGGCACTGGTGCGGGTCAATGGTAAAAAAGCGGTTTCTCTGGCCGTTTCCCTCAAAAAACAAGCCAATATCATCAACCTGGGAAAAATGGTGGATGAAAAAATTGCTGAATACAACCGCCGTTTGCCCCTGGGCCTGGAAGTGGTCCGCCTGGCATCTTTGGACAGGTATGTCGAGAAATCCATTGAGGATTTCGTGGGGAACCTGTATCAGAGTATTGCCATCGTCATGGCAGTGATGCTGATTTTCCTGGGGCTGCGCACCGGCCTGGTGGTTGCCGGCCTGATTCCTCTGGTCACCGTCATGACCCTGCTGCTCATGGGCGTGATTCACATGGGGCTGAACCAGGTGACGCTGGCGGCTCTGATCATGGCCCTGGGAATGATGGTGGACAACGCCATTGTCATCTCCGAATCCATTATCGTGAAAATGGAATCTGGCCGGGACCGGATGACCGCAGCCGTGGAAACCTGCAAGGAACTGATGGTGCCTTTGCTCATCTCCACACTGACCACGGCGGCGGCTTTTCTGTCCTTTTATCTGGCGGAATCCGCCATGGGTGATATCATGGGACCGCTTTTCGTGGTCATCTCCTTTGCCCTGATATCTTCCTGGCTCATCAGCCTGACCATTATTCCGCTGCTGGCCTATTATCTGATCAGAATTAAGCAGAAAAAAACGGATAAATTCTCTGTGTTTGATTATCTGAACAAAGGCTATATTTTTGTTTTAAGACAGGTCCTGAAATGGAAACGCGTGTTTGTTGTGTTCATGGTGGCGGTCTTTTTCGTTTCTTTGATCGGTTTCGGGATACTGCCTTTTATTTTCTTTCCGGACAGTGACCGGAACATGATCACCATGGATATCAACCTGCCTTTGGGTACGAAAATCGAAAAAACCGCCGCCGTGGTCCAGGCGATTGAGACCTATATTAGTTCCGATTTAAAAACAGGCCCTGAAAAAAACAAAGGCATCACGGACTGGTCCTCTTTCATCGGAGAGGGACCCCAGTCGTATGATCTGGGCTATTCACCGGATGAAGCCAATTCCAGCTATGCGCATATTCTGATCAATACCAGCAGCGGTGAGGACAACGGATGGATTATCCAGCACCTGGATGATTTCTGCTTCAATACCTTTCCCGAAGCAGACATCAAAGTGTCTTTGCTGGGGCAGGGCGGCGGTGGAACCCCCGTGGAAATCCGCATTTTCGGAACAGACCAGGATATGCTCTATGCCCTTGGTACCCAAACCAAAGAGGCTTTGGGACAGATTGCCGGCACCAAAAATATTATGGATGACTGGGGTCCCAAATTATTGAAATTTATCATAGATATTGATGCGAACAAGGCCAGAAAATCCGGTGTGACCCATGAGGATATCGCCATCAGTCTCCAGACCGGGTTATCCGGTTTCCAGGCCGGTACTTTCCGGGAAGGCCAGGACAGCCTGCCCATTCTCATGCGCAGCCGGAATTTTTCCTCCCAGACCCTTCAGGATCTGGAAAATACCAATGTGTTTGTCCAGTCCACGGGCAAGGCAGTGCCCTTGAGCCAGGTGGCCCGGATCAAGCCCCAATGGGATTATGCCAAGATCATGCATTACGATCTTTCCCGGAGTATCACGGTCACCAGTGAGCTCAGGCCAGGCAGCACGGCCAGAGAGGTCACGGCAGATATCCAGGCCTGGCTGGACGATCAATCCAGAGACTGGCCCTCAGGCTATCGGTATGAACTGGGAGGGGATGCGGAAAATACCCAGGAAAACATGGCGGCCGTGACCCGGTATCTGCCCCTGTCCGGATGTATTATTCTGTTTCTCCTGATTTTTCAGTTCAATTCCATGCGAAAGACCTTTATGGTGCTCACCACCATTCCCTTAGGGATTATCGGGGTGGTCATCGGTCTGATCGCTTTCCGGTCCTACTTCGGGTTCATGGCGTTTCTGGGGGTGATTTCTCTGGCCGGTATCGTGATCAACAATGCCATTGTGCTCATCGACCGGATCGATATTGAACAAAGCGAACTCAACCGGGCCCCGGCCCAGGCCGTGGTGGAGGCCTGCCGCCAGCGGTTCAGACCCATTTTGCTCACCACACTGACAACCGTTTTGGGGCTCATCCCCCTGTATCTGGGGGGTGGAAACATGTGGCAGCCCATGGCCGTATCCATCATGACGGGCCTGCTTTTCGGCACCACGATCACGCTGCTGTTCATCCCGGCACTTTACAGCATTCTGTACAAGGTCGATGCAACCAAACAAAACTCAGAAAGAGGCATATCATGAAGAAAAGAATGAAACTGGGACTTCACACCTATACCCTTCATTTGTGGGGCCTGGGACAGAACTGGGGGATTCAGGCCGATCCCCGACCCAAGGAAATCGATCTGTTTCAGCTCATGGACCTGGCTGTGGAATGGGGTTTGGACGGGCTGCACATCACGGGGTGCGATCTGGAAACCAAGGACGATGCCCGCCTGGCAGCAGTCAGAGACGCCGCTCAGGATCACGGCCTGTATCTGGAGTACAATTTTTCCCGAAATGAGGAATTTGATCCCCGGCTCACCGACACCCTGGAAAAAGGGATCGATATTACCCATAAAATCGGGGCCGACCTGGCCAAGTTGAGCCTGGATATCCGTCGGCCCCGGCCTTTGTACGGTTCCTGTTTCCACCCCAAAGTCATGCGGCAGCTGTGTGATGTTCATGAAGAAATCCTTGCCGTCCTGCCGGTGCTGGAAAAAAACGGCATCAAACTGGCCGTGGAAAATCATACGGAAACCTTTGCCGATGAGATCCTCTGGGTGATCCATCAGGTGAACCATCCCCTGGTGGGGGCGTGTGTGGACACAGTGAATTCCATGGGGGTTTTGGAAAATCCGGAACAGGCCGTGGAAAAACTGGCCCCTTATGCTTTCTGCAACCATTTCTGCGATCATAAGCTGACCCGGGACCAGTTCGGCATCCGGTTCCACGGGGTGGCCTTGGGCGACGGAGATATCGACTGTGTCAAAACCCTTCAGATCATCTGTGACCAGTCGCCCACGGACCGCATCACCTTTGAGATCGAATGGGATATGGGGGAAGATTCCCTGGAGGTGGCCCGGGAAAAAGAGATGGCTGCCTGTAAAAAAAGCATTCAGTATGCCAGAAAAATACTGAAAATCGGCCGGCCCGTTTGAAGATTTGACGAACCGCATCCGACCTGCTATGAAAAGGCAGCTTCTTCCTTTAACCTGAAAAAGAGGGTGCCATGACAAAAGATGCACCGGTGAAAACGGTCCCGGATTACAATTTGACCGGTTTCAGACTGGATGCGCTGCTTGAGCGGCATCGGGAACGGATTATTCGTGAGTGGCGGGACCGGCTGTTTAAAGACGTGTCTGACAACTATGCCGCCAGGAATCCGGATGAGCTGGGCAAAACCACAGCCCGGGCCTATGATGCGTTTTTTCATGTGCTGGCTGAAAATGACTACACCGCCATTAACCGATTCATCAACGAAATTACCAGTATCCGGCTGGAATCGGGATTTCCCCTGGACGATGTGCAAAAAGCGTTCGAGCTTTTCAGAATACTCATTGTCCCGGTGCTGGTGGAAGAATCCCCCAAAGCATGTCTGTGCCGCCACATCGAACAGGTGAATACCTGCCTGGCTTATACCATTCACCGGTTTTCCAACCATTTTCAGAAAATGCATGAAACCTGTCTCAAGGAATACGCAGACCGGCTGGAACAGGATGTGGCGGCCCGAACGGCCCAGTTGAAAGAATCTGAGCACAAATACAAAACCCTGGTGGAAGAGATCAGTGACGGGTATCTGGTGCTGGAAGGCGAAAGGATCGCATTTGTCAACCCGGCGTTCTGCCAGATGCATGGGATTGACGTCCCCGAAGAGATCTTGATGACATCGTTTTTAAGCCTGGTTCATAAAAAAGATCAGACCGCCTTGCGAAAGCGGGTGATCCGGAATCCATTGGACAGCACGGTTCCGGCGGTGTTTGAATACCGGCGCCTGCGCAGGGACGGTCGGGCTCTGCCCACGGAAATGGGGTGCCGGCCGTCCCGGTTCGAGGGCCGGGAATACACCTTGTGCATTGTCCGGGATATCACCCGGCGGGTGAAGCTGGAGAAAAAAAGCCGGCAGATGGAACGCATGGCCTATATCGGTCAGATCACGGCATCGTTGTCCCATGAAATCCGCAACCCGTTGTCCTCCATCAAGATGAACCTGCAGATCCTGGGACAGAACAACGGGTTCGCCGGCAACGACGAAAAGCGGCTTCAGATTACCCAGACCGAGATTCAGCGGTTGGAAACGATTCTCCAGCAGCTGCTGGATTTTGCCAAACCGATTTCTTTGGCCCCGGGTCCCGTGAATGTCAATGATGTGGTGAATTTCTGCGTAAACCTGCTGGATGTGAAATTTCGCAAAATTCAGGCGTCATGCCGGGTCGATCTGGATTCATCCCTTCCGGATATCACGGCGGATAAGGCGAAAATCGAACAGGTGGTGATCAATCTTTTGCTCAATGCCCTGGATTCGATCCGTCCGGCAGGAAATGTCTTTGTTTGCACCGGGGTTCAAACGCAGAACCGGAAAACGTTTGTCTCCATCCGGGTGTCGGATGATGGCGACGGAATTCCCCCGGAGCTGATTCCCCATATATTCGAGCCTTTTTATACCACCAAAATGAAAGGAACGGGACTGGGTCTGGCCAATGTCAAACAGATGGTTCAGGCCCATGATGGATTTGTCCATGTGAAAGCTGGAAAAACGTGCGGCACCGTATTTGAGGTGTGTCTGCCCTGTGAAGGAGATGTCCGTGGCTGACCTGCTCATTGTGGACGATGAATCCACCATTCTGGAATCCATTTCCATGTTCATGGCGGAAAAAGGCCATGCCGTTCATACGGCTGCCACGGTTAAACAGGCTTTGGAACTGTTTGAAAAGACAAATCCCCAGGTGGTGATCCTGGATATTCGTCTCACGGACGGGTCCGGACTGGACGCGCTCAGACAAATGAAGGCGGTCAATCCCCTGGCAAGGATCATCATGATTACGGCGTTCCAGGACATGGAAACCACCATTGAAGCCATGAAACTGGGGGCATACGATTATATCCACAAGCCCCTGGATGCCGTGGAACTGGACAATACCGTGGCCCAGGCCATTGAGAGTCTGGAACAGGACCGGAAACACACGGAGTTTTCCGAAGGACCGGCCGGATTTGACCGGGGAGTGATCGTGGGCAGCAGCCGGGTCATGAAAGATGTGTTCAAGATGATCGGCATGCTCTGCCAGAACCGGGCCACGGCCCTGATTACGGGTGAGACGGGTACGGGCAAGGAGCTGGTGAGCCGGCGGATTCATTTGAGCAGCCCGGACAAAGACAAGCCCTTTATCACCTTTGACTGTTCCGCTGTGGTCAATACCCTTTTGGAAAGCGAGTTGTTCGGCCATGAAAAAGGCGCGTTCACCGGAGCTGTGACCCAGCGTCCCGGGAAAATCGAGCTGGCAGGGGACGGGACCCTGTTTCTGGACGAGGTGGGGGAACTGCCGTTGAACCTGCAGGCCAAACTGCTGGGGTTTCTGGAAAGAAAAGAGTACATGCGGGTGGGGGGATGCAGCAACCTGACTTCCCGGTGCCGGATCATTGCGGCCACCAACCAGGATCTGGACCAAATGGTCAAGGAAAAAAAATTCCGGGCCGATCTGTACTACCGGCTCAAGGTGGTCACCATCACCCTGCCTTCTTTGAAGGACCGGCTGTCGGATATCCCGCTGCTGGTGGATCATTTTATCCGCAAATGTGCCCATGATCTGGGAGTCAAACCCATGCAGCTTCAGGATGGATGTATTGAGCGGCTTAAATCACATGCCTGGACCGGTAATGTCCGGGAACTGGAAAATGTGATTATTTCCGCGGCCATCCGGTCCCGGGGCAATGTGATTCTGGTGGAAACCCTGGATGCGCTGCTGTCAGGCACCGCGCCACAGGTGAGCCGGTATCCGGCATCCCAGTCTCTGGCCCAGGTGGAGAAACGGCATATCCAGGCCGTGCTGGCATCGGTTCAGTGGAACAAGACCCGGGCCTCCCGGATTTTGAAAATCTCCCTGCCCACCCTGCGAAAAAAAATACATAAATATCAGTTGTCACCCAATTCCGGATGAAAGAAACGTTCTAGTCTGCAACGTTTCTTTCTGTTTTTGTATCCCTTTTTTTTGTTTCGTCGGCCGTCGCCAAAACCACATCGCCGGTAATCACCGGGTGTTTCAGTTATAATGCAGCCGTATTGTAATCATGGCACATGAATTGCTCTTGTCTATTTAGATAAATGATTTAATGCAGCGCACAAGACACACAACACCCATTAAGAAACACATCCGGGTTTCAAAAAGCCCGGGTTGAAAAGCAGGCGGTTTCATAAATATTTTAATTTTTTCGCGCCAAAAGCGCAAAAGGAGGAAACGCACATGTCCGCACAAGCGAACAAACGAAAAAACCTGGGTTTCTTAATCGTGTTTGTTGTACTCACTGTTCTGTGCTGGTGCCCCATCGGCTATGGCCGGTACGGCGAGGTGGATCTGATCATGGGAATGCCTTCCTGGGCATTTGTTCTACTTCTGATCGGGGCGCTGCTGTTCATTCTTGAATGGGTCTATCTGTTCAAAACCGATCTGGCGCTGTATGACAGGGATGTGGCGGAAATCGTGGATGCTTTGAAAAAAATTGATATGGAGGACACCCGCTCATGATTGCTGTCATTATTATCACCAGCTTATGTTTCGTATCCGTGTTCATCAGTTATGTGGCGTTTCGCAAGGGATTCACCAAAAGTGCGGATGATTATTTTGTGGCCGGCTCCAGCCTGGGATATTTTGTGCTGATTTTCAGTCTTCTGGCCTCGTTTTTAAGCGCGTTCTCCATGTTCGGGATGTCCAGTTTCGGATATCGCCTGGGGTATGGGTCTTTGTATGTGCTCACGGCCAACCTGGTGCCTCTGGGGTTTTTATGGTATTTCATGCACAAAAAGACCTTTCTTTTAGGCCGGGCCAGAAAATGGATGACCATGGGGGCCCCGTTTGGTGAACGGTACGGCACTCCCATGAAAATCATTCTGGTGCTGGTGGTGCTCGTGGCTTCCGTTCCCTATGTCGTCGCCCAGATCCAGGGGATCGGTGTGATGCTGGAAGCCATGAGCGACGGGATCATCTCCTTTCGTTTAGGCCTGTTTTTCGTGCCGTTTTTCATCGCCATCTATTTGATGATGGGAGGCATGAAAGGGGCGGCCTGGGTCAATGCCATCCAGGGGGTGTTTTTTTCGATCATGGTGTTTGTGCTGTTTTTCTTCGTGATGATGAAAAACGGGGGATTTGTGCCCACCATGGAGCTGGTCATGGCCAAGCATCCCAACCTGTTTCAGATCGGCTGGGCCGGGGGCAAGGTGTGGAGCTATCCCATGATTTTCGGCATGGCATCGGCCATGGCTCTGGGATGTGTGTGTTTTCCCCAGCCTTATATGCATGCCTATTCCAGCCGGTCGGTCCGGGGGTTGAAAGCCATGTTTCTGTCCTTTGGCGGTATCTGCCTGTTTGTCATCACCATGCCCACACTCATCGGGGTTGCCGGCAATGTCATTGTGCCGGGACTCAAAGGGGTGGAAGCGGATAAAATTTACGGGCTGGTGGCTGCCGCCACCATGCCGGACTGGCTGGCGGCCCTGGCTGTGGCCGGCGGATTCACTGCGGCCATGTCCACAGTGAACGGTCTGGTTTTCGGCAATGCCGTCAACCTGTCTTTGGATGTGGTCAAAACCATACGGCCCCAGACCCAGCCTGCCGAATACATCACCCTGGCAAGGATTTTTGTAGCCATCATCATGGCCGTCTGTGTGTGGATCGCCTGGAATCCCACCACCCCCGTGGCGGAACTGTCCGTCATCGCTTTTGGGACCGTGGCTGTGACGTTTTTTGCCCTGTGGGGGGCCTACTACTGGAAACGCGCCACAGCCACGGGGGCGATTCTGTCCACACTGGCCGGTGTTTTTATGAATGTATTATTCTTTGTTATAGGGGGCAAGAACATGGTGCTCTTCCCCCAGAAGTTCATGTTCCAGCTGAATGGATTTCTGGCATCATTCATTATCGCCGGTATCGTATTTTTTGTCGCATCGTGGTTGACCAAACCCGGCAAAATCGAAGAAAAAAGTTTGAAACTTTTTTTCCATCCGATGTTGGAAAAATAATTATTTAGGAGGAAGTGATTTATGGAACTCGAATATCTTGGAATGGAAAGATTTAATGCAGCCGATTATTTTCTGGACCGTAACATCCGGGAAGGCAGAGAAGACAAGATCGCCGTGGTGTGTGAAGACCGGAAACTGACCTATGGAGAATTGACAAAGCAAGCCAACCGGTTCGGCAACGCCCTGGTGTCGTCGGGTGTCCGCATGGAAAACCGGGTGGCCCTGCTGATGCTGGACATGGAACTGTACCCGGCCGCGTTTCTGGGAGCGATTAAAACCGGGGCCGTCCCCATCTGTTTAAACACCCTGATGCGGCCCAAGGATTACCTGTATTTTTTAAATGACAGCCGGGCCCGGGTCCTGGTGGTGGACGAATCCCTGTATTTCAACATCGAGGAAGTCAAATCCGAGCTTATGTTTCTGGAAAAGATCGTGGTGGTGAACACACAGGGTGAAAAACCGGGGACCGTGTCTTATGAACAATTTGTCCAAGGACAGCCCGATACCCTTGACCCGGCACCCACGGGTCCGGATGATGCCTGTTTCTGGCTGTACAGCTCCGGCTCCACGGGCAAACCCAAAGGCACGGTGCATTTGCAGCATGACATGCTGTTTTCTGTGGAAACCTATGGCAAACAAGTGCTTAAAATCCGGGAAGATGATGTGTGTTTTTCTGCGGCCAAGATGTTTTTCGCCTATGGCCTGGGCAACAGTCTGTATTTTCCCTTCAGCGCCGGGGCCACCACCGTGCTGATGCCGGACCGTCCCACGCCGCAAACCGTGTTTGATACCATTGCCCGGTACAAACCCACCCTGTATTTCGGGGTCCCCACCCTTTACGGGGCCATGCTGGCCCAGGATGAGGGCAGCATGGACGGAGTCCGGCTGTGCACCTCTGCGGGCGAAGCCTTGCCGGCCCATCTGTTCAAACGGTGGAAAGAACGGTTTAACGTGGATATCCTGGACGGCATCGGATCCACGGAAGTCAGCCATATCTATATCTCCAACCGGGTGGAAGACATCCGGCCCGGTTCCACGGGCCAGCTGGTACCCGGATACGAAGCAAGGGTTGTGGATGATCAGCTCAATGACCTGCCGAAAGGCGAGATCGGTACCGTGCTGATCAAAGGCGACAGCACGGCCGCTTATTACTGGAACAAGCATGAAAAAACCAAGGAAGCCATGCTCGGAGACTGGTTCAATACGGATGACAAGTTTTTTGTTGATGAGGACGGATTTTTCTATTATGTGGGCCGATCCAACGATATGCTCAAAGTGGGCGGCATCTGGGTGTCTCCCATTGAAGTGGAAGCCTGTCTTATCGGTCATCCGGCCGTGCTGGAATGCGCCGTGGTCCCGGGCAGAGACGATGAAAACCTGGTGAAACCCAGCGCCTACATCGTGTTGAATAAGGGATTTGAGGAATCACCGGAACTGGAAAAAGAGATCAAATCCTATGTGAAAAAAGAGCTGGCCCACTACAAGTTCCCCCGGTGGATCAATTTTGTGGACGAGCTGCCCAAAACCGCCACAGGCAAGGTCAAGCGGTTTGAGCTCAAGGGAAAGGAAGATGACCGGACCCGACTGGCCAGTTAACAGCAGGCCGGCCGGGTCTGCGTGACCCGTTCATCATCCCTGAAGCAGCCCCCGGTGCCCGGCACGACCTCCGCCGGGCAAGGGGGTATCCAGGACCCCGACCCCGTCCGAGAAACCTGACGGCAATCATGGGGTCCTTTTTTTGTTAAACGCCCAACACTTTTTTGACGGCCCGTTCCATCTGCGCCATGCGGGTATCGAGATCTCCTGTAAATCCTAAAGCAATCCTGAGAAGTCCGGAGGACAGTCCCATTTTCTGCTGATCTTCCATCTTGATTTCAGACGATGTGGAGGAGCCGGAACAGCTGATCAGGGTATCAAAATAGCCTAAAGAAACGGCGATCATGCCAAAAGACTCTTGGTTCTGAAGCACGTCCATGAGTTTTTCCGCCTTTTCCCTGGTTCCGCAGTCCAGGGCCAGGATACCGCCCAGGCCGTATCCTTCATTGGCCAGCGCTTTCGCCTTTTCATATTGAGGGTGATCCGGCAGTCCCGGATAGACAACCCGGATCCCCATCTCTTTGAGCATTTTAGCCATGGCGGCGCCTCTTCTGCTGTGTTCGCGCATCCGGATGGGCAGATGGGGGATCCGCTGCATCACATCAAAGGCCACCCGGGGATCCATGGTCGGCCCGAGCAGCATGACCCTTCCCGTGTGCAGATCCATCAATTCATGAATAAAAGATTTGTCCGCGCATACAGCGCCTGCAATCAGATCACTTGCCC
Organism: Desulfotignum balticum DSM 7044; assembly: GCF_000421285.1. Lineage (GTDB taxonomy): Bacteria > Desulfobacterota > Desulfobacteria > Desulfobacterales > Desulfobacteraceae > Desulfotignum > Desulfotignum balticum. The sequence goes on from NZ_ATWO01000001.1 coordinate 435,922, forward strand.
CATTGATATATTTGGTCAACGAATAGACAACGATATCAGCACCTAAAATTTTGGGACTGAAAATCAATGGAGAAAAGGTATTGTCTACGACCAGTTTGCTGCCTTGTTTGCGGGCAATTTCCGCAAGGGCAGGGATATCGGCAATCTTGAGAGTCGGATTCCCCATGGTCTCCGTATAGATCACTTTTGTTTTTTCAGTGACGGCGGCCTTTACCGCTTCAATATCCGTGATATCAACAAAGGTCGTCTTGATATTCATCTGGGGAAGCAGGGATTCAAACAGGGCATGGGTCCCGCCGTAAATCGTTTCACTGGCCACGATGTGATCTCCGCTGTAACATGTCTGGAGAATGGTACAGGAAATGGCAGACATGCCGCTGGCTGTACAGACAGCCGCTTCCGTTCCTTCCATGGCCGCAAGGTATCGGGCCAGGACATCGACAGTGGGATTGAAATGACGACTGTACAGGAAGCACCCGCCCTGTTCAGGCCCTTTCAGGCCGTTGAAAATTTCCGGCATCGTCCCCGGATGCATGACCGTAAACGTGGCGGATCTTGAAATGGATGGCACAACGCCGCCGTGTTCTCCGAATTCCCTGCGGGCATTGAGCAGCGCCTTTTCGGGGTTGTAAGTTGTCATCATAACCTCCTTTGAAGGATATGGATAAATATTGAAATGTTTAAATTATTGTACTTAAACGTACCAGTTATCCCGTGAAATGTCCTTGCTTTTATCCCCGGAATCAGGGTAATAATTAGAAGATTCTTTTAAATTATATCAATCAGGAGAAATATTTTGCCTACTGACGTACACCTTGATCAGACAGACGGCACCATGCTTGATTTGCTGCAAAAAGATGGGCGGGCATCCAACGTCACACTGGCAGGCCGGCTTAATTTAAGCGAAAGTCCCTGCTGGCGCCGCCAGAAACGCCTGGAAGAAAACGGGTTTATCAAAGGATACCATGCCCATCTGGACCGCAGGCGTTTGGGGTTTGGTGTGGTCGCCTTTGTACAGATCAGTTTCTCGATACACAGAGATGACTCTGTGATAGACTTTGAACAGGCGGTTCAGGATATCCCCGAGGTCCTTTTCTGCCACAACATTTCAGGCGAGTCGGATTATTTGCTTCAAATTGTTACCAGAAGCCTGGAATCTTATGAAAAATTATCGAGAAACGTTATTCGGAGACTACCCGGTGTGACGTCAGTTAAAACAAGCTTTTCATTAAAGGAAATAAAGCATTCAACCCAGTTGCCCATCTCAGATATTCAACGGTGAATGAATTCATATGATTCCCGGCGGGTAAACACCATTCGCTGCATCAGGGTTTCCAGGCTGGTGATCATGGGTGGGAAAAATTTTGCCGGGATTGAGAATGCCGCTGGGATCCAGCATCTTTTTTAATTGCAGGGCCAGGTCCAGGGTGTCGTCATCCAGGTTGACGCTTAAGTATTCTTTTTTGGCCAGGCCGATGCCGTGTTCAGCGGCAATCCGCCCGCCCAGGACTTTTGTCAGGGAAAATATCTGATGTGTGACTTCCCCGGCCCGTTGGGGGGACAAAGGACCTGCTGCTTCTGAGACACTCAAATGGATATTGCCGTCGGCAAAATGCCCGAAAGACAGAATCCGCAAGTTTTGTTTGAGTGCCAGGGCCGCCAGTTTTTCCAGCATGTCCGGGATGGAGGCCGGGGGCACGGCAATGTCCTCTTCCAGCCAGTGGGTGCAAAGTCCTGCCAGGGCCCCGTGGATGCTGCGGCGGACCTCCCAGAGCTGTTCCCGCTCAGCCGGATTCCGGGCAGAATGAATCCCGGTGGCTCCGCACTGACCGCATATCTGCCGGACCGTTGCCGCCTCCTTTGCCACGGCATCTTCATCCCCGTCCAGTTCGATGAGCAGCATGGCCCCGGTGTCCGGAGAGATCAGCGATGCCACAGGATCAGACAGGCCGGTTTTTCGGACCGCTTGAAGGCAGAACCGGTCAATGAATTCCAGGGTGCAGGGCGTTACCCCGGTTTTGAGCAGCATGGGCACCACCTGGCCGGCGGCCTGGATGTCCGGAAAACTCACGGCCAGGGTTTTGATGGTTTTGGGCAAAGGCACCAGCCGCACAATGGCTTGGGTGATCACCCCTAAGGTGCCTTCCGATCCCACAAACAGTTCGGTCATGGAATATCCCACCACATCCTTGATGCATTTGGATCCCAGCGTGACCCGCCGTCCGTCCGGAAGCACCACCTCCAGGCCCAGGACATACTGCTTGGTGACCCCGTACTTGGCGGCCCTCATGCCTCCGGCATTTTCTGCGATATTGCCGCCGATGGTGGAGAAACCGGCACTGGCCGGATCCGGCGGATAAAACAGCCCTTTTTTTTCCACAGCCTTCTGGAGAGTGCCCGTGATCACCCCGGTTTCCACGGTGGCGCACAGGTTATCCGTATCGATCTCCAGAATCCGGTTCATTCGTTCCAGCACCAGGACAATGCCGCCCATGGCGGGCACGGCCCCGCCCGTGAGGCCGGACCCGGCGCCTCTGGGCACCACGGGAATCCGCCGGGCCGCAGCATATTGCATCACGTTGCAGACATCGTCCGGAGTATGGGCGAACACCACGGCCAGAGGCACGGCCCGGTCTCCGCCGGCGTCAAAAGCATAGGTCCACCGGTCTTCCAGGGCGAACAGGCACTGGTCCGGTCCCAGCAGGGCTGTAAGATCCTGCCGCATCTGGTTTGATGTTTTTGAAGTGTTTGAAAAGGCGGTCATGATTCAGTCGCCATCACCGTCCTTCCACGCCGGAATCCAGCCCCGGGACCGCCAGTTTTTTCTGGATGCCGTGCAGAATCAGGCTCAGTATGCCCACCAGCACCAGGTAGATCAGGGCCACCAGCACATAGGTCTGGATGGGGGTAAAATTCTGGCTGGACAGGATTTTGGCTTTGTTCATGAGATCCGGGACGGCAATGAGAAACACGATGGCCGTATATTTCACCATGGCGATGAGTTCATTGGACCAGGCCGGGATCACCAGGCGCAGGGCCTGGGGTAAAATGATATGCCGGATCCCCTGGAACTGGCTCATGCCGATGCCCCGGGCCGCCTGCATCTGTCCTTTGGACACCGCCTGGATGGCGCCTCTGAAATATTCACACTGATACGCCCCGGAGTTGCACCCCAGGGTGATAAAGGCGGCAGCCATGCGGGAAAAGGACAGCCCGACTTCGGGCAGTCCGTAATATACCACAAACAGCTGCACCAGCAGGGGCGTGCCTCTGAATACCGTCAGATATGCTGAGCAGACGGGCTGGATCAGTTTCGGGCCATATACCCGCAGCAAAGCCAGGGGTAACCCGATGGCCAGGCCGATGGCCAGAGCCCCGGCAGTCAAATGAAGGGTGACCACGGTTCCCTGCATCAGTTCCGGCAGGGCCATGACGGCATATGCGATAAATTCCTTCATGGGGTGTCTGGTTCCAGGTTCCCGGAGGGTGGTTCCGCTTTTCCCGTGGTGATGATGGATAAAAATTTTTGGGTGCGTTCGGATTCGGGACGGGTGAACAGCCGGTCTGGCGGTCCCTGTTCCTCGATCCGGCCGTTTTCCATGAAAATGACCCGGTCCGCCGCTTCCCTGGCAAATCCCATTTCATGGGACACAATAATCATGGTCATGCCTTCAGCCGCCAGTTTCTGCATCACAGCCAGCACCTCACCCGTGAGTTCCGGGTCCAGGGCCGAGGTGGGTTCGTCAAACAGCATGACTTTGGGGTCCATGCCCAGAGCTCTGGCAATGCCCACCCGCTGCTTCTGCCCCCCGGACAGCTGGGATGGGTATTTGTGCCGGTGATCCGCCATGCCCACCCGGGACAGTTCGGTCATGGCTTTTTTTTCCGCATCCTTTGCCGGCATGCCCAGCACTTTGGTCATGCCGATGGTCACGTTGCCCAGCACGGTGAGATGGTTGAACAGGTTGAACTCCTGGAACACCATGCCCATCTGGCGGCGGACCGTATCTTCGTTCATACCGGAAGCCGTGATTTCCTGATCTTCCAGAAAGATGCGGCCGGATGTGGGCCTGTGCAGCAGGTTCAGGCACTGGAGCAGGGTGCTTTTTCCCGTGCCGCTGCTGCCGATGATCACAATGACTTCAGACGGGTTGACATCAAAACTGACATCCCTGACCACGGGGGTGGCACCAAAGGATTTGTGCAGGTTTTCGATTTTCAAAACAGGTCGGATCATTTTCCAGGCTCCCGGGGAAGAATTAAAATTGGACGGCAAACCGTTTTTCAACCGCTTCCAGCAACTTGCTCAATGTCAGGGTCAAAAGGATGTAAAAACAGGCTGCCGTGCCGAATGCCAGCAGCGGCTCCATGGTGCTGGCACTGGCATACTGGGCTCTTCGCATCAGTTCCGGCACGCCGATGACAAATACGAGAGAGGAATCTTTCAGCACCAGGGTCACTTCGTTGATCAGTGAAGGAATGGACACCCGGAACGCCTGGGGCAGGATAATGCACCGGATGGCTTTGGCCCGGGACATGCCGATGCCCCGGGCCGCCGTCATCTGTCCCCGGGGCACGGATAGAATCGCGCCTCTGAAAATTTCGGTCTGGTATGCCCCGCTGGCAAACCCTAAGGCAATGGCTCCGGACATGAACGGGGACAGGTCGATGAACGCGGAAATCACAAAAAACAGAATAAAGATGATCACCACCACGGGCACGGCCCGCACCACGATGCTGTAGGAAACTGCCAGGCCTTTGACCACAGGGTTGCCATATACCCGGAACACGGCCATCAGGGCACCGATACATCCGCCCAGGCCCAGGGCGATGAGCGTGACCGAGACGGTGACGCCCAGGCCCGGCAGCAGAAACTGCAGCATGGTGAAAAATGGTGTCATGCGTTTATCTTACAGCAGTTTGTATTTATCCATTAATGCCTGCAAAGTGCCGTCCGCCTTGAGCTCTTCAATGGCTTTGTTGATGGCATCCAGCAGTTCCGTATTCCCCTTGGTCACGGCAATGCTCTGGCCGGCAGACACGGCTTCCGTGGTGATCAAAGCGATCTTGAGATCGTTTTTTTCCGCCAGGGAAATGGCCGGGTCTGCAATGATGTGCAGCACGTCCACCCGGCCGGCCTTGATATCCATGGCCGCATTGTCCACCCGTTCATAGGAAAAATAGTTTTCCTCGGGCAGTTTACCGGTTTTGATCAGGTTGTCCTGGATCCATTTCTCCTGGATGGTGCCGGTCTGGGAAGCCACTTTGTAATCAACGATCTCGTTTATCGAGGTCAGTTCGATGTCTGAATCCGCTTTTGCCAGAATCGCATCCTTGATCTCATGATAGGTGATGGAAAAATCCACTTTCTGCTTACGCTCCTCACTGGCCTGCATGGCAGCGATCACGGCATCGATTTTTTTGTTCTGGAGCCCGGCGATGAGGGTGTCAAACCCCATGTCCACAATTTTGACTTTTTTGCCCATTTTTTCACCCACGGCCCGGATCAGATCCATGTCAAATCCCACGAACTCGCCTTTGTCATCCGTGTATTCATAGGGCGGATAATCTGCGGACGTTCCCACCACAAGGGTGTCATCGGCACCGGCCACCGTGGCCAGTCCCAGCATCAGGATCCCGCATAAAACAGAAGTTACAACTTTCATTTTCTTTCTCTCCTTAACTTGTGTGTTGGTTAAATTTCAGGGCATGGCCCTGTCAAATTCCTGTAAAAATTCAAGGTTATCCTCCCGGGTGCCCAAAGACATCCTAAAGTATCCGGGCACACCGAAAGCTGTGCCCGGCCGGACCACAAACCCTTTGGGAAGCAACCGGTGAAACAGGGCAGTGCCGTCCAGCCGGGTGTTGTCCGGCAGTTTTACAAATAAAAAATTGGCCTGGGATTCCGGCACTTCCAGGCCCCGGCGGCACAGTTGTTCCCGCATGAATGTCCGCTCGGACACGGCCAAAGCCACATGTTTTTCTGCAAAATCCCTCTCCTCAAGCATGTACCCGGCCGCAGCCATGGCCGCGGAATTCACGTTAAAGGGCAGTTTGACATTGTTTACCAGCGCAATCACCCGGGGATGGGCCACAATGTACCCGATCCTCAGCCCGGCCAGGCCATAGGCTTTGGAAAAGGTTCTCAGCCCGATCACCCGGGGATCCTTTTCTAGGTAATCTTCGGTGCAGACCGCCTGATCATCGGTGACAAATTCCCTGTAAGCCTCGTCCAGCACCACCATGATGTGCGGGGGCAGCTGTGTCAGAAATCCGTCCATTTCCTTTTTTGTCAGAATATCACCCGTGGGATTGGAGGGCGAGCACAGCCAGACCAGCTTGATATCTTTTTCCTGTTTACAAAAGGAGAGCACGGCATCCAGATCGATGCGGTGGCCTTTCAGGGGCAGCTTCACGGGCTGTCCTCCCATGAGCAGGGTGGCCGTGCTGTAGGCATCGAAAATCGGGGTGGGAATCACGGCTTTTTCCCCCTGGTTCAAAAAAACCTGGGCAATGAGCCGGATTCCTTCTTCGGCCCCGTTGCAGAAAATCAGGTGGGTTTCACTGATTTTCAGCCGGGCCGCCACCCGGGCCCGCAACTGCCGGCACAGGGCATCCGGATACCGGTTGGACCCCGTGACGGCCTCTGCCACCGCTTCGCCCAGTGCGGCCGGCAGTTCAAAAGGACATTCATTGGAAGACAGCTTGACCACCTTGTCCAGGCCGTATTCCTGCCGTACTTCCAGAATGGGTTTTCCCGGGACATAGGGCGCCATCCGGGCCACATGTTCCCTGGCAAACGATGTCACATCAAATTCGGGCATATCCGTTTCCTTTAAATAGTATGTTCACGGATCACAGGGCATCAGCCAGGTGTCCGGTTTGATCAAACGTCATGGGCGATCCAGTGGAAACCACGCAGATATCTTTTCTGCCGGCCAGATCGGGCAGGCACCCTTTTGATACCATCATCCGGCCCAGATCCCGGGTGTTTCTGATATGAACCACTTTCAGGTCATCCAGGGTATAGGACCGCAGGGTCTGCAATGCCGCTGCCACGGCCTGTTTTTCCGTTGCCAGGGTCAACGGGATCTTGCAGTCTTCCGGGCAGCAGGCCGTGATGGCATTGACGGCCGTGGTCTGCATATCGATTTTGTTCACCAGTTTTTCAGTGGCCACATCCAGCCTGCCCAGGCCCATGGCGTTGCCTTTGGTGGCGACACTCAGATCCCGGACAAAGATTCGGGTGATATCCGGCACGGGCCGGTCATCGCTCCAGACACAGGTGCCTTTGCCGCCGATAACGTTGGGGTCCAGGCCGGCGCCGCTGATATCCTTGCCCATCTCGTCCACGATCAGCAGATCAATGGCATCCAGAGGCAGTCTGGGCAGGCAGGTGCGGGCGGTTTTCAACAGACGTCGTTCCAACGCTTTCATCTCCCGGGCCGTGCCCAGACAAATCTCACATACGGCCTGGTTCTGGTTTTCCACCAGGGCTACGCCGAACAAAAACGGGGTGGCGGCCAGCAGATGCCGGCCCACGGCCATGAGCACATGGGAGAACCCTTTTTCCACGGCAGCCTTGTGATATCCGTCTGCGCCTGTCCGGTTGCCCAGGCCGATGGCCAGCATCTTGATGACCCCGCTTTCAACCGGTCCGGTAAAGTCGGTGTGCGGCTTGACCCGGTTGATGAGCACCAGCCCGTCCGCCTCATGGGCCAGCCGGTCCATGTAAACAGGGATTCCCTTTACCCGGCCTGAATCCACCACATCCATGGTGGCCCTGACAGGGGCACCCACCACGGACTCCACAATCCCCTGTTTGGCCAGTATGGCAATCTGACCTTGGGCCGTGCCGCCCCCGTGGGAGCCCATGGCAGGGAGGATAAACGGTTTGGCACCCGCATGTTTCAGCCGGTTCACCACGCATGTGACAATCTGGGGCAGATCCGGAATTTTGCGGCTGCCCACCCCGATGGCAATCCGGTCTCCGGGATGTATGGCACACTTTTCCCGGCAGCGTTCCCATTCAGACGCAAGAACAGACCTTATGTCCACGGCCGGAGGAATCTGTGGCTGCATATGAATCCGGAACATATCCGGAAACGCAAAATCATCTGACACATCAAGCGTGAACATGGTGCTGCCCAAAGTTTGCTTGGCCTTTTGGGTGTTAATATTTGAACTTTTCCCGGAAATACGCCGGCAGTTCGCCAATTTTCATGCGGATCTGGTCCATGGTGTCCCGGTCCCGGATGGTGACGGACTCATCTTCCCGGGAATCAAAGTCAAAGGTCACGCAATAGGGGGTGCCGGCTTCATCGTGGCGGCGGTATCGTTTGCCGATGCTGCCCACCATGTCGAAATCGATGTTCAGGCCCAGTTCCTTTACCAGCAGGGTGAAGACCTTCTGGGCCTCGTCTCCCAGTTTCTTTTGCAGGGGCAAAACCGCAATCTTGACGGGCGCCAGCTGATTGTGCAGGTGCAGTACCACCCGGGTGTCCCCATCCTCCAGGGTCTGTTCTTCATAGGCGTCGCACAAAAATACCAAAGCGGACCGCTGAACCCCCAAAGAGGGTTCGATGACAAAGGGGACGAACTTTTCCTTGGTCACCTCGTCAAAATACTGCAAATCCTTGCCCGAATGTTCCATATGCTGTTTCAGATCGTAATCGGTCCGGGACGCGATGCCGCACAGCTCTCCCCAGCCGAACGGATACCGGTATTCGATGTCTGACGTGGCGTTGGAGTAGTGGGACAGCTCGGACGCATCATGGTCTCTGAGCCGCAGGTTGTCCGGATTGACATTGAGTCCTTTGTACCAGTCCATGGCAAAGTTTTTCCAAAATTCATGCCATTCCAGGTCCGTGCCGGGTTTGCAGAAAAATTCGATCTCCATCTGCTCGAATTCCCGGGTTCTGAACACAAAGTTGCCCGGGGTGATTTCGTTTCTGAACGCCTTGCCGATCTGGGCAATGCCAAAGGGCACTTTTTTCCGGGAGGTGGTCAGCACGTTTTTAAAGTTCACAAAAATGCCCTGGGCCGTCTCAGGCCGCAGATAGATGTCTTTTCCTTCCCCTTCCACAACCCCCTGCTTGGTTTTGAACATCAGGTTGAAGGCCTTGGGCAATGTCCAGTCCAGGGCCCCGCAATAGGGACAGGCAATATTTTTTTCATTGATGAAATCCAGCATGTCCTGGGGCGGGGTTTTTTCACCGGCCCAGTTGGCCGGGGCCAGGTCTGACTGGTTGTCAAACTGCCATTTTTCCACCAGTTTGTCGGCCCGGTCCCGGGATTTGCATTTCTTGCAGTCCATCAAAGGATCGGCAAAACTGCCCACATGCCCGGAAGCCACCCATGTTTCCGGGTTCATGAGAATGGCGGCATCCAGGCCCACCATATCGGTTCTTTCAATGACAAATTTTTTCCACCAGGCCTGTTTGAGGTTGTTGAGCAGTTCCACACCCAACGGCCCGAAGTCCCAGGCATTGGCCAGACCCCCGTAAATTTCTGAGCCCGGATATACAAACCCCCTGCGTTTGGATAAAGACACCACTTTATCCATCAATGTTTCCTGTTTTTTGTTTTTCCCCATCCTTGTCTCCACCTTCTGGTTTGAATTCCCCGGAATCGGTTCCGAAAAATTCAGGGTTTACATCATAATTTTAATTAAGTTGGTTTATGTAATACACTTTGACCAGAATTAAAAGTAGGGAGATGATTTTTTCACGATTTCGGCTTGAAAACAGGGTGTTGCTTTTATGTCGGCAAACTGATAAATTCACCCTTCTGTTGAAGCATTGTTGATTTTTCGGCGGTCACAGCACCCGCCTGAACAAAACTGGAGGTTTTCCTTGAACGAACTGCTCTGGCTTGCCATGCTGGCCGTCAACTTTGGATTTATCCTTTTTTCCTACAAAATATTCGGCCGCCCGGGTCTTTATGCCTGGGTCCCTCTGGCTGCCATTGTTTCCAATATCCAGGTGATCAAGCTGGTGGAACTGTTCGGCATCACGGCCACCTTAGGCAATATTGTCTATGCCTCTTCTTTTCTGGTCACGGACATTCTGTCTGAGATTTACGGCAAAAAACAGGCGAAAAAAGCCGTGTTCATCGGGCTGTTTTCCCTGGTGGCCATGACCGTGCTCATGAACCTGGCCCTGTGGTTCACCCCGGCCCCGGATGATTTTGCCCAGGACAGCCTGGCAAATATTTTCGGGTTCATGCCCCGGATTGCCGCGGCCAGTCTGCTGGCGTATCTGGTTTCCCAGATGCATGATGTGTGGGCCTATGATTTCTGGCGCAGACGGTTTCCGGGCCTGCGGCGCATCTGGCTGCGCAACAACGCCTCCACCATGGTCAGCCAGTTCATCGACTCCACCGTGTTCACGGTGCTGGCATTCTGGGGCGTGTTTCCCCCGGCCGTGCTGGTGCAGATTTTCTGGACCACGTATCTGCTCAAGTGGGTGGTGGGGGTGGCGGATACCCCGTTCATCTACCTGGCCCGGCACTGGTTTGATCAGGGGAAAATTCCCGGGGCGGATACGGGTGCCTGATCCCGCCGGGCCCAGGACGGTCCCGGCAGAAAATTCTTGTTTTTTTCTGCCTGAGCTGATACATCTTTTTTACTTAAATTGCGGCTGAAGCCGCAGACCTGCTGCACAGCACAAGCCGCCCGACAGCGGCAAAGACATGAAAATCATATAAAACGGCCATGAAGGTCTGTTCTTTTGGAAAAAAAGAAGCGGCCTTCATGGCTTTTTTTGTCCAGACGGTTTTGAGGACAATTAAAACCCGGGGGCGTGGTAAATTGGAATATTTTTTAACTGTCTGCAACCCCAGGGAGATATTTTTATGCATCCAAGAACGATAGCAGCAACCTCAATGATGGCGGCGTTTCTGATTCTGGCAACCATCCATCCGGCCCGGGCCCATTTCGGTGCGGTTATCCCGTCCGATGACATCGTCACCCAGGCGGATGACAACACCCTGAAGGTTGAGGTCAAGTTCATCCATCCCATGGAAATGCAGTATATGGAGATGGCCGGACCCAAGGCGTTCGGGGTTCTGCACAACGGCCGGAAAACGGATCTGCGCAACACGCTTGCGCCGGCCAAAGGGAAAAGTCCGGACCAGGATCAAGCGGTCACCTTCTGGACCACGGACTATCAGATCCGCAGACCCGGTGACCACACCTTTTATGTCGAACCCACGCCCTATTGGGAACCGGCTGAGGATCTTTTCATCGTTCATTACACCAAAGTCTGCGTGAACGCATTCGGCCTGGAACAGGGATGGGATCAGCCTGTGGGACTGGAGACCGAGATCATCCCGTTTACACGGCCGTATGGACTCTGGACGGGTAATCTGTTTACCGACCAGGTGCGGGTCAAAAGTGCGCCCGTGCCTTTTGCCGAAGTGGAAATTGAATATTTGAATGAAAGCCCGGGAAATACCCATGTGGTGGTCCCTCCGGCAGATCCCTATGTCACCCAGGTGGTCAAAGCCGATGAAAACGGGATGTTCAGCTATGCCATGCCCAAAGCCGGGTGGTGGGGGTTCTCCGCACTCAACAAAGCGGACTGGACCCTTACCCGTGACGGGCTGGAAAAAGACGTGGAGATCGGGGCTGTCTTCTGGGTGTATACCCGTGATATGAAATAAGCAGAGGAGGAACGATGAAGCATTTCAACTGTCTGGTTGCTGTGCTGGTTGGGGTATTGCTGGTTTCAGGCACAGCCCTGGCCCACAAGGTGAACCTGTTCGCTTATGTCGAAAGAGGAACCGTTTTCACGGAAAGTTATTTTCCTGACGGCCGGGCCGTGGAAAAAGGAACGGTGCTGGTGTATGACAGCAAAAACCGGCAGATTCTGGAAGGGAAGACCGACACACAGGGAATGTTCAGTTTTGATATCCCCAAAATCGATGCGTTGACCATCGTGATCGATGCGGGGATGGGGCATAAAAACAAATTTAAGTTGAAAAAAGCCGACGTGGAGGCGGGAAAATGATGCGTCTGCAAAAGGGGGTTGCCATGGGACTGGTGTTTTTGTTTCTGGCAGGAATTCCCGGGTTGGTTCGGGCACAGGAATCCCGGGATGTCAGCTCCGGAGAAGTGATCACACTGTTGAAAGCCCAGAACAGCGAACTTGCCAATGATATCAGGCAAATTCACCGGGAGATCGCTGCATTGCGGGCCGATCTGGATGAACCGGGCATGAAAGAGGTGTTTGCCGGGATCGGATATATTGTGGGATTGTTCGGAATGGCCGCATTTGCCGCAGCCCGGCGGAGGCGTCAATAATGCATATTTCCGACGGGGTGCTTCCAGTGGCCGTAACCATCGGCGGATATGCCGTCAGCGCCGGACTGGCGGCCTGGAGCGCCCGCCGTATTCACAACCGGGATTTGCCCAAAGTGGCAGTGGTCACATCGGCTTTTTTTGTGGCGTCTCTGGTGCACATTCCCTTTGGTCCCACCAGTGCGCATTTGCTGCTGCCCGGGCTTGCCGGGGCCCTGCTGGGGCCGGCGGCTTTTCTGGCCATCGGCCTGGCCCTGCTGCTGCAAAGCCTGCTGTTCCAGTTCGGCGGGCTGACCGCACTGGGGGCCAATGCCCTGATGATGGGGATCCCGGCCATGATCTGCGGCTGGTTTTTCCAGACATTCAAGGGCAGCACGCTAAAACGTCAAACCATTGTGGGGGCCGTGGCCGGTGCCATGGGAACGGTGATGGCTGCCGTGGGCCTGGCCTTGATGCTGATGACCGGGGGAGAGGATTTCTTTGGAGTGGCCAAGATCGCTCTGGCCGCCCATGTGCCCGTGATTGTGATCGAAGGGGTGATGAGCGGGTTTACCATCGGGTTCCTGGCCCGGGTCCAGCCGGCCCTGCTGGAACCCCTATTCCACAAGACGGCTGCCTCGGCTCATGACTGATGTGGCTTACATATCCGTGCCGCTGTGGTACCTGCCCCTGCTGGTATTGATACCGGCGGCAACGGCGGCCGGCGTGTTGCCCTGGCTCAAGCGCCGGGCCAGAACCCGGACGGTTCCGGAAAACGATCCGGACTGGTCCATCCCGCCCGTGGCTGAAGGCTTCGGTCAGGGGATCTCTGTGATCCACCGCTGGGATGTGCGCTGCAAGATCGTGACCCTGCTGGCCTACAGTTTTGCCGTTGCCTCGCTGCGCCATCTGTCTGCGGCAGCGGCGGCCCTGGGACTTTCCCTGGTGGTGCTCCTGATCTCAAAGGTATGGTTTCGCAAGGTGATGCTGCGGGTGGTGGCCCTGACCGGTTTTCTGGGCATGCTGCTCGTGGTGATGCCCCTGACCGTGCCCGTGCATCCCGGTGACACCCTGGTGGTGTTCGGGTCCATGGACTGGCTGGTTGTGAATCTGCGCGGGGTGGTCCTGGCCGCCACCATTGCGGCCAAGGCAATGGCCATCGCCCTGTTGATGGAACCGCTGCTGTCCACGGCCCCGCTGCCAGTGACGCTGTACGGGCTGTCCCGGCTCGGGGTGCCGGACATGGCCGGCCAGATGGTGCTGCTCAGTTACCGGTACCTGCATGTGTTCACCCACGAAGCCCGGCGTATGACCGCCGGCATGCAGGCCAGAGGGTTTGCAAAAAAAACAGATATGGACACTTTGCGGGCTCTGGCCAATTTTCTGGGGATGCTGTTTGTCCGCAGTTTTGAGCGCACGGAACGGGTGTTTGATGCCATGCAGGCCAGGGGGTACAATGGACGGTTCCCTTCTCCCTGTGATCTGCGGATTCAGTGGCAGGATATCCTGAAGACCGGCATATGGGTGGCCGCCGGCGCGGCACTGGTGTTTTTTGATTATTTGAAAGGGTAAAGGAACCTTCATGGCGGATATGCCGGTTTTCAGCGTGCACAACCTGGGGTATGCCTATCCCGATGGTATCCAGGCCCTGTCCGGGGTGGACCTGGATATTTTTTCTGGAGACCGTGTGGCCCTGGTGGGGCAAAACGGGTCCGGCAAGACCACATTGATCAAACTGCTCAGCGGGCTGCTGGCACCGGCTCAGGGAACCGTGTGTTTCAAGGGCAGGGCATTGACAAGGGATCACCTGGAAGACAGCCGTCTGGGCATGGGTGTGCTGTTCCAGGATCCGGATGACCAGTTGTTTGGGCACACGGTCATGGAGGATGTGGCATTCGGCCCGCGCAACCAGGGAAAATCCCGGGAATCCGCGGCCCTGTGTGCCAAACACGCCCTGCACCAGGTCCATCTGGCGCATCTGGCCTACAAAGAGCCCCATAACCTGAGTTTCGGCCAGAAAAAGCGGGCCGCCCTGGCCGGTATCCTTGCCATGCAGCCCGAGGTCCTGATTCTGGATGAACCCACGGCCAACCTGGACCCGGGACAGGAGGCAGTGTTCCTGGATCTGCTCAAAGGGTTTGCCGGCACCCTGATCTGCATCTCCCACGACCTGATTTTTCTGTACGAACTGTGCGAAAAAGCCGTGGTGCTTCACCAGGGCGGCATTCACCACAAATATACCCTGCGTGAACTGGTTTCCCGGCGGGATTCCCTGCGGGACCATGGCCTGGATTTTTCCTTCCGCCTGACCATCCCGGCCAGTGACGTGCCGGATGCCAATGGGGCACGGGATCATGAAGAAAATGGCACCGGCCCCGGACACCCCCCTTCATGCGAGTGCGCCGGAATCCAGGAGACCCATTGCATTCATCCGCCCCTGGTATGTATGGAAAACTATGAATATGTCTACCCGGACGGCACCCCCGGGCTCCAGGATTTTTCCCTGGATATCCATGACGGGGAAAAAACGGCCATTGTGGGAGAGAACGGGGCAGGAAAATCCACCCTGCTGGCCTGCCTGTGCGGACTGCGTAAAGGCAGTGGGGATTTGTTTTTCAAGGGAACCCGGGTGACCAAAAAACAGCACAAGAATCTGTGGCGACGGGTCGGGCTGGCATTTCAGGATTGTGCCGATCAGCTGTTCTGCGCCAGTGTCCAGGAAGAGATGATGTTCGGCCTGCGCCGCCTGGGGCTTTCAAGAGATGAGTGCCGGCACCGGGCCGCAGACGCCTTGGCCCGGGTGGGGCTGTCCGGATTTGAAAACCGGGTGCCCCTGCACCTGTCCGGCGGCGAGCGCAAACGCCTGGCTTTGGGCTGTGTCCTTGCCATGGACCCGGATCTGCTCATTCTGGATGAACCCACGGCCGGACTGGACCCAAGGGGCGAAGAACAGCTCATGGCCATTCTGGACACCTTTGATAAAACGCTTTTGCTGGTGAGCCATGACCTGTTTTTCATTGAAAAACTGACCCACCGCACCCTGGTGATGCACCAGGGCCGGGTCATTAGAGATCTGCCCACCCTTGATTTCATGCAGGACGACAAACTGTGCAATCTCAACGGCCTCTCTTTTTCCTTTCGGCAGCGCACCACCACCGCCATCCGGAAACTGCAGCATGAACATGAGCACCTCCATCTCCACCTGCACATCCATGATCATCCCCACCGCCATGACCGGACCGTGCACGCCCATCCCCATGAGCACCTGCATGATCACCCTCATCGGTTTGTGCACACCCACCCCGGGGGCCGAAAAACCCATGACCATGCCCACGGCCGGGTGCATGACCACGAGCATCCCGGCCACGAAACCGAACCTCATGATCATCCCCATGAAAAAGATCCGTGATGAAGTCCGCGCTGTCATGGAGCATTACAAAGAGTTCAGCAATGCCAACAAACAGCTCAAAGAAGCGGGGGCATTTACACATTCGATGCGACCTATGCCGTCTTTTTTTGGGAAAAGCTTTTTACAGGCTTTCCTTATATTGTGGTTGCCTGAATGTCTGAATATTTCACTGTTATCACCTGGGAACCATCTTTGGCTTGACAAAAATACGTCAATGACGTAGTTTAAGTGTATGGAATTCATTGAAACTTCAATATTTACCAAGCAAGTCATGAAGCTTCTACCTGATAAGGGTTATCAAAAGTTACAATCCATTTTAATGCTGAACCCTGATGCAGGGTCAATAATCAAAGGAAGTGGCGGGCTTCGAAAAGTCCGCTGGAATCGACCCGGCGAAGGCAAAAGAGGTGCTTTGCGGGTTATTTATTATTTCGATCAACCAGAAACGATTTACATGCTATTCATGTACAAGAAAAACGAACAGGAAGATTTAACGCCTAAACAGCTCAAAATCCTGAAAAAAGCGATAAAGGATAACTTATTATGAAAAACGAAGATTTTGATATGTTGCTTTCGAGCATAAAAGAAGCTGGTGATATAAAAAAAGGAAAAAAGAAACCAAGTAGAATTTTTGAGATAGATGCTCCAGAAATTAAAATGATTCGAAAATCTTTGAATGTTTCACAATCAGAGTTTGCTATGATGATAGGCGTAAGCGTAAGGACGCTTCAAAATTGGGAGCAGGGCAGGAGAAAGCCAGAAGGGCCTGCAAAGGCCTTGCTACATGTTGCCTCAAAAAATCCTAAGGCTGTAATAGAGGCTCTTCATATTTGATAAAATTACCTGATCAGATTGCAGCATGAACATGAACACCCCATTTGCCGAAAATGGCAGCGCTGCCATTTTCGGCAAATAGTATTGGAACGATGTTCGGGTCAGGCCCGATCTCTTTGGAATCGTGTCCTGGGGATGCCTGGCTTCACGGAGATTATACCAGGCCCAGAGCATATCGGATCTCCTCTTCAAGGATAGCCGTGCCGCCGGGCAGAAAACCCTCCAGAGCGGCCCGGGACGGCTGGCCCCCGATCCGTCCCAGAGCCCAGGCACACATGGCGCGCACCCGGTCATCTCTGTTTTCTTTAAAACATCGGATCAGATCCTTTGTATACCCCGTATCCCGGGTATTGCCCATGGCCCGGGCCACATTCATCTGCCACAGCCACAGCCTGTCCGGACCCATGTAAAACATATGGGGCCATATTCTGGACGTAAAACAGGATTCGTCCATATTCAGCAGAGAAGAAAGCCTGAAATCCTTTTCTCTGGCAGCCACCCGCTCATTGACGGGCAGATCGGCAGCTAGCCAGGGGGCATTTCTGGGGCAGACGTTCTGGCACCGGTCGCATCCATAGACGTAAATGCCCATGGGCTCCCGAAGCTCCCTGGGGGTCAGGCCCTGTCCGAAATAGGTCAGAAAGGAGATGCATTTTCTCGGATCAATGGTGCCGTTTCCCTTCAGGGCTTGGGTGGGGCAGGCCGTGATACAGGCATTCCGGCACCAGTCCGGACACCCCATCTCAACGCTGGGCATGTCCGGGTCAAAGGCCCGGTCCACCACAACTGCGATGGGCAGAACCCAGGACCCCTGCCTGGCCACTTTATTGGAGTAGAACAGGCAGTTTTTTCCAAAGGTGCCCATGCCGGCCCGGGCCGCTGCCACCCGGTGGGGCAGGTGATAGGGGACTTTCGAGTCAATCCCGCTGTCTAAGAGAAAAGACCGGAATGCCTTGATGCGCCTGGACAGGCCGTCCTTGGTCACCCGGTCGTCGTCCAGGTAGCACCGGCCGAAATGTCCCTCCATCTGCCGGGGAAACCGTTTTTTGAAGTAGACCTCCATGAGAACAATGATGGTTTGGGCACGGGCCATGACCGTTTTCGGATCGGTTCCCTCCATGAGCTTCAGCCCGGTTGCCTCGGCCCAGCCGTATTCATCCTGCCGGTCTTTCAGAAAATCCAGATGGGTGTCAAAGGGATCGGCCGTGGTAAACCCCACATCTTCGAACCCCAGTTCGCAGGCCTTTGCGATAATATCTTCTTTGGTCAGGCCGGTCATATCACCCTCCGTTTTTGGACCAGGTACTGCTGTAATCTGCGGTAAATGTCTACAGCCATCTTCCATTTTCCTCATACAGGAATTGATCCGCTTTTTTTTCGGGTGGAGTCACCGGGCGACGGGTTTCATTGATTTGATTCAACAAAGAAGTGATTGACAGAAAAAAACCATACCGAGAAAAACGACCATTTTTTTCATGGGACACTTGTTTGAAATTTTCATTTGAAGGATGAACAGTTATCGAGTGTTCAATAGTCATAGAATTATTTTTTCAGAAATGCTACGCAGCTTGTTCTGGAAGAGGAAGTTGGAATCTCCCCAAAACGACACCTTCGACAGTCAAATCCTCGTCTAGTTCTTCCCAACGAAGCGCATAGCCGTTGACCTCAACAGTCACCTTTTTTAACGCCACTTCTGAAGCTGCTTTGAGAATCTTAAAACGATCTGCAGGGAAGCTAACGATACGACCATCTGTTAATTCAAGGTAAATCATTCTACCTTCAGCCCAGGCACGAATGGCGCAAGGCTCATTTTCAAATTTTGTGGTATTCATAATATTTCTCAAGTGGAATCTTAACCCTTTAATTTTTAAAACAGTTGGCATGTTATCCTCTGTTTAAAATCCGAACGTCTTAAAGGTGAGCCTACAAGCTTTAGGTGTAAAGGTCAAGGCAAGTTCCAAGCCCAGCCAGGTGAAGGCGGGCGATGACACGCTGACCCACAGTCTCAGGGTGGATTAGAAATGGTACCGCCATTGCAGGAAAAAGTTGTACGCGCGGTCCTCATTGCCGTAAGCGCCGGTGTAGCCGGCGCGAAAGCTGTGCACCTCGTCTTTTCTGAGTTCTAAGCCCAAAACAAGCGTGTTTTAAAAAGTTCATATCTTAGGTTAGCAAAACAATTTTAGTAGAAAATTCCATCTGGCAACTATTGTCAAAAGCGCACACCTCTCCTCCGGCTCCATAAAATTTCAAATTGTGGTGTGTTTTCATTTCCAATATCCTTGATCTTGTCTTTCCGGGGTTTGGACTCACCCATCACAACCCATTTGTGACAGCTGTCCGATCATGCGCTTTGTATCAGGGAAATGCAAAATCCTTCATACGATGGAACATTTTGAAAATATGTTTGACCTGGTCATTATAGCCCACCAGCCTGTACGTGATCTTTCTCCCGGATTTTATGATCAGGCACGGAATCTGGATAAAAGTATGGATAAATTTTTTGAATTCCATGCGAACAATACTTCTGCCCAGCGCCCGGTATGGAAGCAGCAGACCGTACCATGCCTTGAGATCCCAGGACAAAGATGCTATGGCCATGTACGCCCAGTTGGATATCAGGGAATCAGACGGATTGTTCAATGCAGATACGCCGTTTTTCAACTGTTCGATATCGTTTTCATGGTCTGCCCGGTTGCGGTAAAATTGAATCAGCTGCTCCACAGATTTTTTGTCATCATTGGTGATATAAAAAAAATAGCGGACATCATCAAAAAGCTGGCATTGCCCTTTCAGCACTTTAATGGTCTTGCGAAGTACGATCATTCTGTAAGAATTTTGGCACTTCCCAGGTCTGTATTCAAATTCAGAGACATGTTCACATTCGGTTTTAAGATTCTTAAATTTACGTCTTTCGACCACCTGAGCCTTTACATTCTCTGGTTTTCTGCGGGGCTGTGTCTTGATTTTCCGTGGTTTTTTCTGAAGGAATTCCCATTCAGATTCCGGAATCTGACCGGCCAGTTTCACAAGATTGTTTCTGGCATCCATGCCAAAAACAAACCGGCAGCGTTTGTCCCATTTGTCAAAATTGCTGGTAAGACTGAAGTCCGTATCGCCCCTGATATAGATCTTTTCAAACGAACCAGACACAAGGTCGAGGGTTTTGTCCAGCCACTTGGCAGAATCCAGATGCGAAGGGGCATTTCCGGAGCGGTTGACCACATAGAGCACTTCTCTTGTGCCGGCCAGGGAAATGATCAAAGGGGCATACCCCCATTTGCCGTTGTATGAGATATCCATACCCTGCTTGCATTCACCGTATGTTTCGCTGATGGTGCCGTCAACATTGATAATGGCAGTCTTCTTGAATGACTCTGGTTGTTTTTTCCAGATTTTTTTGCGGATGATATTTTTAGCCGACATAAAATCAAGCACATCCTGTTCCTCGAAGCGTCTGAGAAAATCTCCGGCTGTTGTTGGATCCGGTATGATCTGGGCTCCCAACGCGTCAAGCCAGGCCGGATTTTTTCTCAACAGCTCGATATCTTCCAGACAGGTCCCGCCGGCAAGGATGTTATAGGCCATATTGGCAATATGATCCGATTCATGATAGGGCAAATGGCGCTTGAGAAGTTCAAGATTCTTATCAATCTCTTTGAACAAACCGGTCTTCTGTGCAAGCAGATGGATCAACCCGATCCCACCATAGGAGATGCCCTGATGTCGGCCATCAAATTCATAATGAATGTTGGACGCTTTGAACATGGGATGCGGTTGCTGGGTCCAGTTCCGTTTTTTAAGTTTTTTGCTGATTTTTTTCTTGCGTTTTGCCAATTTTTTGTTGATATTCATACTCACTCGAAACGCCTTTCCAATTTTGTGTTTTTGTTTTGGACAAAATCATTATACACTTTATTGGCGGGCGTTTCGACCTTTTTTTGCTAATTTCTTCTACTTAAATCACGCTTTTTTTGGGTCTAAGGCAAGGTTGGTCGTCACGGTGGTGTCATCCACTTGATCTTCAACCCTGGCAACGGCATTGCCAAGCCCCATGACAGTGGTGGTCCTGCCGGAGGTTAGTGCCTGCTTTATCCCGATGCCTGCCGTGGGCATGACGGCCCAGTTTCCCCAAACCCAATTGCCGTACCAGTCCAGACCTGCCGTGGCAAACAAGTCACGATCATGGGTACTGCCCACATGGACATCTGCCAAATTGCCCTCAATGGTGTAGCTGTTGCCATGGGCCCACAGATAAGAAAGCCCCGCACGGGGCACGATCCGGTGGTTGTCGTCCAGAACAAACAGGCGGCTCACATCGGAGCTGATGTCCGCCCCATAGGTGCGATAGTCTGCATCCCCTCCGTTGACGGGGTTGTGGTCCTTATAGTCGTTCCAACCGTGGAATAAGGACACCTGACCTGAAAGCATCAGGCCGTAGCTGCATTGATAAATGCCCTGTCCCCCGGCAGAGGCCATCTGGGTGGTGCCGGTACGGTTTTTTGAAAAATCCATATCCCCATAGCTGTAGCCGCCATGAAACCCTAAAATCATATCTTTGGATACCCAGTGGTTATATCCGCCGGTAAAGCCATAGATGTTCGCATTCAACTGGTCCTGGTCAATTTTCGAATAATAGGGCATGATAAAAACCTGCCCTTTTTCAGCGTTCTGGACCGCCTCCGGCAATGCCGGCAGCCGGGGATCTATACTGGCCAGAAGAATCCGTCTGTCAAGGGGGGAATCTGTACGCTGATCCGCCGTGCTGTTTCCAAAACCACTGCCATCTGGTGTTTCCGTGGGGCCCGCCAGCATGGCAGATCGCAGAGCGTTGCCCACAATGGCGGCCTCATTGGACACCATGACCCGTTGCGTTGCCAGCGTGTCTTGTGTGGGGGCTGTTTTGGGGGCATAAGTGACCGTGACACCCTGGCCGGACATGCCTGCGCCTGCCGCCGGATTGGCCGTGAGGGCCGCGGTAATGTCCGGGTCGACGGAGACCAGTTCTGACCCGGCGAAATAATTCTGATGATCCGCCCCGTTTTCCACAAGGGTGGGAATGGTATAAGTGCCGTTTTTAAACTGGGCCGTGGGGTAGATGTATAATTTGGCATCGGGATCAAAGGCAATGGCGGCACCGCCGGCTTGATCCGCGCCAAGGGTGTTTTGGTAGGCGCCAAGGGAAAGATCCGCGCCAAAATCCATGGCAAAATTTTTTATGGCTGTGGTACCGGATGCGGCATACACTTGGTATGCCTCACTGCCAAACACGCCCGAGGCGCTGATGGCCATGGGGACTCTGACATCCACGTCGGCATCGCCGGCAAGATAGATGCCATAGGCTGTGGCAGTGGTGCCTTTTGCCTCAACTGTCATGCGGCCGGTGTTGGTGACATCGCTGCCGGCCTGGATGCCGAAGGCAGTTGCCGAACCTGTGGCGTGGTAATTTTGCAGGCTCACGGAAACGGCCCCTTTGTTGTGAATGGCCAGGTTGGGATTGGTGATGCCGTCATGCCGGACGCTGCTCACACCTGTGGCGGTTAAGGGGGCCACATAGGTTTTATCGTAATCCAGCACAATGTCCCGGGTCGTGGATACCGTGCCTGTGGCTTCGGTATCCGTGACAAGCAGGCCGTAAGCATTGAGTGCCGTCATATCCGTGGTGCTGCCGTCGGGAGTTGCAAAGGCAGGCATGCGGATATCATTCATTTGATAGACAGCTGAAAACGGCTTGCCGGCAAGGCTTGGATCCAGGTAGGCAGCGATCCTGTCACGGATATTGGCTTCCAGATTTCGGTACCAGACCGCGTAGTCGTAACGATGGTAGATCCCTTCCGGAAACTTATCCAGATTCAGTTCAGGATGTTCTTCCGTTGTCATCAAAGCCCCTGTCTCCGTGTTCACCTGGGCCCCGGCATAGTGTTCCTCTTCCCGTTCAAACGTCCCTGTTGCATCGTTGATGAATACCGCACCGGCATTCAGGCTTTTATCGGCAGGCAATCCCTGGGTTGTCCAGGTCAAAGGGTTGATGCACAGCGCCCCGTCCAGCAGCATGGGGCTTCCCGTGGCATCCCTGGACTGGGTATTGTAGGTGATGACAACCCCGAAATCATCCGCACGCTGGGCCGCTTCAAGCCCTGCTTTTGCCAGATCATCCCGGGTGACGGTGTAACCGATCAGGTAGGCGGCAACCAGACGGCCTTGTAATTCCGGGGCATCGGCAAATTCGTTTTTGACAAGTTCGATCAAGGCCATTGTCCCCTGACTGTGCCCGGCCAGCATAAACGGCCTGCCGTTATTCTGATTGTATATATAATGCCGGAACGCATCCTGCACATCCCGGGCCCCCAGCTTGAATTCGTCATAATCCGTCACCAGCGCGTCCGGATCAGCCACCACGGGGGAGAGCTGCCGGTAATAAGGGGCATAGATATTGGCGGAATCATTGAACACAGACGCCTGGGCAGCGATTGACCCTTTGACCAGATCCCGTTCATCCGGGTCATTGACATCCATATTCCCTGTCGGGTTGGAGCTGATCGTGGGATACACATAAAAAACATCCACGCCTTTGCCGTTATCCTGGATTTCCCATAACGTTTCGCTATGATAATCAAGGGAATCAGCCCCTGCGGCACAGGGCATAAACAAAACAACTGCCAGCAGAACAGACAAAAAACCATGGCGCATTGCCGGATGGAAAAGATGCAGCAAGAGATGAATATCCACAATGTTTCTCCGAATTCAGATGTTTTTAGAGACTGATCCTGAGCGCCGAACCGTGGAGACAGCGTTAAGACGCGTTTTTCGTTTGTGATTCAGCCAGATAGGCTTTGATCCGCTTTTGGACATTTTCTTTTAGATTGTCGAACCAGAAGGCGTAATCAAAGCGGTGATAGACCTCTTTGGGCCAGCGACCCATGTTGACAAGGTCGATGCTTTTGGATTCTGGGGTCTGAATGTCTGTTGCGATCAATGCCCCCGTTCCGGGATCAATATACGCCCCGGCAAACTGAGGGATCTGCTCGATCAATCGCCCTGTGCTGTCATGGAAAAATCTGGCCTGAATGTTGTTTTCCCGGCCGGCCCTTGTATCGTCCGTCTTCCAGTTCAAAGGATTGATGGCCACGGCCCCGGTGAGCAGTACAGGCGATCCCAACGCATTCGGGCCCTGGGTGTTGAAGGTAATGATCACGCCGGTATCGGTTTCGCCCTGGGCAAGCTTCATCCACGGGTATGTTTCTAAATCCTTTTTTGTTACAGAGTACCCAATGGGATATGCCGCGACCAGCCGTTTGTGCAGTTCAGGGTTGCCAAGGCGTTTGCGCATCAGTTCAATCACCACCTGGGAGCCCTGGCTGTGGCCGGCAAGAATGAACGGCCGGTCCGGATTCAGATGTTTGATGTAATAGTCAAAGGCCTGTTCAACATCGCCGTATCCCACTTGAAACAGGGGATCGGCATAGGCGTCCCGGCCGCCGTTGTTAGGTTCCATGCTCTGGGAGGCTGCGGACTGCTGACGGTAAAACGGGGCAAACAGATTGGCATACTCACTGTATACCCCGGCCTGGGCCTTGAGCAACCCCGCGGCATTGGCGCGAAGGTCCGGATCAGACGTATCCATGTTGCCTTTTCCAACGTAGATGGTGGGATAGACATAAAACACATCCACGGCCTGATCAATTCGGTCCGGCCTGGCCACCCAGGCAGAATCTTCCCCATAGGCAGGAGCGGAAGGAGATTGACTATTTGTGTACTTAACAGCGCTGCATCCTGCAGTGATCATTGCGCCGGCCAGAAGAACCAGTATTAACAATCTGTTCATAACAGCCCTTTTCCTGAATCTTAGGGTTCGGACCTCTTTGGGCCTTGCCCTGCTGCAAAGAGGCGCTTGTCAATATTAACTTCAAATTTAACGCACGTGACAATAGGATAGTAAAACACGGTTTGTCAAGCAAAGTATGAAAAAAGCACGGATGCTCAGGCCGTGCCTGCCGTCCAGGAACAAATCAGACGGCCGGCGGGTTATGGCGGATGGCATGTGTTTTTTTGAGGTAGGCCTGGATCATGTCCTGTTCAAACGCGTCATTGGAGGGATAAGAACGGCCGAAGACCGGTTCCCACAAGTTGACATCCTCCATGCACATGTAAAAAAACACGGAGGATTTCCAGTTGTCGGGGAATGCCTGGAAAAGTGTGGAAAACAACGTTTTTTTGATCTCAAAAGGGTAGCTGAGTTTGCCGGCAGAGTCTGTCATGGGCATCTGCAGGATCCGGGTCCGGGCCATGCGTTCCCGGATACGCCGGATGACCGGTTTGATGAATGTCAGGGTGCCGATGGAGACCATGACCACTTCATCGGGGGAAAATGTGTCCGTCAGCTGGGATACAATGGCACGATACCCGGCTTCCCACCCGTCATACCAGACCATGGGGTGAAAATGGAACCCGACAGGAATTCCGGCATCCGCCAGTCGTCTGGCGCTGTTGATGCGCTGTTCCAGGGATGCGGTTCCCTTTTCTTCGGCCGTGATCACGGCAGGGGTGTTCAGGGACCAGGTGAACACCATGTTAAACGGGGGTCGATGGGTAAGAAAATAATCGATCCGGCTGCTTTTGGACTTCATTTCAAGGACCACGTTGGGATGGTTTTCAGCAAACCGGGTCAGGTTGTCCAGAAGGCCGAACCGGTTTCCCCACATCAGAGAATCGGATGACTGACCTGTCCCGATGTGCATCAGTGTCTCCCGATCCAGGTCCAGGCCTGCCAGGTGGCGGGGCAGATCACGGATAAACCGCACCTGGCTGTTGTGGTAAAAAGACTGGATGGAACAGTAGCTGCACTCGAATCCGCACTGCTGAACCGCATCCAGGGTTTTCAGGTTGCAGCAGCGGGTCTTTTCTGAAGCCACGGGACAGGTGCCCATAATCGCCCCCTGAAGCGCGGTTTCCACCATCTGTTCCCGGGGAAATTTATGTTCTGCTGTCGAAAACGCCGGCTTGTTCTCATACTGTTTCGGGTTGTTTTTCAGGGCCTCATATCCGGATTTGAGCTGGGAAAATATCTTTGCGGCCGCCTGTTTTCCGGTCGTGTTTCCAAGGCTGTCGGGCCGGTAAAACCGGTCAAGTCCGCCCATGTCCCAGCAGTACATGTCCTGGCTGTATTCCACAAGCAGCCGCTGCTGCTGAAAGGAAAATCCATGGATGCCCGCAATCGTCTGCAGCCATTTCCGGGTGTCCGGGGGCAGTTTGTGAAACCCTTTGATCTGTTCAAACCGGTTCAAAGACATGGGGGCATTATAGAGAAAAAAATGGCCGGGTCAAGCCGGAAAGGCGGCGGATCCCTTCAAATCCCGTCCAGGGCCGGAACAGGGTCCGGCGGGTGCTCCGCCCTGGACGGTGAAGGTAACGGAACCAGAGCGGCTCGAATGATTTGCATTCAGGTGCGAAAAGTTATAAGGTGACATTTTTTTAAACATTCAGAATGAAGATGAACGTCTATGAAAAAAATTGCCATAACACTGGTCTGTGTTTTTTTTGCTTCGGGAGTGTATGCCTATGATGCGATACTTGAGTTCAGCGGAGGGGAAAATCGCGGCCCTGTGTTATTTGACCATGAGTGGCATATGTATGACTTTGACTGTCTGGATTGCCATCATGTGATGGAAAATGGAGAAAATGTTCTGGATGACGCGGACCTTGTTGAGGGCAATCCGGATATTCTGTGTGCTTCGTGTCATGATTCCCAGGCGGAAATCGACAGGACACAGGCTTTCCATTATCAATGTATGGGGTGCCATAATAATTACAGTCTGACTTCTGAACCCACCGGGCCAACCCTTTGCGGAGAGTGCCATATTCTTGATAAATGATTGGGCGCCGATTGTTAATTTTAACAGTGCAATGATCTTAAAAGGACTGATCCCGGCATTGGGATTAGATGATATTACAAAACATGGAGGCAGGAAGTGGTTAAAGCAGAAAGAAAACCCGTTCAGGAAATTCTTGATGCCATTGACGGGTATGAGAGAATTTTAAATGTGGGATGCGGCGGATGCGTTTCAGTGTGCCTTGTGGGGGGGCAAAAAGAAGTGAATGCATTAAACGCAGAGCTTAAAGTTCATTTGAAAAAAGCGGGAATCCGGAAGCAGATTGACGGGTATACGGTTGAGCGCCAGTGTAATGAGTCCTTTTTAAAGGAGCTGGACAGCAAAGTGCCTGAATATGACTGCATTGTTTCCATGGCGTGCGGCGCCGGTGTGCAGCTCATGGCCGAGCGGTTTTCAAGGATACCCGTCCATCCCGTTGTAAATACGGTGTCTATCGGTGTTGACAGGGATCTGGGCATGTACGAAGAAAAATGCCGTGCCTGTGGTCATTGCGTTTTAGGCTATACGGGCGGCATCTGCCCGGTGACCCGATGCGCCAAAGGGCTTTTCAACGGCCCCTGCGGCGGGACCAATGGAGAGCATTGTGAAATCAGTAATGAAATCCCCTGCGCCTGGCTTGAAATCTACAAACGGTTGAAGGCGCAGAATCGTCTGGATGATATTTTAAAAGTCCGCCCCCACATGGAATGGCAGAACCAGTCCCCCAGAACGATTATCCAGGAACCCTATAAGAAAAGGTATCTCGCTTAGGATAGAGGGAATATGATTATGACATTATCCACTGTTTTTTCCTGGACATTTCTGTATGATTTCATCAGAGGCCCCATGGTGTGGATCTCTTTTGTCATCTTTTTTGGTGGTGTGGTTTTTCAGGTGCTGCGGTTTATGTCTTTGCTCAAGGAACAGCCCATAGAAAAGTTCGAACCCGGACCGGGGAAGATTATCAATAGGCCGGCGGCCAGTCATCTGGCCCTGGACCGGGGTCAGAAGCGCTGGTTTCAAAAAGGCGGGTTTAAAAAGAGCCCAAAGAAAAAAATTCCGGATAAAAAGGACTGGATACTGTGGTTCAAACTTTCCATTGCCGGTGTCAATCCTTTCATGACGATGGTTACCACCGTTTTCCATGTCCTTCTGATCGGTGTGCCTGTATTTGTGCTGGGTCACAACATATTGCTGGACAATGCCTTTGGTGTCAGCATGGTTTCTTTACCTGAAAATGTGTCGGATTTTTTAACCGGGGTCGTTATTCTCTGCATCTTGATTTTTTTATTCCGACGGCTTTTTCTTGAACGGGTAAGAATGATTACAAGCTATGAGGATTTTTTACTGCTGAGCCTTGCCGCCGCCCCCTTTGTCACGGGGTATCTGGCATATCACCAGGTATTTTCCAATTATAAACTTTTGATCTCTTTGCATATTTTATCCGGCGAACTCATGCTGATGGCCGTGCCGTTTACAAAATTGATTCATATGATTTACATGATTATTGTCCGTTTTAATGTGGCGGGCGAGTATAGTTTCGGCAATGCCGGGAAAAACTGGTAACGTTGCAGGGACCGGAGAACCAACATGTTCAGAAAAAAAAATACCGCAGGTGTCAACAGTGATGAAATCCGGGCAATATTAGATGAAAAAAAGGCAAAAATGAAATTGTCTTTAAAGGCGTGTGCCCATTGCTCTCTTTGTGCGGAAAGCTGCTTTTTGTTTATGGGACATAACAAAGACCCGAAATACATGCCGTCCTATAAGTTTTTAAATTCAGTGGGTGTTTTATACAAAAAAAAAGGAAATGTCGATAAACAGGATCTGGGTGAGATGAGGGATCTTGTATGGGAACGGTGTGTGCTTTGTACCAGATGTTATTGTCCCATTGGTATAGACATCCCTGATATGCTGGCGCTGGCAAGAAGGATATGCCGCAGCCAGGGCGTTTATCCGCAATATGATAGAGAATAAAAGAACGTGCAAAAAGGATTCAATAACATGGAAAACAACGATATGAAGTCAGCAGGTAATTTTGAGAAGATATTGCGGGCCGGACATTTTGCTTTCACGGGTGAGCTCGGGCCGCCCCGGGGGGCAAATGTTGACATCATCAAAAAAAAAGCAGCCCCGCTCAAGGGGATGGTGGATGCGGTCAACATTACAGACAACCAGAGAGCCATGGTTCGAATGTCCAGCTGGGCCACGGCGTTGGTTGTTATGAATGAAGGGATTGAACCCGTCTACCAGATGGTATGCCGGGATAGAAACCGTCTGGCCATGCAGTCGGATGTGACCGGTGCATATGCGCTGGGGCTCAGGAATATGTTATGTATTTCAGGGGATCATCAGCAGTTTGGGGATCATCCCAATGCCAAAGGGGTCTTTGATATTGATTCCATGCAGCTGATCGCAATGATCAAAAAAATGAGGGATGAAGGCAAGTTTTTAGGGGGGGCGGATATTGATACGCCGCCTAAAATGTTCATTGGTGCCGCCGCCAATCCATTTGCGGAACCCTTTGAATGGCGCATTCACCGTCTGGCCAAAAAAATGGCGGCCGGTGCTGATTTTGTCCAGACCCAGTGTGTATACAATATGAAAAAAATGAGGGAATGGATCAAACAGGCCAATGACATGGGATTGTCGGAAAAAGTGTATATCCTTGCCGGCGTGACACCCATGAAAAACATTGCCATGGCCAAATATATGAAAGCCAAGGTACCGGGTATGGAGGTGCCCGATGAAATTATCAAGCGCCTCCAGGGAGTTAAGAGAAATCAGGTCGCTGATGAGGGAATCAAGATCGCCTGTGAGCAGATAGAAGAGTTTAAAGAGACCAAAGGTGTGGCAGGCGTGCATTTAATGGCCATTGAGTGGGAGCATCGGGTTCCTGAAATTGCCGAAAGAGCAAACGTCCTCCCCCGGCCGAAGGTGTAACGGCCGTGAATTGACTTTTAAGTTGAATAATAGATTTCGTGAGAATATAATAAACACGGATTCCCTATCCATTCAATCATGGCTGAAGGATAAACAGCATATGCGGACAGAGAATGAAAAAAATCTTTTGATCGATGCCGTTGATTCACTTAAACACTCGATCATTGTCATTTCGCCTGACTGCAAAATATTGTCCTTTAATCATCATCCTGAAACATCAGCGTCTGTTTTACGTACGGGAGACTTTTGCTATGAATCGCTGCATGGGCGGGATTCGCCCTGTCCCAGATGCATTGTAAAACAGGTTCTTAAAACGGGCAGACCTGCCAGAAGAAGAGGGCTTGACGGCATCATGTCCCTTGAAAAATCATCCTGCCTGTATTCATACCCCATTTTTTCAAAGGGAACAGTTTCTTCCGTTGCCGTACTGGACTTTCCCATGTCAACCATGGAAAAGATGGAGGAAAGACTTCATCAGTCCAATGCTTTTTTAAACAATTTGATTAAAAGTGCCGTGGATGGCATCATTGCCTCGGATATGACGGGTGAGATTCTGATTTTCAATGACGCGGCATGTGATATTTCAGGATATGCGGCGAATGAGGTGATCGGAAAACTCGATATCCGGAATATTTATCCCGATGACGTCGCAGCGAATATCATGAAACTGCTCAGAAGCGACGCGTATGGTGAAAAGGGAACCTTACGATCCTTCCGGACAAAGATTCAAAAAAAAACCGGAGAAAAAATACCCATAAGTATCAATGCCGCAATTGTATATGACGGCGACAAAGAGGTCGCCACACTGGGCTTTTTTCATGATTTAAGGGAAACCCTTGAAATTGAGGCGGAACTTGAGCGGGCAAACACCCAGCTGCTCCAGGCGGAAAAAATGTCTTCCATTGGCGAACTGGCTGCAGGGGTGGCCCACCAGTTAAACAACCCGTTGGGCGGTATCACCCTTTTTTCCCAATTGGTTATGGAAGAGTACCCGCTGCCCGAAGGGGCCGTAAAAGGTCTTAAACGGATTCTTGACAATGCAAACCGGTGCCGATCTATCGTCAATGAATTACTGACATTCGCAAGAAAGACAGACAATAAAATACACCCTCAGGATATCAAAGAGATATTGTCACAAACCCTTTCCCTGGTTGAAGACCAGACATTGTTTCAAAATATAAAGATTCACAAGGATTTTGATGAACCCATTCCCCTTGTACCGGTTGACGTTCAAAAGATAAAACATGTGTTTATGAATATCATTTTAAATGCTGCCGATGCCATGGAAGGAAAAGGCGATTTGTCTTTATCCTGCTGGGTGTCACCGAAAAAAGACAAGGTGTTTGTTGAAATTACAGACACAGGGCCTGGCATACCGGATGACATGCTTTTAAAGGTATTTGATCCGTTTTTCACCACCAAGGCACCGGGAAAAGGAACCGGGCTGGGATTGAGTCTGGCCTACCGGATTGTTCAGGACCATGGCGGAAATATTTATGCGGAGAGCAACGTGGGTTCAGGCACGGCATTTGTGATTGAATTGTTATTGTCACCACCGGATATGGAAGGACCAGGTCATGGCAGATAAGGAAAATATCCCTAAAATACTGGTAATTGATGATGAAAAAGATATCAGGGATGGGTGTGAATGGATTCTTTCCCGGATGGGGTATGAGGTGTTCTGTGCAGAAAATGGGCCGGACGGGTTACAGGTTCTTGAAAACGAAGATATTCATTTAGTCCTCTGTGATATTAAAATGCCCGGCATGGATGGGTTTGACGTCCTGGCAAAGATCAAAGAACAGTTTCCATCTGTTCTGGTGATCATGATTACAGGCTTCAGCACCGTTGAAGCCGCCGTTGAAGCCATGAAAAAAGGCGCATATGATTTTATCTCAAAACCGTTTACACCGGACGGACTGAGAATCGTCATTAAACGGGCATTTAAAACCCTGCGCCTGACGCTGGAGGCAAATGCCCTTAAACGGGAACAGCAGAAAAATCTGATTGATCTTGAAACAGAACAAAGCCGTATCCGTACGATTATTGAAACCCTGCCCCACGGCCTTTTGGTGACCAATACCCAGGGCCAGATTGTTTTGATGAACCCGGTGGCTCAAAAATGTCTCGACCAGGGCAAGGATAATTGTCTGGGTAAAAATATCGAGCGGTGCATTGAAGATAAAGGGTTGTGCGATTACATAATAAAAATTTCAAAAGGCCATTACAAAGCGGATAAGGATACTTCCCATGAATTTGTGTTACCGGATCAGCGGTATATCCTTGCCGAGGGCCGGCCGGTTTTAAACGAGGATGCCCAGTGCATGGGGGCGGTGGTGACGCTTTCCGACATCACGGATTTGAAAATATTTGAACGGTTGAAATCCGAGTTTGTGGCCAAGGTGTCCCATGAGCTTCGATCCCCTCTGTCTGTCATTCATGATCAGCTTGCCATGGTGATCAAGTCAAGTGATCCAGAAAAATCAGGTCAATCCGTTAAATCTGAAAACAACCAGTATCTGCTTGGCCGTGCCAGGGACAAAACCAGAAGCTTAATCTCTCTGATCGGTGATCTTCTTGATATTTCCAGGATTGAAGCCGGTAAAGAATGCCTGGACCCGGTCAAGGTGCATGTGGAAGACATTATCAAAAAAATCGTTGAATATCAGGAAGTCCAGGCCAAAAAGAAGAACCAGTCCATTGAGTTGAAACTGCCGGAGACTGAAACGCCCACACTGGTCTGCGACCCCTTATCGCTTGAAAGCATTTTTGGTAATCTGATCACAAATGCCATAAAATATACCCCGGAGGGGGGTAAGATATCCATAGAAATGGATATCAGAGACGAGAATGTCCGGGTAAAAGTAAAAGACAACGGGTTCGGCATTGAACAGAAACATCTGCCCAGGCTTTTTGAAAAATTCTACCGGGTGAAAGATGACAACACCCGTTTCATTAATGGAACAGGCCTGGGGCTTACCATAGTCAAATCACTGGTCGACTCTTTGAAAGGCAGTATTCATGTGGAAAGTGAGCCCGGCCACGGCAGCCTGTTTACAGTAATTTTGCCCTGCAATGCCAAAACCGGAGAAACTGAATAAGTCACTTTACGCTAAAAGCGATCTGATGCTCTCCAGGATCTCCTCAAATGATGCCGGTTTGGACAGATAATCATCTGCTTCCACATCCAGGGCCTGGGAATGGGAATACTGTGATGAGCTGACGTGGTCTGAAACCGCAGTGAGTAAAATGATGGGGATGTCTGCATACCGGTCATCATTTTTAAGCTCGGAACATACTGCAAAGCCGTCTTTTTCCGGCATCATGATATCCAGTACAATGATATCCGGCGGGCTCTGCTTTACTTTTTGAATCGCTTCGACCCCATTGTAGGCAACTTCAACGGCATATCCCTCACTGTGAAGGTCTTGTTTAAGCATTGTCACAAAATCCGGTTCGTCATCAACGATTAAAACTGTTTGCTTGCCCATAATTTACCCCCTTTTTGCGATTATCCCTTAACAGATATTTTCATTAATACCATGCTGAAAATAATTTGTCGATATTGTCTGAAAATCGAGATCATATCGCGATTGGAGATTTAACCAGAACTGGGGAGACTATCATTGGATATCATCCATTTTAAATATTCTGAGATAGAACCAGTTAAATAAAATGGGAGGTTCAGCAGGGAATACGCTTTACCATTGAGAGTTTTAACTTGATTAATCTCTACTCGTCCGGAATAAATCCTCACGGCATATCTATGGGGTGCGCGGTCCACGAACTGATGGAGAGAGCGTAACCGACCAGTTGCAGCCGATTTTACTTCAACGGGTATGAGTAACCCCTCATATTGAATCAGGAAATCAACTTCGGCATTGGACTGTTTTTTATCCCGGTTCCAAAAATGCAGTTTGAATAAAGGAGATGTTTCAACAACGAGAAGTTCCTGTCCGACAATATGTTCTGCTATTTTCCCCTGATAGACAGAATCAATACGACCGGATACAAACAGATCTTTTTGAAATCCGGCAAAATAGTTCAGCATTCCTGTGTCAAGGACCTGGAGCCTTGGCGACTTTTTTATGTTTGGCAGCAAAGGAGGCCTGACCGAGGACGAAGGGTATAAAAGGTAAATCAACATCGCTTTTTCCAATAATTTTAATGCTTCCCCCATTTCCCTTGATTTGTAGTTGGAATTGCCAAAACCCTGAAATTTAATCCTGCTGCCTGCTTCATAGAATGAATTTGAAACGGCATGACGAATTACGTTAACCATTGTGCTGTTTCGAGCATACTTCTCAACATCATCAAGATAAGAAACAATCAAGCTCTCAAATATACTGTTGAGTGCTATGATATCTTTTTGGTCGGAATATTTTTCAACAATTTCCGGCATGCCCCCAATGATTGAATAGGTTTGAAATAATTTCATCAGCCGATCATGTGCGAAATCAGGGGGTGGGATGCTTTTTGCGAGAATGTCCAGACTGGCTGTTTCGGATAAAGCACTTAAAAATTCTCTGAAACTTAAAGGTTTCATCACAAGATATTCCACTCTGCCGACAGGAAAGCTGATATGGGTATCAATAAGTGTCTCTAAAAGAGATCCGGCTGCAATAACGTATAGATCGGGAAAAGCTTCATAAAAATATCTGAGATAGGGAACAGCTGAAGGACAAGCCTGAATTTCATCTATGAATAATAAAATGTCACCTTCATGCTTCACCTGATTTTTATAAAAGAAAATAGCCTGTAACAATTCTTCAATGGGATAATCCTGCTCAAAGATTTTCCGTTCCTCATTTATTTCAAGATTCAAATACAGATATTGATCGAATCGTTCTGAAAAAAGGTGAATGGCCGTGGTTTTTCCCACTTGTCTTGCGCCTCTCAGGATCAATGGTTTCCGGTCTTTTTTTTGTGCCCATCCTGATAATGTTTTTAAAATATCCCTTTCAAACATTGGCGCCTCATTTGATTATTGGCATAAAGTCATGGATATTTGACACAAATATTGTAACAAAGTCAATGATAAAGTTTTCAATACTTGTAAAGTGGTCAGGTATTTTAATGTGGCTCATCCAGGGCCGGAATCAGCCAGGCGGCATTGTCCCAAATGGAAAAATCAGACAACCTGAGAACCAGTACACTGGAAAAGCTGGCCATCGCAATGAATCTGACGGTTGAACAGCTCACCGATTAATCCGGTCCTGGGAGATGCTTAGGCCGTGGTAAATCCCACATCTTCGAATCTCAGTTCGCAGGCCTTTGCGACAATACCCTCTCTGGTCAGGCCGGTCATATCACTCCCCGTTTCCGGGCCAGGTGCGTCATCTGATCAGCCATGCTTTCCGGCGGTGTCCGGTAATCAGACCCGGATTTGGGTACAAGACTTACGGCTTCCACAGGACAGACAGACACACACAGGCCGCAGCCGATGCACCGGTCCAAATTCACCCGGGCAATGTCCTCATCACCGACCGCCAGCGCTCCCATCTGGCATCTGTCCAGGCAGGCTTCACACCCCGTGCAGGCATCGGCATCCACCCGGGCAAAATAGTTTGAAAAAACAAGATCCGCCGGTTTTGGATGCTTGTTCAGTGCCCGGAGAACTTCGCAGCAGTCCCCGCAGCAGTTGCACATACCGCCCGGGTTCTGGGAGGTGGCGGGCTGGGTCACCAGCCCTGCCTCCCTGCAGTCTGCCAGGATCTTCTCCGCTTCTGCCAGGGAGATTTTTCGCCCCATGCCCCGGTCCAGGTAATACTGGCCCATGGAACCGAACATGAAACAGGCCTCAAGGGGTTTGCCGCAGTCATGGTCCACTAGGGCCGCGGTCTTGCGGCAGATACAGTCTGCGACCACAATGGCGGGTTTGTCCCTGAGAATGGCCAGGGCATCTTCAGGGCTTGCCACATGAAGGATCACGTCAACGGACTTGTGGACCGGAATGGTTCTCACGAAATATTCCGCCCCTTTTTGCATGGCATGGTCAAAAGCCTCTTCAAAATACTGCCTGGCCATGGCGGCAAATTCCGGTGTAAGGTTTTTGACCTGGAACTCGAACAGCCCATGGACAAAGGGAATGGCCCCGTACCGGGCCTGATCCCCTTTTTTCAGGCGAAAGAGCAGGCCCTTGTCTGCCATGCCCTCCAGCTGTTTTCCCACCGCCTCTTCGGGCTGTCCCATGCGGGTGCTGACGGCCCGGGCCGTTTCCAGCATGGGGGTGAGCAAGGAGAACATTTGCGCCTCCTGTTCTGTGAACAGGTACTGGAGAATTGTGATCTCGATTCCGGATGCTGTTTCAGGAAATCCCATGGAATACTGGTCCAGCTGCTGCTGTAATCTTCGGTATATGTCTGCTGCCATCTGTGCTTTTCCTTATTATATCGCCGTCCATCCCGGAACAATACTGGCAAATTCCTGCTGAAAGGCCGGACGTCTGAGATTATCATTTTTGACTTTGGCTGCCAGCTTTTTCCATCTGCTTTCATCATTCATCACGTTGACCAGCATATGGCGAACTTTTGCCATTACTTCAGCCTTTCTCGCATATTCTTCTCTTTTGTGATTGGAAGAAAGATTACCAGGCCGGAAATATACCATTTAAGAATTTTTTCAGGGTACTGTTTTTCAAGTTTTTCTGCGATGCTTACATGCGGATCGCTGACAAAATTGTATTGTGGATAACTGCATTTTGACAAAAGATTCACAACACTGTCGTATTCTTTTCGATCCATATGGATTTTCATCTGCTCGGTTTTTCCGGCATGTTTCATTTTTTTCAGGAGTCTGGGTTCATACGCTTTCCATTCTTCCGCCGTACACGCGGTTTTGAATTTTTTGTATTTATCAAGGGTTAAACGATCTGTCGCCTGATCAAACTGAAGTTCGTTCCAGGTCGTCCGGTCACCCGCCTTCTGGGCCCGTTCGGCCAAAAATGCCCGCAATTCATTCATCCGCCCGGTGGCCTTTTTGAGTCCTTTTTGGGCGATCTGAATCGATTTTTCCTTCTCTCCAGCTTCCCAGTAAAACTCAGCCAGATCATGGTAATCAGCGCCAACTTTCATATACTTCAACCGAAGCTCAAGGTATTTATCATGGTCCCCGATCTGCCGATAAATGTTGCGGGCATTGCGGGTTTGCCAGTCATCATGCATCGCTTCCAGGCTTTCGGCAAGGTACCGCAATTCAGCAGCGGAATAACAGGCAGCATAAGCAAGCTCATCCAGGGCATCCCCGGCTTCTGAATTTCCGCTTTTAATAAACGGTAGAACAGCGTCGAGTATTTCACGTCGATACGTTTCATCGACCTTTTTTGAAGTCAGACGTTTTGTGATTTCATACAGCAATTCCCACACCTGGTCTTCCGCCCCATATGGTCCGCCGCCATA
The DNA here is from genome assembly GCF_000421285.1 of Desulfotignum balticum DSM 7044. Lineage (GTDB taxonomy): Bacteria > Desulfobacterota > Desulfobacteria > Desulfobacterales > Desulfobacteraceae > Desulfotignum > Desulfotignum balticum. The sequence goes on from NZ_ATWO01000001.1 coordinate 472,651, forward strand.
GGCATCCAGATCCTCAAGATCCGGCAGCAGTTCAGCCCATATGGACATGATGGCTTCTCCTTCCGACTGGCGGTTAAGCATCTTGGAAACAGCCGTATTTTTCTTTAAATAATCAAAGCACTCTCGACGTATCTCAGGATTGTTTTCAGCCAGATTAAGTATCAGCTCTGAAAGGGCCTTTGTCGGTGCTGCTGCAATCAGTTCGGCCAGTGCAGTATCTTTTTTTGTTTTACTCTTTGCCATATCAGCCTTACCTTTTATCATTTCAGACATCATGATCCGTATTTCCACCGCAGATGGCGGAGGATAAATAATTTCCTGATTTGAATTTTTATCAGAACTTAATTTTCAGATAAAGCAATTTTTGCAAGATTATCCGTCGCGACGGATAATTTGGAAAGCGCTACCTGCGCCCCGCGTCTTCGCCGGGAGAACCGCATCCGGACCATCCAGGCATCGCTGGCCATGCCCATTCCATGTTTTATAATTCAAGAATAGTTATCCAAACAATACCTTTTCCAGTTTTTGAGCAGCTTTACTGCGCTTGTCCGGGGCCATCCGTTCCAGATTCAGCAGCTTCCACTGGATGGCAGGCAATATCTGCGCCTCGGGTAGTGCAAATTTTTGCCAATCCGCATTTCCCTTCTTGAGATCCAGCAAAAACCGCCTGTCAGAATCATTCAGAGCTTTATGGATTTGAATAACCAGTTCCAACAAGGTATCCTCCAATCGCTCAAGATCTACTGGCTCATATGCCATGCCTTCAAACTCTGCTCTGTATAGCGGAGAAACATCCTGGAATTTGGGTGCTAAAAGTTCAGCCATGGGCCGATTATGGCCCATGAGATATACCATGAATGCATTTTTTAAAGATTGTGTAATCCCCTCATGCTGCAGCAGCCAGTAGGTATCATATAGGTCTCTGGGGTGCTGCCGATCTAAGGTTGCGCAGATTTTTCCGGCAAAAAGATCTTCAAAACTCAGCAAAGTCATGCTGGCGAATCCAAAGGTTTTCTCTGCATTTTCTGATATTCTGCACGCCCGGGACGGGTAGACGCTGCCCCGCAGAACAGGTGTTACTTCAATTTTGACATGGGTTGCACCTTGTTGCACCAGCAGTTTACACCGTTTATCTGTACCTTTCAATTTCACTGCCTTTACCTGAGCCCGTGGAATTCGTTTTTGAATGTCCTCAATGATATTTCCAAGTGCTGTATTGATTCCCTCAAGGCTTTGGTCACGCCCTTCTACCGGCAGATAGGCCAGATCAATGTCCACAGATAAACGCGGCATATCTCTTATGAACAGGTTTATGGCTGTGCCGCCTTTTAATGCGAAACAGGTCTGCTTTTCCACAATGGGTAAAAGATTCACGAGCAGGCGCATTTGATCAGAATAGGGGGTTTTCATTTTCTTTGACCATTTGTTTCGGAATCGTTATCTGATAGACAGCATCAAAAACACCGCCCTTGACCAACATGCGTTTGCCCCGACCTAAATCAATACACTTTGTTTCCAGTTCTTTGCGCCAAGAATGATCATGGCGATCACTAAACCATAAAAAAAGCCTTTTTGCCTTCACCTGCTTGCAGCTTGTCAGCAACTCGCCAAGCAGTTTCGGCCTTAAATTAACGGCGCCTTCAAAAAATGTATCAGCTATAGAAAAATCAGCCGTTTCCCCTACATCCGCTAATAATTCAAGCAGGGCAAGTTCCGGGGTACTAAAGGGAATCGACCAATCCCAGGAACCAAAGGGCCGGGTGGATAACCCAGATTTGGGAAGCTCTTCAAAAAGTTTTTTGTTATGGATTTCAAATTTGAAAGCGTCTGAAAAGATGCGCGTCCAATCCGGTATTTTCCCCGTGCTGTACAGGCCAATACGTTGCGTATCACCCAGCGGCAGATAATGGGCCAAACCCTGCAATTCAAGCGCACTGCGACCGCCCACATGTACAGCATATCCCATTTCATTCAGGGAAAAGACCACATGCTCCCACTTAAGCGGGGGGCCTGGACGTCTGTATATGCCATGACTCAAGGCCACGAGCTTACCAGCCCGTAAGGCGTAGTCCACCCTGGGCCTGTTAAACCCTCGCTCCTTTAACCAGGCACGATTCACTAATTGCCCATCAGGGAGACATTGCTCAAGTCTTTTTGTGTTTTTAGGTGGCATAGTTTATAATTTATCTTAAATGCATATTATATACATGCATTTAGGGTATATTTCAAACTATTAGTTTGAAAGTTGTATAAATTGCATAAATAGTTAATGTAATTTATAACTTTTCTCTTCAGGTCGTCAACCGGTATTGCCTTTCGATGATGGCTGATGCATAAACAATACATATTAGAATGCATTGTTTAGATGAAAAAATGCAAGGATTTTTTCCGCTTTTCACCTGCGCCGTGACCTGTTATATAAAAGAGACATAACGATCCGCCGGAAAAATTATGGTCACCTGCCGGCATCAAACCGCCGGTATATCGGAAATTGAGGCAAACCCATATGGAAAAGGTATGAGTGAAAAATTGACTCCTTTGCTCCAGGCCGTGGCAGAACATGGCGGCACTGAACTGGAACTGAAGTACAATGATTTCTTCACGGCCACTTTCCGAGCCAGGGCCCAAGTCACCGGGCAAGTCGGGACCAAGGCAGAGTCAGGGGCAGAGTCAAAACAAGTCACAGGGCAAGTTGCAGGGCAAGTTGCAGGGCAAGTCAGAAGCCTGCTGATGGCCATAAAAGGTGAGCAGAGTAAGAAGGAACTGATGGCAGCTCTGAAACTTACTGGCCGGGATAATTTTGAAACGCGCTACCTGCACCCCGCGTTGGAGGGAGAGTTCATTGAAATGACCAATCCTGAAAAACCCCAAAGCCGCCTGCAGGAATACCGTCTCACAGATAAAGGACGCGCCATGTTGCGTCGGATGACGACACGTTGATCCCGCATGAGGTCGTGAGTATCCTTGTCGATCAGGATTGCAATTTGGTCAAGGCCTGGCGGCTGCTTAGGCCGTGCCTTTAGCCCGTCTGTGCATGGAAAGCATGAACCTCGTTTTCAAGCCTGTCCGCCAAAAAATCTGCGGTCATTTCGAGATCATATCGAGATTGGAGATTTAACCAGAACTGGGGGGACATACCGAAAAAACGTCCCAACCGGAGAGCAGTATCTGCGGTAATTGATCTTTTACCATGCACAATTTTATTTATTCGCCCTGGAGGCAAACTTATGCCTTTTGCCAAACGATACTGGCTGATTCCCATGGGCTCTAAAAATTCTTCAATAAGAATTTCGCCAGGATGTATAGTGGGAAGTTGTTTGCTCATATAACCTCCTAATGATAATCTGTTGTTTCATCACCATCTGCCGGGAAAACCGTTTTTTGAAGTAGACCTCCATGAGGACAATGATGGTCTGGAGCGGGCGCAGTCGTTTGGGCTCCGCTGGAAGAGTTGTTAGCTCCCTGGGTACGCGACACCGAGCTCTATAGCTGCGTCATTGAGACGTCGATCATAAGTCCAAAGGAAAACATTGCCTATAATGGCAGAAGCTAACAAATGAATATCCACGTATCCAAGGCCTCGCCTCATTAGTGAATTATTTTCGATAAATTCTAAAATTTCTGTAGCTTCAACAAGGGGTGCCGGGGGAAGTGCCTGGAGAAGCATCAAGATTTCTGCTCGATTGCCCAGGTTACTACAGGCCAACTCTTCAATTATAAATGGATGGCAAGCAACAAAGCCGATATTTAATTGAGAAATCAGTTCCGCATCAGATTCTCTGAAATGTTTGATCCAGACATTTGTGTCGGCAAGAATCATTTTTTATGACTCCGATCTTCGACGCCTCGGCATCCGGATTTTTTTTTCGCTTCCCCCGAGCGCAGCTAAACGCTTACTGCTCTCCAGGCTGATCAAGGCTTCAAGCCCCTTACGAACAAGAGATGTTTTTTCTTTTATTCCAGTTAGTTTAGATGCTCTCTCAACAAGGTCATCTTCGATATTTAATGTGGTTCTCATCTTTTTAACCTTTCCTGTTATATGCATCAACAATACATATTGGTATGCATTGTTTAGATGGAAAATGCAAGGATTTTTGAGGAGAGCCAACGTGGCCGGCCACTTTCCGAGCCAGGGCTCAAGTCTTCGGACAAGTCGGGACCAAGGCAGAGTCAGGGGCAGAGTCAAAACAAGTCGCAGGGCAAGTCGCAGGGCAAGTCGCAGGGCAAGTCAGAAGCCTGCTGATGGCCATAAAAGGTGAGCAGAGTAAGAAGTAACTGATGGCTGAAATACCGTCTCACAGATAAAGGACGCGCCATGTTGCGGCAGAAAGGCAGTCATGAATAAACAGACGGCCCAGCTGCTGGAACAGCACTTCGACACCGCCTTTGCCGCACCCGACGGCATCGCCAAACAGACAGAAATGTTGAATGCCGTTATGGCAAGGGTGGGTGGATGATGAATTCTGTTTATCGACCGCCATACATCCTCACTCCGGCGATTGTGAATCTGGTTGCCGGGATCAGCGAAACCATCGGCCGCTACACCGTGCTGGCCGAACAGAACCCGACCCAGCGCTATCGGTTGACCGGGAAAGGCCGGCGCTGGTTCGACCATGGAAAAATCAGACAACTTAAGAACCAGTACACTGGAAAAGCAGCCCGGTAAATCAGGAAACGTCACCCCATAATCTGAATTTTCATCTTTGTGGATAACCACCGGGTATTTCATAGTTTCACCTCCATTGCCAACCCGCCTGCCGGTAAAGACTTCGAAGTGTTTCAACAGGGAGATCCTTCTTTGGATGAGGAACAGTCACTTTGCCAGGGTCAACCTGGACTTGACATACGCAATCGTGTGGATTATAATAGCTATTATTATCCACACTATGGAGGTGCGCCATGAGAACAATCCAGATGACCCTTGATGACGATCTTGTCCAGGTAGTTGACCGTATTTCAAAACAGCTTGGCACAACCCGGTCGGCGTTCACGCGAAAGGCACTTCGTGAGGCTCTGTCTCGCTATAATGTTGAGCAGCTGGAGCAAAAGCACCGGCAAGGCTATGCGAAGCAACCGGTTGCGGCGGACGAGTTTTCTGTGTGGGAAGAAGAGCATGCCTGGGGGGATGAATGAAACGGGGTGAAATTCGCTGGTACAAGTTTGTAAATCCTGATAAAAAAAGACCGGTGCTTATCCTTACACGAAATTCCGTACTGGAATATCTTGGTGAAGTCACCGTGGCACCTGTGACAAGTACAATCCGTGATATACCGTCCGAAGTGTTTCTTTCGGCTGCTGACGGCATGCCCCGCAATTGCGCTGTCAATTGTGACCATTTGCAGACGGTTTCCCGAGGGAAAATCGGCGCTCTGATTACCGCCCTTCCTCCGGCCAAAATGGTTGATGTCGGACGGGCTATAAAATTTTCACTCGGATTTTAAAGAGTCAGTGGCACAACGGAGCAACAGCTGGCCATTGAGAACAACACGCTTTCTGTTAAACAGCTCACCGATTAATTCGGTCCTGGGAGATGCTTAGGTCGTGCCTTTAGCCCGTCTGGGCAGGTTATGGGATTTTCAGTGCGGACCCGCCGTCAGCATGATCTTGTTGATGTCACAAGTTCTGGCATGAGTCTGTCACAAGTTTTTGTCACAAGATGTCACAAGTTCATGCCTTCAACCGATAGACCAGCTGATTTGTGGCGCCTTCACTGGCGATCAGTTCTTTTTCAATCATTGTTTTGAGATCCCGCTGTAAGGTGCGCCGATTTACCTCCGGACACAGTGCCTTATAATCCTGGATCGTCAGTCTCTCATGTTGAAGCAGGTATTCAATGGCTTTGGCCTGTCTTTCGTTCAGAAGGTGTTTCTGTGTCAGCACATCCCGGCGAATGACCTGTTCGCCGCGCGCTTTGACCTCAATCATCTGGGTTTCCAGGCCCGTGATAAAATAATCCAGCCATCCCGTCATATCCATGCCGTTCTCACGAACACTTTGAATTTTTTTATAAAAAGTCGGTCTGTCGCGGTCATAATATTCACTGATCGTGAACAGCCGTTTGAAATCATACCCGGCCCTGTAAAGACAAAGCGTTGACAACAACCTTGATACCCGGCCATTCCCGTCAAGAAAGGGATGGATATGGACCAGCTGGAACTGGGCAATCCCGCTGATTAACACCGGGTGAATCTCAAGATCCGAATTCAGCCATGTGACCATTTCAGACATCATGATCGGCACTTCCACGGCAGATGGGGGCGTATAAATAACCTCGCCCGTGGATGAATCAGCCACATAATTCTGAATCCGCCGATAGTTTCCCGGATCAGCTTTGCCGCCTCGAACACCCTCCACCAGTTTTCGGTGAATTTCCCGTATCATTGCTTCTGTAATGGGATCTCCGCTGTCCAGGCATTCGGATACAAATTCAAACGCAGACCTGTAGTTCAACAGCTCCCTGGTATCATCCGGATCGGCTTCAGGGACCGTTTCACCTCTCCACAAACGTTCCGCCTGATCCAGCGTCAGCCTTGTCCCTTCGATATGGGTGGTATGATGGGCCTCTTTGATCAGGGCCTGGTTTCCCATATCCCTGACCCAGTCGTCGGATAACCTTGCGGCCTCCAGAAAACCCCGGGCGCGCTCAATCCGGGTGATGGCGGATGTCATGCGGTTGGTGATGGTGAATATCGGGTTGAATCCTGTCATGGATTGCCTCCATCCATTTCAGCTCCGGTGTTTTTGAAAATGGTAAAATCCGATATCGTTGGAGTCATTTTCTCGCCATTCAAACCACACGATCCAAAATTTCTTAAACGGTTAACACATTTCATATTCCCATCCTTTTTTTGTTCAAAAACGAATATATCTCCTTTATCGATACAGGATAGGCTTCAAGCATTTGTTTTAATTCATTCTGGCCATGAATTTCCACATTGTACTCCTGAGCTGCTTCTCGGGTTCTGGCTGAAAATTTCAAGGCGTTGGTCATGAACAATAATTTTGAGAACGTCTTTCCTAAAGCATTGTCGTATTTTATCTTTGCGGAATGAACATCTGTCACCGCTTTGTATCCGTCATAAATGGCATTTTTTGTATTTTTATGTTTACACTGAATCAGGTAATTTGTGCTGCCGAGGACTAATGCATCAGCCCCAAAGTCTGCGCCTGATTTTGTCAACCATTTGTCATTTGCATTTGATTTTTTCGCAATGAGCAAACAGCATAAGGACTCAAACTGTTCCCAGGAAATTTTATGGATATCGTCTATTGAAATCTGATGATCTTCGACAAAAGATGTCACATTGAACCCTTCGGGATTCGGAAAAACCTGTTCAGGCGTGATAACCGCGTCTTTTAGAGAAGTTTTCTTATTTAATAGACGATGGAGGTTGACATCAAAGGATTCATATTCAGGATGATGCAGGACTGGAATATATATGTTTACATCTTTTTTTTGGCCAATCCGATAGATTCTATCGGTTGCTTGAGCTTCTTTGGCCGGGTTCCAGTGGCGTTCAAAATGGATGACATTGTTTGCGCCGACAACAGTCAATCCCACCCCGGCGGCAACTGGAGACATAATGATAATATTGAACCCTTCAACTGTTTCAAAATCTGAGAGCATGCTTGTTCGTGTTGGTACTGAAACTTTTTTTGCCACAGCCTTTGTGTCGCCATTGATGATTGACAGAGGACCTAAACCGAACCATACGCCTAAGGCTTGACTTAAAAACTGCTGCAACCGTTTATTGACCAGAAATATGATACATTTTTCTTTTCGACCCCTGATCTGTTCGAGAACTTCGATAAGGCTTTGCATTTTTCCAGATTCATCAAACAATGATCGCAACTGATTTTTTTTGCCGGAAATGTTTAATTGCCCTTTGTCAGCCAATCTTGGGTGAAGTGACAGATCCCTCAATTTCTGCAGCAAACCAATAATTTCCATGCCTTCCGCTTGAGCCCGGGAGTCCAAAGTCGCGTTATACGCTTTAAGCTGATATCCAGACAGAATTTTTTTAAGCTGTTTCAAAAATGACCATTCCTGATTTTCTATGCCGACATAAATTCTTTTATCAGGCAGACCCTGGATATTGTCTTCTTTGAGCCTTCGCAACATCAATGCGCCTACCTTGATCCTGAGTTCTCGTCCCACCCTGGCACGAATCTCATCAACCTCATCGCTTGCAGCTCGAACGATTGGCGTTATGTACTGTTCTCTGAACGATTGATAATTGCTCAGATGACCCGGACAGGCTGTATCCATCAAGCACCAGAAATCCGCAAGACTGTTTTCCACTGGGGTGCCGGTTGCCAACAGCTTGAAATCTGCATTTAACCCCTTGGCAGCACGGGTTTGGATGGCATTGGGATTTTTGATGTTCTGAGCCTCATCAAACACCACCATTCCCCATTCAACCTGGCATAAGGAAAACTGATAATCCCGAAGTGTCTGATACGTGGTGATAACTAGTCTTTCAGGCAAATCCAGGCGGTCATAACCAAAATTCCTGCCAATTTTTAAAGAGTATTTGATTCTGTTTTCACTATCATCTTGAGTTTGATTTCGGATTTCGATGTTACCAGACCGAAATTTTTTTAAATCCCCTTCTGACTGAAGAATGATGATTGATTTGAATGGGGATTTGATAAACGTTTTGGCTACCTCATCTTTCCAGGTCTCAAGAAGGCTGAGAGGTGCAACGATAAGAGCCGGTTTTTTTTTCGAATCTGTCTGTGATTTCAGCTTATAGATGTGATCAATTCCAGACAATGCCATGAATGTTTTGCCCAGCCCCATATCATCAGCCAGTATACCGCCGCTGCTTTCTTCTGATAATCCAAGTATCCATTGTACACCAATCAACTGGTGTGGATAGGGTTGGCGTTTGTAATTGTCCCAGGTTAATTTTTCGGCTGGAAAAAGGATTTCATCAGTCGCTTTTTTAACAGCTGGAGAAGAGATGTCTAATTGTTCGTCGTTAAGATCGATATCTACAACAGTGACAACAGACGATTCCGGAGAATCGGAAATGTCTTGATTATTATCATCTTCATCTGAAGAAAAAGAATCATCAGGTACTATGGGGCTCGAGATTTTATTTTCAATTTTTTTCAATGCTTTTGAAACAGCATCAGGGGAAGGTATATTATACGTTTTTCCAAGAAAATCAATTTCCTGTGCCCCCGTTTTTTGAGCATCTGCTATAGTCGTCTTTAATTGCTCGTACGCCTCCTTGTCTTGAATTTTTTCGGCCAACTGATTGAAAGTGGATATTTCACCTGCTGAATGAGAACTTGCAAACCAGTCTATACCGGAACCATCAGAGTCACCGAAATATGCATGTTTAAAAACAGTCACCCCTTTGACTCTTGCTGAAAAACCAAGATCGAGATCGACCAGACTGGCATCGATAAAAGCAGTTGGAGATTTTAAAAAATCCTGAACTTTGCTTTTTGGAATCGTTCTGTTTTCAAGGATTTCATGCACTGCTTTTAATTTTCGTTCATCGAACAAAATAATTTCATTGTCAACTCTCAATGCAGTTGCCGTTTCAGACTGCAGTTGTCCCAAAACCTTGTTTATTCTTTCTGAGCTGGCTTCTTGCCCCATAAAAGGGGTTAATATCAAGTTGTCGTTTTCATCAAGTTCGGCTTCAACCGTGATAGTTTCAGGCACTTTAATATTCAATTTGTTGAATTGTTTCAGGTTCAGTTTTGCTCCGCATTCCTGGGCTTTTTGCAGTGCAAACAGCAGCTTCAGGTTGTCATATTCAGTCTGTTCGGTTTTGGCATGGATTTGAAGAGCATTGAAAATAATGTTTTGGGCGGGGGACAACAAAAATTGTCGATTTTCTGTAAATTTCAAAACAGGGCCGATTATTTGATAAGTAGCAGTGAATCGACCTTCATCCGTTTCAAGTTTCAAGGTAACAGAAAAATGGCTGTTTCTGGTTTGCCCTTTTATCTCGGCATCCATCATCCCGTTCCATCGGGGAGGCAGACAAAGGGACTCACAAGAACTGGTGTCTAAATTTACCGCAACTTCAGTTGGGACAATAAAACCATTGGGTATAACCTCTGCGTTCCCCTGTTCAGCCAACATGGTCAGAGCGATATGCTGATGGGTGATCCATACCCCTGCATCCCCTTTTTTAATTGCTTCAGAAAGGGCTGCTGTTGTATGAAAATTCAAGCCTTCATGATCTGGCAGGACGGCGTATTTTTCGTTTTTGCCGTTTGCCCGGAGTATATGAAACCACTCTTTCACCTTCATTTACATCACCCCGAATAATCGCTTGAAAGATCTGTAATCTTTCTGTGACAATACATCTTGAGCAGATATAGCCACACCCAGATTTCGCAGCGCTTCCAACGCGTTCTTTTGCCACCTGAAATTAGAAGGTGAATGTTTAATCTGTGCCACAGCTTCGCATCTTTTTTCAGCCATTTCTTGATTCATTCCGGAGGTCAAATCATTATATGAAACAAGGTCATTTACAGGATCGAAAACAATTGCAGAAGAGTGAAGGTGCTTGTAAATCCACAAATAGCAGCTATGGCTTCCTTCTATCATGTGCGCCTGATTATTGATTAACTGCACATATATCAGGGATCTGCTGCCATCGCTGACAATTGAATACGAAGGCAAATGTTCCGGTTTATAGTTATTTTTCAAGTATCGTTCTGCACTTTTCGAAAGATAAAGCCGGGTACGTGAAATCAGTTTTTTATCATCCAGCCCTTCCAGAAATTTTTTACGGGATGGAAACATTCTTTTTAAATCGTTTTTTCCGGACAGGTTTGAATAATTTTTGAGTGCCTCTAAGAACAGACGAAGGTCCAATTTAGATAGCCAGGCGACAACAAGCTCATGATACTTATGATCCAGCATATTCCACCACTTTTGGAATAAAGGGTGATTTTTCGGGACTCTTGGATCTCCGGCAATAGACAGGATTACATTGAGCCAACTGTCATGAATTTTTGTATCGGCAGCTCTTCTTATTAAAATTTGCAGAATTTTATGACCTACAAGATAGGATTTATCATAGATCGAATCGCAAACCGATTGTTTCTGAGCCTCTATCAATAATTTGTGGGGTTGATTCAATGGGATTTTTTCCAGCTGTTCGATGAAGTAAATGTTTTTGGCGATTGTCATGAATCTGCCGGAACTATATCGATCCAGCTCTAAATGCATCACCATGTCTTTGAAATCAAGATCATTGCGAATCGCTTCATTCGCAAGCCATTTGGCACCATTCAGGCTTAATAACGAATCGTGAAAATTCTTTTTCAGATTCCTTTTCGGCAATGATTTTATCAGCCATTTTGAAACAGCGGCCGGGTCATTTAATCTGTCATACTGTTGAAGGTAATATTGAAAAATACTCTGGATAAGCAAGGTACTCGGTATCGGTCTCAGTTGATCGATTTTATTCAAAATTCTTTGTGTCAGACTGATTTGGTCGGCACAACTTGTATCCAAGGAAACGGCAAGTGCCCTGATTTTTATTGGAGAATTCAGTTCAGCTTCTAAATCTTTATTTTTGCGGACGGCATCAACTATTGAATTCAGGGCCTGGTTGAACTTTTTGTTTTCAGTCCCTGCTTTTTTCGCTAAATGAGACAATCGGCTTTCAAGACTTTTGAACTTTGTAATATAAGGCGCAAAGGGATCCTTTGCTATGGTGATTTTCAAACGATTTATCAACAAAGAAGCTGGTTTCATTGATCGGCAATATTCTCCAATTCAACAATAGATGGCCTTTTGACAGTAAAACGCAGATCTATTCTACGATTGCGCCGGCGTTGTTCAGGGGTGTCTTCCACCGTCTGTACCCTTCTGGAATCTGCATACCCGCTTACTGAGAATAATTTTTGCCCAAATGCATTCATCATGTCATTGAAATTGGGTGATAGCTCCAGATGTTGCCCCCAGTATTCCCACAGAGAAATGGCCCGATAAGTGGATAAACCCCAGTTACCTTTCATCCTGTTCAATGGAACACTGTCTGTATGGCCTTCAATAAAAACTGTATCGAGATATTTGAAACGCATTTTGTCGTTTGTATCGCTGAAAGGTTTGTTAATGGCCTGGTGTAACGCCATCCCTATCGCGGTGACAGATCTTTGGATATCCTCGTCATCAGGGATTTCATCGGAACCGGAATCAAAAGCAAGTGTGCTTTCAGGAATTCTTAATATGGTATCATTATCAGCAATTTCTACTATGATGTTTTGAGATGCAAGATCATCTTTAATTTCATATAAAATTTTCCTTCTGGCGTTTTCCGCATTTCGCAGTTCCTCAATATCCCGTTGAATTATTTTTTGAGTTTGGGTTAATTCAATGATCAACGCGATTGCAGCCAAAATAAAAACAACAAGAAGGGCTGACATCAAATCGGAAAAAGATATCCAGTAAAGATTTTCCTCATCAACTGGATTTTGGGGCCGGGCATAACGTTTAAACATATTCTTTGCCCAGTTTCACTTCGATTTCATCTACAACACTTGAAAGGGCTTGTACTGCTTTGTTCATCGTGGCAGCATATTGTGTTGTACCCTCTGCCCAAACTTTAAGATGTTGATTTGTCTGTCCATTGGCTTGAGAAGCGTACTCCTGGAGCATGTTGCTCATTTTAACGGCCAACTCTTCCACATTTTGTTTTAATTGTGCAAGATAGGAATGTTGCTGATCATCCAGCTGTTCAAATATTTTATCTGCCGTATCGACCAGATTCTTCATTTTTTGGATGAGCATATCAAATTCCGTGGCGCTTTCCAGGATCTGGCTGAATATTTGTTTGATTTCTGATGTGCTGGCCTGATTTTCTCTTGCAAGAACCTCAGTGCTTGCCACAGCGTCTGCAACAGTGTCTGACAGTTTTGCTCCGGCCTGGTTTATCAGTTCACCAAAAACTTTTAATTTACCGACCGATGAATGTAATTCGGAAGCCGCCTCATTTAAAGATTCAGTAGCTTGTGAATTTGCCGAAACTGTATCCTTTACAGTATTTTGAAGGGATTGTCCTTGGTTGAGCAACTCTTTTATCTCTTTGAACTGCGTTTTATATCCATCGTCAATACGTTCGAGCAACTCTGATGTCCCCTGTTTCATTGCATTTGTTTGATTGATAAATTCCTCTCCCCGTTTTTTTTCTCTATCGGCTAAGATATTATCTCTGTCATTTAATTTGTCCGTAAGGTCACTGAGTGTGTTATTGATATATTGTGTAAGAAGCTTGTTCTGGGAGTCTGTATTTTCAACCAACCATTTAATCTGAGCCGAAATGTTTTGAGCCAGTTCTTCTTCTTTCTGGGCAGCGCTTTTTTGGGAAGCTTCCAGTTTTTCAAGAAAGGCGTGCATTGAAGTCCCGAAAGATGATAAAGAAGTATTCATTTTTTCAGAGGCATCATCCATTGCCTGTCTTTGCTGATTGCCTTCAGCGCCAAACTTATCCATAAATTTTTCCAACAGGTTCTCTAATGCCTTTTGATTTCCATCAGATGTCTCTTCAACTAATTTATTGATTGCCGGAGCCATGATTTTTTCCAGGCTGGCTTCTATACTGGACTGGAATCCCTGGGTTGCCTGGAATAAAGATTCCTGCATTTTGTCTCCGATTTTTTCAGCAAGCCCCTGAAGACTTTCGCGGGATTGCCTGCCATCATTTGCAATGCATTGCAGCTGCTCTTCCGGGCTGATTCGATTGAACAGCCCATCAATCATATTCTGCAAACGAATAATTTTCCGTTTTGTTCCACTCTCAATTATTTTTTCAATGAAATTATAAATAACACTGAGCATAACCCCCCAAACAGAGGTCATGAAGGCAAGCTTAGCACCATTGATAACACCGGCAACCCCTGTTTTCATTTCTTCTATGGAGACATCATTTGCAATATTCAGTTGTGCGAGACCCAGTTGGAGACCTACGAAAGTCCCTATTACACCAATTGCAGTTAAAAAGCCCGGAACCGCTGCAGTGAGACGGCTGCCAGAAATTCCGGGGGCTAATGTTTTCGAATTAAAAAAATAGGAGGCATCATATGTATTAAACAGGCAGACCTTACCGTTCCTTTCTCCTTCGATTAAAGTTTTATCAAACTCCAACCACAAATGTCCGACACCATGTATCGCTTTTTGAGCATTTTCAAAAAAATCCAACCTGTTTTCTGCTATCGTTTCAGCATTATGTCCAAGTAAGAGTTTGCGCAACCATTTTATCCGAAAGAAAGCCTTGAGCAGTTTGATAATCGACAAAAATAAAAATATCAGAAAAAGGCTTAGAAGAATTAAAATAAACCAGGCACTCAATTCTTCCGCACTTTGCGGAAAACCATTCAAAATTGATTTGAAATTGGGAACTAACTTTGTCAGATCGATTTCATCTATCATTTCAGCGCCTCTTAGCCTATTTGAAAAATTTTTCCCTGGAAAAAGTAATATTCATTGTTTCTTCATCTTCATGAGTTTTGCTGGAATATTCAATGTAAAACACCACACACAGTCCAAATGTTTTAAACCAGCTTCGTTTAAGAAAACGTCTTTTCAAGTGCATTAATCCGCCTTTTAGTAATAAAGTTTCAGACCGATGGGTTGGTAATTGCTGAATCCTTCTACAGTGAAAGCACGCCCGAAATAAATAAATTGATTTTTCTCGATTATTCTTCTTAAGTATTCCATACTCCATTCTGATTTTTGTTAACGTATTTTTCACCGTTCAGGTGAAAAAAATGGTTCGGTTATTTTTTTCTCAATCATACTTTAGGAATTTCATTTTTTTTATTTCTGAAATCATATCGCAAAAGAATTCTTCAAATTGGTGAAGATGCAATTTCATGAGTTCAGAGATTTCCACGTACCCCTTTGAGGGACTATATTCAATTGAAAAATCAACAACCTCTTTGGTTCCGTTTGGATACTCGACAGTGCTTTCAGAAAATGTGCAATCGAGACGATCCCGCTCTTCTTGCATCATTCTCGAATATCGTGTATCAGGGAAATATGATGGCGTTTTCTCAGGAACAACCACAGGGTGCCTGACTTGCTTGACAATCTTTCCACGTTTATGGTTCTCTTGGCCGGTGGATGTTGTAATAACCATTCTGTGTACTAAATGGTGACGGTATTCTCGAACTTTTTTGAGCCAGACAATATGCCTTCGAGTGACATTATAAACATATCCGCGCTTGGAATTCTTATCTACAGAGCGAATAAATGATCGTATTGAGTCAGTTGTCGTGCCCTTCAGATACTCACTGCAGGCGGTAGCAATGAAATCCAATGCGCTTTTGACTGCCTCGAAGAAGGCAGCAAGTTCATAGATGAAATGGTCTGCTGTTTTTGTGACCGAAGTCTTGATCACTCCATTGTCCGGCAGCAATTCAGGACTTGAGAAATCAGATGAAATCGAGCTACTATAGTCATCGTCCAAAAACCGCTTAACATTTTCGACATGATAGCAACTGGCTTGATACTTCCTAAAGGCGTACATCAGAATTGATTCATGCCTTTGCTTTGAATTTTCGTCTGCAAAGATTGAGTCCCCGCCAATTGGCGCACTGTCCACTATTGAGAAATAGTTGCTGAGGATATCGAAAACGTTTGAACTTTTATTTTTCATTCCGGGTCTCATACAACCTTCCATCCATCTGGGGGACCGAACGTTAAGGGCAACCTGCCCGCCAAAGTGGTAAGCCGATAGGCGCACCGCTTTGGTGGGCAGGTTGACCCGAATGTTATGCATAATCACTTTTTTTCATTTTGCGGGCGTCTGTAATGAACCACTCCAACATTGCCCAATTATCTAACTTAGTGGATTCATTCCCCATGCTTCTCCTTATTTCCAACAAAAATGTACCTAAAAGAACCATCATTCCCTTCAAATTGGTTTTTGTACGCGCCTTTTGTTCTTCTTCGCTTTGATTATAAAAGTGCTGAAACAGATTATTAAACGAAGTGACGACCTCATCTGAACCCATTAGAGATAATTTAAAAGATACCTGGCGATATTCAAGAGACAACATTTGGCTTGTAGCTATTATGTTTTTATCCTTATTTTTGTTTTTCGGGTTTGAATTCCATGCTGCGTCTGACATCAGTAAGATAACAAATGGCTCAAGGATCTTATTATATATCTCGATTCGGTCATCTCGAAGCTTTTCCTCAAGTTTGATTTTTCTTTCCATTGATTGACGATATTTCCACCCAACGGCGGTCAGCAACAACACCAGTATTGGTGTAGCCAAAGAACTAATAGCCGTCAGATAATCAATCCAGTGTTTTTCTTCCATCTACAACTCCAGTCTCTTTTTAAATAACGACCACGTCAGTTGGAATCGAAGCAACGCGTAGGTTTTCAAATGCACGTGCTTGTTAACCATCTTCGTTAAACCTTGGAAGCCAATAACTTCCATCTGAAAACGCCAGGAACGGATTTGTTTCAGCACCCAAATGATGTTGCGCCACATTATGTAATACTGTTTCAGCCAACGTTCGGAAAAAGGCAGTTGGATATAGGAGTTCAAATCTATTCGAAAACACCAATCCAGCTTCAGAGTCTACTGACTCAACTTGTGCCACTTGACGGTAACAGGGTTCCTGGCTATCCTTTAAGCCAAGTTCTGATCCCCTACCGGGAATTCTGTACTCATGGACAAGATTGTTACGATAAAGCCAGAGCAAGTGTTTGTGCTGTAGCATTTCGAACAAGATGTCCCCAATTTTTTCTCTTTGCCCCGTGGCACTCACTGGCCAACAGCTATTGACCTCCTCGGGCTTAGGGTCCCTGGATACGGGCATTGTCACCGAAAGAAGCCTATTAGATACTTTAAATCGGGCTACTATGGCTGAATCCGTCCAGTTCCGAAGATCAGAGAATCGCTCACTGGTCTCCACTTGCATATCTAAAGCACGTTTAAGGTGCAAGAGACTGATATGGTTACACTCAGCCCAACCGCCGAGTTCCTCTACTGTTTGCTTAAATCGTTGGCTGTTTATTTTTATTTCAGGAAAACGGCTTTTGGCCAGCGAATCGATTATTGTGCATAGTAGGACCTTTGAGGGAATGGCTTGGTTACGGAGATTACTTTCTGCCATCGCACCCAAGATCATCTCTTCATAAAATTGAATAAATCTCTCTATCTTGCTCTCTATCGACTCGTTCATAGCGGTTCTCCCTATGTGAACGGCTGCGATCAGCGGAAAATAGGCCGCAGCCTTAGTTTTGTCGGGTGGCCGGGGGCTGTTGCCAGCCCCAAGCCCCCTAAGAACCGGACATGAGACTTTCACCTCATCCGGCTCAAGCATTGATAAGGCGCGTGGCCACACCCGACAGTTGTTTTCGTTTCCAACGAGCTTTGAGATAGTCCTCCCATACAGGATCATATGGATTGACCTGTGCTTTAACCTTTATATGCCTGATGAGCCAGGTCGGGCCTAATAAAATCAGGGGTTGAGGATTACCTTTTTCCATGAATCGCCAGTCTCGACCTTTGATCCTTCGGTAATATTTGCCTTTAACCCATCCTTTGTACTTTTTTGGATGCCTTCTCCTGGCCCATTTCCATGTCATTTGCCAAAATGCATGGTCAAGGTCCCCGAATACTTTCCGACTGACGACATGTTTATAATAATTTGCCCAACCGCGTATGATGGTATTCAGTTTGGCAATTACAACGTCGGTTCGCCTGGTCTTGTTGGCATTCAGATAGTCTCTGACTTTTGCTTTAATGTTTTTGATGCTGGATTTAGACGGCTTTATCAGAAGTTTGCCTTTATATTTCCTGACATTAAAGCCAAGAAAATCAAAGCCATCATCAATATGTGTGATCATGGTTTTTTCTTCTGACAATTCAAGACCCCTTATTTTAAGAAATCCTTCAATCAAAGGTTTGACACAGGTTTCAAGCAGTTCCGGGGAACGGCCCGTTATAATGAAATCATCCGCGTACCTGACAAAATGAATCTTATCAGTTTTCCTGAAGTTATCTGCAAGGAGATCCTGAATACCGTCAAGTGCCATATTTGCAAGCGTCGGTGAAATTATCCCTCCCTGTGGAGTCCCTTCATTTGTTGAATTAAACGTATGCTTCTCAAGGTAACCGCACTTGAGCCATTGTTTTAATTTCTTCTTGTTCATCGGGATGTTCTCATTCAACCATTTGTGGTCAATATGATCAAAACAGCCTTTGATATCTGCCTCTAAAATCCAGTCAGCACTACCTTTCCGTCTCAGCGCATTATAAATAGCTCCCATGGCATCCTGAGCCGAACGCACTTTCCTGAATCCATAGGAATGATGATCAGCAGTGGTTTCAGATACCGGATCAAGTCCCAGTAAATCAAGGGCCTGTTCCACCCGGTCATGCATGGCCGGTATGCCTAATGGTCGTTTCTTACCATTCTTTTTCGGGATGTAAATGCGTTTCAGCGGTTTTGCCTTATATTCGGGAAGATTAAGATTCTTGAGCGTTTCCCATCGCTTTCGGGGTGTATCAATTAATAGATTGTCCACACCCGGGGTTCGTTTTCCACTATTGGATATCACCCGCTTGATGGCGATAAGCTTTGCCGAAAGCGAGTTGGACAGCAGCCGTTGAAGGCCGCGTGCCGTTTGCTTTAATCCATTCTTAACTGCCTTCACGATACGCGTCTGTATACGGGATACTATCAGCCTGTGCTTGTCCCAATCAATAAGGTCCCACACATTCTTCAAGCCCATACGGCCGTCAACATCATAAAATGATATCATCTATCCACACCAATACGGTTATTCCATTTCAAATCGTTTCACGTGATCCAACACCATGCCGGAAGTCTGCCCATTTTCATGGTCGGGCAAATTTTGAACCCGTATCTGATCCATTACAGATCAGCATTCGCTTTCTCCAGCGTTCCTCTACCCGCATCCCCATAAGCCAATCTTGCGATCAGCTGTCCTTCTTTCGAAGGGAAAATACGGGCTTACCAAGTTCCACTTTTAACACCCAATGGGTTAGCGTCTGTCTATCCGCCGGAGGGATCATAGATTACGTGAAGCGACAACGGAACGCTCCATCCATACCTCTTACCGTTTTGGTCCAGGCCTGTCAGCATCTTTGGCCTGTCTAAAATAACGACGTTTATTAACAGTTCACATATGTTACGCATACCATCGTTCATAGCTCCCATCCGGATTGATGCTCCCAGAGTTGAGGTCCCCTCACGGCTCTCTCTCCTGGCATAACGCCAAGGGCTTCATTGTCATCCGGGCTTCACACAAAACCATTACTGGTAATGCATGCCGGAATTGAAAACTGCTGGTAATACAGCAGGTTGGGTCAAGCCCAACATTATTAAAAGCGACTTCTTGTCGCACCCGCTGGATTGCATGGTTAGCTGATCATTTTGGTATGTGATAGAACATGATAGCAATTTTTACTTGCCTATTACGGTCATCGTTTAAATGAAATATATAATTCAACCAGGTTTCATCTTTGGCATTTGTAAAACCAAGATAATTTGGATGTTCACTGACAACTTGTTTGGCAGTTTCAAGTACGGAAGTAAAATCTTTGTTGGGAACAAACATTATCACAGCCGCTTTTGAGTCTCTCCATGTTAAATAGCCCAATAACTGAGATATTGTATCTAAAAACCCTTTTTTCCCATGCCAAAACTTGCACTCCGCAATAAACATGTTGGTGCCTTCATGGCGCAGAAGAATGTCAGTTTTTCCTGTCTTATTAAATGTTTCACCGGTAGCAGAGCCTTGAAAATTGGGCTCAAGCATCATTAAATAATGATCTCGTAAGTGCTCTTCTTCTTTTCCTGAATAAAGGCTTGGTAGACGTTCGAATTCTTTACCAACATCATGGATTAATTTTAGTATATCAAGATAGGTTGTTTCATCTAACGTCGGTTCCGGGGTATAACCAGCCTCCTTCACAACTGGCTTGCTTACAGAAATTTTTTTCCTTGTTTGTGGAGTAGGAATCGAAAATGTTGGAGACACACTTCCAGTTTTCTTAATTTGAACTCCTAACGATGCCAAAACACCACTTTTGGCTAATATTCTTTTCTTTCGTGCTTCAAAGGCTTGCTTGATTTGGGCTTCAATGCTGGAATTATATTGTTGCACCTCGGAGGACACATTGCCGAGTTGCTGCATAATGCTCCGCATATTTGAATCCTTTTCTCGTGTGATACTCTCTGCATCGTCGCTAAAGTTAATAATTTCGAAGCAGAACTCTTGATTTGATAGCTCAACCTCCATAGCCCACATTAAACGGGAGCCAGGAGCACATTTAAGCAACTCAGTGTTCCCAGAAAATGGTATATGAAATTTAATAACGTCTTTTTTGTATTTTTTCCCTGGATGGACAAAGAATGAATGGGGGAAATATTCTGATGGGATCATCTGTTCTGATGATGATGCGTAAATTTGGTCTTGATGGATCACTAACTGCTCAACATGCGCCTCAGACAATTTGTGTTTTATATAGTCATTTGCATTAACATTTAGAAGATAATCGTCGTTTTCATTCTCGATGGATTGAATTACAGATGATTTTATTTGTTGGAGATAATCTCGCAATTCTCTTTCCGCAAAAATCTTTGTTCTTCCATAACCGTGTCTCATGCTTATTCCTTTTATTTACAGCTAACTTAAAGTTGAGCCGCGGCTTTTAGCCGTCGACTCAAACGCCTTGTTCGGCCTTAAGTTTTTCAAGTGATCGGATTATTTCAGGCCCTATATCCCTTACAAATTCAAACTGAGCATCAGTGTATTCCTCTCCATGAATTGCAGGCGAACAGACGGAATATACCTCTCTAATAGCATGTGCAATTTTAGGGTTGAGAAGCTCGTGGTTTATCAGAATACTTGTTAGTTTCGATATAGGAATGGGTCTTCGATATTCTTCTTGTATACCTAAAGCTGCGGTAATTTCCCTCAAATTTTTCTCTATGAGATATCGTGTCTGAAATAGGAACTGGGTCTTCTTATCAATGGTAAGCAAGTCGGATACTGATTCTTTAATAGGTGGTAATTGTGTTTCGCCCAAATATTCTCGAAGTGTTTCTCGGATTTTCTCTTCTATCTTAGGAAGCTGATCATCAGTAGGTGGGGTCCCTGATGACACTGTAACGCTTGTATTTACGCTATTTGAAATGACAGTTTGGATATCGGCCTTGAATATGGCAAGTTGCGTGGAAACATGTTCTTTCAGCTTATCGACTTCTTGCTTAAACTTAAGGCCGAATAATGATACCTCTTGAAATATTGGGGCAAGCAAGAGTGCCACTAAAACCAAAAAGATAAAGATATCAACAGGCGCTGACTTTCCTTCTGAGATGTATCCCCATCGAGAGTAAAAGATATATCCAGTGAAACCGGTGATTAGTATCCACCAAGGAATTTTGAACCAGTTGGAAAGCTTCAATTCATTCTCCTGCCGAACAAGTGGTTGAGCTAATTTGGATATCATAATTTTTTCAATAACAAACTGGATGCCAAAAGACTTTGAAGCAAACCCAGATCTGTATACCGCCTCAATAGCTGATTTGATTCCATATCAGATGTAATTTCTCAGGTAAAGCAATTTAAAAAATATCATATTGTCTCTGTTTATTCTCCTCAGATATTTCCACCGGCATGGAATACCGAAGTTGCATCATCCCATACCCTGCTGGTTCAGGACGATCACATACCGGCTGGTCACCCCCAGGATGTTGCTTTTCTGCATGGCCGATACGATGCCGGCGCTGAAGCGCTGGGATGACATGGGCGCCTGGATGATATGGGTGTGATACCATCCCGTTTTGTTCAGGATCTCCAGGTAATCGTCGATGAGAATGCCGCCCTTGTGTTTTTCATCCATTGCCGGGGTGCTCTGAAAATCCCGCCAGTCCGCATTGATAAACGCCAGCCGGGTCTTTTTTTTGACATGGTGTTTCAGCAGGGTAAAAAACGCCGCCAGAAAATCCAGGTAATCGTTTCTGGACAGTCCGGAAATGCTTTTTTCATCGTAATCTTTGGCTTTTTTGTCAAAGTAGGGCGGATCAAAGATGACCAGGTCCGGTTTTCCCTTGGCGCTCACAGGCCAGGACAGTCCCTGGTCTGAAGAGATCTCCCATGTGAAGGGTTCGATTTCCGGGCGGGTATCGGGCCGGTCCTCCATGTCAAAGGCCCAGCACCGGCGGTTCATGGCAAGGCAGGTGTCCGGGGTCACGCCGCCCCCGGCCATGGGGTCCAGGACCAGGTCCCCCGGCTGTGAAAAATAGCGCAGGATATGGGCGACCAGCTGGGCCGGGATCCGGCCGGGCCAGTCATCCCCAAACCGGTTGTCACAGTCATTGAATTCCCACTGGTCCCAGGTCCTAAATCCCCAGCCAAGTGCCTTGAACCGGTCGTGATCCGTTTTGCCATCCAGGGCCAGGGACCAGACCAGGGGCTCCGGCCAACCGTGCTTTTCAGCCACCTGGGCCACGGTGAATCCCCGGGATAAATCGGCATTTGGCGGATTTGGCAATATTGCCATTTCCGCCAAATGGTCACGAACCACCTCTCTGGCATATCCCAGCCGCTTTGCCATCCGGTCCTGGGGAATGCCAAGGCTGTGCATGCACAATATCTTGATGTCAGTGTCCATCTGGGTGGCGGCGCGGAGATCGGCGATGTATCCGTCCACGGTCCGTCTGGCCCGCCCCACGGCCTTTCCGATCTCCGCAGAACTGAGACAGGGGTTTCCTGAATATGCCCGGCGGGCTGTGTCCCTGGCTTCTTCTTCTGTTAACTGTTTCGGGCCGATGGCTTTGGCTGCCGCATACAGCAGGGGATCATCCCCGGCCAGATCTTTGATAATGACGGTGACCATTTCCACGCCTGTTGCCTTGTAGGCGTTCCATCGGTGTACCCCGTCCAGATGGCGGTAGAAGCCAGGTTTGTCAGGAAAGGGCTCCACCTCGATGGGATCAAAGGCAATCCCATCCCGGATGTTTTCGGCAAATATGGCCACCCGCCTGTGATCGACTGCTTTTCTGGGATAAATCGACTCATCCAGAATGATGGAAGAAAGAGGAATTTGTGTCGATGTCAGGGCCATGACAGGTTATATCAACCTTTTATTTTTATTGGACCTTTTTAACAAGTTTTTTCGCTGATTTGATTCCTTATCAGATGTTTTTTGTCAGGTAAAGCAATTTTATAAATATCTTTTCTGATTCAAAACCGTTTCCACTGCCCGGGGGATGTGGCGGATGATCTCGTCAATGCCCGTGGCCGGGGTGGGGGAGGCATACTGTCCTGCCATGCGGTTGGCTTTGGCTGCGGCAAATCCGGCTTCCGGGATGGCCATGCCCGTGCTGATCAACGCGGAGACAATGCCGGTCAGGGTGTCGCCTGTGCCGCCGATGGCTTCCATGGCTTCGTGGGACGGGCCTTCCACCCGGAACAGTTCTCCCTGCCGGTTCATGACATAATCCACGGCCCCTTTCACCAGCAGATACCGGGCCGCGTTGTCATGGGCATAGGCCCGGTCCACCAGTTCAGTGACGGGGTTGTCTGTGTGCAGGATAAAGCCTCTGGTGTAAAACGGGTGGGGTGCGGTTTCATCGGCCAGAAATGCCAGTTCACCGGCATCCGGGGTGAACAGGTCGTAAGACGGGGCCGCCCCGCTCATCTTGGCCGCATACATGAATCCGGCATCGGCGATGAGGATGGGGGCGGTTTCCAGGTCCTGGAGCCGGAACAGGACCCGGTTGTGCCAGTCTGTGTCCGGCTGAAGGTAATGAAAGACCAGGGTGTGGATGCCGGATAGAGAAACATTGTCGACAAGATGTTCATACAAGTTTCTGCTGCCGCGGCCCTTGCCAGTATCCCCGGCCAGAAACCCGAAAACCGGGGCGTGGCCGAACACGGCCAGGGTCTGGATGGCCGCACCCAAAAGGGCGGGGGTGCCCCGGTTCACGGGGATGGTTCTGCCGTTCATATGAAGATGGTCTGTTTCCAGCGCCACCCGGCCTTCGGCCAGGCCGAAGTCATTGTCCGGCACGGTTCCAACTATGGCAAGCATTGGCGTTTCATCTCCTTGCAGGCCAGGCCCAGGGCGTATCCGCACAGGGTATGGCCGATTTCCAGGGGGTCGGGTGCCGCATCCAGCTGCTGTCCCACCATCACCCCGGCCAGCCAGGGCACGTCCGGACATCCGCCGCCGGATATATTGACGATGATCCGGGTCTGTTTGTCCACGGTGATTTTCATGTTGGCGGCCCGGATCATGAGATAATCACCAAAATCCTTTGTCTGGAACAGGCTCACCGGTTCCAGGAGCGGGTCCGTCACGGGCACCACCTGGAGCGGTTCATTGTTGTTGGCGGCGAGCAGCCGGACGATCTCCAGCTGCTCGATCAAGGGAAACACGATCACCAGGTCGCACCCGGTCTGGATCTCCGGGGGCGGCCCCATGACCCGGACATCCCACCCGCTTTGTTTGAGCCGTCTTTCCGCCTGGATCACCTCGCTGGTATGTTCAAACACCAGAATCCCGTGATCCGTCTGAAACGTGTTTCTGTCTCTTTGTGCCGCTTGTTTGTCGCGTGCTTTTTTTAAAAATTTGAACAAAAGTGCCACCTGAGTCTGTGAATCATTATTTGACGATGGTCAGATGATATTCATCCCCGGATTCCCGGATATCCGTCACCTTGCAGTTCTGGCTTTCCGCGGCCCGGGATACATTTTCTTTGGACGCTTCCGTGTCCACCAGCACTTCAAATTCTGTATCTCCGGCAGATTTGACGGCCTCCAGAAACATGAGAACCGGCTGGGGACAGGACAACCCCCTGGCATCGATGGTTTTTGTCATGATTGTATCTCCTTAGATTATTGTTTGCGCATTGACATGCCAATGGCCAGGCACACAACGAATCCGACAATGACGGCGGCGATCCCATGGGGTCCCACCCCGGCAGGGGAGCTGGCCAGGCCGAAATTGTGGGCAAAACCGGCCCCCACAATCATACCGAACACAAATACGGCGGCATCTCCGTCCCCTTCTCCGGCCAGAAACAGCTGACGGCCCGGGCATCCGCCGGCCAGGGCAAACGCCAGACCGGCCAGGGCCATGCCGGCAAAGTTCCACAGGTGCAGGGTGTGGGCCACTGGCTGGTTTTCAAACCCCATATTAAACTGACCCAGCACGAGGTTGGCAATGCCTGCCACCACCAGCAGGGTGATGACACCCGTGAACAGGTGCACCTGGCGGAACAGTAACAGATCCCGGAACGACCCCATGGTGCAGAACCGGCTGCGCTGGGCCAGAAATCCGATCACCAGACCGGCGACCAGGGAAATGATCAGGGGCGCGCTCATGGCGCCCGGTCCTTTGAGGCTGTAAAACAGAATATCGTTTTTGGGCTCGCCTTCTATCTGGGGAAATATCAGCATCAAGACCAGGAACCCCGCCATGACCACGGGCATGAGCAGGCCGGCGGCCGTATGGGTTTTCTGGGTCCGGCCCAGGTTGTACCCGTTTTTCAGAAACAGGGTCCCGATCCAGATGCCGAAAACCAGACCGGCCAGTCCCAGGATGGCATTCAGGTCCCCGCCGGCCAGGCGCAGCAACGCCCGCCAGGGGCATCCCAGAAACACCAGTGCCCCGATCATGGCAAACACGCCCAGCACAAATCTCACAAACGGGGCTGACCCCGTTCGGGGCCGGAAGTCCTTGAACGCCAGGGCCGCGGCCAGGGATCCCAGCACAAATCCGATGATTTCAGGCCGCATGTACTGGACCACTGCAGCCCGGTGAAATCCCAAAGCACCGGAAATATCTCTTTCAAAACAGGCCACGCAGATGCCCATGTTCCCGGGGTTGCCCAGTTTCTGGAGCAGCGGGGCCAGAACGCCGATGGCCGCCCCCACCACAATGATGCCTGTGCGGGTGGCCCAAAAATTTTTTGTCATGGATGTGACTCCTTTAAAAAATTGATTCAACACAGTCCTATTCGAAAAACATCGTTTTAGTACCTGATGGGCCGGAACACAGTCAAATTGTTAATATTGATATGTTTGGTAAGAAAATATAGAAAATATGAATATCAGGCCGGTCTCTCTGATTCTGGAGATAATAACGGTTGCATGAATCTTTCTGCTATTTTATAGACGAGCATGGGATCTTTATTCAAATAACCGCCTGTGAAACCAAAGGGGAAAATGAAAATCATCCTTGCCACCTCCGGATCCAGGGGGGATGTCCAGCCCATGATCGCCATCTGCCTGGCCTTGAAATCGTCAGGCCATGATGCGATGCTGCTGGGTCCACCGGAAAAAGCAGCCTGGGCCGCCAGACTGGGATGTCCCTATCAGGGATTTGGCGCAGATGTGTCGGCCTTTATCGACGGATTTCAGCATGCGTTAAACTTTCGCGCAGGTCTGGCCTTTGTTTCGTTTGTGAGAAAAGAGATTGAGAAACAGTTCAGGTGGTTGCCGGACATCATCCGGAAGGCGGATCTGGTTCTGGGGTCTTCCCTGATGTTCGGGCTGGCTTCGGTTGCAGAGACCCAAAATATCCCATACCGGTATATTGCCTTTACCCCGCAGCTTTTCCCTTCCCGGTTTCATCCGTTTCCGATTCTGAAGACACAGACCCTGCCTTTTTTCATTAACACAATGTCATGGAAAACGGCAGAACTGCTGGATCAATTCAATATCACCTTTTTGATCAACCAATACAGAAAAAAACAGGGGCTTGAGCCCGTATCCTATGCCTGGGACCATATCCTGGGAAAAAATACCATTGTTGCGGCTGACAAGGAGATTGCCAAAATGCCCGGGGATGTCACACAGACATGGATTCAGACCGGGTACCCCCACCTGGAAACTGCCGGAGAACAGGTGCCGGCTTTGGACCGATTTCTTGAAAAAGGGACAAGGCCGGTGTATGCCGGATTCGGCAGCATGCCCGTGAAAGACCAGATCAGCATCGTCCCCATTCTGATCCAGGCGGCCCGAAATCTGGGCCGGCGCATCATTCTGCCACGGTTTCATGGGCTTTCAACAGAAACTACCCCGGGAGATGATCTGTTTTTTATCCGCGATTATCCTCATCTGCGGCTGTTTCCCAAACTGGATGCCGTCATCCATCACGGGGGCGCCGGAACAACAGCCACAGCCGGCGCTTCATGCGTTCCCCAGATCATTGTCCCGCATATCCTGGATCAATATTATCACGGCCGAAGGATTTTTTTATCTCATATCGGGCCAGAGCCGATTCCCAGAGCCTTGTTAACGGAAGCCCGGCTTACGGCGGCCCTGGAACAATGCCTTTTTGATCCCGGCATCAGGCAGGCTGCGAAAAAAACAGGGCAATCCATAAACCCGCAAAAATCCCTTGGGCGCATTGTTGAAGCCATACTGTCATAAAGTCAGGTCCATGTGCTGGGCCTCCTCGTTTGCCAGGTCATCGAAAAAATTTTTAACGGCCTCATCACCCGCCTTGAAAATTGCAGTTGACTTTTTTCCGCTCTTGCACCAGTATGGGCCAAATGCCTTGACGGAGAAGAGTAGGACAGGGGCTGTGCCAAGAGAGAAAGCTGCTCATCGGCTGGGAGGCGGCTGGCATAAGTTTGTTTGAAAATCACTCCTGAGCAGCCCGGTCGAACACGTTCAAATGACCGTCATTAATTCGGGCCGTGTTACCTGCGTTAACGGTAAAGGGGAGGCACCATCCCCTGTGAGTGCAGCACCTGATTGAACCATTGCCGGGGCTGAAGTAAGGTGGTACCGCGGAAAACCTTTTGTTTTTCGTCCTTACATTTAACGATGAAAGGACGGAAAAACAAAAAGGTTTTTTTTGTCCTTTCTCCCAATGATGAAAAGGAGAAGGAATTTATGAAATCAGTGCCATCATCCATTCGATTTCCCGAAATGGAAGAAGAGATCCTGGCGTACTGGAAAGCCAACCACACGTTCCAACAATCCCTTGAAAAAAATCGGAACAAGAAAGCTTACATATTCTATGACGGCCCGCCTTTTGCGACGGGCATGCCCCACTACGGTCATATTCTTACCTCTTATATCAAGGACACCATTCCGAGGTATTTCACCATGAAGGGAATGTTTGTGGACCGCAGGTGGGGATGGGACTGTCACGGCCTTCCCATTGAATATGAGATCGAAAAGACGCTTGGCATCAGCGGAAAAAAAGCCATTGAATCCTACGGCATAGACCGGTTCAACCAAGCATGCAGCGACATTGTATTGAAATATGCAGATGACTGGAAGTCTATTGTTGATAGGATCGGGAGGTGGGTGGACTTTGACAGGCAGTACCGGACCATGGACGTCGACTATATGGAAAGCGTGATGTGGGTGTTCAAGACCCTTTATGACAAGGGACTTATTTATGAGAGCCTTAAGGTGGTGCCCTACTGCAACCGCTGCCAGACCCCCTTGTCCAATTTTGAAACCGGACTGGACGACTCTTACCGCATGAAAGATGATCCGTCGGTGACCGTTGCCTTCATGGACAGAGAAGACACGGACATCTCCTATCTGGCCTGGACCACCACGCCGTGGACCCTGCCCTCCAACCTGGCTTTGGCCGTCAACCCGGATATCATCTACTGTCTTGTGGAGACAGCCTCATGGGGAAAAACGGTGATGGCTGAAGAGCGGATGGCAGCCTATGCCAGACAGCTGGGAGAGGCAAAAATCCTTAAGCGGTTCAAAGGTGAAGCGCTCATCGGCAAAAAATACACCCCTCTTTTCGAGTTTGCCGCAGATCCCCATGATGCCAATCAGTTCACCATTTTACCGGGAGCGTTTGTGGATACCCAGTCCGGGACCGGCATCGTTCATACTGCACCGGCATTTGGGGAAGAGGATTTTTCCATATGCACTGAAATGGGGATCAAAAGCTTTAATCCGGTGGCTTTTGACGGCAAATTCACCAGTGCTGCCGGATTTCTGGAAGGCCTTGACGTGTTTGAAGCCAATGCTGTGATCATTCGGCATTTAAAAGAGAAGGGCCGGCTGGTTCTGAGGGAAAACTACCACCACAGCTATCCCCATTGCTGGCGCTGCGACACCCCCCTGATCTACAGAACCATCAGCAGCTGGTATGTCAAGGTAACGGCGTTCAAGGAAAAGATGTGCCGTGCAAACCGGAACATCAACTGGATTCCCTGCCACATCAAAGAGGGCCGGTTCGGCCAGTGGCTGGAAAGGGCCAGGGACTGGGCCATCAGCAGAAACCGGTTTTGGGGAAGCCCCATTCCCGTATGGAAGTGTGAACAGTGCCAGAACTTGTTTGTCCCCGGTTCCATCAAGGAGCTGGAAAAGATATCAAGCATGGAGGTATCCAACCTGCACCGCCCCCTTTGTGATGAAATCCGGTTTCCATGCACAAAAGAAGGGTGCATCGGAGAGATGAGACGGGTATCCGAGGTCCTTGACTGCTGGTTTGAATCCGGTGCCATGCCATATGCCCAGGTCCATTTTCCCTTTGAAAACAAGAAGGTCTTTGAAAACACCTTTCCGGCATCGTTCATTGTGGAATATGTGGCACAGACCCGGGGATGGTTTTATACCCTCATGGTGGAGTCTGCGGCTGTCATGGAAAAGCATCCGTTTGAGAACGCCATTTGCCACGGGGTGATTCTTGCAGATGATGGCAGGAAAATGTCCAAAAGCCTGAAAAATTTTCCAGATCCCATGGGGGTGGTGAGGGAACATGGCAGTGATGCCCTCAGGATCTACCTGCTCTCTTCCGCCGTTGTCCGGGGGGCAGACATCCGATTTTCGGAAAATAGTGTCCGGGAGGCGGTGAGGCGCTACCTGATCCCCTTATGGAACACCTTTCATTTTTTCACCTCCTATGCTGTGCTGGTAAAGGGGTATACCCCAAGACAGATCATCCATGAGTATACCGGTGACAACATGGAAGACCGCCATATCTTAAGCGAACTTGAAAACCTGAAGCAGGGTGTGGCAGCAACTGTGGAAGCCTATGAACTTCCGGGATGCTACCTGCGGATACTGGATTTCATCGAGACCCTTTCCGGCTGGTATATCCGCAACAACCGTGAACGATTCTGGGTCACGGAGGTGATGGATGATACCTGTAATGCGGTGAATGCCTTTGACACCCTGTACACGATACTTCTGGAGCTGAGCACTGTCTGTGCCCCCTTTATCCCGTTCACTATGGAGTATATTTACCGGCACCTGACAGGGGAATCGGTTCATCTGGCGAACTGGCCCGCATCTGTACCCGGGCGGATTGACGAGGACCTGAACCGGGAAGTGAGGCAGATCCGCTCCATCATTGAAGGAGGACGGCGGATTCGTGAAAAGCAGAGGGTTCATCTGAGGCAGCCCCTGTCCTATATCCGCCTGTCAGGAATTGATGCGGATACCATTGAACGATTCTCTCAATTGCTGAAAACCCAGCTTAATATTAAGGAGATTCTGCACGAACAAAATCCTGACGTCTTTACCCGAAAAAAGATCATGATCGATACCAAAAAGGTGGGACCGGTGCTTCGGGGAGATCTCAAAAAGGTGATGC
The DNA here is from genome assembly GCF_000421285.1 of Desulfotignum balticum DSM 7044. GTDB lineage: Bacteria > Desulfobacterota > Desulfobacteria > Desulfobacterales > Desulfobacteraceae > Desulfotignum > Desulfotignum balticum. Next base: position 503,215 of record NZ_ATWO01000001.1, read on the forward strand.
AGCTGGTTGAAAAAGGAGAATTCCGGGAGAACCGGGATGGTACACTGAGCGTGGTTCACCACGTAATCCAGGCATCGGACTATTCCGTCCAGTATCACCCCATCCGTGACAATGAGGCGGTGTGGGCCGATAAGGGGTTGGTGATGTCCCTGGATCTGAATATTTCAGAAGCGCTGAAAATCGAGGGAGTGGCCCGGAATCTCAACCGCTTTATCCAGGATCTGAGAAAGCAGTTGAATCTTAGCTATGACCAGAGAATTGACCTCTCCATCGAGGCGGACGGTATCTATGACCGGAGTCTGGCTGTTCACAAGGAGTGGTTGATGGTGCAAACCCTTGCCGAAACTCTGAATTGTAAGGTTTCCAATGCTCTTTTTGAAAAGCAGGATGAAAACGGATCCCTCAGAATTTATCTGAGAGCAATTGATTAAGCGCCCTTTTCCAGGCGCAGGCCTGACCGCCTGTGCCTTTACTTTTCCTGCCGTTCAGACATCTGCCGTTCCCGTACTCTGAACGGATCTCTTTCCATTGCACATCCCATTTACCGGAACCATCTGCATTTTGAAAGCCAGTGTGTCAGAAGGCCGGCGTTCCCCTGACCAGGCTCAGCGCCTGTTACATGACCATGACCATCCCGGCTTTGATTTCTATGGGAAAAAGGTCGGTACCCGTGACACAGACCAGATCCACCTCGTTGCCTTTGCTGTCTCTGTAAAAATACAGGTTGCTTTTTTTCGGGTCGATGCCGGGAGGCCCACAGCAACCCGGCAGATGAATTTTTTTCAATTTCTTTCAGATAATATCGGTCTGGCAAGGAAAAGATTGAAACAGTTACAGGAAGAAAGGAAACGTTTGCCATGAATAAGAAATACAAAAATGTTTTTAACGCTCTGGAAAAAGATCCGGCTGTTGCTAAAAACCTGTTTATCAGAAGCCGGTTAATGATAGAAATCCGCGAATATATTCAGAAAAATAAACTGACACAGAAAGAAGCCAGCATTAAAACAGGTGTGACACAACCCCGTATCAGTGATCTTATGAGAGGAAAAATCGATCTGTTTACCATCGATACCCTGGTATCCATGCTTGAAAAATTAGGCATTGATGTTGATGTCACATTGACGCGGGCGGCATGACGTTGAAGGTCATTTCGACTGGTAACGCCCAATATGCTTTTTTTTGCATTGCAGAAACGACTCCGGCACTGAAGCGCTGGGACGACAGAGGCGCCTGGATGATATGGGTATGATACCATCCCGTCCTTTTCAGGATATCAAGGTAATCGTCTATGAGGATGCCGCCGTTATATTTTTCCTCTATTGCCGGCGTATTCTGAAAATACCGATAGTCTGCCCCGAATTTGGGCACAAAGGTTACGGCTTCCACAGGACAGACAGATACACACAGGCCGCAGCCGATGCACCGGTCCAGGTAATACTGCCCCATGCGGGTGCTGACGGTCCGGGCCGGCCGTGGTTGATGACGGTATCCACCACAATGAGGCGGCCAGCCTGGGAGATGATCCCTAAAAGGTTGATCCCCAGAACCCCACCGTCCACTATGGAGACATTGTCGGAAAAGTCATAGCCCTGTGACAGGGCTTCCACCACACGGATGCCCACCCCGTCATCCTGGTACAGGATGTTTCCCACTCCCAGCACGGTGATATTATCTGTCATAAGTTCAAATCTTTTTTTGTATGGGTCTGTGTCAATGTATCCGGTGCCGGCACCGGATGTCCGCGATCGGTTCAGATGATCAGTGTCAGATAACCCGGACCTTGTATGTTTCATTGGTGTGGGGATCGATCACATGGATGGCACAGGCAATGCATGGGTCATAGGAATGGACCGTGCGCAGGATCTCCAGAGGCTGTTTGGGATCCGCCACGGGGGTGCCGATCAGGGAATTTTCCACCGGCCCTTTCTGGTTTTGCGCATCCCTGGGTCCTAAATTCCAGGTGGAGGGAACCACATACTGGTAATTTTTGATCATGCCCTTGTCGATTTCGATCCAGTGGCCCAAAGCCCCTCTCGGGACATCATTGAGCCCGTATCCCATGCCCGTGTCCGGCATGGTCCAGGGCTGGTAGATCTCTTTATCCCCTCTGGCGATATTGGTCCGCAGTTCATCAATCCAGGTTTCCATGGCATTGCCCACCACAGCGGTTTCAATCCCTCTGGCAGCGGTCCTGCCCAGCGTGGAGAACAACGCCTCCGTGCCCACGCCCAGAGTGGAAAGGACATGGTCCACCAGCTGTTTCACATCTTTCTGACCCCGGGTGTAGGCCACCAGGTTCCGGGCCATGGGACCCACCTCTGCGGATCTGCCGTCATACCGGGGGGCTTTGATCCAGGAGTACTTGTCATCCGTGTTATATGTGACCTCCGCCGGTATGGGTTTGGTTTCACCCTGATAGGGATGTCTGGATTCTCCGGGTTCATACCAGCCCCGGGTGACATCTTCGGTGATCAGATTCGTGTCCAGGGGTTTGGGTGTAAGGTCCCCCATCAGGACCCCGCCGGGCAGCAGCAGGTCATCGTCCACGCCTTTGCGGGGAAAATCCCCATACGCCAGATAGGTGGTGTTGTTGCAGGCCGCTTCCACGGCCCTGGCCGATGACAGGGCGTGGACATAGGTGCACACCCCGCAGGACCGCTGGACAAAATGGTGGGCATCCCTGGGATCGCGGCCCTTGAGCATCATTTCTATGCCCCGGAACATCTGGCCTGAACTCCAGGCATCTTTGACCCGGCAGTTCTCCACCTCCACTTCAATGCGTAAATGCCCCTCTATTCTGGTAATGGGATCAATAAGGATTCGTTGGCCCATAATCATTTTCCTTTCTTTTGGTATCAGGCTTCATACCCGATTTTTTGTTCTGTGATCTGTTTTTGTTCTCCGGTGAGCTGTCATCAGGTCTCTTCGTAAAACGGGGTCATGTTATCCCAGAAACCGGGTTCACTGCACCCGATGCAGGGATGCCCCGCCTGGATGGGAAAACTGGTGCTGTCATTGAATTTTGCGGTAGGACAATTATTATAGGTTTCCGGGCCTTTGCATCCCAGATCGAGAAGGCAGTATCCCATTTCCACCTCTTTGGACCCAAATTCCGTGGCAAACTCGAAATTTTCATAATGTTTCAGCCGGGGACACCGGTCGTGAACGCTTTCGCCATAGGCAAACAACGGCCTGCCGTATCCGTCCATTTCCATGGGTTCATTGTTCAGGTATTTGAGAATGGTGCCTAAGAGGTTCAAAGGATTCATGGGGCAGCCCGGCAGGTTGATGGCCGGCGCGCCGATGGCATCGGTCACCCCTTTGTATCCCCCGGGGTTGGGGGCGGCGGCAGACACCCCGCCGTATGAAGCACAGGAGCCGATGGCAATGGTGACAGCGGCATGGGGGATGACGTCCCAGGCGATATCCAGAAAGGTTCTGCCCCCGACTTTGCCGTAGGCCCCGTTATGGGCCGTGGCAATGGCCCCTTCCACCACACAGACAAATTTGCCGTCATATTGTTTGACGGCATTGTGCAGGTTTTGCTCTGCCTGATGTCCGGAGGCTGCCATGATGGTTTCATGGTATTCAACGGAAATGGTTTCCAGGATGATCCCCCCCCACATCCGAGGTCCGCAAAAAAGTTTCCGAACACCCGGTGCATTCGCTGAAGTGGAGCCAGATAACGGGCGGCCGCTGGGCCGCTGCTGCCTCGATCTGCTGGTCTGTTTTCATGGCACCTCCATTCGTTGTCGGGTTGTTGCACAATGCTGCAGATGGTTTTTCATACGCCCGGATGGTTTTGAAATCAAATTGATTGATCAAATGAACATCACAGATATTATAGCTTTTATCTATGATAGGGATAGATCTGGTCAGGAAAGGAAAAATTGAATCAAACAGATTGTATTTGATAAATCTATGAGAAAAATACAATACATTAATATTATCAATTTGCCAAAATCCATGATTTTTACTAATAACACCAGGAAAAAACACGGATTGCTTCCCTGAAACCGAAGCGGTCCGGCCCATAACCCTGAAATGAGGAAGAAAACCATGCGGTATTATCCCGGCAGACAATGAGTGAATGAGAACAGCGCTGCCCGTGTTCGGCAGCCGCTGAATGTTCCCGGGAAAAAAGGGGGGACCGTGACCTGACGGCGGATAAATCCTTTCCTTTGATTCCGGGTGATGTGTGACCATTAAAATGATCACCCTGTGGAGGGAAAGATATGATGCCGGAAGTAATTCAATTGACCCGTTCTTCCAACGGGATCAGCGACAAAGTCAAAGAACTCATCCCCGACGGCAATCTGTCGGCCTGCCTGACCTGCGGTACCTGCACCAGTGGCTGTCCTGCCACGGGTCTGATGGATATGGATCCCAGAAAATTTCTGCGCATGGCGGTTTTCGGCCTGGACCGGGAACTGGAACGTCATCCCTGGGTATGGGTCTGCACCATGTGCAATCGCTGCTATGATGCCTGTCCCATGAAACTCAACATTCCCCAGCTCATCTTTTACCTGCGGTCCCAGTGGCCCAGGGAAGAACGGCCCAAAGGCATCCTGGGGTCCTGCGACCACCATGTGCGCTCCCGGGGCGGGGCCATGGGCGTGCCTTTGGAAGACTTTCAGTTCACGGTGGAAGATGTGGCTGAAGAGTGCCGGGAGCAGGAGGGGTTTGAAGAGCTTACCGTGGACCTGGACCGGGAAGGGGCCTATTTCGCTTTGAACCAGAACTCCCGGGAACCCGTGACCGAGCCGGATGAGCTCATGCCGTTGTGGAAGATCCTTCACAAGGTCGGGGCGGACTGGACCTATTATTCCGATATGTGGGGGGGAGAAAACTACTGCATGTTCCTGGCCGATGATGCATCCTGGGAAAAGATCGTCCGGGCACAGGCCGAACATATCGACAAATTGGGCTGCAAGGTGTTTCTCAATACGGAATGCGGCCACTCCTTTTTTGCGGTCTGGTCCGGTCTCCAGCGGTTCAATATCCCCCATAAATTTGAATTCAGAAGCATTGTGGAATATTACGCCAAATGGATCCGGGAGGGAAAACTGCCCGTCGCATCCGGCTGGAATACGACCGGTATCAAATTCACGGTCCAGGATCCCTGCAATGTGGTGAGAAAATCGCTGGGAGACCGGTTTGCCGATGACCTGCGGTATGTGGTCAAACAGGTGGTGGGGGAAGATAATTTTGTGGACATGGCGCCCGCCAAATCCAACAACTTCTGCTGCGGCGGCGGGGGCGGGGCCCTCCAGGCCGGGTACACGGATGAACGCAGACAATATGGCAAAACCAAGTTCGATCAGATCCAGGCCACGGGGGCCAATTATGTGGTGACACCCTGTCACAACTGCCATGCCCAGATCGAAGATATGGCCCATGCCCATGGCGGTGACTATTACACGGTGCATCTGTGGACCCTGATCTGCCTGTCCATGGGCATTCTGGGTGAAAACGAGCGGACCTATCTGGGACCGGACCTGGCCGAATACGGGCTTTGACACAAAGGAGAGATTCTATGGGTACTCCCATTTTAAATACATCCGATTCCCCGGTGGGCGCGGTCCTGGTGGCCGGCGGCGGTATTGCCGGCATCCAGGCGGCCCTGGACCTGGCGGATTCCGGATTTTTCGTTTACCTGGTGGAGCAGGGTCCGGCCATCGGCGGGGTCATGGCCCAGCTGGACAAGACTTTTCCCACCAATGATTGTTCCATGTGCATCATGTCCCCCAAACTGGTGGAGGTGGGACGGCACATCAATATCGAACTGGTCACCCTTGCCACGATTCAGGATATACAGGGGCAAAAAGGCAATTTTTCTGTTGAAATCTTTCAGAAGGCCCGGTACGTGGACCTGGATAAATGTGTGGGCTGCGGGGCCTGTGCGGAAAAATGCCCTAAAAAAGTGGCGGACGTCTACAACCAGGGGCTGGATAAGCGAAAAGCCGTCTATGTCCCCTATGCCCAGGCCGTTCCCCTCAAATATGTCATCGATCCGGTCCACTGCATCAAGCTGACCAAAGACAGGTGCGGCATTTGCGAAAAAGTGTGCCCCGCCGGTGCCGTCAATTTCAATGATACCGATAAAACCCTTACCCTGCAGGTGGGGGCAGTGATCCTGGCCCCGGGGTTTGAGGCGTACCATCCCGGTGATTCGCCGATATACGGCTGGCACCAGCTCAAGGATGTGGTGACCTCCCTGGAATTTGAACGGCTGCTGTCGGCATCCGGTCCGAAAAAAGGTCATGTCACCCGGCTGTCCGACGGGGCCGAACCCCGTCACATCGCCTGGCTGCAATGCGTGGGCTCCCGGGACATCAACCGGTGCGACAATGCCCACTGTTCGTCTGTGTGCTGTATGTACGCCATCAAGCAGGCCATCATTGCCAAGGAACATGATCCCTCCCTGGCATGCACCATCTTCTACATGGACATGCGTACCCACGGCAAGGGGTTTGAGGCCTGCTTCAACGAGGCAAGGGACAAGCACGGCATCCGGTTTGTCCGGTGCCGGGTCCATTCCGTGTACCAGGCCCCGGACAAACCCTGCCCCACCCTGGATTATTTCGACGACGAGGCCGGCGCAGCGGCCCAGACCGATGCCGACCTGGTGGTACTGTCCGTGGGCATGCAGATCGATGCAGAAACCCGGGCCTTTGCCCAAAAAATCGGCATCGATCTCACGGCATCCGGTTTCTGTAACACCCATTCTTTTTCCCCCACCACCACCTCCCGGGACGGCATCTATGTGTGCGGTGCATTCCAGGGTCCCAAGGACATTCCCCAGTCCGTGATCGAGGCGGGATCTGCGGCCCTGTGTGCCGGTACGGCCGTTTCCAAAAGCCGGGGCACATTGGTAAAAACCGTGGAAAAAGTTCCCGAGCGGGACGTGACCGGCGAGGTGCCGCGCATCGGCGTGTTTGTCTGTCACTGCGGCATCAACATCAGCGGTGTGGTGGATGTGGGGGCGGTGAGAGATTTTGCCGCTGCCCTGCCGTTTGTGGCATTTGCCGATGACAACCTGTACTCCTGTTCCCAGGATGCCCAGGAGATCATCACCGGCATTATCCGGGACAAAGGGCTGAACCGGGTGGTGGTGGCCGCATGCAGTCCCAGAACCCATGAACCCCTGTTCCAGGAGACCCTGGCCCAGGCCGGATTGAACAAGTATCTGTTTGAAATGGTGAATATCCGGAACCACAACTCCTGGGTCCACAAGGATGACCCGGAGGCGGCCACAAAAAAGGCCATGGAAAGTGTGGCCATGGCCGTGGCCAAGGTGGCCCTGTTCACCCCGCTCAAAGAGGAAAGCCTGTCCGTGGACAAGGACCTGCTGGTGGTGGGGGGCGGGATCTCCGGCATGAGTGCGGCCCTGTCCATGGCAGATCAGGGATTTGACGTCACCCTGGTGGAAAAACAACATTGTCTGGGAGGCCAGGCCAACCGGATTTTGCAGACCGCCACGGGTGCGGATGTGCAGACCGGTCTGGAAGCGCTGCAAAGACGGGTGCTGGACCATGACCGGATCCGGACACATCTGGAAAGTACCCTGGCCGGGGTGAACGGATTTGTGGGCAATTTCGAATCCCGGATCACCGGTCCGGCAGGGGATATCACCGTCCGGCACGGGGCAGTAGTGATTGCCACGGGCGCAAAAGAATTTCAGCCGGATGAATATCTGTACAATAAGTCCCCCCGGGTGATCACCGGACTTTCCCTGGATGAGAAAATCATGCAGAACGATGACCTGGTGACCACGGCAAAAACCGCCGTGTTCATCCAGTGCGTGGGGTCCAGGGAGCCGGACCGGCCCTATTGTTCCCGGATCTGCTGTACCCATTCCATTGCATCGGCCCTGCACCTCAAAGAGATGAACCCGCAGATGGATGTATATATCCTGTACCGGGATATCCGCACCTACGGGGAAAAAGAGCGGCTCTACCAGGAAGCCCGGGAAAAAGGGGTGGTGTTCATCCGGTACAGTGTAGACAACAAACCGGATGTGACCCGGGAAAAAGACGGCCTGACCGTAACGGTCATGGACCATGTGCTCCGGCAGCCGGTCCGGATTCCGGCGGACCTGGTGGTGCTGGCATCGGCAGTGGTGTCCCGGAAAGAGGATGCCCTGGCCAAACTGTTCAAAGTGCCCATGGACAGCGACGGGTTTTTTGCCGAAGCCCATGTCAAGCTGGCCCCTTCCAACTTTGCCGTGGACGGGGTGTTTTTATGCGGCCTGGCCCATTATCCCAAACCCATTGATGAATCCATTGCCCAGGCCCAGGCAGCGGCCGCCGGTGTCAGCCGCCTGTTTGCCAAGCATGAAATCAAGACCCTGGGCAATACCGCACAGGTAAATACCGCCGTTTGCAGCGGCTGCGGGGTTTGTGTGGCCGTGTGTCCCTATAACGCCCCTGAAATGATCCCAGACGGGCGGGATGCGGGAAAGGCCCGGGTCAACCCGGTGCTGTGCAAGGGATGCGGCCTGTGCACCGCCTCCTGCCGGTCCGGTGCCGTGGAATTGATGGGATATAAAGAACAACAGATCATGGCCATGATTGACCATGCCTTTTAAGCGGAGTTTAAGCATATGACTGAATTCGAACCCAGAATCATCACCTTTCTGTGCAACTGGTGCAGCTACGGGGCTGCGGACCTGGCCGGTGTGAGCCGGTTTCAGTACCCGCCCAACATGAGAATCATCCGGATCCCCTGTTCGGGCCGGGTGTCCGTTAAAATGGTGCTCCATGCCATCCGCTGCGGTGCGGACGGCGTCTGGATTTCCGGGTGCCATCCCGGTGACTGCCATTATATTGAAGGCAACTTTTATGCCCGGCGCAAATTTGTTCTGCTCAAAGAGCTGCTGGAATATACCGGGCTGGAACCCGGCCGCCTGCAGTTTTCCTGGATCTCCTCGGCCGAGGGGGTCAAGTTTGCCGAGGTGGCCCAACAGGTGATTGCCGATATCCGGGCCCTGGGGCCGGCCGGAAAACTGGTCAAGCAGCTGCCGGAGGTGGCCTGATGAAGGAGATGGAAACCCGGATCCGGCAGATGGCCAAAGACCTGCTGGCCCAGAAAAAAGTGGACCAGGTGGTGGGATTCTGCCAGGGAAGCCTGGCTGCCGTCACCCGGCCCTTTCTGGCCCGTAACCCAAAAGAGGCGGACCAGCTGGTGTTCAACTGCAACTGCCGCATGAACCTGGCCACATTCGTGCCGGGCCTCAAAGGCCGGACCGGAATCGTGGCCAAGGGATGCGACAGCCGGAACCTGGTCATTCAGATGACTGAAAACCGGGTGAACCGCAAGGATCTGTATATCATCGGGGTTCCCTGTTCCGGCATGGCGGATAAAAACAAACTCCGGGCCGCTGCCGGCGGTTGGGATCTGATCCGCGTGAACGACCGGGGGGAACAGATCGAAGTGGAAACCACGCAAGGAACCACCCATACCCTGTCCCGGCAGGACCTGCTCCAGGACAACTGCGTCACCTGCATCCGGCACAATCCGGTGATCTATGACGCGCTGGCAGGTCCTGAGGTGCCGGAACCGGATCTGCCGGACCGGTTTGCGGATGTGGTTGCTGTCCAGAAAATGGATCCCGGGGAAAAACAGGCGTATTTCCAGCACCTGCTCAAAGACTGCATCCGCTGTTATGCCTGCCGGGATGCCTGTCCCCTGTGTTACTGCCCCACCTGTTTTGTGGATGAATCTTCGCCCCAGTGGGTGGGCAAGACCCCGGACCCGGTGGATGTGACAACCTATCACCTGGTCCGGGCGTTTCATGATGCCGGCCGGTGTACGGACTGCGGGGCGTGCGAGGCTGCCTGTCCCATGAATATCAGGGTCCGGTCCTTTACCCGGAAAACCATCATGGACTGTGTGAATCATTTCGGGGAGGAAGCCGGGTTGAATCCGAATCAGCGGCCGGTTCTGGACAGGTTCCAGGTCAATGACCCCAATGATTTTTTCCGGTAAAATGCCTAAAATTTCCACAAGTAACGGATTATCTATAGCGTGAAGGATTTTCTTCTATGATCATCATCAAAAAAACCGAACTGGCCCGTGCCATGGCCCGGGCACAGGACACCTATATTCTCAGCGGGCCGGTGGAAACCTTCCACGGTCACACTTTCAGACACTTGGAACCCGGTCAGACCCCGGACCTGAGCTACCAACATACATTGGTGTCACCCAAGGCAGTGGTGTTTCCCCCATCCGATCCCCTGTTGACATTTTCCGGGAATGACTGGACAGGGCCGGACCTGGCAGGTTTGCCGCCCCAGGCGGCCGTAGGAATCCGGCCCTATGATGCCAAAGCCCTGCACCTGCTGAAATACAATTTTGACACCCCGGAATACAAAGATCCGTTTTTTCTTTCCCGGTTTGAGAACCTCACCCTGGTGGGGCTGGCGGAAAATCAGCCGGACCCGGCCAATTTCAGTACCAGCTGCGGCACAGGTCCCTTTGACGAGACCGGGCTGGATATGCTGTTGGTGGACCTTGGAGATGCACTGGCGGGCAAAATCCTGACAGACAAGGGTGAGGCCTTTGCCCGGGCCGCCGGGCTGGTCCCCATACCGGCGGAGAAAAAAACGGCCGTTGCCTCAACCATTGCCGAATTGAAAACCCGGGCTGAAAAATCAATGACGTCTCCCCGGGAATTCGGCTCCCTGGACCCTGTTTCCACCCTGGATCTGTATGAGCAGGCGGATTGGGAAGCCCTGGCATTCGGCTGCATCAACTGCAACACCTGCACGTTTGTGTGTCCCACCTGCTGGTGTTTCGACATTCAGGACGAGGCCCGGGGGCAAAAAGGGGTCCGCCTCAAACTATGGGATTCGTGCATGTCTGCCTTGTATTCGGCCCATGCATCCGGCCACAACCCCCGCCAGCAAGGGTGGCAGCGGTTCAGGAACCGGTTTATGCACAAGCTCAAGTATTTTGCCGACAAATACGGGGCCGGTCCCATGTGCGTGGGATGCGGCCGGTGCATCCGGTTATGTCCCGCCGGCATCGATATCCGAACCATTCATCAGGCCTTGAGCCGTCTGGAGGCGGTGACATGAACAACCCGTATGAGCCGTATCCGGTGACCATCAAAGAGATCAAAACCGAAACCGCGGACAGGTCCCTGAAAACCTTTACGTTTGCATTCATTCACCAAGCGGATGAGGCCGCATTTTCCTACCGGTCTGGTCAGTTTGCCATGCTCTCGGTTCCCCGGGTGGGGGAAATTCCCATCGGCATCGCTTCCGCCTCGTCGGAAAAAGGGATCGTCAAATTTACCGTATTCAAAACCGGCAAAGTGACCACGTTTTTACATAACATGAAACAAGGAGATGTCATGGGCATCCGGGGGCCCATGGGAAACGGGTTTCCTCTGGAACAGATGACAAAGAAAAATTTGCTGATCATCGGGGGCGGGTTCGCCTTTACCACCCTGCGGTCGACCATCATTACCCTGATGCAGCCGGATGTCCGGGACCAATACGGCACCATCGATGTGGTATACGGTGCCAGAAATCCCGGCATGCTGCTGTATCAGGACGAACTGGACCAGTGGTGCAGACAGCCGGGGATCAACATGCATATCACGGTGGATGAGACAGATGACCCGGACTGGCCCCATCACACCGGATTTGTTCCTGCGGTGGCAGGCGAATGTGCCCCGGAAAGTACCGGCAATTCAGTGGCCATCGTATGCGGTCCCCCGGTGATGATCAAATTCACCCGGCCGGTTCTGGCGGACCTGGGATACGGGGACGAAAATATTCTCATGAGCCTGGAAAACCGGATGAAATGCGGCATCGGCATGTGCGGCAGGTGCAATATCGGACAGGAACTGGTCTGCAGGGACGGGCCGGTATTTACCCTGGCGTATCTGAACAAAACCCCCGGGGAGTTTTAACTCATCTGCCGGACAAAGATCCGGTAGTAGCTGGAATAACACGCATGCACTGAGACACCACAACAAATGATGAAAATATAAGCAATGAGGCATTCGCTTAAAACTTAAAACTGAACACTTAAAACTTTTATATCAACCAAAAAGGAGACACACATGATTACTGTGACCCAGGCTGCCCGGAAAGAGGTGGCCAAATATTTTGACGGCAAGGAAAAATCACCGGTCCGGCTTTTTATCACATCCGGATGCGGGGGACCATCACTGGCCATGGCATTGGATCAGCCAAAAGAGGCGGATACTGTCTTCACCCAGGGCGATGTGGATTATATCATGGAAACCGAGCTACTGAAAAAGGCCCAGCCCGTGACGGTGGATTATACGGGCATGGGGTTTAATATCTCATCCAGCCTGGAACTGGGAGGCGGGGGATGCAGCTCTTGCGGTACCGGAGGTGGGTGCTGCGGATCATAACAGGAGGACATGCATGCTTGAAACACTGCAAATCCATCCCAGAGTGGAAAAAATCCTGGAACAGATGAAGGCACAGGACAATGCGCCGAAAATTGCGGCAGAACGGGCCGAGGCCATTATCGATGCCCTGAAAAACGGCATCATCATGGCCCGGGCCGGCCGTCTGTCCAAAACCAAGGATGCCCGGATCAGAAGGCTGTTCAAGTATGACCTGGGAAAAGGGTACCGCCTGATCAGCCTCAAGGACAAGTCGTCATTGTACATTCTTTTTGTGGGGTCCCATGACCAGTGTGACACCTGGCTGGATACCAACAGCAAGGGGAAACCCCACCAGACAGAGGTCCCCATGGTCTGTTATGAGATCACGCAAAAGAAACGGCGGCAAAGCGGGCCTGCATCCTTGTCCTTTCCAGACCCGGAGGAAGATCTGTGCGACCGGATGCCCCTGGTTTCCCAGAAGGATCTGCGGGAAGTGTTCAGCGGGCTGGTGAGAAGCGTGCAGGCCCGCTAGGCAGGTCATCTCGGTTCTGACCGGGGAAACCAGACCGGACAAAAGGGTCGATCCGTTTTCAACGGCGGCAGACGTATCTTTGAAGATGAAGAAAGCCAACGGTTGGAAATGTCAACTTTTAGTACCTAAAAGAGGAGGGGCAATGACACAGAAAGAAAAAACCGGGGCAGTGTTGGTGGTTGGCGGCGGGATCGCCGGGATTCAGGCGGCACTGGATCTGGCGGACTCCGGGTTTCTGGTTCATCTGGTGGAACAGGAACCCCAGATCGGCGGGGTCATGGCCCAGCTGGACAAGACCTTTCCCACCAATGACTGCGCCATGTGTGTGATCTCTCCCAAACTGGTGGAAGCGGGCCGTCATCTGAACATCGATCTGCACACCAGAAGCCGGGTGACCGGCATCATGGGTGAGGCTGGCCGGTTTTCCGTAACCCTGGAAGAACAGGCCCGGTTTGTGGATCTGGACAAATGCACGGCCTGCGGCGAGTGTGCCAAGGTTTGTCCGGTGACGGTTCCCAACCGGTTTGACCAGGAACTGGGAAGCCGCAAAGCCATTTATAAACTCTATCCCCAGGGAATGCCCGGGGCCTGGGCCATCGACAAACGGTCCGTAGCCCCGTGCAAAGCCACCTGTCCTGCCCATGTGTCCATCCAGGGGTTCATCGCCCTGATGCAGCAGGAAAAATATGCGGAAGCGCTGAAGCTGTTCAAGCAGGAACATCCGTTTCCCGGGGCCTGCGGCCGGGTCTGTCACCATCCCTGTGAAGCGGTGTGCACCAGAGGCGATGCAGACCAGCCCCTGGCCATCCAGTATCTGCACCGGTTTCTGGCAGACCTGGATTTTGAACAACAATCTCCCTGGATTCCGGAAATTGCAGAAAAAAGAGAAGAAAAAGTGGCCATTATTGGATCCGGCCCGGCCGGACTTACGGCAGCCTATTACCTGGCCCAGAAGGGTTACGGGGTGACGGTGTATGAAAAACTGCCGGTAAAAGGCGGCATGATGGCGGTGGGTATTCCAGAATACCGGCTGCCGAAAGCGGAACTGGAAAAAGAGATTGCCGTGATCGAAGCCCTGGGGGTTACGATCAAGACCGGGGTGGCATTCGGCACGGACATCACCCTGGACAGCCTGAAAAAAGACGGATTTGCATCGGTGTTCATGGCCACGGGCCTGCACGGTTCCCGTTCTCTGGGTGTCCAAGGAGAAGACCTGAAAGGGGTTCTGGCCGGCACCACATTTCTGCGGGATGCTGCCATGGGCAGGGCGGACAAACTGTCCGGCAAAACCATTGTCATCGGCGGTGGCAACGTGGCCGTGGATGTGGCACTCACCGCCCGGCGCCTGGGATCCGACGATGTCACCATGGTGTGCCTGGAAAAAAGAGAAGAGATGCCGGCCTGGGATTATGAGATCGAAGAGGCCCTGGAGGAAAAGGTCAATATCGTGAACAGCAAGGGGCCGTTGCGGTTCTACGGTGATGAGGACGGTAAGGTCACGGAAGTCTCCTTCCAGGAATGCACATCGGTATTTGACGAAAACGGCCGGTTCAATCCCCGGTACGATGACTGCCGGCTGATCACCCATGAAGCAGATACCGTGATCGTGGCCATCGGCCAGATGGGAGAGACTGAATTTGCCAAAGACCAGGGCATCGCCCTGACCCTGCCGGGCGGGTATGAAGCGGACCCGGTGACCCTGCAGACCCCTGTTGAATGGGTGTTTGCCGGCGGGGATGCATTTTACGGTCCCAAATCCGTGGTGGATGCAGTGGCATCGGGAAAGACTGCGGCGGAAAGCATTCACCGGTTTATCAACGGCCTGGATTTGGCCGAAGGCCGTGAAAAATCCTGGGATTTTGAAAAACCGGAAATAGACAATGTGCCGCAGATCCAGCGGATCACGCCGGAAAAACTGCCCGTGGCACAAAGAGAGGGCAATTTCAAGGAGGTGACCCGGGCCCTGGCCAAAGAATTGATCGACCGGGAAGCGGCCCGGTGTCTGTCCTGCGGCATTTGCTCCGAGTGCTACCAGTGTGTGGACGCCTGTCTGGCCGGGGCGGTGGACCATACCATGGCCACCCGGACCGTTTCTCTGGATGTGGGGGCAGTGATCCTGGCACCGGGATTCAAGGCGTTTGATCCGTCTGCACTGGCCCATCTCAACTATACGGGCAACCCCAATGTGGTCACCTCCCTGGAATTTGAACGGATTCTGTCTGCATCCGGACCGTTCCAGGGACATCTGGTGCGGCCCTCGGACCTTCGGGAACCTCAAAAGATCGCCTGGCTCCAGTGTGTGGGGTCCAGGGACGAAAACCCGTGCAGTCACGGGTATTGTTCCTCGGTATGCTGCATGATCGCCGCCAAACAGACCGTTATTGCCAAGGAACATAGTCCCCGGCCTCTGGATACGGCCGTATTTTTCATGGATATGCGGACCCACGGCAAGGAATTCGAGCGCTATTACCAGCGGGCGGAACAGGAAAAAGGGGTCCGGTTCATCCGGTCCCGGGTCCATACTGTGGAATGCGATGCAGATCAGAATCCGGTGTTGAAATATATGACAGAAGAGGGGGGCCTTGAGACGGAAACATTCGATATGGTGGTACTTTCCGTGGGCCTTGAAACCACGGAACAGACCCGTGAACTGGCGGAAAATCTGGGGATCGATGTCAATGCCCACGGGTTTGCTCGTACATCCGACCTGTCTCCTGTGGCCACCAGCCGCAGCGGTATTTTTGTCTGCGGGGTGTTCCAGGGACCCAAGGACATTCCCCAGTCCGTGATGGAGGCTTCGGCTGCGGCCGCCGGTGCGGCCGCTGACCTGGCACCGGCCCGGGGCAGCCTGACCCGGACCCGGGAACTGCCGCCGGAGCAGGATTTTTCCGGTCAGCTGCCCCGGGTGGGGGTGTTTGTGTGCAACTGCGGCATCAACATCGGCGGGGTGGCGGATGTGCCGGCGGTGCGCGAATTTGCCCGGACCCTGCCCCATGTGGTGCATGTGGAGGACAATCTTTTCACCTGTTCCCAGGACACCCAGGACAAGATGAAAGCGGTGATTGCCGAGCACGGCATCAACCGGGTAGTGGTGGCGTCCTGCTCCCCCCGGACCCATGAACCGTTGTTCCAGGAAACCATCCGGGAGGCGGGATTGAACAAGTATCTGTTTGAGATGGCCAATATCCGGGACCAGAACACCTGGGTGCATATGAACAACCCGGACCAGGCCACGGCCAAGGCCAAAGACCTGGTGGCCATGGCCGTGGCCAGGGCCAATTGTGCCCAGCCCCTTTACCAGATTCCCCTGAATGTCGAAAGATCCCTGCTGGTGGTGGGCGGCGGGGTGGCGGGCATGACCGCGGCCCTGTCAGCCGCCTGCCAGGGATATCCCGTGACCCTGGTTGAGCGGGAAGACACCCTGGGGGGCGTGGCCGGGCACCTGCTGACAACGGTACAGGGAGAACCGGTACCGCCGTTTGTCTCGGACCTGGCGGAAACCCTGTCAAGCCATGACCGGGTCCGGATATACAAAAACAGCGAGGTGGTGGAGACTGCCGGGGTCCTGGGCAATTTTACCACCCGGATCATGACCCGGGCCGATGACGGCAAACCGGTCGCGGTCACGGTCCGGCACGGGGCCACGATCCTGGCCACCGGCGGGAAAGAGTCGGTGCCCGATGAATATGCATACGGCCGTCACCCCCGGGTATATACCCACCTGGATCTGAACCGGGCCATGACAGAACCGGGCCATGGGATCCATGGGGCCAAAACCGTGGTGTTTATCCAGTGCGTGGGATCCAGAAACGACCAGCGCCCCTACTGTTCCCGGATCTGCTGCACAGTGAGTATTAAAAAAGCCCTGATGCTCAAACAGGAGCATCCGGATATGGATATCTATATTCTGTACCGGGATATCCGGACCTATGGCCTGAAAGAAGACCTGTACACCGAGGCCCGGAAAAAAGGGATCCTGTTCATCCGGTATGAACCGGAGGCACCCCCCAGGGTCACCACCCCGGAGGGGCTGGATTCGTCATCCAAAGACCTGAGCCTTCAGGTCACGGTGAAAGAGCGGATTCTCAAGATGGATGTGGCCATATCTGCGGATGCCGTGGTGCTGGCTTCGGCGGTGCTGCCCCATGAAAACAGGGAGCTGTTCGAGCTGTTCAAGGTGCCGGTGAATGCGGACGGGTTTTTGAACGAGGCCCATGCCAAGCTGCGGCCGGTTGATTTTTCGTCCGACGGCATTTTTCTGGCCGGCCTGGCCCATTACCCCAAATCCCTGGATGAAACCATTGCCCAGGCCCAGGCGGCCGTGGCAAGGGCTTCGGTGATTCTTTCCCGGGACCACATACTGGTGGGCGGGGTGGTGGCGGAAAATATCCATCCGGAACAATGCGCCCGGTGCCTGGTCTGTGTGCGGAACTGCCCCTATGACGTTCCCCGGATCAAAGAGGGCCATGCCTGGATCGATCCGGCCCTGTGTCACGGGTGCGGGATATGCGCGGCGGAATGCCCGGCCAAGATACTGACCCTGCACCATTTTACAGACCGGCAGCTTACCGAAAAGTCCCATGCCCTGTTTGCCTGACATTAAAAAAAGGAGGCTGTTATGCAGGATACATCAACGAAAGAGGCGTTTGAACCCAGAATCATCGGTTTCTGCTGTAAATTTTGTGCCTATGCCGCCGCCGACCTGGCCGGATCCATGCGAATCTCCTATCCGGCCAGTGTCAAGATCATCCAGGTGCCCTGCACCGGCCGCATTGATATGATCCATATCCTTAAATCACTGGAGGATGGTGCGGACGGGGTCATGATCGCCGGATGCCTGGAGGGGGAGTGCCATTTTCTCCAGGGCAATTTCAAGGCCAGAAGCCGGGTGGAAGCGGTCCGCCGCATCCTGGCACAGATCGGCATGGAACCGGACCGGGTGGCCATGTTCAACCTGTCATCCGCCATGGGGCCAAAATTTGCTGAAATCACCGCACAAATGACCGACCGCATCCGTCAACTGGGACCCAGCCCTGTGGCGGCCGCCGGGAAGAAATCCAGAGATGCCGCCTGAAAACCGGAACAACGGGTGTGAGATAATCCAACAACCAGAGGAATGACCCATGATTATTGCCAGCAAAAAACCCATCGAAGAGATCATACAGGAGATAACGCCCTATTCCCGCATCCTGATTCTGGGGTGCAACGAATGTGTTACCGTGTGCGAGGCAGGGGGCAAAAAAGAGGTGGAAGTACTGGCTTCGGCACTCAGGATCTTCTGCCTGTCCCAGGGCATTGAGAAAACCATTGGCGAACACACCCTGGAGCGCCAGTGCGACCATGAGTACTTAGAAGAGATCAGAAACATGGTGGATGACTATGATGCCATTGTATCCCTGGCCTGCGGGGTGGGGGTGCAGTTTGCCGCAGAAAAATACCTCACCATGCCGCTGCTGCCCGGGGTCAACACCGTCTGTCTGGGGGCCAACGAGGACAGAGGTCTATGGACCGAGCGGTGCCAGGCCTGCGGGTCCTGTGTACTGGCCCGCACCGGCGGCATCTGTCCGGTGTCCCGGTGCGCCAAACGGGTGCTGAACGGTCCCTGCGGCGGGTCCACAAACGGCAAGTGTGAGATCTCCAAAGACACCGATTGTGCGTGGCAGCTGATCATCGACCGGCTCAAAGCCCTGGATAAAATGGATGATTATGAGGCCGTCGCCCCTGTGAAAGACTGGTCCAAAGACCGGGCCGGCGGCCCCAGAACCGTAACCAGGGAGGATGTGAAGATATGAGCAAATATGTTAGCAGCAGCAGACTGGAGCGCATTTTAAAGGCAGGGCACTTAGGGGTTACTTCAGAGTGCGGGCCTCCCAGGGGCAGTGATGCGGAAGAGGTTACAAAAAAAGGTCTGCTTATCAAAGATTATGTGGATGCAGTGAATGTCACGGACAACCAGACCGCCATGACCCGCATGTCTTCTCTGGCCGCCTGCATCCACCTCAAGCTGCTGGGCATAGAACCGGTGCTCCAGATGGTGACAAGGGATAGAAACCGGGTGGCGTTGCAGAGCGATATCCTGGGAGCGGCTTCCTTTGATATTTCCAACATGCTGTGCCTGTCCGGAGACCACCAGAGTTTTGGTGACTGCGCCCGGGGCCAGAACGTCCATGACTTGGATTCCATGCAGCTGGTGCAGACCGTGCGCCACATGCGGGATGAAGGAAAGTTTCTGGGCGGTGATGATATCAAGCGGCCCCCGAAAATTTTTGTGGGGGCGGCAGCCAACCCTTTTGCCGATCCCTTTGAGATCCGGATACCGCGCCTGGCCAAAAAAATCGCCTGCGGAGCCGAATTCATCCAGACCCAGTGCATCTACAATATCGACAAATTCAAGGAGTGGATGCGCAGGGCTTCTGACCGGGGATTGACGGAAAAGGTTTTTATCATGGCCGGCATGACGCCCATGAAGTCCGTGGGTATGGCCAAGTACATGAAAAACAAGGTGCCGGGCATGGATGTGCCCGATGAAATTATCCAGCGGCTGGCGGGCGTGGAAAAAAAGCACCAGGCCCAGGAAGGCATCCAGATCTGCGTGGAGCATATCCAGGAACTCAAGGAAGTGCCCGGAATCGCGGGGTTTCACATCATGGCCATTGAATGGGAAGAAAAAGTGCCGGAAATAGTTGAAAAAAGCGGGCTTTATCCAAGGCCTGACATGTAATTGCTTTGTTTTTATAGCGCTTTGAAAAGGATGGTAGAACTGTGGAAAACAAACCTTTTGAAAAAAAAATCGGTGACGTACTGGTGGTCGGCGGCGGGATCAGCGGTATCCAGGCATCCCTTGATCTGGCAACGGCTGGATTTAAAGTTTATCTGGTGGAAAAATCCCCGACCATCGGCGGTAAAATGGCCCAGCTGGACAAAACCTTTCCCACCAATGACTGTTCCATGTGCATTGAATCTCCCAAGTTTCTGGAATGCAGCCGGCATCCCAATATCGAGATTCTGACCATGACCGAAGTGGCATCCGTTCAGGGACAGGCCGGCGATTTTACAGTGACCGTTGAAAAACGGCCGAGATATGTGGATGAGGATAAGTGCACGGGCTGCACCAGTTGTGCGGAATACTGCCCGGTGACCATACCGGACCCGTTCAACCAGAATATATCCCGGAACAAAGCCGTCCATATGTATTTTGCCCAGGCGATTCCGCTTACCCCGTATATTGACGAGAAATGCATCTTTCTGGAAGATGAAAAATGTACCATCTGCCTGGGTATCTGTAAAAACGATGCCCTGGATTTTAACCAGACACCGCAACAAATATCGCTTCACGTCGGTGCGGTCGTTCTTTCTTTAGGGATGGACACCTTTGATCCGGCAATTAAAAACGACTATGGCTATGGCATCATGGAAAATGTGGTGACCAGCCTGGATTATGAACGCCTCCTGTGCGCTACCGGTCCTTATGACGGCGAGATCCTGCGGGCTTCGGACAAAAAACACCCCCGCAGAATCGCCTGGATTCACTGTGTGGGATCACGGCGGGTCACCCAAGGGCATAACAGCTATTGTTCCGCCGTATGCTGTACCTATACCCAGAAACAGGTGATCCTGACCAAGGATCATGATGAAGGGGCGGAATGTACCATTTTTCACAATGATATCCGGTCCTACAGCAAGGGATTTGAACGGTTTTACCAGAGAGCGGAAAGCCTGCCCGGCATCCGGTTCATCCGAAGCTATGTGTCTGTTGGCAGAGAGATCCCTGAGACAAAAAATATCACTTTAAGATACAGCACACCGGATGCCGGTGTTATCGAAGAAGAATTTGACATGGTGGTCCTGTCTGTCGGGCTGGTTCCGCCGGCCGGCTATCAGCAGCTGGCAGAAAAATTCGGTATTGATCTGAATGCCCACGGATTCTGCAGCACCCGTCCTGAAAATCCGGTGGAAACCTCCAGGAAGGGCGTGTTTGTCGCCGGTGCCTTCCAGGGCCCCATGGATATCCCGGAATCCGTTTTTTCCGCCAGCGGGGCCTGCGCCCGGTGCAGTGAAATTCTTTCCTTTAGAAAGGGCAGGCTTTCCAGAAAAAGGATCTATCCCAAAGAAAGGGATATTTCCGGGGAAACACCGAAAATCGGCGTATTTGTCTGTCACTGCGGCGCCAATATCGGCCGGATCGTGGATGTCCCTTCCGTGGTCGATTATGCCCTGACACTTCCCCATGTGGTACATGCCCAGGAACAGCTGTTCTCATGTGCCACCAATTCCGCCCAGCAGATAACGGACACCATCCGGGAAAAAGGGCTGAACCGCGTGATTGTTGCCGCCTGCACCCCCAGGACCCATGAGCCGGTATTCCGGGATACGCTCCGGGAAGGCGGGATCAATCAATATCTTTATGATATGGCCAATATCCGGGAACATTGTTCCTGGGTGCATTCAAGGGAAAAGGAGGATGCCACACAAAAGGCAAAAGATCTGGTCCGGATGTCGGTGGGCCGGACAAAAAACCTTGAGCCGCTTCAGGAGTTTGATCTGCCGGTCAATAAGACCGCCATGGTGGTCGGCGGCGGAGTCGCCGGTATGACCAGTGCGTTAAGCCTTGCCAGGCAAGGGTTTTCAGTTCATCTGCTGGAAAAGGAAAACGATCTGGGCGGTATGGCGCGGCGGATTCATACCACATTGGATGGTATGGATGTCCAGGCATTCGTGAAAACTCTGATCCGGGATGTTTACCAGAATCCACGCATTCATGTTTCCCATGACGCCGTCATCACGGGGGTTTCCGGTTATGTGGGCAATTTTACCACCACCGTGGTAACGGAAGGCCGGACAAAAACCATTCAGCATGGTGCGGCCATCATTGCAACTGGTGCCGCTGAATATGAACCCGATGAGTACCTTTACGGCAAAAATGATTCCGTTATGACCCAGCTGGCGCTTGAAGAAAAATTGTCCAGCCGCGATCTTCAACTCATGGATGCACAGAGCCTGGTCATGATTCAGTGTGTAGGCTGCCGGAATGAAGAGAGAAACTACTGCTCCCGGGTCTGTTGCACCCATGCCGTAAAAAATGCCCTGGCACTTACAAAAATCAATCCGGAAATTCGGATCCATATTCTGTTCCGGGATATGAGAACTTACGGGTTCAATGAAGATTATTACCGAACCGCATCGGAAAAAGGGGTTAAATTTATCCGGTATGACGTTACCGATCAACCGATAGTGGAAAAGGTTCGGGAAAACGGCGGAGACATCTTACGCGTTACCGTTCCGGATCAAATTCTGGGCAAACGGCTTGAGCTGGATGCGGACTTTGTGGTCCTGTCCGCTGCGGTTGTTCCCGCACCCGATACACATAATATCGCCGGTTTATTCAAGGTGGCCCTGAGCCCGGAAGGATTTTTCCAGGAGGCCCATGTCAAACTCAGGCCCGTAGATTTTGCCGCTGAAGGGGTGTTTCTGTGCGGCACGGCCCATTATCCCAAGCACATTTCCGAAGCTGTCACTCAGGCCAGTGGGGCTGCAGGCCGGGCAGCGGTTCTGCTCTCGCAGGATACGGTTACCGCGTCCGGTTCCGTATGCGAAGTGGATGAAGACCTGTGTGTTTCCTGCGGGGCCTGTATTACCGCCTGTACCTACGGCGCCATTGAGTTTTATGAGACGAAGAAAGGTAAAAAAGCGCGTGTCATTCCTGTTCTATGCAAAGGGGACGGCCTATGCAATGCCAAATGCCCCACAGAAGCAATTCAGCTGAAGCATTATACGGACGAGGAGATTTTATACCAACTGGATGCGGCATTTCCGGAACTTGAGCCGGCCGACTGCTGAAAAAGACCCACTATCTGACAATTCAAAAGGATCATATAAAATGGAAACTAATTTCAAACCCACGATCATCGGATTTCTGTGTAACTGGTGCTGCTATGGCGGCGCTGATCTCTGCGGTGTTTCCCGGTTTCAGTATCCCCCTTATCTTCGGGTGATCCGGGTCATGTGCTCCGGCAGGGTCGATCTGAAATTTTTGGTCAAAGCCTTTTTAAACGGCGCAGACGGCGTATTCATAGGCGGCTGTCATCTCAATGACTGCCATTATAACCCGGAAGGCAATTATGATGCCCTGATCACCTCCAGGCTGTGCCGGAAACTTCTGGGTCATACCGGAATCAATCCGGACCGGTTGAGACTGGAATGGGTCTCCGCGGGTGAAGGCATCCGTTTTGCAGAAGTGATGAATGATTTCAGTCAAAAAATCCGTCAACTCGGGCCGCTGGGCACCAGTGAAGAGATAGATAAAAAAGATCTGGTGTTGAATCTGAAGGCCGCCATGAAACTGGTCCCCTTCATCAAGCTGGTGGAAAGAGAAAAACTCAGACTGCCCGACAGAACCGAGGCGGGTGTCCAACAATTTCTGGAAAGCAATGTTCTGGATCAATGCTTTGATAAAACCATTGCAGATAAAATGATCATGAGCCGGATTCTGCTGCTGTTGAAGGAAAAACCTCTGACCACCAGTGATATTTCCGGACACCTGGGACTGAACCCGTCTGAGGTTTCCCGTCATATGATCACCTCCTCCCGGCACGGCATGGTCAAATACGATACAGCCAGCAACTGCTATGAACCGGCCGGGGCATAACCAACCAAATTTTACGGGAAGCATCCGATGGAAATAGAAAGCGCACCCGCCGGGGCAATGCCCGGCATCAAACTTAGCAGCAACGCAAATGAGTTACTTAGAAGCGTGGATCAGATAATCGAGAAGCACCATGGCGAGGCCAGCAATCTGCTCCAGATCATGCTGGACATTCAAAGCGAGAACAACTGGCTTTCCAAACAGGCCCTGGCCCGGGTCAGTGAAAAACTGTCCGTTCCCATGACCCGGATTCAGCATATTGCCACATTTTACAAGGCATTCAGTCTGGTGCCCAAAGGACGGCACAAAGTGCATATCTGTGTGGGCACGGCCTGTCATGTCAGGGGCGCCACAAGGATTCTGGACACGGTGGAGGAAGCCACGGGTATCAAGCCCGGAGAGACGGATCTGGATCTGAAATTCAGCCTGGAGACGGTCAACTGTCTGGGGTGCTGCGCCCTGGGGCCTGTGATGGAAGTGGACGGCAAGGTTCATGGAAAAATGTCACCGGTCAAGGCGTCCAAAGCCTTGAAAACATATGAATAGGGGAAAATTATGGCACGGTTAGAAACGCCGGAAGCGTTGGAAAGTTTTCGGCAGGAGATATTGTCCCGAAGAGATCCTGACAGCCCCTGTGTGTCCATTTGTGCGGGAGCCGGGTGTGTGGCATCGGGTGCGGATGAAGTCATTGCCGCATTTGAAAAGGAGATCGAGGCAAAAGGGTTGTCCGCCACAGTGTCCACCAAAGGAACGGGATGCCCGGGATTCTGTGAACAGGGCCCCGTGGTGGTGATCTATCCCGAAGAGATCTGTTATCTTCAGGTGCAGGCCAAAGATGTGCCCGAGATCGTGGCACAGACCATTAAAAACAAACAGGTGGTGGAACTGTTGTGCTTTAAGGATCCTGCCACAGGAAAGCGGGCCGTCAAAGAATCGGATATTCCGTTTTACCGGTCCCAGCAGCGCACGGTGTTATGCAACAACATCAAAATCGATTCCAAACGCATTGAAGATTACCTGGCTTTGGGCGGATATGCGGCCCTGGCCAAGGCCCTGGGGCAGATGACCGATCTGGAAGTACTGGAAGAGGTGAAAAAATCCAATATCCGGGGCCGGGGCGGGGCCGGGTTTCCGGCCGGCCGAAAATGGGAAGGTTCCAGAAATGCAAAAGAGCCCATCAAATATGTGATCGTGAATGCGGATGAAGGTGATCCCGGCGCGTTCATGGACCGGGCCCTTCTGGAGGGCAATCCCCATTCCATCCTGGAAGGACTGATTTTAGGCGGATATGCCGTCGGCGCCCATGAAGGGTATTTTTATGTGCGACAGGAATATCCGCTGGCCGTGAAAAACATTCATCTGGCCATCCAGCAGGCGGAACATTACGGGCTTTTGGGAGAGAACATTCTGGGGTCCGGCTTTGACTTCAAGGTGATCGTGCACCAGGGGGCCGGGGCGTTTGTGTGCGGAGAATCCACGGCCCTGATGACGTCTCTGGAAGGCAAGGCCGGAGAACCCCGGCCCAAGTATGTCCGGTCCAATGTCAAAGGATTGTGGGAACGGCCGTCGGTTTTGAACAACGTGGAAACCTGGGCCAACATCCCCTTGATCATCGACAAAGGAGCGGACTGGTTCACCTCCGTGGGCACGGACAGCTCCAAAGGCACCAAGATCTTTTCCCTGGTGGGAAAAATCACCAACACCGGTCTGGTGGAAGTGCCCATGGGCATGACATTACGGGAAATCATCTATGATATCGGCGGCGGGATCCCCAACAACAAGAAATTCAAGGCCGTTCAGACGGGCGGACCTTCCGGCGGCTGTATTCCCGAACATCTGCTGGATCTGCAGGTGGGATTTGACGAACTGACCAAGGCCGGGTCCATGATGGGGTCCGGCGGCATGATCGTCATGGACGAAGACACCTGTATGGTGGATGTGGCCAGATATTTCATCGCGTTTCTCACGGATGAATCCTGCGGCAAGTGTGTGCCCTGCAGAGAAGGGCTGCGCCAGATGCACCGGATTTTGACCAATATCACCAAAGGCAAGGGTAAACAAGGCGATATCGAACTGCTGGAGGAACTGGCGGAAACCGCCGTGGAAGCGTCCTTGTGCGCCCTGGGAAAAAGTGCGCCCAATCCGTTTTTAAGTACGTTGAAATATTTCAGAGAAGAATATGAGGCCCATATTAACGACAAAAAATGTCCGGCCCTGGCCTGCAAGGAATTGATCAATTTTTACATTGATCCGGACAGATGCACAGGCTGCGGCACCTGCCGCAAGCAGTGCCCGGCTGATGCCATAAACGGAGACAAGAACCTGATCCACATCATTGATCAGGATAAATGCACCCGGTGCGGCACCTGTTTTGAGGTGTGTCCGCCGAAATTTTCTTCCGTGGTCAAACTGTCGGGAGACCCCGTGCCGGACCCCGTGCCCGAAGAAGAGCGCACCATCCGGAAAAAGATTAAAGAGAAAGGATAGGCCATCATGGGTGACATACAATTTGAAATCGATGGACAGACCGTGACAGCAGTTCCGGGCATGACTGTTCTGGAAGTGGCCCGGAAACATGGGATCTATATCCCCACTTTGTGCCATCATGAAAAACTGGAGCCGTTCGGCGGCTGCCGGCTGTGTATCGTTGAAGTGGAGGACCGGGGCTGGACCAAGTATGTGGTGTCCTGCGTATTCCCGGCAGCCGGCGGCATCATCGTCAGAACCCGGTCTGAAAAAGTGGACCGGCTGCGTAAAACCATTCTTGAGCTGCTCATGGCCCATGCACCGGATGCGCCTCAGTTGGTAGAACTGGCAAAAGTTTACGGGGCAGACCCCAACCGGTATGAAAGCGATCCTTCTTTTTGCATCCACTGCGGCCTGTGCGTGCGGTATTGTGCGGAAGTGGCCCGGAAAAATGCCATCGGATTCGTGGACCGGGGCATCAACAAAGAGATCAGCTTTGTACCGGAAATTGCGGCCCAATACTGCAATGACTGCAAGGAGTGCTTTCCCTTGTGCCCCACCTCCTATCTTCAGGCGGCTTATGTGCTGGCTCAGGCTCTTTCGTTCTCTGAGCAAGGAGTTCAAACAATGAACACGTGAAAGCCGAAGATGAATGAGGATAAACCGCAATAGCAACCAAAGTTTGGGGGCAATGGTGCTGGGCGCCCCGCGGGCTTCAAACCCGTTGGCCCGGTCTGCAAAACCGGGAGGAGGTTCGATTCCCCTTGCCCCCTCCATAAACAAATCAGGGCGCATTGAAAACAATAAATGGTTGAAAAGTATGTCACAATAGGGATTGCCGGGCACGTGGATCATGGCAAGACATCCCTTGTAAAATGTCTGACCGGGACGGATACGGATCGTCTTCAGGAAGAAAAACGGCGGGGATTATCCATCGAGTCGGGCATCGCGCAGTTTAAGTCCAATGGTTCCAATATGCAGATGGCATTCGTGGATGTACCGGGTCACACGGATTTTTTAAAAAATACCATCCGTGGATTGAGCGGCGTGGACATGGCGATACTGGTTGTCGCCGCAGATGACGGACTGATGCCGCAAACACTGGCACATCTTCACATCCTCAATTTCTTTGAAGTTAAAAACGGATTTATCGTCTTGAGCAAATGCGATCTTGCGGATGACGAGATTTTATATCTGGCGGAACTTGAAATCAGAGAGGCATTGGAAGGTACCTTTTTAGATGAAAAGCCAATTATTCCGTTTTCGGCGATCGATAAAAAAGGGCTTCGTGAAATTGAAAAATGTATCATGGAAACCGCGAGAGAAATCCAGATCAAGGAATCATCGCTGCCGTTCCGTTTATGGATCGATCAGGTCAAAAGTTTTGCCGGTATCGGAACTGTGGTAACCGGAACCATACAGTCAGGAACACTGAATCAGGGAGATACCCTTCATCTTTTGCCGGCTGGTATTGAAACCAGGGCCCGTTTACTGGAGATGCACCATGATAAAGCCGATGAAGCTGTTGCCGGGCAGCGTGTCGGCATCAACATCCCCAAGGTTCCGGTTAAAGACGTAAAAAGGGGCATGGTCCTTTCAGTGCCGGCCGCGGTCCATCCAACCTATCTTTTGAATGTGGAAATCAGGCTGCTTGAAAATGCCGGAAAACCGGTTAAAAACCGGCAGCGGGTAAAACTCTATCATGGCACTTCCGTGACAAATGCCATGATCGTTTTCATGGAACAGGAACATCTTTATCCGGGCGAGAAAGGATTTGCACAGGTCAGGTTGATGAAATCCGTTCCCGCGCTGCCTGGCGATCCTTTTGTCATCGGCATTCTCAATATTCAGACCGTTATCGGTGGCGGCAGGGTTCTTCAGATATGCCGGGAGAAAATCAGACGCAATAACGCTGGTGCCACCTGTTCACTCATGAAGGCGGTCCACGAAAATGACATCAGGGCGTTTGTCACGCATATTTTCAAATTAAATCCCTCGACCCTGATGACATCCAAAAAACTGGCCAGATATTTCTTTGTTGGTGAGGCGGCAATTGAAAAAGAAATTCTGAAAGGCGTGAGAAGCGGTGAAATTCTTTTATTTGAGGGTCAGGGTTTTTTCGAAAAAAAACAATATCAGGCGTTGAAAAAACAGGTGCCGCCGGTCGTAAAAAAGATTCTGACGGAGAATCCTTTAAAAGTGAAGGCGAGCTATGAAGAGATAAAAGACAGGTTGTCACCCCGGCTCAACGATGCCCCGTTTCAAAGAATGATTGCCGAGCTGTTGAATGAAAAGAAAATCATCAAAAGCGGGGGTGGATTTCAGGTTCCGAATTATACAGCCAATCTTTCAAACGACAGGGAAAAGCTCATCGTTCTGTTGGAGGATTATGCACAAACTTCCTGGCTGGTGCCCTTCAGCGCCCATACATTCTGGACGTTACATAAGATGACATGCAGCCTGAATGAAGTTCAGCGGGTGCTTGACTATCTGCACACCCAAAAAAGGCTGATTCGACTCAACAACAGGCGGTTTATAACCCACGATGCCATGGCGGTTATCAAAGAAAGAGTAAAAAATTTGATCAGATTAAAAGGCGGTCTTACGATCGAAGACGGCAAGGAACTGCTTGGGTATGGAAGAACGGTGGGAATACCTGTTTTTGAGTACCTGGATTCAATCAAATTTACCCGAAGAAAAAATGATATGCGTGTTTTGACCGACCCGGAAATTGAACAACAGACTGATGCTTAAATGACCTACTAAAAAATCAATATGAAAGGGTTCTGGAGGAATAACCCGAAGTTAACCCCATAACCATGTTAAAAACAGGAGAATTGTGTATGCGAGTAAAAAAACGACTGGCCCTTGGTATTATTTTGTTTCTGACTGCAACCGTGTTTGCCGGTTCGGCCGTGGCTGAACCCATTCTTGAAAAGATTGAACGGACCGGTGTGGTCACCATGGCCTTCCGGGAAGGGTCCGTTCCTTTCGGGTATATGAATCAGAAAGGGGAATGGATCGGGTTCGGTCTGGACCTGGGGTATGAAATCCATCAGGCCTTGGAGAAAAAATTGGGCAAAAGCGTCGAACTGGTGAAAAAGCCCATGAATCCGAAGACCCGGATTCCTCTGGTGGTCAATGGTACGGTGGACATCGGTATCGGTTCCACAACCATTACCCTGGAACGGGAAAAAGTGATCGACTTCAGTCTGCCCTATTTTTTGACCGGCACCCGGCTGCTGGTCCCCAAAGACAGCCCGGTCAGGGATTTTCCGGATCTTGCCGGAAAACGGGTCGGTATGGGCAGCGGCTCCACCGCAAATATCAAAGGCCTTGACAGGGCCATTGCCCAGGGACTGATCGAACCGGAATGCCGGAAAATGCTTTTTGAAGAACACAACAAGGGTTTTCTGGCCCTGCAGCAGGGAAAAATTCATGCCTATTTCACGGATGCCAGCATCCTGGCCGGTATGAAAGCCAAGGCAGAAAAACCTGATGACTGGGAAATTGCGGGCCGGTATCTGACCTATGAACCGTATGGGCTGCTTTTGCCGGAAAATCAGGGGGAATGGCGTGATTTTATCAATGAAACCCTGGTTCAGATTATCAAAAGCGGAAAGTTCATGGAAATTTATGACAAATGGTTCGGCCCGGATGGCGAGGTACCTCTGGAAATGGGCGACGAATACAAGGCATTGCTCAAAGCCTTGAGTTTTCCGGACTGATACACTGAAATTGACAGGACGGTGGGACGGATATGGGATTGTTGAACTATAATTTTGACTGGAGTGTCCTCTGGCGGGCCCCCTATGGGCAGATGATGATACAGGGTATTTTTACCACCGTCCACCTGTCTCTCATTGCCTGGGGCCTGGCCCTTGTCCTGGGCATTTTGATCGGGGTGTTGCGGACCCAGCCATGGGTTCCGGGCCGGATTGCAGGCGCAGTCTATGTTCAGGTATTTCGCAACACCCCGTTTCTGGTGCATCTTTTTTTCTGGTACTATGCAGCGCCCTTGATTCTGCCGGTATCCGGACAGCAGTGGTTGTACGACAAGGTGCCGAATTATGCGTATTGGGCCGGAGTGGCCGGACTCGGGATGTACACGGCGTCACGGGTGGCAGAACAGTTCCGGTCCGGTTTTTCTTCCATCCCCGCAGATCAGTATCGGGCCGCATATGCCTCGGGGCTTCGGACCTTCCAGGTGTACCGGTGGGTCATTATCCCCTATGGATTCCGGCTGATCCTGCCCACCATTACCACAGAATTTCTCACCTGTTTCAAAAACTCCGCATTGACCATGACCATCGGTGTCATGGAAATCACCCACACGGCCTATTATATTGATTCTTTTACCTGGCATGGCCTGGAAACCACGACGGCTGCCAGCCTAGTGTATCTGACCATCGCCTGGATAGTGATTGCCGTCATGGGGCAGGTGGAAAAACGGGTTTACATCCCCGGCCAGATCCGAAAGGCGGGATGATCGGTCATGGATGTGGATGTCATTGTCAGAAATGCCCCATTTATTTTCGGGGGGCTGTATCTTACCGTACAGCTTGCCGTTTTTGCCATCGGCGGCGGGCTTGTCTTAGGCATTCTTCTGGGGGCTGCCCGATTGTCCCGGCAGCCATGGCTGTATTATCCTGTCAGTGGCTATGTTCATTTTTTTCGGGGACTTCCGCTGCTGCTGGTCATTTTCTGGCTTTATTTTCTCATCCCGGTCATCACGGGCCGCAATCTCAATGAATTTGCCGCGGCCGTCATCGCGTTCATTGTATATGAAGCCGCCTATTTTTCCGAAATTGTCCGGGCCGGTATTCAATCCGTCTCCAGGGGCCAGCGGATGGCGGGACTGTCCAGCGGCATGACCGGCGTTCAAACGTTGAGACATGTTATCCTGCCCCAGGCCCTGCGGACCATGGTGCCCTCCCTGGTAACGCACAGCGTGGTCATTTTCCAGGATACCTCTCTGGCCTATGTCATCGGGCTGCGTGAGTTTCTGCGCCGGGTAAATCTGGTGGATGCCAGGGAAGCCCGGTCCCTGGAACTCTATCTGTTTGCGGGTCTGGTATATTTTATCTTATGCTCTGCCGGTACTTTCACCGGCAAACGGCTGGAGCGCAAAAACCGGGAAAGGAAGGTTCGATGATCGAAATCGAAAATGTCAGCCTCTGGTATTCCAAACAAACCAGAGTGCTTTTCAATATTGATGTCCGCATCGGTCATGGTCGGAAAGTGGTGATCTGCGGTCCCAGCGGATCCGGGAAAAGTTCGCTTCTGCGATGTATCAATGGGCTGGAACGGTTCCAGGAAGGCCGGATTCTTGTGGATGGAATTTCCGTACTGGCAAAACAAACCGATATCCATGAACTGAGGGCCGGCATCGGCATGGTATTTCAGCATTTTGAGCTGTATCCCCATATGACGGTTCTTCAGAATATCACATTGGCCCCGGTCAGGGTGCGCAAAAAATCCCTTGCTGACGCGGAAACCCATGCCCGGAGTCTCCTGGAACGGGTCGGCATCCTGGAACATGCCGCCAATTATCCGGGTGAGCTTTCAGGCGGGCAGCAGCAGCGGGTGGCCATTGCCCGGGCCCTGGCCATGGAACCGAAACTGATGCTGTTTGATGAACCCACATCCGCCCTGGATCCGGAAATGATTCAGGAAGTCCTCGATGTCATGACGGATCTGGCGAAAGAAGGCATGACAATGGCGCTGGTGACCCATGAGATGGGCTTTGCCAAAGAAGTGGCCGATGAGATCATTTTCATGGACAAAGGCCGGATACTGGAACATGCCGATACTGCATCATTTTTCGACAATCCCCGGCATGACCGGACCCGGCAGTTTTTGAGCCGGATTCTTCGATAAGCGCCTATGTATGAACATCATTAAATTGCTTTTTCAAGGGTTGAAAGAAATTGCGGCAGATTGAAGTCGTATTTTTTTGCCACATCCCGGATCGTCATGAACAGAGAGGTACAGCAGATACATTCGCCGGCCTGTTCATCAAAGGATTTGAACACGGCAATCGTGTCCGGATGGGCGGATACGACATCCAAAATGGTCATATCCGGATGGATGTGTATGTCTGTTTTTTCGGTCATGATATCTCCTTTGCGGCGAATACTGCGAATACGGCGAAAAATTTTTATATCATCTCAATGAAGGCCTGAATCCGGACCCGGAGCTGCTCCGTGTCTGATTCGGAATAATCGGTTTCAATGTGCAGGAACGGCAGGTTGAAGTCCTCCTGAACCAGGCGGGATATATGAAAGGATTCGATATTGTATGTGTGGCAGGCCTGCCAGGTCAGGTCCACCACGCCGTCAACGGAAAATGCCGGGATCATTTCTTTGAGCATTTCCATACGGCCCGGGTTGGGACTCATGACGGAACAGGGAATGGCCAGATACTGATCGGCCAGGGCCGTGACCGGGTCGATGGTGTCATCCACCTGAAAAGCCTGCTTGTATCCGCTGCAGTTTTCAAGGGCCACGACATTGGCACCGCACTGTTCCAGGATTTTCACCACCTTGTCCGACCCGAGCCCGACAGGCACGCCGGTCAGCAGAATCCGGGGGGTGGTGTTTGTGTAGGGACTCTGGTTTTGTTCAATCAGTGTCAGACAGACATCTGAAATTTCATCCATCAGGGAGATCCCTTTTTCCTTGTCGGCAAAGAATCCGGTTTTGAACAGGATTTCAACCAGTTCCATGCCCGTCAACGGAGAAGGGTTGGCTCTGGTGATGTCCATGAGCCGTTTTTTTGCCTGTCGTTCCCGGTTCATCAGGCGGATGGCGGCAGAGATTTTTTCCGGCGTGATCTGACGGCTGGTCCGGTTTTCAAGTACCGTGATCAGGGTTTCGATTTCCGCTTTCCAGGGTCCAAGGGACAGGGCAGGAACCTGATTCTGCGGCAGCTGCAATACGTGGACCGGTTTGAGGTCGGACATGATCTCAAACATCTTTTTTTTCCCGTCACACGTGGTATCCGCCACAATCATGTCCGAAAACCTGAAAAAGGGGCAGGTGTCTGTGGCGGCAAATCCATAGCTGCTTTTGATCAGCGGACACAGGTTTCTGGGTAACACCTCTTCGGCCGCATCAATGGGGTCCTGGCGGGTGCCGCACAACGGCAGCGGAATGGCATCCGCTGCCACGGCCAGCTCAGTGGGGCCGTACAGGCAGTAAAATCCGATGACATGGTTACCTTTTTCCTTATGGGCTTCGATGTCCATCAGGTTTTGTTCCGTGATCTGCTGAATTTTTTTGAACAGGGCCTGTTTCATTCTCAGAGTTCCTTGGGATGTCCGGCGGGTGAAAGGTCTTGAACAGCAATGGCGGCAATATCGTCGTGGGTCTTGAACCTGGGAAATCGGCGGCATTCCGGGTCGGTTTTTTCAATCTGCCGGATCCGGTGTTTCAGGCCTGACAGACCCAGGTCCCGGTACAGGGTGACCAGGGGCGTGAAATTTTTCTTTTTTGCCGGTTTTTCCGATGGAATGGACAGGCCGTCCGTGAACAGCAGCACGGTGTTGACCTGATCCAGGGATTTACGGCCGTGAAGGAGGAAATCCATGGCATGGGGCTCCCCGTTCAACACCCCATAAGTCAGGTTCATCTCGGCCCGTTTTTTTCGGATCTGTTCACAAATCCTTGTGTCCGTGCCGGATGTACCGGTTTTTTTCCGGGCCGGCCACAGGCACAGGGTGTCGTAATCATGATCTTCCCGGTCCACCACCACTTCGTGGGTGTTGTCGTGATAAATCAGAATGATCTGGGCATCGCCGGTCTGCACCCATTCCAGGGTATTGTCCCGGATCCGGACCACGGCCGCGCTGGTACTCCACAGGTTTTCTTTCCGGGTAAGATCCACGCCATGGCGGACCATATGTTGGTGAATGGAGTGGTTTGCCGTGTGTGCCAGTGCCTTTAAGGGAAAATGGTTGGTAGCAAAAACGGACCGGGCCGCGGAGGACGCGATCAATCCCCCGGTTTTTTCTTTTTCAAACACGGTTTTGTTCAGGCTGGTGGCCCCGTCAAACACCCCGAACAGATTGCCCTGAGCCACCAGGGTGTCTTCATTCAGACGGGCCGATCCTTTGTCAAGGATGGTTTCAATTTTCATGGAACGCCTACTATTCAATGGTTTCTGAATTTGCATGAGTTTTAAAATAGCCAGTGGGAGCACCTTTGTCTAATTCGTAATTTGGATGAAATATCGGGTTTCCTATTGAAAGGATCAATACCCGACCGGAAAATGGAAAACAGGGGCGCATGTATCGAAAAAATCGATGATCAGGTTAAAATTGATTCAGATAATCAATTTTACAGATAGAATTCGTGAATGTATAACCCCGTCAACAGCATTCAAACAAATTTGAAGAGGAGATACCATGACGACTGATTATACATCCATGTGGCAGGAACTGGGGCTCGACCTGGCGGGCCATGATGCCCTGCTCAATGTGCTGGGAACGGCTTACACCGATATTTATCTGTCCCAGAAGAACCGGCCCGAAGGCATGGGCTATTTTGATTTTGTGATGAGCGAGGTCCATGGGCTGCGCATCAAGGAACTGATGGACGAAAAAGCTGCCGGCAGGAAAATCATCGGCTCCTATTGCGTGTTTGTGCCCGAAGAAATCGTTCTGGCGGCCAATGCCACCCTGGTGGGGCTGTGCTCCGGAGCGGATTTTGCCATGGAAAAAGTGGAGCAGCTTTTGCCCAGAAACACCTGTGCGCTGATCAAATCCTCGTTCGGGTTTAAAATCGGCAAGGTGTGCCCGTATCTGGAAAGCGCGGACATGATCGTGGGGGAAAACACCTGTGACGGCAAGAAAAAAGCCTATGAAACCCTGGGGACCCTGGTAGACAATCTGTATGTCATGGATTTGCCCCAGACCAAGACCGACCAGACCAGAGACCTGCTCAAGGCGGAATACATGAAATTCAAGACGGCCGTGGAAGAATTGACGGGCGTCGCGGTCACACCTGAGTCCCTGAAATCCGCCATTGACGTGGTCAATGCCAAGCGGGCCGCCATCCACCGGCTGTCTGCATTGAGAAAGGCCGACCCTGCCCCCATTTCCGGCCTGGATGCCCTGCTGGCCAACCAGGTGTTCTTTTACGACAACCCGGCCCGGTTCACGGAATCGGTCAACAAAATCTGTGATGAACTGGAAACCCGGATCCAGGAAAAAACCGGGGCATTCCCTGCCGGCGCGCCCCGCATCCTGGTGTCGGGATGTCCCCAGGCAGTTCCCAACTGGAAACTGCACATGATTGTTGAAACGGCCGGGGCCGTGATCGTGGGCGAGGAATCCTGTGTGGGCGAACGGGGCACCCGGAACCTGACCGCCGATACGGGCACCACCGTGGATGAGATGATGGATGCCATCGTGGACCGGTATTTTCAAGTGGATTGCGCCATATTCACCCCCAATCCCCAGCGCCTGGACCACATTCAGGAGATGGTCACGGCATACAACGCCCAGGGTGTGATCCATTACGGGTTGCAGTTCTGCCAGCCCTATCTCATGGAATCCATTCCCGTGGAAAAAGCCCTGGAGGAAAAAAACATTCCCTGCCTGCGGGTGGAAACCGATTACGGCATGGAAGATGCGGGCCAGCTCAAGACCCGGGTGGAAGCATTTATCGAGCAGCTCAGGTAAGGATCGACATGTCCTCAGACACAACAGCGGTGCGGTATGCCGGTATCGATATCGGCTCCCGCACCATCAAACTGGTGGTGGTTGACTCATCGGGCAAGATCCTGGAGCGGTTCCAGTCCGACACGGGATTTGACCCCATGACCACGGCCAATGCACTCATTGCCAAGGTATCATTCGACAAAATCATGGCCACAGGATACGGCCGGAACCTGTTTGAACTCTCCTTTGACGCGCCCACTGTCACGGAGATCAAGGCCCATGCCCGGGGCGCCTGGACGGAATTCCCCGATGCCCGCACGGTTCTGGACATCGGGGGACAGGACAGCAAGGCCATTTCCCTGTTTGACACGGGCAAAGTGAAAAAATTTGAAATGAACGACCGGTGTGCCGCCGGCACGGGCAAGTTCCTGGAAATCATGGCCGCCACCCTGGGATTTGAATTGGCGGAGTTCGGGGCCCAGGCCCTGGCCGCTGAAAAAGACCTGCTGATTTCCAGCATGTGCACGGTGTTTGCCGAATCGGAAGTGACCTCCCTGATCGCCAGGGGCGAAGACCGCAAAGAGATCGCCCGGGGCCTGCACACCAGTGTGATCCGGCGGGCTGCGGGCATGATCAACCGGGTATCTTCGGACGGGCCCATCGTGTTCACGGGCGGGGTGGCCAAAAATCCCTGCATGGTGCAACTGCTGGCCGGCAGACTGGACCGGGAGATCCGGATCCCATCCGATCCCCAGCTGGCCGGTGCTTATGGAGCGGCCCTTCTGGCGGCAGAAGCCCGTGCCTGAATTCAGTTGCATGAGACAAGGATTCATTTCGATGAATTTTATGGAAAATGTCGGGAAAACAACACAATATTAAAATGTCAGAATAAAATGTCTGATCAAAGGAGGTAATGATGTTTGGAAAAATAAGAACAGGTATCATGAAAACGGGGATTGCGGCAATAGGTCTGCTGGCGGGGTCAGTATTATTTCTGGGAACGGCCCAGGCTGGGGCCGTTGATTCGTTCAGCGGCCTGTCCGGAGAGATCCGGATCTCCGGCGGGACAGCCCATATTCCGGTCATGAAAGAGGCGGCCAAACAGATCATGACAGCCAATCCCGACATCTCCATCAGCATTGCCGGCGGCGGTTCCGGCGTGGGGATCAAGCAGGTGGGAGAAGGGATTGTGGACATTGGTAATTCAGGCCGTGCCGCAACGGATGCGGAGGTGGAAAAATATGGCCTGAAACTGTTCAAGTGGGCCATTGACGGGGTGGGCGCGGCCGTGAATCCGGGTAACCCGGTCACATCCCTGACCAAAGCCCAGCTCAAAGACATTTACAGCGGGAAGATCACCAACTGGAAAGACCTTGGCGGCAAGGATGCGCCCATCACGGTCTACACCCGGGATGAATCCAGCGGGACCCGGGCGGTTTTCTGGAAAAAAGCCCTGGACAAAGGAGATATTGTGTCCAGTGCCAATTTTGTGGTATCCAATGGGGCCATGAAAACCGCCATTGCCAATGATCCCAATGCCATCGGTTATGTGTCTGTGGGACACATGGATGCCAGTGTGGCCGGCGTGGCCCTGGACGGGGTTTTTCCCACCATCGATACGGTCAAATCCGGTGAATACAAAGTGGCCCGGGGGCTTTACAGTAACACCCAAGGAGATCCTTCCGGATTGACCCAATTGTTCATCGCGTATCTGCTGAGTCCTGAAGGACAGCGGATCGTTGTTCAGAAAGGATTTGTGCCCGTAAATTGACCCGCGTAACCCAACAGACGGCCCGGATCGTATTTTTTTTGAGTGCCGCAGTCAGTGCCATGGCTGCGGCACTGGTGTTTGGCTTTCTTCTGGTGTTCGGGTTCCCCCTGATCGGCGGGGGGGAGTTTTTCTCTCTGCTGGCCCGGCCCTGGTCCCCGGGACAGGGGCTGTACGGGTTTCTGCCCATGATCACGGGAACGGCGGCCATCTCGTTTTTGAGCATTGTGTTTGCATTGCCTTTGAGCCTGGGCACAGTGTGTTTCATGGGCGGGCTGGGTCCGGCCCGGATCAGCCGGCTTGTGGACGGATTTGTCCGGTTCATGACGGGCATCCCCACGGTGATTTATGGGTTTTTAGGTATTTTCCTGCTGGTGCCAGTGGTTAGAACCCTGTTCACTTCCGCCGGGTCCGGCATGTGCATTTTGTCCGCCTCCCTGATGCTCTCTTTGCTGGTCAGCCCCACCATGATCCTTTTTTTCAAGGACGGGTTTGATTCCGTGGATGTCCGCTATATCCAGGCGGCGGATGCCCTGGGGGCGGACAGCGTGCAGCGGCTGATCTACGTGATCCTGCCGGAGGCATGGCCGGGCATTGTCACCGGGATCATCATGGGACTGGGCCGTGCCATGGGCGATACCCTGATCGCGTTGATGATTGCGGGAAATGCCGTGCATGTGCCGGGGTCGATTCTGGACTCCGCCCGGACCCTGACCTCTCATATCGCCCTGGTATCGGCATCGGATTACGACAGCCTGGCGTTTAAATCCATTTTTGCCTGCGGCCTGACCCTGTATGTGTTGAATGCTTTTGCCGTGATCGCGGTGAGGAAGCTGGGCGGAAAAAGAGGGCAGGCCCGATGACCATCCGGATTCTGGGCGGGTGCCTGCGGGTGTTTTCCTGGGGGGCGGTGCTGGTGCTGACCGGTTCCGTCCTGGTGCTGCTGGGGTATCTGCTGGTTAAGGGGATCCCGTCACTGGGCCGGGACCTCATCTTCGGGCAGGTGGATGTCCTGGATGCCGTGCTGCTGAAAAAGCGGGTGTTTGACGGGCTGTTTCCGGCGATTGCCGGCACCCTGAGTGTGGTGGCCCTGTCCGTGGGGCTGGCCGTTCCCGTGGGGGTCTGCGCCGGTATTTACATGAGCGAGTTTGCCACGGTTTTTCAGCAGCGGGTGTTTGGGCTGATGTTTGACATTCTGGCAGGCATCCCGTCCATTGTGATTGGGTTGTTCGGATTTTCAGGGGCCATTTTCATTCACAAATATATCTCCAATGATTTCAGGCCGTGCCTGGCCGTGTCTGTGGCGGCCCTGGCGTTTCTGGTCCTGCCGTACATCACGCGCACCACCCAGGCCGCCATGCAGGGGCTTTCGATCCAGATCCGGCAGGCAGCCCTGGCCCTGGGGGCCACACGGGTGCAGAACATTTTTTATGTGCTGCTGCCGCGATCGTTTTCAGGGATTTTGTCCGGCATCATTCTGGCCATCGGCCGCTGCGCTGAAGATACGGCAGTTATCATGCTCACGGGAGTCGTGGCCACGGCCGGGATTCCCGGGTCCCTTCTGGGCAGTTACGAGGCCCTGCCGTTTTACATCTATTATATTTCATCCCAGTACACAGATGCTGCGGAACTGATGTCCGGATACGGGGCTGCGATTATCCTGCTGGGCGTGTGCGCGGTTCTCTTTTTCCTGGCGTTTCTCATCAAAAGACATTTGGCCGGTCCTGCCGGGCCGGCACGGGGGAGGTTCCATGGATAAGCCTGTCAAGATCCGGGTGGAAAACCTGACCTTTTCATATCACCAGACACCGGTTTTCGAACATATCAATCTGGATTTTGAAGCCCATGCCATCACGGCCATCACCGGACCTTCGGGCAGGGGAAAATCCACGTTTTTATCCCTTTTGAACCGGTTGTGGGAATCCCAGCCCTTTGCAAGGATGGAAGGGAAGGTCTGGATCCTTCTGGACGGGCAGTGGGTCGATATCTATGGGAAAACCCTGAGCAAACCGGACCTGAGAAGAAAAGTGGGCATGGTGTTCCAGACCCCGAATCCGCTGCCCATGAGTATCTATAAAAATATGGCGTTTCCATTGAAATTGACCGGTGTTGCGGACAAATCCCTGATAGAGGAAAAGATCACGGCCGCACTCCGGCAGGCTTTTTTATGGGATGAGGTAAAAGACCGCCTGCATGACAGCGCCTTCAGCCTTTCCGGCGGCCAGCAGCAGCGGCTGTGCATTGCCAGGGCCCTGGTTTCACAGCCTGAAATCCTTCTTCTGGATGAACCCACCTCGTCTTTGGATGCCGGAGCCGCATCCGTGATTGAAGACCTGCTGGTCAATCTCAAAGAACGATGTACCCTGATCGTGGTATCCCATTACCTGGACCAGGTGTCCCGGATTGCCGACACGGCACTGAAACTGGAAGCCCGTGGTTTTT
This sequence comes from Desulfotignum balticum DSM 7044, assembly GCF_000421285.1. Classification (GTDB taxonomy): domain Bacteria; phylum Desulfobacterota; class Desulfobacteria; order Desulfobacterales; family Desulfobacteraceae; genus Desulfotignum; species Desulfotignum balticum. The sequence goes on from NZ_ATWO01000001.1 coordinate 543,102, forward strand.
CACCGGTGTGATTTTTTCGTCGAACCGGTGATCAAATCGCCAGACGGCTCATTCAGGAAAGCATTCATTTTCCCGTTCACTGGCGGGGTGGCCAAAACCCCTGTATGGTGCAACTGCCTTCCGGCTGCAACAAGTCCGGGCAGCAGTCAAATATTGTTGTCATTTTGGCACAGTTGCTATATCATTATACCAAGACTCAATTTGAATAATGGCTTGTAAACAAAGGAGGGGGTATGCCAAGAGTAGAAAAAAGATTTCAAACACGGATGCCTTATCATGTCCACGAAAGGCTTGCGCATGCCGCAGAGATATCGGGTGCAACGTTAAACCAGTTTGTTGTACAATCCGCTTTAGAGAAAGCCAATTTTGTACTGGAAAGAGAACAAATATTACATTTAACTTATCGTGATGCTGAAGCACTATTCGACGCAATTGAAAATCCACCATTACCAAATGAACAGTTAATAAAGGCAGCTAAAAACTACAAAAGGAAATTTATTGATGAACCGGTTTGAGGAACTGACCCGTTCACATAATCGAGTTGGATTTGATTGTGGCGTGCAGGAACTCAATGTTTTTCTTCATAATCTTGCTCATCAAAATTTCAAAAAAGGTCTTTCCCGGACATTTGTATTAACGAGTGAAGATATTCCAGAGGAGATTTTATCTTTTTATACGCTGTCTATTTTTGAAGTTTGTGCGCGTAAACTACCACAAAGATTTTCAAAAAAATACAAAGGGCATCTTCCAGCCGTAAAAATCGCCCGTCTTGCTGTTGCCACAGTCTTACAAAATCAGGGCTTTGGTAAGTATATGATTATCGATGCAATTAGACGAGCAATGGCAATTTCAAAACACGTTGGTATAATCGGCTTATTTGTGGATGCAACAAATGAAGATGCCAAAAAGTATTATTTGAAGTTTGGATTTATCCCTTTACCTGATCATACTTTAGAACTTTTTTTGCCGTTAAAAACCCTTCAAAAAATGTACGTTGAGGTTTTTGAAAAAAAATAGAGAAACTCGCAAGAAGCAAGAGAAAACTTGCTTCACCTTGGTAAAGGGCTTGCTCTTCCTCGTATGAAAAAGTGGCGTTTTTATCGAGCCGGTGGTCAAATCGCCAAACGGCTCATTCAGGAAGGCATTCATTTGGGCTGGTGGAGCCGCAGACCCTGGACATCATCCGGCCCCAGGCAGTACCCGGCAATATAGGCCACAGTGGGCATTTTGTTTGTTCTTGTACAGATCTGTAACGCGCATCAGATTCTCCTTTATCTCTCATACAGTTCAGTTCATCAGAAATCCTTTAGTCATGGCCCACCTGTCACCGCAATCCCTGTGCCAGAGTCGTGATCATGCTGCTTATCTTTATTTTGATCTTATTTCAATTGGTTGTTTGAAAATCCGTTGTAAAAAGGACCGTTCCTCATCAAAATTCCTGGCAAACGCTGCATGATACCCCACCGCTTCATACAGTTGTGTCTCCGCACGATAGCAGGCCATTTTGATCGCATCGGTCAGCCGTTTCTTCTTGGTTTCAAGCCGGAGAATTTTGTCCTTATCCAGCACCTCTTTGATTTTGATCTTATCAGGCAGTTCCCTGATTTGACCCTCTATTGCCTTGATCTGCCTTTCGATCCACTTGATTTCCGTTTTCAGCCCATAGTTTGAGATGTTGAACCCTCACATAGTCCAGCACTGCTTTTCATCATTATCCGCTGTTTTGGTTGCATAGTGCTCTTTTTTGGTTTTGAACTGTCTGAGTCTTTTCTCCCGTTCTTTTTTCAACGTTTTTTTCTGCGGATTCGGAACCAGTTTTCCGTATCTGCCGGTTCAACACCCCGGGATACAAGATGATCAAGACCATATTGTTCCCGCATGTATTTGAAATAGTTTTCCTGGTTCCAGCGCAAAAAGATTCTCCGGGCGATTCTTCCATGGACAGATCCTGGCGGGTTGTGATGATAGAGGTCTGGTGTCCTTTATCACACAACCTCCTGACTTCCCGGAACCATCCATTTTTTTTCAACAGGATGCTGCGTTCACTGAGCTTGTAAGTCACTGTTCTTTCACGGACCTGGCTGGCTACCTCGACAAAACGGTTCATCAGAAAATCGCGTACCTGGGATGAAAAATTTTTCCAGATAGGCCCATGATACAGAAAATGATTTTAAAAGAACAGGGCAAACAGTTACTTGCAAAAACCGGACATCACTGGGTCATCATACTACATTCTCAATCTGCACTTCACAATGACCATGCACAAATCAGATTCAAAGACAAATAAATTTCATAGAGATTGGACTGTTTGCCCTTTTATTTGAACTCCTACCTGATTTTTTGTGGATACCCGATTTTTGGTAAGGTCGTAAATGATCCCCTGGTGAGCGGGATCATCTGTTACCAAAAGAATACTTACTTGTTTTTTTGTGGGATTTAATTTTCCGTAGAAGGCTGTTTCAAAAGGGAAAACAACAAATAAGCCATGTCGATTTTTCAAGACAGGATAAAAACAAAAATCTTCTGAATCCGGCTGTGTAAAAGACGTTGACCATGAACAGATAGTTTGACTGGTTTCGCCAAGTGGGATCATTTTCCTCTGTTTTTTCGTTTCTGGCATGGTTGTCGCAATGCGTAAGAACAGTAAGGCCACTTGTAAGAACATTTTTTGTCAACCCGGCATACCAAGACAGTCGTCGGAGCCATTAGCAAAAAAGAGATATTGATATGCCAATCTACGAGTATAAGTGCCGGACTTGTTCTGGGGAGTTTGAACACCTTGTCCGTTGCCATGATACTGACGTTACCTGCCCCCATTGTCAATCGCACTGGGTGGACCGCCTCATCTCCCTTGCTCATTATCGGCATGCGGATCACTGGATGGCCAATGTCCAGAATGGTTTAAAAAAATCTCTGGAAAAGGACCAGATCAAGGCGGAAATGAAAAAGACAGCCATGGCTGCCAAATAAGAATCGATAGAGGGAATAAACCCCATTAAACAGGTGATTCCCGGAATCATAAACCCGATGTCAGTTTTCAGTGGAGAAAAAATGGAAAAAAGAAAAAGGAAAATAGTCATGGAACATCCAATGATGGTCTTTACTCGCTCAGTGCTTCGGGGATGCGGCCAAGTGATGTTTCAGAAAAATGCTGTCACTGGATTGATTTTTTTTGCGGGGATATTCTACAATTCAACAACACTGGGCATCTGCGCCCTTTTAGGAACGGTGACGTCCACTGGGACAGCCCTGCTGCTTGGGGCTGATAAAGACCTGATTCAGGACGGTTTGTATGGATTCAACGGAACCTTGGCCGGTATTGCCATCCCGTTTTATTTTTCCTTTGAGCCAACGCTGCTGTTACTGGTAGTTCTCAACGGAGCATTTTCCACCATTGTTATGGCAGCGCTCCTGCAATTTCTGGGAAAATGGGAGGTGGCACCGCTGACCGCACCCTTTGTCCTATCCACCTGGGTATTTTTACTGTCTGCCCATACCTTTCACCTTTTCGCGCCCGGGCCGCTCCTGGTGCCCGCGCTTCCCCATTCCGCGCCTGTGGCCGAGCTGGGCCGTGTGAGCGGTATGACCCTTTGGGAGGGACTTACCAAGGGTGTGGGTGAGGTGATGTTCCAAGACCATGTGATCACTGGCTGTCTGTTTGTGGTCGGTTTGGCCGTTAACTCACGTATATCTGCCCTGCTTGGACTGTTGGGGTCCATGGTAGGGCTGTTGACGGCCTGGATACTGAAGGCACCGGAATCCTCCCTGCACCTTGGACTTTACGGGTTTAACTCAGTGCTGTGCGGCATTGCCCTATACGGGGTGTTTTATTCTCCGGGAAAGGGCGTGGGAGCGTGTACCATAGCTGCGATGATCATGTGTGCTATTACCACGGCAGCTATGGGTGTCCTGCTTGCCCCCATGGGGATACCGGCCCTGACCGGACCCTTTGTCTTGGTTACCTGGTTTTTCCTCTTTGCTGGCCGGCAGTTTTCGGTCCTGGAAAAAGCCATGCCAAAACCGTCAGAATTATCTGAAAATATGTGTGATTAAGCGGTTATAAACAAATTGTAGAGAATCAGGAAGATATTCCTGCAAAACGTTAACTGGAATTTGAATGTGTCAGAGTATCGTATTCAATCCTCTGACATGATTACAGCGTGAACAACAAATTAACAGGAGGTTTTATTATGGGAAGTATCGGAAGCGTCAGCAGACCCACCAACGGACTACTCGCAGGATTGATTCAATACCCCGTGCCGGTGGTTAATTCAAAGAAGGACATCGAAGCCAATGTGGATCGTATTTGTGAGGCAACAGCTAACACCAAGGCGGGGTATCCGGGAATGGATCTCATTGTCTGGCCTGAGTACAGCACTCAGGGACTCAATACCAAAAAATGGGTCACCGAAGAGTTCCTTCTGGACATCCCGGGACCTGAGACCGAAGCCTATAGCAAGGCCTGCAGGGATAATGACATCTGGGGTGTTTTCTCTATTATGGAACGGAACCCAGACTCATCCAAAATGCCTTATAACACTGCCATTATCATCAATAACAAGGGTGATATCGTTCTCAAATACCGTAAGCTGAACCCCTGGGTACCAGTTGAACCCTGGCTGCCCGGAGACTTAGGGGTACCAGTCGTTGACGGCCCTGGCGGCAGTAAACTCGCACTTAACATCTGCCATGACGGTATGTTCCCGGAACAAGCCCGTGAAGCTGCCTACAAGGGGTGCAATGTCTACATCCGGATTTCAGGCTACTCCACCCAGGTCAACGAACAGTGGATTCTCACCAACCGTTCCAATGCCTGGCACAACTTGATGTATACTTTAGCAGTCAACCTTGCCGGTTACGATGGAGTCTTCTACTATTTCGGCGAAGGCCAGATCACCAATTATGACGGAACGGTGCTGGTACAGGGGCACAGAAATCCCTGGGAAATTGTGACAGGAGAAATCTTTCCCCACTTGGCAGATCAAGCCAGGAAAGACTGGGCACTGGAAAACAACATCTACAACGTCGGAACCCGTGGATATGTTGCCCAGCCCGGTGGTGTCAAGGAATGTCCCTACACCTGGGTCAAGGACTTTGCAGAGGGCAAGTACAAACTTCCCTGGGAAGATGATATCAAGGTTAAAGACGGCTCTTTCTACGGTTACCCCACTGATGGAAGTCGGTTTGGCAGGTAATCGTCTTGGGCTTTAGGATTGAAAACATAATCATTTTTCGATCCTTGGTACAAGATCTTTGATAAAAGGGATAAATACAGGTCACCCGGCATTCCGGGGTGACCTGTATTTATTTAAAACCCAATGGGAATTAAGGCCGCCCATCCCTGGATTTTTGAATTGAAACGTGTTTTAATCGCTTCACATCGTCACCGGCAGTCATCTGCCGGTGACGGCAACGGAGAAGACACATTGGACGGTTATGATTCGCCAGATACCGCTTGCGCCGGAGAAGCATGAGATGCTGTCGAATCCTAACCAAAAATTGATGGCAAGGGATCGACATTGAAGCAATTGTCCCTGAAAGTTTTACGGCGCAGGCGGACTTACAACGCCTTGGTCGGCATCGAAGCCATGGAAGATTATTCCCTCCGGTATGCAGCCCGCTCTTTCAGGCGCTGGCCAGCCTGGATTCTTGCCAATACAGCCCTTGGTGGCATCTCTTTTCTGGCCCTGGAAGCCATCGGCGCCAAGCTGATCCTTGACTGCGGTTTTGCCAATACCGCCTGGGCTGTTCTGGCCATCACTCTGATCGTCTTTTTGACCGGCCTTCCCATTGCATATTATTCCGCCAGCTACAACGTGGACATCGATCTCCTGACCCGGGGAGCGGGTTTCGGGTACATCGGGTCTACCATTACCTCCCTGATTTACGCCTCTTTTACGTTTATTTTTTTTTCCATCGAGGCGGTGATCATGGCCCAGGCACTGGAATTGTGCCTGAAGCTTCCCCTGGTAACAGGCTACCTTATCAGTTCCCTTGTGATCATTCCCTTGGTTATTTACGGCATCACCCTCATCAACCGCATCCAGCTTTATACACAGCCCTTGTGGATACTTCTTTTTGTTCTTCCTTTTGTGTACATCCTGATCAACGACCCCGGGACCCTCACGCGGTGGTCAGCGTTTCCCGGGTATTCGCCCAGCGGTGCCTCCTTTGATCTGTTGCTTTTCGGATCTGCCTGGAGTCTTTGTTTTTCAATCATCTCCCAGATCGGGGAGCAGGTAGACTATCTGCGGTTTCTGCCCGACAAGACAAAGGAGAACCGGGTGGCATGGTGGACAGCACTGATCTTTGCTGGTCCGGGCTGGATTCTGGTGGGGGGGCTGAAAATGATGTGCGGCGCTTTTCTGGCTTTCTGGGCTATGAGCGTTTACGGCCTTGACCTGCCCCAGATTTTGGAACCGGTGCACCTTTATCTCAGCGGATTCAGCCAGCTTTTTCACCATTCGGCCCTGGCCCTTGGCGTGACCGCTTTTTTTGTGGTCCTCTCCCAGGTCAAAATTAATGTGACCAATGCGTATGCCGGTTCTCTTGCCTGGTCCAATTTTTTTTCCCGTCTTACCCACAACCATCCTGGAAGGGTGATCTGGATGATATTTAACGTGTTACTGGCGATCTTGATGATGCATTTTGGCCTGGTATTTACTTTGGGCACGGTGTTGGCTGTTTATTCAAATTTTGCAGCCGCCTGGATCGGGGCGATGGTGGCCGATCTTATCCTGCTCAAACCCCTGGGCATAAGCCCTCCCTATATCGAGTTCCGGCGAGCTTATCTTTATAGCATCAATCCTGTTGGCTTCGGGGCCATGTTAACCGCATCCACTGTTTCCCTGGCCTGTTTTTTCGGGGCATTCGGGGCTTATCCAAAGGCCTTTTCCGCTGTCATTGCCCTATGTCTTTCCTTTTGTCTGGCCCTGGTCATTGCCCGGGCAACCAAAGGAAGGTACTATATTGCCCGCCCTCCTGAAAAAATAGGGTCCGGCAATAGTAATGAACTGGCTTTATGTTCCATCTGTGAAAAATCCTATGAGATCCAGGACATGGTCTATTGTCCTGTTTATAACGAACTCGTCTGCTCTCTCTGCTGCAGCTTGGACATCCTGTGCCAGAACGCCTGTAAAAAAAAGGACCCTTCGCCGGTTTCACCTGGCCTAAGAAAAAAGAGGCAGCAATCCTCCCATGGGAGCGTTTGGGCCGTGAGTTTTCTGTTCCAAAATTTTTTAGTGCATTTTTTTTCCGTAGCAGGGGTACTGGCGATTATTTTTGTTTGCTTTTACCTGCTTTTTGTTTCTGGGCAACAGATTGCCAATGGCCTGGTTTCGTTTTTCGTTTATCTTTTTTTGACAGTGCTTCTTTTTTGGGGTATCTGGGTCTGGTGGTTTGCCCTCAACCAGGAGAACCGGGCCCGAGCAGAAAGCAAACTGGACCAGTATATCCTGGATCTGGAGCAGGAGGTAACAGACCGCAAACAAGCCGAGATCAGGCTTCTCGATAGTGAGGACCGCCTCCGTCACCTGAACGAAAATCTCGAGGTACTGGTAAAGGAGCGGACCCAGGAGCTCAAGAGCAGCTACCGGTCCCTGAGACAGGCAGATAAGATGGCTTCTTTAGGTATCCTGGTGTCGGGCATGGCCCATGAGGTGAACAATCCCATCAACTTTATTTCTCTCAACTCAAAGCTTTTAAAGGATGTTTGGCAGGATATCCTGCCAGCCCTGGAAGAGTATGAAAAGACATACGGGGACCTGGAAATAGCCGGAATGAGTTTTGACTATGCAAGGTTGAGCATCCCCAAGCTCCTTGCCGGCATAAGCCAAGGGGCGGATCGGGTATCGGGTATTGTTCACAACCTCAAGGATTTCTCACTCCAGCACTCCCGGAACATGAAAGGCCAGGTGGATATCAATAAGGCCCTGGAAGCGTCCCTGGCGTTGATGGAGAGTGTCATTAAAAAAAGCACCAACCATTTCCAGGTGTTTATGGATCCGGCTGTTCCATTGTTCAGGGGGGATAGCCGGAGCATTGAACAGGTCATGATCAATCTTATTCAGAATGCGTGCCAGGCATTGCAGACGCCGGATCGTGGTATCACTGTCAACACCGGAACACATAATGGGCAGGTTATTTTTTCCATCTTGGACGAGGGGGAAGGGATCTTACCCCGGATGCTGAAACATGTGACGGATCCATTTTATACGACCAAGCGGGGGCAGGGCGGTACAGGCCTTGGCCTGTCCATCTCAGCCGGCATTGTCGAAGAACACCAGGGAGTCCTCAAAATCAGTTCTGTCCCGGATCAGGGAACCCGGGTGGAGTTGCGGTTTCCCAAGATGATAAACGATAAGGAACATTCATTCTCTTCGGGCAGCAAGTTACATGAAGAGACAATCTGTGAACCCAAGGCCCTGGACCCTGGCCAGGGCTTAAATATGACGTTAAGGAAAAAAAATAATGGCAAATCATCCGAATCCTTTTAATCCTATTTTGATTGTCGACGATGAACAATCCGCTCTGGACGGATTCGAAATAGCCCTTCACACCTTGGGATTCAATCATGTCATCACCTGTCAGGAGAGCCGCAAGGTCGTGTCGATTCTTGAAAACACCCCTGTGGATCTGATTCTCCTGGACCTGATCATGCCCCATGTGTCGGGCAGCGACTTACTCGTTGAGATAAAAAAAATACGCCCGGACCTTCCTGTCATCGTCGTAACCGCTGTCAGCGAGATTGATTCAGTAGTGTCCTGCATGAAAAGCGGCGCGGTTGACTATATACTCAAGCCAGTGGAAAAAGAACAACTGAAAAGTCGGGTGCGCAAAGCTCTTGAGATGGTGGAGATGGAAATGGAAAATGCCCGGCTCCGAAAGGGGCTTCTGGCAGGCTCTCTCCATCAGCCTCACGTCTTTTCTGAGATCGTGACTGCAGATCCCCAGATGCTTTCCATCTTCCGGTATTGCGAAGCAGTGGCTGGAAGTTCTAAACCTATCCTGGTCACCGGCAAAACGGGCACGGGAAAAGAGCTCATTGCCCGGGCTATTCATGATCTCAGCCGACGGCCAGGAAAGTTCGTGGCCGTAAATATTGCCGCCTTTGATGACTCCGTGTTCGCCGATACCTTGTTTGGCCATGTGCGGGGAGCTTTTACCGGGGCGGACCAGGCCCGAATGGGCCTGGTGGAAAAAGCCTGTGGCGGAACCCTTTTCCTGGACGAGATCGGGGACCTTAGCCTGGCCTCCCAGGTCAAACTCTTACGTCTTCTTCAGGAGCAGGAATTTTCACCGGTGGGATCGGACCGGGTCCGGCATTCCAACATCCGGGTGGTGACGTCGACCCACCAGGATTTGGCAGAATTAAAATCTAAGGGCCTGTTCAGAGAAGATCTCTACTACCGGCTAATCACCCATCATATTCACCTTCCCTTGTTAAAGGATAGACCCGGGGATATCAAACTGCTGCTGGATTATTTTCTGGAGGTGGAATCCAATGAACTGGGGCGGAAACGCCCCACGTACCACCCAGAGGTGATCACGTTACTTAAAACCTATGATTTTCCTGGAAACATAAGAGAATTTCGGGCCTTGGTTGCGGATGCTCTTGTCAAACACACCTCCCGTATGCTCTCCTCTCAGACCTTTAAAAAGTATATTCGTCATGAAGTGCCCCAGACTAATGACCCCGAGGATCAGAGCCAGCGGCTTTTGTCCCTGAACGACTTGAGTTTTAATCCCGACGCTTTGCCCGGGCTCAGGGAGGCCATAGCTAAAGTGACGGAGAAACTCATCTCCGAAGCCATGACTAAAACCGGGGGGAACCAGACCGTGGCAGCCCGGATTCTAGGCATCTCCCAGCAGTCCCTCAGCGTAAAAATACAGCGGCTGAAAACGACTTCAAAGAGGGATTATGCTTGATTGTTTTCCTGGCTGGTTTGTGGCACAAAGAGTGGTTTGTCTGATGCAACAGGCTTAATAGGGAATTACGTGGGGAACCTCTCAACGTCAATCATGGTATATGTCAAGTAAATTGTCGTTTTTTCGTGTCCCTTCGGCAGGCGTGTGTAACAAAAATTTTTCCAGCTGGGGGTGGCTCTTTTGGTCTCCCCCGGCCGTCAAGATGGATCTACGATTCGTTTGCCTTATAATTCCAGGGCATCCATTTGGAAGGATCTTTGAAAAGTACCAATGAATTTTTTATCAGCGTGACCAGATAATCAAAGGGATTGACACACATCAGATTGCAGGCATGGATCAGACTCATGAACATATCCCCGATGTAGGCACCATGTTCGGTTTTATAGAACAGTGAATTTTTCCGGTGCTGGATGCAGCGTTTCAAGCTTCGTTCACAGATATTGTAATCCAACGGTGCTCCCGGAACCTCCAGAAACCGTGTCAATTTGGTCCAGTGATTGTTCATATAGGTGATCGCCTTACCGAGTCCGGAGTTCGGTTCCACCAGATTCTCATCTTTCTGGCGGTCCAGCCAGGACTTAAGATCCGCTATCAGGGGACAGCTGTGCTCCTTATGCCAGACCAGCCGATCATCCGGTGTCATCTTTTCTTTTTTGGTCCGGGCATCAATTCGGTAAACCCGGGACAGGCAAATGGAACAAAATCGAGTATCAAATGTTTTCTTTCATGAGCAAGAACTGGCGTGGGCGGCCATTGGATAGTTTGGGAACAATCGTTAATCTGATTTCAAATATCACCACCCAAAAAGGCCTGTGAGTAGAAGCTGATATTGCTGAACCCAGATCCACAGGGTTTTAGATGGCCAGGCTGTCCGAACATGTGGAGGCACTTCCCGGAAACACCCTGCGCCTTTCCGGACAAAAGAGGAGAAGATCACCTTGGATCTGACCACACAGCTACGTCTCACGGACATTTCCCATCTCATGGAAATGAATCCGGCAGGAGAGTTGCCACGGCTTTACCAGCTTCTGAAGCGCTTGAAAAAAGGGATCCAGGCTCTGGGGGACCAGATTATCCAGCACTATCTGAGCCGCATCGAGACAGAACAGCAGATGCGCATCTCCTTTGATTCGGATGCGCTTGATGATCTGCTTCCATGGAAGATATCCGTCCGAAAGCAGAGCCCCATCATGGATGGCAGATTTCATGAAATATCAGGTGTCCCATGTCACCCGTTATCATACAGGAAATCGCTTCACTTTCCCATAATGAGCTGTTTCTGACACCCAGACAGACACCGGTCCAGCGCTGCATGGAACATACCCTCACCCTTTCGCCCACATCGCCATTGCCTGCCTGCGCTCCTTGGGACTGCCGGCGCGGTATGTGAGCGGGTATCTCCACACCCAGCCGCCACCGGGAAAAGAAAGGTTGAAAGGCGCGGAAGCCTCCCATGCCTGGTTTGTCGTTTATCTGCCCGGCACAGGATGGGTGGACCTGAATCCCACCTACAATGTCATGCCGTTTGACCAGCACCTGACCTTGGCATGGGGTAGGGATTACAGTGATGTGACCCCGGTGAAGGGCATGGTCCTGGGCGGCGGGCGCCATCAGCTTAGCGTGGCAGTGGATGTGATCAGTATCGACTGATTATACCTGAAGTCGTTATTATCAGTTTTGTCAATGAAGATGATTTGATTTGCCGTGAATGGCCTGATTGCCCGGGGCGAAGACTGCAAAGAGATCGCCCGGGGCCTATGGGGCCGCCCTTCCGGTGGCGGATCAAAAGAAAAATGGCACTGGATGGATTTTCAATTTTTTACAACCCAATTTACATGGCATTTTCCCGTTTGAGCTGTTTTATAATTTCCGTGGTGTTTTTTGCCCGGTTCATGGTGTAGAAATGGAGGCCGTCCACCCCTTTTTCCAGAAGTTTGCGGCATTGATCCGTGGCAACTTCAACACCCAGCTGAGCCGCTCCTGCCTTATCCTCCGGGGCCAGAGCCGATAATTTTTTATCCAGCCAGGCAGGGACGGTAGAGCCGCAGACCCTGGACAGCATCCGGGTTAATTTGACCGTGTATACCGGCATAATCCCCGGAAGAATGGGTACCTGGATACCCTGGTCCCGGCATTTGTCCACAAAGTCAAAGAAGAAGCGGTTGTCGTAAAAATATTGACACACTACATACTCAGCCCCTGCGTCGACCTTTTCCTTGAGATGTCTGATGTCGCTGTCCAGACTTTCGGCCTCCAGATGTCCCTCAGGGTAACCGGCACACCCCAGAGTAAATCCGTAACGGGATTTAATGAAATGGATCATCTCACCGGCATAGGGAAAACTGTTGGGATGGGGGGTAAACGTTTCATCGGCAGGTTTGTCTCCCCGGATTACAAAAATGGTCTCCACCCCCAGGGCCTCATAGGCATCCAGAACCCGGCAGATCTCATCCGGCCCCAGGCCGTACCCGGCAATATAGGCCACCGTGGGCAGTTTTTTTGATTGAACCAGATCTTTTACCGTCTGATAGGACCCATCCCGGGTGGATCCGCCGGCCCCGAAGGTGACAGACAGGTAATCAGGGGAGAGGTCCGCCAGGGTATCCACAGTGGCACTGAACTTCTCTGTGGCCGCTTCGTTCCTGGGAGGGAAAAATTCCATGGAAATGACATTTTTTTTGTTCGTGTACAGATCTGTAACGCGCATCAAATTCTCCTTTATCTCTCATACAGTTCAGTTCATCAGAAATCCTTTAGTCATGGCCCAACTGTCAAAGCAATCCCTGTGCCAGAGTCGTGATCATGCTGCTTATCTTTATTTTGATATTATTTCAATATGTTAGAATAAAACAGTGCCGGATCTCAAACAGCGGTCGTTGTTTTTCGATGCATTTTTGCGACCATTTAAGGAGAATTATAGACGGTTAATTCGGTTCCAGGTGTGTAAGTATCTGTCATTATTTAATATTTCCTTCTGGTATAAACCTTGCTCTCTTTTTTATCGAAAAAATTTTCGACCCATTATTTTGATGATTGATTCAGATGAATAACCAGGAGGTTCAGATGACCAGAATTGGGATTATCCGATGCGAAAAAAATGAAAAAACATGTCCCCTGACCAGTTGTTTTAATACGATGATGAGTGGGGCCCAGGGCTTCAGCGCCTATGATGAATGCACCCCGGCCGGGGTATTTACCTGCAGATGCCCGGGGGACAATGTTGCAAACTTAGGTAAAATTTTAAAGTCAAAGGGCGCTGACGTCATTCACCTTTGTACATGCAGCTTTGCAAAAAAAACAGAAAAGGGCTGGGACAACAGTCAGGGCGGATTTTGCGACCATATTGAAAAAATTGCCCAAGACATTGCCCGGGCCGCCGAACTGCCCTGTGTATTGGGAACGGCTCACCTGCCCAAAGGATACACCCCCGTGACCGTTGAAAAATAGGCGTTAACCGGAGGCCGGCGGGGTCACACAGATCGGATCTATGGATCCGCCGGCTCAGGGTATCAGCAACGGCCTTTTTGATTCATATTATTGGATCAAACGTTCAATTCTGACGGCCCCTACCTTGAATTCCGGAATCTTGGCCAGCGGATCAAATGCATTGGAGCTGGTCAGGATATTGGTCGGATTTTCCCCGAAATGGATGGGTAAAAACAGATTACCGGGCATGACATCCGTGGTGATCCGTGCCGGCACCTCCATCTGTCCTCTGCGGGAGGTCAACAGCACGGGATCATTTGATTTTACCTTGATTCTCATGGCATCATCCGGATGGATCTCCACATATCCGGTTTTCTGTTCCACATCCAGATGCCGGGACACCCGGGTCATGGTGCCGGTGTGGAAATGGGCGAACATCCGTCCTGTTGTCAGCAAAAAGGGGTATTCTTCACAGGCCAGTTCCGCGGGATCCTTGTATTCAATCGCATGAAACTTTCCTTTGCCCCGGGCAAAGGTTTCCTTGTGCAGATACGGGGTGCCGGGATGATCTTTGCTTGGACAGGGCCATTGCAACCCGTTGATGCCTAAGCGCTCATAGGTCATGCCGCCGTAGCTTTTTTCTGTGAGTCCCGTGATTTCATCAAAGATTTCTTCTGCCGAATCATAATCCATGGCATATCCCATGGCCGAAGACAACCGTGAAATGATTTGCCAGTCCGGCAGCGTGTTGCCGACGGGGTCCTGGGCTTTTCGGGCCCGCATACAGCGGCGTTCCGTGTTGGTAAAGGTGCCGTCCCGTTCGCCTAAGGCGGCCGAGGCAAAGATCACATCCGCTGACTGGGCCGTCTCGGACAGGAAAATATCCTGCACCAGGAGAAATTCCAGTTTTTTCAGGGCATGATTCAGATGGTTCCAGTCCGGGTCGCTGAGTTTGGGATTTTCGCCGATGATATACATGGCCTTGATTTTTTTCTGATCAATGGCCTCGATCATATCCGTGATGGTCAGGCCCGGGGTGCTGGACAGTTCCACGCCCCAGGCATCGGAGAATTTTTTATTGACACCCGGATCAGATACGGGCTGATACCCCGTAAACACGTTGGGCAGCCCGCCCATGTCACAGGCACCCTGGACATTGTTCTGGCCGCGCAAAGGATTGATCCCGCCGCCTTTGACACCGACATTGCCGCAGAGCATGGCCAGGTTGCAGCAGGACTTGACGTTGTCCACACCCGTGGTGTGCTGGGTAATGCCCATGGCATACAGCAACGCGGCCGGAGAGTTTTGGGAATACAGTTCAGCCATGCGGATGATATCTTCAGGGTCCACCCCCGTGATGTCAGACACCCGCTTTGGGGTGTACGTGTCAATGACGGCCTTGAATGCATCAAAGTCCTCACACCGGTCTGCAATATAATCGGGATGGTGCCATTGATTCTGGATGATGACATGCATCATGCCGTTGAGCAGTGCCACATCCGATCCCAGCCGGTGGTTCACGGACAGGTCTGCCAGCCTTGCCAGCTGAATGTTGCGGGGATCCGCCACAATCAGTTTGGCTCCGTTTTCCTTCGCTTGGATAATCCGGCTGGCAATCAGGGGATGACAGGCCGTGGTATTGGATCCGATCACAAAAATGGCTTTGGAATCATGCTCAAACTCCGCAATGGAGTTGGTCATGGCCCCGCTTCCGAAAGCAGCGGCAAGACCTGCCACTGTGGAAGAATGTCACAGCCGGGCGCAGTGATCCACATTATTGGTGCCGATCACGGCGCGTGTCAATTTCTGGGCCAGATAATTTTCTTCATTGGTAATCTTGGCAGACACCAGGACCCCGATTGAATCCGGGCCGTGTTCTTCTTTAATTCGGGTGAACCGGCGGGCCGCCTGATTCACTGCTTCATCCCAGGTGGCTTTTTCCAGGCGGCCATTTTCTCTGACCAGCGGGCCTTTCAGCCGCATATAGCTGTTGATGTATTCATGCAGGTTCCATCCTTTAATACACAGTTTCCCCTGGTTTACGGGATGGGATTTTAATGGCAGCGTGCGGTTGATCCTGCCGTCAATGACTTCAAACAGGACCCCGCAGCCCGTGCCGCAATATGAACAGACTGAAGGTACAAATTCACAGTCCATGATCGATCTCCTCGTATTAAACATCCATAGGTGCAGGTGTCAGTTCAACTGTTTTTCCGATAATGGAAAAGGGTGATTTTTCAATATGATCTCCGGGCACGTACCCGAAGATATCGAACACGGCATCGTTGACTTCCCGGTACAGCATGCGCAAAGGAATATGTGCCGGGCAGGCGTCTTCGCACAGACCGCAGTCAATGCACCGCCCGGCCATGTGGGTGGCCCGGATCAAATGGAAAATCGGCACCTCGGGCGGGAGCACACCCGGCTCGACCAGGTTCGGATGCTCCAGGCTGCATTCCTTGCAGAAACAGACGGGACAGACATTCCGGCATCCATAGCATTTGATGCATTTTTGAAACTCATACATCCACCGGGACAAGCGGTCTTGGGAATCATGCTCTGCCATAAAATCCTTTGGGCTGTCATTATAGTCGATCCCGTGGGCTTTTTTATATTCACCCGTGGTTTTCGGTTTGAGATAGGAACAGTCCCCGTGGGTTGACAATGAAGACGGGCAGCAGTTAACCGTCAAAGTTTCAATATTTTCCGGGTTCAGCTGATCCCAGATGTACAACAGATTCAATGCCCGCTGGCTGCAGTCCCGGGTCAGGATACCGATTTTCAGTGTCGGGTCCTTCTGGGCCAGATCACAGGCGATTTTTTCCAGAGGATACCGGTTGAGGCTGATTTCAAGCTGGTCCAGATCGTCTACATGCGCTTTTGTAAACCCGTGGGGAATCTGGTGGCCGTCCAGTTTGCGATATCCCAGGAAGATGTCCACCCTGTCCTGCAACAGGAGCTCTTTTGCCGCTTTTACCATATCCATATTTTAACCTGCCTTTTTCATCTCATTGATGGCCCGCAGCGGGTTGGGGCCCATGTTCCGGATTTTTTCAGTGAATTTTGTCACCACATCCACATATTTCTGGGCTTCGGCGGAAGAGATCCATTCCAGGTGAAGCCGGCCTTCCAGCCCCATGAATTTCAACAGTTCCTGAACAAAAGCGATGCGCTTTAACGTCATGTGATTACCATACAGGTAATGACAGTCACCGATATGTCATCCGCCCACCAGAACGCCGTCCACATTGTTTTGAAAGGCTCTGAGAATGTGATGGGGGGAAACGGATGCCGAACACATCACCCGCACGGGTATGATATTGGGCGGGTATTCCAGCCGGGATACCCCGGCCAGATCGGCTGCCCCATAGGTACACCAGTTACACATAAAGGCAATAATTTTGGGTTCAAATATATCTGTTTTCACTGGATTGATTCCTTTATCATTTATGCGCCCATGGCGCTTTTAATCTGGGCATAAATCTGCTCATTGTTAAACCCTTCCAGGGTCAGGGCCTCGGATGGACATGCCGCGGCACAGGCACCGCATCCTTTACACAGGGCCGCATTGATATTGACCACATGTTTTTTTTCATCCATTTGGATGGCGTTATACGGACACACCTCAATACATCCCTGACACCCGGAGCACAATTTTTCATTGACCCGGGATACCACACCGCCGACACTGATGCTGGATCTGGCCAACGTGGTGATGGCCCGGGACGCGGCGGCTTTGGCCTGGGCGATATTCTCGTCAATGGGCTTGGGATAATGGGCCATGCCGCACAAAAATACCCCGTCCGTGGCAAAATCCACGGGGCGCAGTTTCTGGTGGGCTTCCAGCATCCATCCGTCACTGTCACAGGTTATTTTGAATGCCTGGGCCAGGGACTGATTGTCCCGGGCTTCGATGCGTGATGCCAGGCAGAGGATGTCCACATCAATGGATACGGGTATTTTCAGGATATGATCCAAAATCCGGATGTTCACCCCCGTGCCGCTGGGGGTTACCTGGGGTTTGCTTTCCAGATCATACCTGAAAAACAGGATCCCCATGTCCCTGGCCTGCTTGTAAATCAGCTCCCGCTTTCCATAGGTCCGGATATCCCGGTAAAAAATATAGACATTGGCATTGGGATTGCGTTTTTTCACTTCCACGGCCGAGTGAATGGAATGGGTGCAGCAGACTTTTGAACAATAGGGATGGGCCTCTTCCCTGGAGCCGACGCACTGGATAAATGCGATGTCTTCTGCGGCGTCAAGCATGGGATCCTTTTTGTTCAGCCGGCCGTCAAATTCCAGATGTGTCATCACGGCATCATGGTTGCCATACAGGTATTCATCCGGTTTGGCTTCCACGGCCCCCGTGGCTAAAATGGCCACGCCGTGATCAATGGTCACCTTTGATTCCGGGGTGGCCAGTGTGGTGTTGAAATTTCCCACAAACCCGTCCAGATGCTCAATCACGGCACCCAGGTACGTGTGGATCATGGGATGGTCATTGACCTGGTGGATCATGGCTTTCACCTGGCCGGGGATATCTTCATCCATATAGGTATGAAAGAGTTTTCTGGCATTGCCGCCCAGGTTTTGTTCCCGTTCCACCAAAGATACGGGAAACCCCTGGCGGGCCAGAGACAGAGCCGCCGTCATGCCGGCGATGCCCCCGCCCACCACCAGGGCGGACTGGGTGACGGGCAGTTGGGTTTCAAACAGTGAATTGAGCAGCATGCTTTTGGAGACAGCCATGCGGACCAGGTGTTTGGCTTTTTGCGTGGCCCGGGCCGGTTCACTGGCATGGACCCAGGAATCGTGATTCCGGATGTTGGCCATCTCCAGTAAATGCTTGTTCAGGCCCGCATTGATCAGGGTCTGACGAAACAGCGGCTCATGGGTTTTCGGGGAGCAGGCCGCCACAACCACGCGGTTCAGCTTCTTTTCTTTGATCACCTGGGCCATTTTGTCCTGGGTATCCTGTGAGCAGGTAAACAGATTTTCTTCCGCATAAGTGACCCCGGGCAGGGTCCGTGCATAGGCAACCACGTCAGGCACATCGATCACGCCGCCGATATTGGTCCCGCAGTTACAAACAAACACGCCGATTTTTGGTAATTCATATTCCGTGTCCCGTTCTTCGGGGATCACGATCTCTTTTGTCCGGGTATGGCGTGCCGAAGAGATGTATTCCGTGGCGGCCGCAGCCGCAGAACTGGCTTCCATGACGGACTGGGGAATGTCTTTGGGTCCGGTAAACACCCCGCATGCGTATATGCCCGGCACGGAAGTGGACACGGGATTAAAACTGTCCGTTTTAACGAAATTGCCGTGATCCAGTGCAATGTTCATGGTCTTTGCCAGGTCCACACAGGAGGCACTGATCTGGAGCCCCGTGGACAGGACCACGATATCAAAATTTTCGTTTTGAATGGTCCCGTCCTGATCAATAAATCTCATTTCGATTCCCTGGTGATCCAGGCTTGGTACCACCGAGTGAACCCGGGACTGGATGAACCGGACCCCGTTTTTCTTGGCCCCTTCCATGTACCGGTCAAAATCCTTGCCATGGGTCCGCATGTCCATGTAAAAAATCGCACAGTCCAAAGGATCATGGCTGTGCTCCCGGGCCATCACGGCCTGCTTGACGGCGTACATGCAGCAGACGGATGAACAATAGGCATTGCTGCACCGGTTTTGATCCCTGGAGCCCACGCACTGGAGCCAGGCGATCTTTTCAGGGGCTTTTTCATGGTCTTTATCCGACGGCAGGCACAAATGCCCGCCAAAAGGCCCGGTCGCAGACAGTATCCGTTCAAATCCCATGGATGTGACAATGTCCGGGTGCTGCCCGAACCCCAGGGAATCGATTCCGGAAGGGTCAAAGGATTCAAATCCCATGGCCAGAATGATGGATCCGACGTTCAGGGTCTTTTCTTTTGCCTTGTCTGCAAAATTGATGGCACCGGAAGGGCAGACCTTTTCACAGTTGCCGCACCGGTTTTTGGTCAATTTCAGACAAATGGTATCATCAATGGCATATTTCAAAGGAACGGCCTGGGAATACGGCACATAAATGGCTTTCCTTTTGCCTAAGCCTTCATTGTATTCGTCATCCACTTTTTTGGGGCATTTTTCCGCACACAGCCCGCAGGCAATGCACTTGTCCATGTCAATGTACCGGGGATTTTCCGTTAAAGAGACCTTGAAATTTCCCTGGATCCCGGACACCTTCGTGACTTGGGTTAGCGTTAACAGTTCAATATTCGCATGCCGGCCGACCTCGACCAGTTTGGGTGAAATAATTCACATGGCACAGTCATTGGTGGGAAAGGTCTTGTCCAGCTGGGACATTTTTCCGCCAATGGCCGGTGATCTTTCCACCAGGTATACATAAAACCCGGAGTCTGCCAGATCCAGTGCCGCCTGCATTCCCGAAATACCGCCGCCAACAACCATGACTGATCCCTGGAGGCTGTTTTTTGTTATTTTTTCAATAGTCATATGATTGTCCATTGTGTCATTGCGTTGTTGTTTCATAGTCATCGATTGTCTGAAAGGCATGTCTTACGGCAATGATGATGTCATCTTCGTTGAACGGTTTTGAAATATAGTCATTGGCCCCGAGTTTCATGGCCTTGACCGCATTCTGAACCGTTGAATACCCCGTGATGACGATCACATAGATTGCCGGTTTGGCTTTTTTTACCTTTTCAAGAATTTTCATTCCGTCCATGTCTTTGAGTTTCATATCTAAAAGCAGGACATCATAGGAATCTTCCATCACGCGTTTAAGCCCGTCGGCACCGGACAGCGATTGATCGCACCGGTACCCCATCTCGCTTAAAATCATGGCACATCCCTTACAGATTACATTTTCATCATCAATGATGAGTATTTTTTTGGATCGCATCATCAGCCTTTCGTGTTTGTTTGCTTTTGTCGTTCTGAATGGGAAGTTCAATGGTAATCAGTGTGCCGGTTCCAGGTTCACTCAACACTTCAATATAGCCCTGATGATTTCTTATGATTCCGTAACTTACGGCCAGGCCCAGCCCGGTTCCTTCAGATTTGGTGGTGTAAAAAGGTTCGAATATTCTTTTCAACTTGCCTTTGGGGATCCCATATCCATTGTCCTGTATTTCAATCACGGCCAGGTTTCTTTCTGTATCCATTTTTGTGGTGATACTGATAATTCCCTTTTCATCGATGGCATGAACCGAATTGAGCAGCAGATTGATAATCACCTGCTCAATCTGGTTGTCATCCACCAGGAAATTAACCATATCAGGATCCAGCCTTTTTTTGATCTGGATCCGTTTGATGTGAAATTCGTTATCCATCAAGACCAGTGATCTTTCGATCACTTCATTCACGTTGGCATCTTTTTTTTCAGGTTTCTTTTCTCTGGAAAAATCCAGCAGCCCCTGGATGGTGTTCTTGCACCGCTGGGTTTCCTGCATGATAATTTCCAGCCCTTCCTTGAACGGCCCTTTGGGGTCAGCCTTTTTAAACAGGTTGGAGCTGTAAAGCAGAATACCGGTCAAAGGGTTGTTTATTTCATGGGCGATCCCCGCCGCCATCCTGCCCAGTGAGGACAGCCGGTCGATTTTGGTGGCCAGCTTGTTGTATCGGATGATATGAAATTTAATCCGGTCATTGTGTTTAATGGCGCAGGCCAGCTGTTCAGTCACGGCAGCGATAAAATCCAGCTCGTCTTCTGAAAAGTCTTTCTGTTCCCCGAAATAGGTCCGGATGAAGCCGAACACGATATTATCGTATGTTAACGGGATGTCCAGCATCATCCGGATCCCGATTTCCCTGGCTTCTTTGGGATATTTGACCTGGGGGGCATTCATGATATCCGTGATAATGTGAATCTTTTTATCGTTGTCGGGCCAGGGGAAAAATTTTTCCTCGCTCAACGATTCCAGGGCCAGGTATTTTTCATCAATGCCATAGGACGTCTGAATCTCATACCGCTCCGTTTTTTTATTTAAAATGCACAAAATGGCACCCATGGCGTTCAACCCCCGGGAGGCACTGGTCACAATGAGCCGCACCAGCTCATTCATGTCTGTTTCAGTTCTGGAGTGAACGAGTTTGGAAACTTCCCTGAATGATCGATAAAATATTTTAAATTGCTTTAAATCAGTCATAAGGCTCATTTCATTAAAGTTAAGGTTAACACAAGAACCGATTTTCCATCATCTGTTACCAGGCTTCCCGTTCAAGGCGCTTGTAAATAAACATCAACTGTTTCTGGGTCAGTTCGCCGATATTTTCATGCATCCAGTGAAGATCTCCGGAGGCAATGGCGGCTTTTGCCGCAGAATCCAGGGTATATTCCTTCAGGGCTTCACTGCTGTTTTCCATGAGCCGAATCCAGAATTTTTCATCTTCCGTTGTCCGGTTCAGCACTTTGAGCACTTCCCTTTTCTGGATGGAGGTGTTGTAAGATGCATCCAGGCCCTGTTTGAGCACCCGTTGTTTTTGCGCATCTTTTTTCAACGCGGCTGTAATGGCTGAACGGATCTGATCTTCGGTAAACGGTTTGGCAATGAAATCCCGGGCACCCAGTTTCATGGCCTCGACGGCCAGTGAACTGGTGGCATATCCGGTCATCACGATCACTTCAGTTTCCGGCTTGGTTTCCTTGAGCCGTTTGACCACCTGCATCCCGTCAATATCCGGGAGTCGCAGATCTGCCATCAGCAGGTCGTAATCATATTGCCCGATGGCATCCAGCGCACCGGAACCCGTTCCCGCCAGGTCCACATCATAGCCTTGTTCATCCATGATCATTTTCAGGCCTTTGGCCACATTGAGGTCATCTTCCATCACCAGGATGTGGGGATGAACGACATCGATACGGCTGTCTGATTTCATTTCTTTTAACGCGGTCATATCTTACTCCTTTTATTTCATTGGTTGTTGTCCTGTGCCTTTAAAGAGCATATAACGTGCCACCAGGTCGTAAAAACAGCTTATCTTTAAAAAGACCAATAAAATAAATATGTTACGATAGATTTGTTTGATGATGGTACGAGGGGCGGTTTTTATAGACAGGGGTGTTTCGTATAATTAATTATACAATATAACTGGAGAGCTTGACCAGGCCGGGGAACAGGAAGGCAGGAACGATATGTATAAAAAAATATACATTATATAAAAAAATATATGCCGGGTCAGTCAGATGATTTGTCGGCCACAATGCCGTGTTTTTTCATCATTGCCGAAAAATTTGACCGCTGCATGCCGGCGTTTTTAGCAGCCAGAGTGATATTCCCGTCGGCCCGGGATATGGCCTGGGACAGAAAAGCCGCCTCAATTTTTCCGAAATAGACCTTTAAAAATTTCTTTTTGGCTGCTTTCAGCTCGTCAAGGGTTTTGGGAGTCTGAATGTCGGGCACCCCTCCCTTTCGTTTGATCTCTAGATGGTCGGATAAAAAGCCCCTGCTCAGCTGACGGGTATCGGACATGATCACCAGGCGCTCCACCACGTTTTTCAACTGCCGCACATTTCCGGGCCACTCAAAATTCACCATCATTTCCAGGGCATCATCGGAAAATCCGGATATCTGTTTGCCCGTCTCACGGGAAAAGCGTTTTAAAAAATGGTAGGCCAGTTTGGGGATATCATCCTTTCTGGCTCTCAGGGGCGGGATATAGATGGGAAATACATTTAAGCGGTAGAACAGATCCTGGCGGAATTTTTTCTCTGCCACCCGTTTTTTCAAATCCATGTTGGTGGCCACGATGATCCTGGCCCGGGTCTTTTGCACCTTTCCCGAGCCAATGGCTTTGAATTCGCCGTTTTCCAGGACCCTGAGCAGTTTTGACTGAATGTTCATGTCCAGGTTGGCAATTTCATCCAGAAACAGGGTTCCTTCCGAGGCAATTTCAAAGATGCCGGGCCTGGTTTTATCGGCACCGGTAAATGCCCCTTTGACATGGCCGAACAATTCACTTTCCATCAAGGCGGGAGAAAAAGTATTGCAGTCCATGGCCAGAAACCGGTTTCCCGCCCGTTTGCTATGGGCATGAATGGCATTGGCAAACAGTTCTTTGCCCGTGCCGCTTTCTCCATCCAAAAGCACGGTGCTGTCCAGGGCAGCCACGCGCTGGATTTTGTCAAAAATTTCTTTGATCTGATGGTTTTCTCCCACAATATTGTCAAAACTGAACCGGTCATAGAGCTGCTTTTTCAGCATCTCGTTTTCCCGGGCCAGGGTCCGGTTTTCCAGGGCTTTGGCCGTGGCTTTGATGATCTCTTTATCATCAAAGGGTTTGGTAATATAGTCGAACGCCCCGTTTTTCATCGCATCCACGGCATTTTCAACGGTACCGTGACCCGTCATGATGATCACAAAGCAATCCAGCCGCTTTTCATTGATCTGCTTTAATATGTCGATGCCGCTGATGTCCGGCAGCCGGATATCCAGAAGAACCAGGTCATAGTTTTGTTCGAAAAGTTTTTCAAGTGCTTCGCTGCCGTTCATGGCAGTGTCCACATCATATCCTTCTTCAATAAGGATCAGTTTGCAGCCGTTGCAGATATTGAGCTCATCATCAACGATTAAAATTTTGTTCAATTGGCATCCTCCAGCAGGCATTGCATCGATCAGTTTCTCAGGGTGGCCATGATCCGTTCCCGTGTGTCCAGCAGGGCAAAAACGTCCAGAATATCTTTGACCACCAGATCGGCGGCAGCCAGCGCGCCTGCGGCCAGGCCTTCTTCCTGGAGCACGGCAATGCCGATGGCGGCCTGTTTGAGCATGAGCACATCATTGACCCCGTTGCCCGCGCACAGGGTCTGGTCCGCCCCAAGCGCAGCAATAAACTGCTGCTTTTGCCGGGCCTGGTCCCCGGGAGAGATGATCACCACGTCACAATCGATGTCTGACACCTGCTGGGTGACAAACCCGAAGGTGTCCGCTGTGATGACATGGCAGGCCACCCGGCCGGACAACGATTGGAGCGCTTCTCTGACCCCCGGGATCAGGACCCCGTCTATGGCAATGGTGCCGTTATAATCAAAAACCAGATGATGGATCTGTTTTTCCCCTGCACCGGGGATATTGATATGGATCATGATATTTTCCTGTTATGTGTGCCGTTCATTGTTGTCATCCAATAGGGAACTATACCAGAACAGGGCGGTCTGTCCAGATTCAAAATTCAAAGGTGCAGGAAACATGGTATCCATCAATGCAACCTTGGGACATGGGTTGACAGGGGCCGGTATTCGGTTTATGGGTGTTTTATGACGAAATCGAGTGGAAATGAAAATAAAACCGGTTTGCCGGACTGCCCGGAAATTCACAATGAATAACAAAACGGCCATTGTTGTCATGGTAAAATATCCCCGGGCCGGATCGGTCAAAACCCGGCTCGGCAGGCAGATCGGCATGAAAAAAGCCTCGGAGCTGTACTGCGGATTTGTCAGAACCCTGCTGGCCACCTGCCGGTCAACGGGCTTTGACGTGGTGATCAGCTGTCATCCGGATCATCTTGTGTCTGATTATCAGGAATGGCTCGGCAACGGGGTTGGTTTTATGATCCAAAAGGGCGCGGACTTAGGCCATAAAATGCAGGATGCGTTTGAACAGAGCTTTGCCCTTGGGTTTGACCGGGTTATTCTGATGGGCAGTGATCTGCCCCATCTGCCGGGTGCCGTCATTGAAGCGGCCGCGCAAAAGACCGGGGCGTGCGATGTGGTGATCGGACCGGCCCTGGACGGGGGGTATTACCTGGTGGCCATGACAAAGGATCATTTTTTTCCTGACATGTTTGATGATATCCCCTGGAGCACGGCCAATGTGCTGGACATCACCCTGGAGAAACTGGCGGCAGCCCGGCGCAGGGTGTGTTTGCTGAAAGCCATGAGAGACATCGATACCCTGGCGGATCTGACGGCTGTTTCTGCGGAAACCGGGCTGTTTGTCAAATCTGATCCCCGTGAAACCGGATAAGGCGGCCCGGGATATGAACATTTCCGTCATCGTGCCCGTATTTCAGGAAGCCAAAACCATTCACGCGTTTCTGAAAACTGTGCAGGCTGTTTTTCCCGCACCGGCCCATGAAATCATTGTGGTGGACGGCAGCCCTGCAGGCGATACCCTTGCAGCCGTTGCCCTGCCCCAGGTCAAAACGATCCATTCCGGCAAAGGCCGGGCCAGGCAGATGAACCACGGCGCTGCCATGGCCAAAAAAGAGATTCTGCTGTTTCTGCATGCCGACACCTTGTTGCCGAAAGATGCCCCGCAGTTGATAACAGATCTGCTTTCCGGAAACCCGGACCTGATGGGCGGCGCGTTTTCTCTGGGGATTGACGATGACCGGATTTTTTTGAAGATCATTGAATGGTTCGCCAATCTCAGGTCCCGGCTGACCCGGGTGCCTTATGGGGATCAGAGCATTTTTATCAGAAAAGACTGTTTTGACCGGGTGGGCGGATTTATGGAGATTCCCATCATGGAGGACCTGGAACTGATGACCCGGATCAGAAAGCAGGGCCGCCGCATCCATATCCTGAAACAAAAATCCGTCACATCCTCCCGGCGGTGGAACAAAGAAGGGATCGCAGCCTGCACCCTTCGCAACTGGCTGATCCGGCTGTTGTATCATCTCGGGGTTCCGCCGGACCGGCTGGCAGCATTTTACAAATAACAGGATCAGACAGTCAAACGCATCAGGGAAAGTGTTTGCAAACATTTTGATGGAATTGCCCATTTTTTGTAAATCAGATCTGGACAGCAATAATAGACAAAGGGCTCGTCCACTAAAAATTCTTTTGCCATTTCAGATCAGGTCCCGTGGATTAGATTATCAAGTTATTTTTTATATATCTGGCGATCGCCTTGTATGCGCCTCGTACTCAAGAAGATTTGGAAATGCCATGCCATTTTCAGTATATTTCAATGCGACATAAGCTGATGGAATTTCACCATATCTCACTTGGTCAACGCTACAATTTGAAAGTATTACAATCGACTTTAAAAAGAGTTTAATGAAATGCCTTTTTCTATTATCGGACTCAATAACGACAACATCTGTTCCTTCATGTCAGGCATAAATCAGACAGAATTTTCTCTACAGAATTCAATCAACAACCATATATAGGGATGATGGAAAGGAGTTACAATCGCTGGATCAGATAAACAAATACCGGCAGGCGGCTTTCCTCTTTTATTTTGTAAAATCGTGGCAGAAGTTCTCTCTTCTTGGAAGTTTCCTTTAGCGGTGATATATACACTGCCCCTTTTGATTGTTTTTTAGAATCGGCATATTTTAAAAGGTCCGCCAAGGAGCGTTCATGCTCAGGTGATAAATTGTCTCCTGCGACGAAATTTCCAGTGACTTCTATTTGATCAAAGGCCGCATTGATTTCTATCATTTTTTCAAAGGCTTCTTTTACCTGTTCAGAAGTAATCGGCTTACCGATCAGGGAGAGGGTCTCTGAATCAATGGATTCAAATCCAATATTAATATAAGTGTAAAAGGGTAATCGATTCAAATGTTCAAACAATGCCGGCTTCGCCTCTAAGAACGATCCAACACTGCCAAAGAGATACAAAAACGGCTTTTGATCCATGCGCTGTCTAAATCCAAATGCCTGATATGCCTCTTCTGCAGCAAAACAAATTAAATTCTCACCTGCGGCAAGGGCGTCATGATTGGCAAGGAATAGAGCATGATAATTGACTAAATCGTCACCAAAATGATCTTTCAAAGCCCTAAGCTGTTCATAGATATTCTCTTTTGATCTTATTTGAAATTTTTGTTGTGTTTTAACACAGCAAAATTTGCAATGATAAAGGCATCCATCGGCAATGGTCAAAGGAATGATATCATAATCTACATGCCGGGTATCAGGCGGAAGTACTGAAACCCGGCCGCCGATAATCTTGTTCAAATGCTGGGAACGTTCATAAAGAATCCGCTCATCGTTGACCAGTATCCGTTTTATAAGATCCTTTGCATGGGGGTACAATCCTTTTGAATTTGCCGTATACAGGTTGGCAAACAATTGAGACCATTCTGCTAATGCACTCATAACCACGGGATTGGAAAAATATTTAATTTCCCATACCGGGTTGCTGGAATAGGGCAAACAAGGCAGATAATATTCCCCCATCCAGGAAATAATCCCATCATCGCCGCTTTTATCACCAACAGTATAATAGATCCAATCATTTCCGGCTGTCCGCTTAAATTGCTCGGCTGGATGCGGCCAGTCAGGCTTAAGTCCACGAATAGATTTGATCTCACCGTTCAGATTAAAGCAAAACTCAAAATCCGGCGTTTTGATTTCTGAATATTTACCAAATCGCAAAGGAAAGCTTTGTTTGACCAATTTATCAGGGCCTGCTTTTTCAACACTGATAATTAAATGCTGCTGCTGAATAAAATTCATCTATTTCCTTTTTATCATCGTTTGCGAAAACCGATGCCCAGATGCCCAACCACCAAATAAGCGGTATCATCCGCTTCATTTGGCTTGTTGAACAGTCGTTATCCCTTTTTGGACAAGTTCAGCTAAAAACCTGGAAAACGGTTTTATATTCTTTTTTACGCTTGCTTCTTCCAAGGTGGCCATGTATTCATTTCGGGTTTCAAGTGGAATGACTGTCCATGGATAGCCGCCACTGGCCAACATGACATTCATCAGAAATCTTCCCATGCGACCATTTCCATCAATATAAGGGTGGATATATACAAAGAAAAAGTGACCTAAAACGGCTTTTACAGAAGGTTCTTCTTCATCGTTTAATAGAGAGAAGAATGCAGGCATAAGATCTCGCACAGCTTCGTATCGGGGTGGCATGTGCCTTGATTTTCGAATATAGACAGGTTGATTTCGGTATCCGGCAAGGTCGGATGCAGATATAAGACCAGCGTTTACACTTGGGGCAAATAATTCTCTATACCATACGGAATGATCTTTACTTACCACCGCACCTGGCAAGCTTTTATTCAGAATTTTTTCCAAACTTTTCTTCACTGCCTGAAAAGCTTGCCAGTAACCACGGGCAGCCAGGGCATTTGCGTACTCTTTATCTTTGTGGTTGATTTCTGGGTCCCAGCTTCCTGTGCGGACACGTTCAATCAGCCCCTCACTCACATGATATCCTTCAATAGAAAGCGAATGATAGGCATCAGTCAAATATATATCATCAACATGTTTAAGATATTCATCAGTGTTCTGGTTTAATGAGGGCGCCTGCGGAAAGTTTTCAAGGACAATACCGCGCATATCCGCCCAGAGCATCCGTATTCGGTTGACGTACGGAGAAATCTCGCGTTCACGAAGAATAATAGCGGGCTTTTCTTCAAAGGGGTCATTTTCCGTAGTGATGTATCCCGTATCTCTCATTGCGCCAATGATATTGTCAGCAATAACATTTTTCCCAATATTTCGGAAAGCTCCTGCAAGCCTTCCGGCTACAGTGCTATGCCCACCTTCAAGGAGCTTGTGCAGGATTTGAGAAGCATCAGAGATCATGGAAAGTGCAGCGCGGGCCTCTATAGCATTATTTGAATAATAGCCGGGAGCACAGGAAATCAGAGCAGCGGTCAGGGTCATCATTCGTATGTTTTCTTTGATTTCCATATCATTCTTGTCCGGCAGGTTCAGGCGAACGTCCATTATCGATGTCTCATGAAGAAGAGAGATTGGCTTGTTCCCGCCTTTTGGAGCGCGGACAAGAAGTTGATTCGGTACGTTCCAGTTCCCACTATGAATGCTCAATGATTGTTCAGGGGAAAGACACCATTGATTGCCAAACCTTGATTTAAGATAATCACCACAAAAGCCCCAAAATGATGCATACCAGGCAGTACTTTCTCCAGTCCGCTCTTCAGGGCTGGCAGGAATATACCATCCTTTCATCACTTCTTTGATGAATCCGTTTTTGACAAGACGTTCCCGGTGAGTTCGTGTTATGTTTTTTGTTTGGATTGCAACAATACCTTCGTCCTGTAGTTTTTTCAAAACAGCGAGAGATTCTGCAAGCTTATCTTGTGGTGTCGGCATTATTGACCTATATGTAATGTGTCATTTTTAGATTATCAAGCTTTATTGTTTTTAGGTTTTTGTGTCAAGCTATTTTTAGGTTATTAGGTCGTATTATTTTTAGGTTTTTGTGTTACAATTGCGCCTAACGTTAAGATAAGCTGCGACCGCACAGCCAAAAAAAATCCCCGATGTCAGCTTCATCTTATTTGTTGACGAACCCGATTTATCGGGTGAGTCTTTCACGATGTTGGCCCCTTGGGTAAAAGCAATGAAACCCTCTCCATCCGCCCGCCAGGGCTTCGTCCAACATGAGGCTAAGCGGCCCGGCCGAAGTGGCACTGAGCAACGGATTATGACAGAGATTTCCAAATGCCACATGGCCGCCGGGTCCGCTTGAGCCGCTCGTTAGGGCAAACTGAGCAAGAACTTACTGGGAATTATTGTCTATTCATCATCTTCCATCGTTACCGTCCCCTTCCTCCACGCCCATTTCTTTCCTACGAATACGAAGTATGGACCGGAAACACTGCAAGCTTCAAAAACCCGTTCAATTTCCTTTCTTAAGTGATCTCGTAGCATGCCAGATTTCTCGAATTGCTCTTCTTCGAATCTGCCGACGAACATATTCCGTGGCAGATCGACCTCTTGAGTACTACCCTTCCTCTGTATAGTCTTCTTTATACCAATAGCACTCAGTGCTTCTTTTACACAATCGTAGCTTTTCCAATCAGAACCTTCGAGGTCAAAGGTGACTACAGCGTACAAGCTCATGCGCGATTCCTCTCAGATAAATATATGTTCATTGCTTCTTAACCCAAATGGTTTTCATTTGATGCAGCTAGGGATAGATTACTTTCGCTAACTTTCTGAATAAGTTAAAACAACACGATTCTATGCCAGATTTCTGGAGATCTTCCGATGAAGCATTTGGGGAATTGCTTCCGTATTTAGTGTGGAGTTTCTTAAGCTTATCCTTTGAGATGTTCTTTTGGTGCGGACATTCGAGATTTCCATGAGAGGTTATCGTTAATCCCATGTCCTTGGCCTTTTCAAAGACGGCATCAGCGAATTCTTGGTCTGTCATAGTTGTCTCCCCCTTATTCAACTCTCACCACGTAGCGTATAGGCGCCGCACCCTAACGCACGCTTCACCGGGTGGGCGGCGCACAACAAAAACCGCCGAATAATAAAAAAGGTTGATAAACGACAGCGTTCAAATCCGCGCCACTGTAGCCCGCTCCGTGTGCAAGCGATTGTTAAGCGCCGAAGCTTTTCGGTGTTAGAATTCCATTACTAAGCAAAGCCATCGATGAAATCATATCTTTTTCGTTTGGAACTTTTATAATTGAAGCCCTTACACCAAGATTTGAAATTTTTTCTATCCGTTTTTTATCTGTCATACTCCCTTTTTTCCCTTTATCAGGGATTTCAAATCGAGACAGATATAGGGTTGCATATGTTCCACTGTCAGATGAATATGTAACCCACTGATGTGGGAAAAAATCTGATAAATCCTCTTTAAGCCAGTCAATTCTTATATTTTTCATTCTTTCTAACTTCAAAAATTTTAAAAGGCTGTTTCTTTGAATGGCTATGCAATCAACACCAATTTCCCATGCTTTAACTATTAAGAAAGCACCTAAAGTCCTGTGTAATCGTTCTTGCGCTTCTCTATAAACTTCTTCTGCTGAGGCCATATTTTTCCTCCATCCGTATTCGCTTAACAAGTTGATGTGTGGTTCTGTTTATCCTGTATATTTGAATGCTATTTGACCATATTAAAAAACTAAAACCTCAACCATCTTGCAAATCTTAACTTTCTAAAATCTCAACCATAGTTTCGTTATCATGAAACCTGCCAACATTCAACCATTTTGGAATTATGTTGCAACAAACCTTTTCCGGACCCAGGCAAACACCAGGATGGTGTATCCCCGGGCAGTGTAATGCACCAGGTTTTGTCCTGTGGGCGAGTTCAGGGCTGTGTTGGACTTAGATTCCCGGTGCACCTGGCCCACAAAATCCAGCACGGTCAGGCACTCTTTTTCCGGGGCATGCCGCAAGCCCCCGTCCCAGCTGCTGTAGGAACACGGTGAGGCTCTGGTGCGCCGCACTGAAACCGGGCCGCGGAACACCAGACCTGACATAATGGGCCGTATGGAAATAGCCGTGATAAATCTTGATGATGATCAAATCCTGGATGAGTTACAAAATGCGTGAAGCCATTGCAGTGCCTTGAACCGGCCAAAATCATCGGCTTTTACCAATGCCTGTGACCAGACCAGAGATTCAGGCCAGCCGTGCTTTTGCGCCACCTGCGGGACGGTAAAACCCTTCGATAAATTCGTATTTACCCATTTGGTAAATTCTAACATTTTGGGTAAATACCGTGATATGGTCTGCTGGGGCACCCGTTTTTTTATACGCGCCCCACCCGTGGCGCCCATCCAGGATCCGGTACCTGACCTTTGCCGGATTTCTTCTAACAGAGGCCCCCGTTGACGCCTATTACCTGGCCCGTGATATATCCGGCTTCAGGGGAACAGAGAAAGGTGACGGCGGCGGCCACTTCTTCGGGCTTTCCTAAACGGCCCGCCGGGACGGACTGGACGATCTGTTCCAAAGGAAGACCGTCCATCATGTCTGTTTCAATGAAACCCGGGGCCACGGCATTCACCGTGATGTTGCGTTTGGCAATCTCCTTGGCCAGGGCCATGGTGGCGCCGATAATCCCGGCTTTGGACGCCGAGTAATTCACCTGGCCGGCCTGGCCCATCTGGCCGGAAGCGGAGGTGATGTTAATCACTCTTCCCCTGCGTTTGGAGATCATCTTTTTGACCACGGGTTTGGTCAGGTTGAAAAAACCGGTGAGGTTGGTATCCATGACCTGCTGCCAGGTTTCCGATTTCATCCGGACCAGGAGCATGTCGTCCCGGATCCCGGCATTGTTGACCAGGATGTCGATGAATCCTTTTTCTTTGTAGATGGTTTCCAGGGCGGCGTGGGCAGCGGCTTCGTTTGTGACGTCAAAGCACAGCAACGCCCCGTCGGAACCCGCGGCTCTGACCTGTTCAAGGGTTTTTTTTGCAGCTGTGGCATTGGATTTGTAGTTGATATATACGAACCGGCCGGACCGGGCCAGGTCCACGGCAATGGCCCGGCCGATACCCCGGCCGGCACCGGTCACCAAGGCGACTTCCCCGGGTGTCTGAATATCTGAAGTCATGGTCGCTCCTTCAGGGATTATTTGTCTGTTCTGGCTGCATAGACAGCGTTTTCAGCCGTGCCGCCGGTGAACGGGTTTTTGAAATTTACGGTGTGGGCATGAACTTCCGGGAACACGCTTTCCAGCAAATCGGTGAACGCTTTTTCCGGGGGATCGTCAGACCACAGGGCAAACACCCCGCCGGGATTCAGGTGCCCGGCCAGTTCATTCAAGCCGTCGGGGGTGTAAAACCGGGTGTTGGACCGGTGCAGGACCCGGTTGGGGGTGTGGTCGATGTCCAGAAGAATGATGTCCACCTTTTTTCCGGGAAAATCCGGATCAAATCCCTGGAGGACATCCCGGCTCCGGGCGAAAAAATCGTCATGGATTATTTTGCACCGGGGATCTGTGCACAGCTGGTTTCCCAGGGGTACCAGATTGTTTTTGTGCCAGCTGATTACCGGTGCCAGGTATTCCACCACCACCAGAGAACGGACCCGCGGATCTGCCAGGGCCGCAGCCGCCGTATATCCCAGGCCCAGGCCCCCCACCACCACAGTCAGGTCGGATTTTGACACCATGGCCCGGCTGATTTCCGCCATTTTTGTTTCCGCCGCATGGAACAGGCTGGACATCAGAAAATCATCCCCCAGCTTGACCTCGTAAATCTGTCTGCCGTCCAGCTGCATCAGGCGGCGCCGTCTCAGGCTCAATTCCCCCAGCCGGGTCTGCTGACAATCCAGTTCTTCAAACAAAGGGTCCATACGTCTCCAAAATTTTTGGCACGGTCATGCAGTGCCTGTTGCAAATCAAATTGCTTTTCCGGGCTGGAACAGAACCGGTTTCCGGCAAACAGATTCAGTCTGCTCTGGACCATAGCACAGGCGGACCGGGATGTGAATTTCAAATTTTGCGGCCCAAGTCTTTTCCGGTGATCAAAAGAGCGCTTGATATGCCGGCGCATGTGCTTTATTAATATGAGGTGAACATAAACCCCCAAAAAAGATACAGGAACGCGTATGACCGATTTATTTGACACCACACAGATTAACAGCATGACACTGGCCAACCGGTTTGTCCGGTCCGCGACCTGGGAAGGTATGGCTGCGGATGACGGGGCTGTGACCCCCCGGTTGACAGACATTGTAACGAACCTTGCCGCAGGCGGGGTCGGCCTGATCATTTCCGGGCATTCCTATGTGCTGCCCGAAGGCCAGGCAGGCCCAAAGCAGATGGGCATATACAAAGATGACCTGATTGACGGTCTGACATCCATGACCGATGCCGTGCACAAAGCCGACGGAAAAATGGTGGCCCAGCTGGCCCATGCCGGCACGTTTGCCGCCGAAACCCTGACCCGGACCCCCCCCCATGTGGTGTCCGTGTATGACAAACTGGCAAAAACCCCCCGCCATGAACTGACCCTTTCAGATATTGAAAATCTTGTGTCCGCCTATGTGCGGGCGGCTGAGCGGGCCAAAGAAGCCGGGTTTGACGGGGTCCAGATCCATGCGGCCCACGGATACCTGTTCAGCCAGTTTCTGTCTCCGGTCTATAACCGGCGGCAGGATGCATACGGCGGTTCCATTGAAAACCGCAGCCGGGCGTTGTGCGACACCGTGGCTGCCGTGCGGAAGGCCGTGGGGACGGATTTTCCCGTGCTGGTGAAAATCAATGCCCAGGATGATGTGGACGGCGGGCTGACCCTGGAGGATTCCGTTGCGGCAGCCCGACTGCTGGCCCAGGCAGGCATTGATGCCATTGAGGTGTCCGGCGGGTTTCTCACCAGCAAAACATTGTCCCCCAGCCGGATGGGAATTAACAAGCCGGAAAAGGAAGCGTACTTTGAACAGGGGGCTGCGGCATATAAACAGGCCCTGGACATTCCCGTCATCCTGGTGGGAGGGATCCGTTCCCTTGAAAAGGCAGGGGAACTGGTTGCCGGCGGTGTGACTGATTATATTTCCATGTGCCGGCCTTTGATCCGGGAGCCCGGCCTGATCAACCGGTGGCGCAGCGGGGACACCCGCCCGGCCCTGTGCAGTTCGGACAACCTGTGCTTCCGTCCGGCCTTCAAGGGGGAGGGCATCTATTGTGTGACCGCACAGCGGGAAATTACTGAATAAAGGCCATGCACGGCCTGGCGCAACACATTGTGTCTTGATGATCCTTCGTGATCTTCGTGTCCTTCGTGGTACAATGGATCGTTGATACATTCCTACCGGGCCGCATATTCTTTAGAGGAATTCAATGCAGGTGGATCTGAACAAACTGAAAACCTTCCATACCCTGGCAAAGGCTGAAAGCTACACGGGGTGCGCCCAGCGCCTGTGCCTGACCCAGTCCGCCGTCAGCCATGCCATCAGAAAACTGGAAGCGGATCTGGGGTATGACCTGGTGGACCGGTCCGGCCGAAAGTTCCGCCTCACCCGGGAAGGCGAATTTCTGTTTCAGCAGTGTGCCGGGATTTTCGACCGGATCGATGATACCCTGGACCGCCTGGCCGCCGGCAAAGGGCACCGGATCTCACTCACTTTGGGGGCCCCGTCGGAGTTCGGGTCCTCCGTGCTCATCAAGGGGATGGCGCCGTTTTTGAACAAACACCCCCATGTGCATGTGGATTTTTTTCTGGACCCGTATCTGCTGGCGCCATTGCTGTCGGATGACCTGGACATCATTGTGGACTGCATTCCCCATGTGCATGAAACCCTGGTGTGTGTGCCGTTGATGAGAGAAGAATATGTGGTGATCGCCACCCGGTCATATGCGGCAGACCGCCGGATTCAGACCATTGCCGATTTGTCCCGGTGCCGCCTGCTGTCTTTTGACAAAGACCTGCGCTGGTGGAAGAATTTCATCAATGCCCTGGCCGGCCATGCGGATTTCGGGTGTGACACCGTGATCCGGATTTCCAGTGTCAGGGGCATTATCAATGCGGCCCTGGCATCCATGGGGGTGGGATTTGTTCCCCGGTACACAGTGCTCAGGGAGCTGGAGAGCGGTCAGCTCATGGAGCTGTTCCCGGACACGGAAGTGCTCAACGACCAGATCAACATCTACCTGAAAAAGCGCAATTTTGAAAAACCGCCTTTCCCGGACCTGATCCGGCATATCCGGTCGCTGCGCCTGCACTAATTGGAAAGGTGAATCGTAACAAAAGTGGAAGGAGACGATGCCATGGATCGACGAGATTTTTTGAAAAAAACCATCACCAGCGGGATCGCAGCAGGATCCACGCTGGTGTTCCCGAAAATGGGCCGGCTCTGGGCCGCCTCCCAGGGAGCCGGCACTCCTGCCTGGGACCTGGTGGCCGTCCGGGGCGGAGAACCGGACCAGATGTTTGACAGTGCCATCGCCGCCATGGGCGGGATCCAGACCTTTGTGCCCAGAGGCAGCAAAGTTCTGGTCAAACCGAATATCGGCTGGGACGTGCCCCCGGAACGGGCCGGCAACACCCATCCGGCGCTGGTGAAGCGGATTGTGGAACATTGTCTGTCCGCCGGGGCAAAGGATGTGACCGTGTTTGACCACACCTGCGACAACTGGGTCCGGACCTATCGGAACAGCGGCATTGAAAAAGCCGTGAAAGATGCCGGGGGCAGAATCATCTCCGGTGACAGCAAAGGGTATTATCAGCAGGTGGACGTGCCCATGGGCAAACGGCTGACCGAAGCCAGGGTGCACCAGGCCCTTCTGGAGGCGGATGTGTTCATCAATGTGCCCGTGTTGAAGCACCACAGCTCCTCCATGGTCACCATCGGCATGAAAAACCTGATGGGCGTGGTGTGGGACCGGGGCTACTGGCATAGAAACGATCTTCACCAGTGCATTGCGGATTTTGCATCCTTCCGGGCCCCGGACCTCACGGTGGTGGATGCTTACAATGTCATGACGCGTAACGGCCCCCGGGGGGTGTCCGTCAATGATGTGGTTTCCATGAAAGCCCAGGTGATCTCCACCGATTTTGTGGCGGCGGATGCAGCGGCCGCCAAACTGTTCGGCACGGAACCGGCCGACATCCGCCATATTCAGATCGCCTCGGACATGCACCTGGGGCAGATGAATCTGGCAGACCTGACCATCCACCGGATCCGGCTTTGATTGGCCCGGACTTTCACCGATCCGATTGTCACAGAATCAGGCCCTGAATATATGACGATTCGACATCTCAGACGGCTCCGGATATGGATCGCCCTGGTGTTTTTTATGCTGACCCTTTTTCTGTTCCTGGATTTCAGGGATTTCGGCTTACGGGTCATTGCCGGGGAAGTGCTGTATCTGCAGTTTGTCCCGTCCCTGCTCCAATTTCTGGACAATGCCACCCTGGGAGCGGCAGGGTTTATTCTGGTCCTGATGCTCACCCTGGTGTTCGGCCGGGTCTACTGCTCGTTTGTGTGTCCTCTGGGGATATTCCAGGACCTGATCAGCCGCCTGGCCCGTAAAAGGATGGCAAATCCGGGGGAAAAAAAGCGCACCTCCCGGTTCTCCGGGTCCCGGCCCCATTATTTTCTCTGGTATGCCGTCTTATCCCTGACCGTGCTGCTTTTTTTCGCGGGCACCGGGCTTATGCTCAATCTGCTGGATCCTTTCAGCAGCTTCGGCCGGATCGTGTCCCATCTTTTCCGCCCTCTGGTTCTGGGTGCAAACAACCTGGGGGTCCCTTTGCTGGAACAATTGGGAAGCCATGCCCTTTACCGGGTCCAGTGGCCGGTGTTCGTTCCCGCAGCCACAGGGATTGCCCTGGCCACGTTGATGGTGGTGGGCTGGTTGAGTGCCCGGCATGGCCGCCTTTACTGCAACACGCTGTGCCCCGTGGGGGCGCTGCTGGGGCTGTTTTCAAAAATATCAATGTTCCGGATCCGCATTGCCCCGGATGCCTGTGACAGCTGCCGGCAGTGCCAGCGGGTCTGCAAGGCCGGATGTATTGATCTCAAAGAAAAGACCGTGGATGTCCGCCGCTGTGTGGCCTGCTTCAACTGCCTGGCCGCCTGTCCGGGGCAGGGGCTTGCCATCCAGAACCACTGGCGGCAGCCGGCCCGACAAAACCCGGCAAAACCCGGGCGCAGGGGGTTTTTGATCGGCCTGGCCGCAGCAGGCATGGGACTGGGGTCAAGCCGGGTGGATGCCGGCCCGGTCAATTCAGCCGATTCATCAGATCCGGTCGATCCGGTCAATTCGGCCGATTCAGCGGTCCAGACCCGGCCCACCACCATTCCGGAAACAAGAACCGGCCCGATTTCGCCCCCCGGGTCTGTCAGCGTGGCCCGGTTTTCATCCTTGTGCACGGCCTGCCATTTGTGCGTTTCCGTGTGTCCGTCCCGGATCCTGGTCCCGGCGTTGCTCGATTATGGGCTGTCCGGCATGCTGCAACCGAAGATGGACTTTCGATCCGGGCACTGCAACTATGATTGCAAGGACTGTCTGGAGGTCTGCCCCACGGGCGCCATTCTGCCTCTTTCGCGGGAAAACAAGCAGCAGGTCCAGGTGGGGGTGGCCCGATTCATCAAGGAAAACTGCGTGGTGTATACGGACAACACCAATTGCGGGGCCTGTTCCGAGCATTGTCCCACCAAGGCCGTGGACATGGTTCATTATCTCACGCTGCCGGACCGGGACCTGTTGATTCCAAAAGTGAATCCGGATATCTGTGTCGGGTGCGGGGGATGCGAATATGCCTGTCCCACCAAACCCTACAAAGCCATTTATGTGGACGGGAACCCCGTGCACAGGAAAGCGGAAAAACCCGTGGAAAAGGCAGTGGAACAACGGATCGATACCAGCGAAGAATTTCCTTTCTGAAAATCCGGTGTGCCTGGAGATATTACCCCCCGGCCAAGGGACCATGCAGGGTCAGGACACCATCGGCTTCCAGGGGTGTTTCCATGAATACTTTCCGGCTGTCCAGAAAAATCAGGGGCACCAGCAGGGGGCTGATGTCCTGATCAATCAGTATTTGCCGGACCAAAGTGCCTGCCTGCACCCGGATCCGGCAGGTCGGCTTTCCGGGCCTGCCGGCATCCCTGAGGATGCTCAGCAGGCTTTCAGACATATTCAGAGTAAGGGTGATGTCGGTATTTTTTGCAGACATTGGGAAAATATATCAGGCTGCGGGTTCGAGCATTGATACACAAAGTCCGTAACCCAGGGCATGCAGGGCAGCTTCGATTCGGGACAGATTTTGTGGTATGCATGGGATCCGCCGCTCATTTTTTAAATTATGCTCGTTCTATGCTTAACTGATCGTGAGTTAGTTTTCGTTTTTTCTGAAAATAATATATAACAAAAAGTAATAAAAGCCCAATTGAATCTGTTATCCATCCTGCTTTGATGAGAGATAAACTAGTTATGATTAATAGAATTCTTTCTAACGGATAAGTTTTTACAAGCAAATAGCCGTTAATTCCTATCCCAAGCGATATAATTCCGAGAAGAGCTGAAAGGAATGAAAAAGTGATCTCAAAGAAATTTCCACTTAGTAGTAAAGCTGGATTATAAACAAACATGTAAGGAACGATAAACGCAGCTGATCCTAAAAACCAAGCTTTAATTGAAGTTTCAAAAGGGTTGGCTTTTGCTATGCCTGCTGCTGCATATGCCGAAAGTGCTATTGGTGGTGTGATATGGGCCAAATTTGAAAAATAATAAATGAACATATGTCCGGAAAGAGTTGGGATTCCCATTTGTATTATTATCGGGGCAGCAACCGCAGCTCCAATAACGTAGGCAGCGACGGCAGGTAGTCCCATTCCCATTATAATTAGAATAAACATGGTACAGACAAGAATTAGGAACAAGTTATTTCCACCAAAACTTAAAATCAGATCACTGAATTTTAATGCTCCACCCGTCAATTCTAAAATCCCAACTACTATATTGGCAGTTGCACAGGCTGCGGCAACAGGTAAAGTATTCATAGCGCCATCTATAAGTGCTTTTCCGATATTGATAGGATGCATTCGGTATTCGGGTTTGGCGAAAATGCTTAAAATCACCATCGAGGCTATGCAGTAAAGTGCTGCGCGAATAATGGGGATATAGGAAAAAAGCATCACAATCAGTAAAACGATAGAAATGAGGGAATGAAATCCTTGTTTGAATGTCTGTTTCAGGTTGGGCAAATTTTCCGCTGGCAAGCCACTTAAATTAAGTTTCAATGCTTCTAGGTGAACAATGGTAAAAATACATCCGAAATACAAAATAGCTGGGATGATAGCTGCTTTAACAACCTGCCAGTAAGGGATCCCAAGGATTTCGGCCATAACAAAAGCCCCGGCACCCATTATTGGCGGCATAATCAGCCCACCTGTAGATGCTGCCGCCTCTACAGCACCAGCAAATGCAGGACCATATCCTACTTTTTTCATCAAGGGAATAGTGAATTGCCCTGTTGTCACAGTATTTGCAACTGCACTACCTGATACAGACCCGAATAGGGAACTGGCAAGAATCGCAACCTTTGCCGGCCCTCCGGTGAATCGTCCTGCAATGCTGTATGCCAAATCTATGACAGTTTTCCCGCCGCCAGAAATCAACAAAAAACCTCCAAATGTGATGAACATATAGATGATGGTGGAAGATGCTTTAGTGATCATACCGAACATACCGTTTGTTTGCATATATTCAATGAAAATAATTTTTGAAAGAGATGCTCCTCTGTAATAAAATACCCCTGGAATATATTTGCCTAGAAACGCGTATAAAATCGCGGCAATGGCAATGAGGGGTAGAACATTACCCAATGTACGGCGGCAGGCTTCAAGAATCAGAATGATAGCAATTATCCCCATAGCTTTATCGACATTGTTAGGGAAAACAGCTCTATCTGTCAGTTCTCTATAATTCACAATGACATAGAGAAAAACGACAATACTCAAAATAGCAAGGATATAATCACGAATTGGAATTTTATTATTTTTTTCAGAAGAGAACCCTTTTCTTGTTAAAAATATTAGTGAAATGACAAAAAGAAGGTGCCAGGCATTATGTATTTGAGGAATAAACAGTCCAACAAATAATGCATAGAAGTGGTAGGCGGCCATTAAAAGTGCAACCAAATATACAAATCTTTTATTGCCGCCCTCCAGCTTTCTTTCGCTACTCTGTATTTTCTTTTTGAAGATCTCGTTCAAGCTTTGTAAGATCTTATTGGTTTTAGCACTCATTAAATTGTCTCCATGTAAGTGGTACCAATAGTTACTGAAAAGCAATCTGATCCAACTCTTAAGGGTACAGTCGCATTTTCATAGAATGCAGCTGTACCCTTAATCAACTGACAATTACCAACCCATTTCATCCATGAATTTTCGGACTCCACTATGAAGTGGCACAGCATTGCCTACATCTAAAAACCATTGTTTTGAAAATGCTTTTTGCGATGCATGTGAGGATTTTAGACTTTCTTGTTCGGTCCAGATCGCTTTGACAGCTGTATAGATGACTTCTTCAGGGATATCAGATCTTGTACACATTACTGCATAGGTTAAAACTGTAGAAATCGGTTCTTTTTGGTCAGCATATGTTCCAGCCGACATTTCTCCTGGAACTGTTGCAGGGCTATAGCCTGCTGCCTTAATTGCCAAATCTTTTTCGATTGGTACAAATCTAATCTTACGAGTGGCTTTTAGTTCCATTACAGCAGATGTCGGAACACCGGTATTAATCATAACTGCATCAAGGTTTCCATTTTTGAGTCCATCTACCATTTCCATGATTTCAATTTCATATGACTGAAAATCATCTTCTGTGATATCTGCTGCTTTAAGAACGTTCAAAATGATACTATGGCCTGCAGCACCCACTGGCATCGTTCCTACTCTCTTATCCTTTAAATCCATAATACTTTGAATAGGGCTGTTTTCAAGAACGATAACCTGAACCGGTGCTGTATACATCGGCATAAAGACCCGTATGTTTTGATCCTGTTGCCCTTTATACTTGCCGATGCCATTATATTTTGCTACGACACCAATCAAACCTGTGGCTGCGCCATCAATATCCTTTGCCATTGTCAAATCAATTCCATCATATCCGCCCCCACTGTTTTCAACAACAGCAGAAAAGCCAGGAATTTTTTCCAAAATTTTGGAATAGGCAACTGCGACCTGAAAGGTTGTATGACCTGGGGTCGCACCACCTAAGACCCAATCGTGACGGATTTTCTGTTGGGCAACCGCAGTTCCGCAGATTGAGAGCATCAAACCTGATACCAGAATAAAGAATGCTGTAGAAATCCATGTTTTTTTCATCTCTTCCTCCTTCAATTTTACTGAGTTTAGCAAATATTGAAATTTGCAATTGAATTAACCCATGTCATTTCATGAGGTATGGGACCTCAACATATAATGCGTTCTGCTGACATTCCACTTCACAAGCCAGGCATTGCCAGCAAGTTCTATATTTGCCATAAGGCCCTCCGCATGAAAGACATCGTTCCGATTCTTTAACTGCCTGTTCTTGGTTAATTGTTTTTTCTATTTCTTTAAAAGTACGTCTTGAAGATAGTGATGATTTTGATGGGATTACTCTAGGAATAGGTTTGACTTTTGAAGTGTCGATGTGGAATCCAGTTTGATATCCTTCCCATCCGAATCTTCCATAAATTAACGGTTTCCCCTGTAAAAAAAGATCAACTGAATTTGCAGCCAGGCGCCCTTGTGCCATAGCATCGATAACGGTTTTTGGGCCAGTGACCATGTCACCTGCAATGAATACATTGCTTGAGTCGATTTGCAACGTTAAGGGATTAATTTTGTGAAAATCTATAATTCCAGTCTCTTGAAATGTCATATCCGGCTCTTGACCGATTGCAATGATGATTGTATCAACGGAAACATTGCGAATTTTATCATTTTCAAATATCGGATTAAAATTACCATTATCGTCAAAAACTGAAGAACATTTTTTTAGGTTAATTCCGGTCACTTTATTGTGAAGCATTTCGAAACCATCAACTCCCCAGCCGTTTTCAATTGTTATCCCTTCCTCGATAGCATCAATTAATTCATCCTTGTAAACTGGCATCTCCTCATTTTTTTCCAGGCACACGATATTGATAGATTCCGCACCTAAACGATAAGCTGTTTGTGCCACATCAACAGCAGTATTGCCCCCTCCAATGACTACAATCCTTTTTCCAATTTCAAGCCGATCCTGATTTTTTGCAGATTTTAAAAAATCCAGAGACTGAAAAACATTTTCGGCATCTTCTCCTGCCAAACCAATCTTTTTGTTTTTTTGGCAACCGACGGATAAGATAACCGAATCGAATTTTTTGATGAGCTCGTTTAAGTAAATATCTGATCCTATCTTACAATGACAATGGATGTTCGCTCCCATTTTTTTAACGATGTTATATTCTTCAATAGCAATTTGATGCGGTAGCCTAAATTCAGGTACGCAATTAGTTGTCATACCTCCCAGTTCAGATCCGGCCTCGAAAATATCTACATTGTATCCACTACGGAGCAGATAATAAGAAGCAGTAACTCCAGCAGGCCCTCCCCCTACCACAGCAATCTTTTCAGGTCGCTTGGAAATATTATTATATTCATTATGTGTAGTTGATTGACAGTGATCAGCTATGAACCGCTTTAACGATTTTAGAGCAACTGGCTGTCCATCGACTTTAGTTCTTTCACATGCATCCTCACAGGGATGATGACATATCCTCCCAATAATTTGCGGGAAAGGGAGTTTCTCATTTATTAATTCCAAAGCTTTTTCGAAATCATTCCGGACTACCAATTGAACATATCCCTGACAGTTGAGATCCATTGGGCAAGCATTTTGGCAGGGTGCAAGGTTAAGCCGAAGATTGTCGCAAACGCAGCTTTGAACGCAGTTTCCACAAAATATACATTTGTCTTTATCAATGAGGATATTGTCTGAAAGATTTTCCAGATAGCTATTCATTTGATTTTCCTCCACCAAAATTGATTTTTACTGTATTTTTCAAACAAGTCGAGATGGTATCGTTATCTTTTTTCACTATCACGTGTTTTTCATATTGCTCATTTTTCTCTGGAAAATCAGATCGATAATGCCACCATCCCCAGCGGCTTTCCTTCCGTTCCAATGCGGCACTGGCAGATAGTAGCGCACATGTGATAATATTTCTTATTTCAAAAGCTTTAACTATATCATGTGTGGTTTTTACTTGGACAACTTCTTCTAATTCATGTTGCATTTGTCCAATCATTTCCAACGCTCGATTAAGTTTATATTCATTTTTTGGGGGAGCTACATAATTGTTGATCAGTCTCCTAACTTTATATTCGAATTCTTCCACAGTAATTTTATTTTCATTATTCTGAATTTTTTGAATAAAGCTCTCAATTTTTTTCATATAGGTTTTAGCAGTTGAAAAATGCATC
The DNA here is from genome assembly GCF_000421285.1 of Desulfotignum balticum DSM 7044. GTDB lineage: Bacteria > Desulfobacterota > Desulfobacteria > Desulfobacterales > Desulfobacteraceae > Desulfotignum > Desulfotignum balticum. The sequence continues at coordinate 587,050 of NZ_ATWO01000001.1, forward strand.
TTCTGTTCTATTGAATCTGCATATGAATCTGCAGATTCCGCTGCAATTTGCCCGAGTGTAAAAGCGCCAGTTAAGTAACCTTGTCCATGTGCCGCATCGCCAGCTGCATATAGCCCGGGAATTGTTGATGCGGCCGTTTCATCAATTCTCAATCCGGTTATTCCGTGCCCTCCACATAAATAAAATTCTGTAGGTGCTAGTTCGATATCGCAGTTGCGAAAATTTAAATTTCGTCCTTTGAAAAATCTTTCAAGGATAGGACGTTCCGTGGTAAACAATATACTTTCTATGGTCTTAATTGTTTCTTCAGGTAAATGGCTTAGACGAAGACGTATATATCCGCCGTGCTTCATGAAATGTTCGACCGGTAAAGCAGATATTAGGCTGTCCTTGCCAAAATCAAGCTCGTTGTTGTAGATATCAATCAATTTCCCACCTCTGGTCATAGTGGGGTGAAGCAGCGGGCAGTTGATGTCTTTTACAATTACATAACAAACAGTACATTCCATACCTGTAAGCTCTGCACCGGCCGAATAGGCCAGATAATATGAATCTCCGCTATTTGCAGGGCAATCATAAATACCATACAAATGACCATTGTCAGGCAGACCGAATCTGGCTGCCCCCCCACTAGCAAGAATTACTGCTTTTGCATAGCAAATAATAAATTCACCAGTTCTTACATTCATTCCTACTGCACCAACCACTCGATCATTGTCTATGAGCAGTTCCAAAGCCATGGTACGGTTTAAAATGATGGTATCTGACTGAGAGACTTTGTCGTATAATATCTTTTTGAGATTTGGTTCCTTCATCGTCACAGTATATTTTCCTTTTGAATGGGTAGTCAAAGCTTCATAACCCTGACTGTCGCCTTTAGGAAAACATACTCCCCAGCTTTCCAGTTTTTTGAGCAGATCCCAGCTTCGAGCTGCAATTGCACGGCTCACATTTTCGTCAATCACCCTTTCGCGGCTGTTTGATGCAGATTCAATGAATCCTTCCACTGAACTTTCTCCGGGAATCGCAACAATATTCAGTGCATCCATTCCCCGGGGAATAGAACCACTGTATTTAACATCGGCCTTATCGAACACCACAACACGATTTTGAGGGTTTAATTCCTTAGCTCGTATTGCGGCCATAATGCCAGCGCTTCCTCCACCAATAATCAGCGTGTCAGCACTTAAATATGATTCAGATAATTGGGGCATACTTTCTCTCCTGTGAAGATGTTTTTACAAAATTTTTTTGTTGGCAGCGTTAATTTCGAATTTTGGAATCTTTTTCTCCATTAAATTTGAGCATTTCATTAAATTTTATTCCAGGAACATCGACAATTGAACAAGTAGAATTTTCTTGATTGATGTCCATTTTTACATTTACAACTGCATATTGTGATAAATACATCACTTTACCGGAAAGGACCGGCTCTTCCTTTGAATTGAAAGCGACAAAGCCTCTTATTAAAACGGTATTGGAATAGTCTACATTCATCGTTTCAGCATCTCCATCCTCTATAGCAGCTGATCTGATCTGAGATTCGATCCGAGTAATCCTTGTATCTTGAGAGGAATTGAGAAAGTCAAAAATTGAATGTTTTTTGAGATAGTTTTCTTTAAAAAATTTACAAATACTAATGGGCATAAAAAAAAGATCCAGCCCGATAGTATCCTGATGAATTTTTTTTAGTCGTTTAATTTTTTTTACTTTTTCATCTCCATAAATCTGAAGTTCTCTTTTCACACCATCATTTGGCCATACCTCCCCAAATTCAATTAGTTCATATGACACATCATAACCTTGATCTTCCATGAGAGATCGCCACGATGTGGATGGTGAAATTAAATCGGTAATCTTTTTTACTGACACAAATGAACCTCGTCCATGGACTTTGAATATATCACCACTGTATTCCAAACGAAGTAAAGCATTTCGGATTGTTATTCGGCTTGTGTTGTATACCTTCATTAATTGAGATTCTGAAGGAAGTGGATTGTTAGGCAACAGATGACCCTCATCAATATTCTTTTTTATTATATCAGCCATTTGTACATAAAGTGGAACTGAGCTTTCTTTTTCTAATGGGAAAAATTTCATCTTTCCTCCTCAGAATTATTGAGTATCTTCATAAAAATTATCTTATTATTACACAATATAATATATTATGACATGTTATAATGAGTTGGGAATTTGTTGTCAATCATTTTTTGAATTTTTTTATTAGGATATTATTTTTTGGTTGCTTAGACTGAAAGAAATATTTTTTGAAGCAAGTCAATAATATTGTTAATGTCCGCTTCGGTGTGACAGGCATTCACCTGGAACCGGATGGTTTCATCGCCCTTGGGGACCACTGGAAACGTGAGTCCCACCACCAGCACCCCGTGATCGAACAGGGAATGAACCAGGTGATGGGTTTTTCCGGTATCCCGCACCATCAGGGGAACCACGGGATGCGGTCCTGGGATCGATTCCAGCCCCAGCCCGTCAAGACCCTGCCGGAACTGAGCGGTCCGTTCTTTCAGGTGGTGCAGCAGTGCAAGCCCCTGGTCACTGTCACAGATATCGATGGCCGTGACGGCGGCCGCGCAGTCGGCCACGCTCAGGGGGTTGGTGTAAATATAAGTGTCGGCCTTTTGTCGCACCGCCTCGATGATGGCGGGACTGGCCGCGATGAACCCGCCGTTGACCCCGAAGGCCTTGCCGAATGTGCCCACCACCACATCCGGCCAGGCACCGGCGTATTCCGGGGTGCCCCGGCCGTTATCCCCATAGGCCCCGATGCCGTGGGAGTCATCCACCACCGTGATCACCCCGTCTTTGAATCGGTCTTGGTATTCACTGCAGATAGCGACGATCTCATTGATGGGTGCATAATCCCCCCGCATGCTGAAAATGCCGTCAAACACCACCACCACCCGTTCCATGTCCGGGCTCACCGCATCCAGGCACCGCCTAAGATCCGTCATGTCGTTATGCTTGAAGATGCCTTTATGGGTGCTGGGGATATTGGTGATGCGCATGGCCCGGATAATGGAGTTGTGGTTGAGCTGGTCCCCGATCCAGTGGGTTTTTTTATTGGAGATGGCCAGGGCCAGGCCGCAGTTAGAGGTGTAGGCGGAGTTGAATATTTTGGCTGCCGGTTTTTTCACGAATTCGGCAATTCTTTTTTCCAGCCGAATGTGGTGGACAAACGTACCGTCGATGAACCTCACCGCTCCCGGGCCCACGCCGAATTCACGGGTGGCTTGGTCTGCGCTTTTCACAAGATCCGGATGATTGGACAGTGACAAATATGAATTGGAATTCATGCGAATGAAGTCTTTGTCATTGCCGGCCAGCCGGTACCGGGGACCCAGGTCCCCTTTCGGTGGGACATAGCCGGTGATGATACGCTCGGGCGGCTTGGCCCGGCCCTCCTCCTTCAGTTGGTTGATTTCCTGTGCTAAAGAGATGTCCACTCGGTCTGTGCTCATGATCTTTTGCTCCCGTCAGAATTGATAGGTTTGTGTTAATCCCACTTCAGAATGACCTTGCCCGATTGTCCGGACCGCATCATCTCAAATCCCTTTTCAAACTCGGTAAAGTGAAACCGGTGGGTGATCAAAGGAGAGATATCCAGCCCGGTCTGGATCATGCTGGTCATCTTGTACCAGGTCTCATACATTTCCCGGCCGTAGATTCCCTTGATGGTCAGCATGTTGAATACCACCTTGTTCCAGTCAATGGACGTGTTGTCCGGCATGATGCCCAGCAGGGCGATTTTGCCGCCATGGCACATGTTGTCCAGCATCGTGTTCAGGGCCGCCGGGTTGCCGGACATCTCCATGCCCACATCAAACCCTTCCTTCATTCCCAGGGTTTTCTGAGCGTTGGCCACGGTGTCATGGCTGACGTCAACGGTCAGGGTGGCTCCGGCTTTTTCAGCCAGAGATAGGCGGAAGGGGTTCACGTCCGTGATCACGACATGCCGGGCCCCGGCATGTCGGGCAATGGCGGCGGCCATGCACCCGATGGGGCCGGCCCCGGTAATGAGCACATCTTCCCCCAGCACGTCAAAGGACAGAGCCGTGTGGGTTGCGTTACCCAGGGGATCGAAACAGGCCAGAATATCCGTGGAAATGGTGTTGTCGCAATACCAGACATTGGTCACCGGGATGGCCAGGTACTGGGCAAAGGCCCCGTCCCGGTTGACGCCCACGCCTCTGGTGTTCTTGCACAGATGTCGGCGGCCGGCCAGGCAGTTTCTGCAAAGGCCGCAGACCAGATGCCCCTCACCGGAAACCAGGTCTCCTTTCTTGAAATCCGTAACATGGGACCCCACCGCTTCAATGGTCCCCACAAATTCATGCCCGATGGGCATGGGCACGGGAATGGTCTTCTGAGACCATGCGTCCCAGTTGTAGATGTGGACATCGGTACCGCAGATGGCGGTTTTGACGATTTTGATGAGCACTTCGTTGTGCTGAATCTCTGGCACCGGTACGTCCCGGAGCCACAGTCCGGGGACCGGTTCAGCTTTGACCAGTGCTTTCATAGTTTTCAATAGAATCTCCTTTTGCTTGCTATGGTTTTTTACCCGATCACCGAATAAGTGCTGTCCGGGTTGAGCTCCCGGTTCCTGGAAAAGGCGCCCATATCGAAGGTAACGCCGGTTCGGGGCAGCAGAAACTGCAAAGGGTGCAGATCGTGGTCCTGCCCTTTTTTTTCGTTATATTCAATCAATTCCGACATCATCATCCCGGCCACCGGGGCATTCTTGTACTGATTGCCCGAAGACCCTATGGCCATGTAAAACCCGTTGAGGTCGCTCTTGTCATAAATGGGAAGCCAGTCGCTGGAAACATCGTAGAGTTCGGCAAAGCCTTTCCGGGTGTTGGGAATGCCCAGCTCCGGCATTCGCCGGGCTGCCCGGTATACCTGTGCACGCCACTGGACATCGGTGGTGTTCCGGTTGAAATCATCCGGGTCTTCAATCCATTGATGAGTATCGCACCGGGGATCTTCACTGCCCACCAGAATGGAATTGCCCACTTCCGGGCGCAGGTATATGCCGTTGTCACCGTCGGAAATCTGGGCGCCTCTGGATTCAAAATTAAATCCTGCCGGGGCAGGTACAAAGGACACCTCATGCCGTTCCGGCCGGGTCTTGATGTTGTTTTTTTCCGCCACGCCGGCCATCTGGTTGATGTGGCTGGAATGGGGACCGGCCACGTTGATGACGATGCCGGCCTCAAACCGCCGGCCGTCTTTGAGTGCCACGCCGGTGACCCCGTGCTGGTCTGTCAGGATCTTGACAATGTGGGCATTGAACAGGAACCGGGCCCCTTTGGATTCAGCTGCCACCTGGACGTTGTGGGCGGACAGTTTCGGGTCGGACATGTAACCGGCCTCCGGGCAGAACAGCGCCCCTTCCAGCAGGGTGTTTCTTTCACTGAAAAAATCCGTATCTGCTTCTGGCCGGGTCGGGGGCCAGAATTCCCGGTTGCTCAGGACGGGCATGCGTTCAGACAATGTCTTTGCATCCCAGTTTTCATAAGGGACCCCCACGGTGTCCCAGTGGGTGGCAATTTTTTTCCAGTTCCGGTCCCGGGATTTGATCATGATGGATCCGCACTGGTTATACCGGGCCATGCCCCAGGGATCTTTCACTTCGCAGTATTCCTCCCAGTTCTGCCAGATCTTGAACCCTTCCCAGGCAAACGCCACGCCTTCCAGGGTGGAGTAATGGGCCCGGACAATGGCACAGGAGCCTGACGTTGATCCGGCCCCGGAATCTCCCATTTTGTCGATACTCAAAGTGTGATAGCCTTTTTGGGTCAGTTCAAATGCGATACAGTTGCCGATGATGCCGCATCCGATGATAATTACGTCGAGTTTCTGAGTCATTTCAAATTACCTTTCATCAATTATCTAATGTTCAAAATTCTCAAAAAGGGCCGCTTGGCTTGGGTGGATACTGAATAGATCATGATGTTCCCCTTAATATGTCCAATGGTTGATAAGTGTGATGCGTTTTTTGTCGTCCCTCATTTTAAGGTTAATGTAAAATATCTGGACATTTTTTATGTGTCAAGAATTTTTTTATATTTTTTTTGGATAAAATAGATTTTTTTTATATATTTTTTATGAATTGGGCATTAAAGGGATAGTGCCGGTTCTGTCAGAAAAAGTGTCGGCAGGAATCTTCTTTTTTTTGGGAACAGAATGCGATATATGGGGAGTGGCGGTGAAAAGGGTTCGCAAGTATCCCTCTTCCGTGGTTTAATGGGAGATATGGGTGTGCTGTAAAAGGAGAAGAAAATTATGACACTGATGGACGGCAACCTTGATGACCTGGAGATCTATGTAATCAAGGCACTCCAAGAAAATGCCAGGCGGTCGTATAAAAGCATCGCAAAAGAGCTGGAAGTTTCCGAGAGCACCATTGCCAACCGCGTGAACCGGCTTATTGAGAAGAAAATTTTAAAGCTGGAAGCCCGAATCAACCCGTTTGGCTTGTCTCACAAGATCAGTGCCCTGCTGGGTGTCAACCTGTATGACCGGTCCCATTCCACAACCATGGAGGAAATCGAGCAGCTGCCGCAGGTAACGGCGGTGTGGGCGACGACCGGAAAGTATGATCTCTTTTTGGAAGTGCTGGTGGATTCAATCATCGAACTGAACGATTTTATTTTTGCCGGCGGGCTTGGCAGGATTAAAAATGTCTCTTTCACCGAAACCCATATCATGCTCAACTCCAACACCAAATATTTTAAAATTTACTAAATTGTGCGGGAAGCCGTTCGGGATGACAGGGTGTTTGGTCTCCGGCCGGCAACAGCCGGGCCGGGATGCACCCGGATCCGGCTGGTCGGCTGTCCGGGCCTGCCGGCATCCCTGAGGATGCTCAGCAGGCTTTCAGACATATTCAGCGTGATGGTGATCATTCCACGGCCAGGTTGAATTTTTCCAGTGTTTCTCTGGTGGGAATCCCGTTGGTGTCCCATCCCCGGGCCGCATAATACGCATCCAGCATCTCTTCGATTACGGCAAATTCCACCTTGTGCCCCTTGTTGGGGCCCGAAGGAATGGGCTCTTCGTAAAACCGCGGGGGCGGATAATCATATTTCCGGCCGAAATCCGGGATTTCTCTTTTATTGAACATCCGGTTCAAATGCCAGATCTTTTCGGAAAGATGGAGCAGGTCTTTGTTGAAATCCAGCTTTTTTCCGGTGGCACAATAATACAGTTCCTCATAATAATGGGTTTCCAGGCCGATTTCCATGTACTGGAGCCGGCAGGTGCCAAGAATGTCGAATGCCGGTCGCAGGTGCTGGGACTTGAGTACCAGGGGCACCACGTTTTTGTGGTCTGCCTTGGGGATGGTTTCGAAATTTGCGCCCTGGGAGATGAGATCATGGACATTGGCATCCTGGCTGCCGCCCACGGCATTGGCCACATCCGATCCCAGAACCCAGCACCGGTTGTGGTGGGCCCCCACATCTGCGGTCATGTATCCCAGCATCAAGCCGGGCGCGTTTCTGGATTCATACCCGGTCCATTCCAGGCCTTTGACATGGATGGCAAATTTGTCGCTGTCTCCCCCGATCTTTTCAGCGGCTTTTTTGACGCCGTTGGCCAGAACATCTCCGATGCCCTCTCTTTTTGCAATTTTTTTCAGGATGTGGACGATGGAGTCAAGATCCCCCCATGTCACGTCCATGCCCATCTCTTGTTTTGAGATCAGGCCTTTTTCATAACATTCCAGGGCAAAGGAAACCACGGCCCCGCCCGAGCAGGTGTCTAAGCCGAGTTCATCACATACCCAGTTGACATGGGCCACGGCATGGATGTCGGACAGTTCGCAGTTGCTGCCCACCAGGGCCAGGGTTTCGTATTCCGGGCCTTCCACATATTTGTTGCCCAGCGCAGTTTTTGACAGCCCGTATTTGCCGCAGGGAATGGGGCAGGAAAAACACCCTTTGTCCGTGATTTTCAGTTCGTCCAGGATGGCTTTGCCGTTGATCTTGTCCGCGTAATCGCAATGGGAGGTGGCAAAGTTGCGGGTGGGTAAAGCCCCCACATCATTGCACCAGTTGGTGATACCGGCCGTGCCTTCCGGGGTCCAGCCCTTGAAACCGGGTTTTTCCCGGCACGCGGCATAGGTGGCCTTGCCTTTTTTGAGCAGGCCCTTGGGATCGAACACGGGGATGTCTTGGGTGCCCCGCACGGCAATGGCCTTGATGTTTTTGGAGCCCAAGACCGCGCCGATGCCGGTGCGGCCGGCCTGGCGGCCGAAATCATGGGAGATGCAGGCAAAGTTGACCATTCGCTCCCCGGCCTCGCCGATGGTCAGAATCTGGAATTCCCGGCCCAGATCGTTTTTCAAAATCTCTTCCACGGCTGTGGAGCCTTTGCCCCACAAATGCCCGGCCGGCCGGATCTCCACGGTGTCATTATCTATGAAGATATAGGAAGGTTCTTTGGCCCGTCCCGTCAATATGGTGACGTCATACCCGGCATATTTCATGGTCACCCCGAAATGCCCCCCCATGTTGCTGTCGCCATATCCGCCCGTGGCCGGGGATTTGGCGGCAAAATGGGTTTTGCCGGCCGCCGGCAGAAACAGGCCGCTCAACGGCCCCATGGCAATGACAAACCGGTTGTCCGGGCCTAAGGGGTCTGCGCCAGCCGGAATTTCATCGTACAGAATTTTGGCCGTGAATCCCCGGCCGCCGATAAAATCGTCCACCCATTCCTGTTTTAAGGGTTGTTTTTCAATGGTACGGGTGCTCAGATCGATTCTCAGCGTGTGTCCTGCATATCCGTATAACATGATAATCCTCCTTTTCCCTCTATTTGAAGCTCAGTGCATCCCGGGGACACACTTCCACACACTGCCGGCAGTTGATGCATTTGTAGGGCATGCCGTCATCATCCACCATCATTACGTTTTCCGGGCAGGCGGAAACACACGCCAGGCACCCGTCGCATTTTTTCATGTCAATGCGCCAGGTGTCTTTGACCCGATGGATGGCCCCGGTGGGGCAGGCATCCGCACACGCCCCGCACTGATTGCAGATGGCCACCTCGAAAATGCCGGGCTCGGGAAACCGGGGCATGACCCGGAGCATGGCCTTGGACGGATTGATTATTTTCAGATTCTGCAATGAACACACCAGTTCGCAGGCCCGGCACCCGGAACAGGTTTCATGGTTGAATGATAGTGTCATCCCTGTCTCTCCTTGGCTTGAATGGTTGACCTTTTTTGACCCTGTTGCACCATAGCATGTCTGGGGCAAAAATGTATAACGCATTGTTTTCATGAAAGGATATGAATCCGATTCATATAAACTGCCGTTCAGCCGGTGCCAGTAAGATGGATTCGCCCGAAGGTTTAAGCGGATTCTGGTGTCAGACCATGCCTTTTTTGCGGTAGCTGCGCATCAATGACCCGTCGATAACAAAAAACAAAAGGATGGGCAGCAGCAGGAAAATCAGGGTCAGAATCGCGGCCAGGGACCGGTTGGAAGAAGCGAGCAGCGGCATCAGAAACCCGGTAAAAGAAGGCACGGTTCCCCCGCCCATGAGAAATACCAGAAAATATTCGGAAAACGCCACCAGAAACACCACACTGCCGCCGGCGATCATGGCCGGCACCAGCAACGGCAGCTCCACCCGCCAGAAAATCGTTACCGGACCGGCCCCCAGGTTTCTGGCACACACACGGTATTCTTCTCCCAGGGTCTGGAATCCCGTCACCAGAGCCCGGAACATGTAAGGGTAGGTGAACAGGGCCAGGATCAGCACCACCCCGGCCACGGTGTCGGCCAGAGACAGCCGGATGAACACCACATGCAGTCCCATGGCAAAAGTCATGGGCGGCACCAGGGCCGGGGTCAGCACCAGGGCTTCCATGAGCCGCTTGCCGGCAAAGCGGTTCCTGGCGAATGCGGCGGCCGGGGTCAGGCACATGCCCAGGGTGACCAACACCGTGGCCACAGAATACAAAAATGAAGAGACCAGAGACGAAACAATCTGATCCTGGTGGGTGATCAGAAATTGAATGCCCGTAAAAGAAAATTGCGCCGGCCACAGGTCCGGAAACCGCCACCCCGGGGCCAGGCCCACCAGCAAAAGGATTGCCGCGGGCAGGGCGAACAGGCTGAAAAGCAGCACCAAAACGAGGGTGTGGGAAAAAAGTTTCACAGTTTTCGGACCCCGTTTTCCAGATGGGTGACGGTTTTGGAGTAGGCAATGATGAACAGCACGGCAAAGCAGAACATCAGCGTCAGAATGGCCATGGCTTCAGGCCGCCGGGCCAGGTCATGCTTGAAATACAGGTCAAAAACATGGAGGCTGAGCATGCCGGGCCGGCTTTCGCTCAAAATGTAAGGAATGTCAAATGCCCCGAAGCTGTAGAGAAACAGGATGATGAAACTGGTGTGCATCGCCGGGGCCAGCCTTGGCAGCACAATGGAAAAAAAGATGCACCGTTTCGATGCCCCCAGCATGGCTGCCGTCTGGATCTGCCGGACATCGAACCGCACCAGCAGGGCCAGGATCAAAAGCATGGCAAACGGGGTGCCTTTCAGGGTATAGGCCAGGATCATGCCTAAGCCCCAGCCGGAATACAATACATTGGGAAAATCCGGCATGGACTGGATCAGGCCCAGGTGATAGGCCAGAGACGAAAGGATTCCGGACTGGCTCCAGAAAATCAGCACCACAAATGCCACGGCAATATGGGGCAGGATCAGCGGAATTTTGTACATCAGGGCGGCTCCGGCCAGGGCCTTGGGCAGCTGCCAGACCCGGTAGGCCAGAAAGGTGCCGGCTGCCACGGACCCGGCCGCCGATGTCAGGGCCACGCCCAGGGAAAACCCGAAGGACGCGAAAAAGGACGGGTCCGACAGGATGATGTTATAGGCCGCCAGGATCCCGCCCGTATGGGGCAGGGGGGTGAAGATCCCTAAGGACTGGCACACCGTCAGAAACACCCCGCCGCAGAACAGCACCACAAACGGCAAAATCAACGGGCTGAGTTTCAGAATCAGTATGGCGGTCCGGCTACCGATCAAGGACATGGGTTTTCCAGTCCTGTTCCAGGGATTCCAGATATTGGGCCGGTATCTCGGGCACGGCAACGGCAGCCAGCTGATCCGGTGTCAGGGTGGCGGGTCCCAGGTCCACGGTCTCAAACCGCTGCCGGTCCTTTGGAGTCAACCGATTCATGGCCAGAACCGGAAAATCCCCCCAGTTCTCCGGCTGAAATTTGGATACCTGGGCATCCACGGACACCAGAAAATTTGCCAGCACCATGGCCCCGGCCTTGTTGGGGGCGTTAAAGGCAATGGCCGTGAAATGGGTATTGAAAATGGATCCGTCCTTTAATGCAAAGGTTCTGACCGTGTCCGGATAACTGCCCGCCATAATCATGTTCTGGGCGTGGGGCGGATGATAGGACATGCCGAACGCCACCTCTCCCCTGGCAAACAGCGTATCCAGAAATGCGTTGTCCTTGGGGTAGGTTCGGCCCTTCTGCCATAAAAACGGCTTGATCTGGTTGAGCCAGTCCCACAGCAAAGGGGCGTTTTTTTCATACAGGTCCGGATCCCACCCGGCCATGTATTGGCCGTGCCCGCCCGTGACTGCATAGAAAATGTGGCGGATAAAAGCTGAACCCGTGAAATCCGGGGGCTGGGGATAGGTGAACTGGCCGGGGTTGTCCATGATCCACTGTTTGAGGGCCGCCACCGTGTCCGGCGGAATTTCCGTCCGGTTTGTGTCATACTCGAGCACGAACTGGGCCCGGCCAAAAGGGGCTTCAAATCCGTCCACGGGAAATCCGAAATCATGGGTGATGCTGTCCGGGTCCACATACTGCTTCACATGGGGCAGGTGCCCGGCAAACGGGCCGAACAGCAGGCCGGCCTGTTTTGCATTCTTGAAGTTCTCCCCGTTGATCCACAGCAGGTCGATGGTTCCCGTGGTTTTGCCGGCTGCTTTTTCGTTGAGCAGTTTGTTGATAAACACCCCGGCATCCATGGGGACCCGCTTCACATGGATATCATAGCGCTGTTTCATCTCTTTGGCCACAAACGTGTCCACCCAGGTATTGACATGGGTCCATCCCCCGTACATGTACCAGCTGACCCGGGACCCCCGGGCCTGTGCTTCAATCCGGTCAAACGGGATGTCCGGCAGGGTGCCGCCAGTGACCCGGACGGGCAGGAACATGGTGAGAAAGACAGGCAACATCAGGGTCAACAACAGGGACATGGATCTGAACTTATTCATCACAGGTTCTCCTTTAAATTAAAGGTTGTATTCGAATCTGTCGAACAATCCGGTCAAAACGGATACGTTAAAACGGCCGGTACCGCAGGGACACGGGCTGATCCCTGTCAAACCGGTCATTCTGGCTGTATATGGTGTAAGTCTGGCTGCCTGCGGCCACCCCATACACGGTGTAGTGGCCGGCAAAGGTTTTTTCCGTGATGCGGCCGAATCCCTCCGGGTCTGCAATGATGGCCAGGTTTTCGGGCCGGGCCGGAAGAGGTGTCCCGTTCAGGGAGCCGGCCACGGCCTCATCCACCCGGAACAACGGGAACAGCGACGGGGGAATCTCGTTCACCGGACCCAGAAACCGGGCTACAGCCGGGGTAGCCGAGTGGAAATACACCTGCCTGGGGGTGTCGAACTGTTGAACCCGGCCGTCCAGCAAAACCCCGATGCGGTCGGACATGGCAAAGGCTTCTTCCAGGTCATGGGTGACGCTGATGGTGGGAATGCCGAACGCCTGCTGGGTGGTGCGGATGAACCGGGCCGTCTCCATTTTCAGGTTCCGGTCCAGGTTGGCAAAAGGTTCATCCAGCAAGAGCACGGCCGGGTTCACGATCATGGCCCGTGCAATGGCCACCCGCTGTTTCTGGCCGGCGGACAGCTGGGCCGGATACTGGTCTGCCTGGGGGGCCAGTTTAAAATAATCCAGCATCCGGTCCACCTGGTTTTTGATCTGTTTTTTTTCCATGTGCCGGGCCTTGAGCCCGAATCCGATATTCTGTCGCACCGTCATGGCGGGAAACAGGACATAATCCTGAAACACAATGATCACGGGATGGTGTTTGCTCACGGGTTCGGAAAAAGCCACTTCTCCCTGGTCCGGGATTTCCAGTCCGGCGATAATTTTGAGCAGGGTGGTTTTGCCGGCCCCGGACGGCCCCACAATGGAAACCAGCTCCCTGGCGTTCACGGCAAAGCCGATGGATTCCAGAACGGGCTGGTGTTTATAGGATTTGCCTATGTGACGGAGTGTAATATCCATGGGATATCCGACAGATACTGTTGAATTTTGGCAAAGGTGTCCGGGTTCCGGATGGGCCGGTTTGTGTGTGTATATTCATACCAGGCCATGAAACACCAGGACAGGGCCCGCAGCAGAATGGTTTTTTCCATGACACGGGATTTTTCCATAAGGTCGTTAAACAGCATGTCCGGGCATGCCTGCTGGTGATAGGTTTGCAGAAAGGTTTTTTTATCTGCCGGAGTTAAAAGGATGTCGGTTTTCCACAGCGTGGTGGTGGGCACCATGAAATGGCCCAGATCCTGGTACCGGCAGGAGACCACGGCCTTTTCCCAGTCCACCAGACAGGCCCGGTCCGGGCTGATGAGAAAATTGCCGGAGTTCACTTCAGTATTCACCAGGCACAAGGGTTCTGCTTCAAACAGGGGCCGGGTATCTCTGGCAAGGGACAGGAGAGTATCATGATAGGACAGGATCTGTGCCTGTTCCTTTTTCAGGGGATGATCGGCAAACCGGTGGAGCAGGCCATGACTTTCCCGGGCGATATCGTTCACGGGGTCGGCCTGGACAATCAGCCCGTCCGGCACACAAGTGGTGTGAACTCTGGCAAAAATTCGGGCCGCCGTGTCCAGATCCCGGGTGTAATCCAAGGGGGTTCCCGGCACAAAGGTCATGAGCAGGGCCCCGCCTCCCAGCGGGTCCGGATGGGGGTGACAGGCCAGGGGTTTCGGCGTGACCCCGGAATCGGCCAGCGCCTTCAATACGTTGAATTCATAGGCGATCTGATCATCTCCCAGGCCCAGCTGGCTGCCGTGGTTGATGCGCAGCACACAGGGGCCGGCATTAGAATCGACCCGGTAATTGGCATTGTATTCCCCGGCCGCCAGAAAAGAGACGCGAAAGGGCGGGGACACCCAGCCGGCATCAGTGAGAAACTGCTGTATCTGTTCCAGTCTGTCTGTATCCGGCATGGTCGTGTTGCTCCAGCTCCCTGGGAATTTAACTGTAAACAGCGGTGTATCCGTTCAGAGTTGTTGTCTGGATTTGATCGCACTTTTTTCCGATACAACTGCCGGGGTTATATCATCTTTGGGATCATGGGTAAATTTTTTTTAGAAATTGTCTGATGCGCGGGTCCGTGGCACTGGTCAGATCCTCGAATGTGCCGTCAAAAAAGATACCGCCGTTTTCAAGAAACAGGACCCGGGTCGCGAAATTTTTCACCATGTTCATCTGGTGGGTGACCAGCACCAGGGTCATGTGGCTGCGGGCCAGGGTCTGAATGGTGTCAAACACCTCATGGGCCAGCTCCGGGTCCAGGGAGGAGGTGGGTTCGTCAAACAGCATGATGTCCGGGGACATGGACAGGGCTCTGGCAATGGCCAGTCGCTGCTGCTGTCCCCCGGACAGGGTGGACGGATACTGACTGGCCTTGTCCGCCAGTTTCACCGATTCCAGCAATTCGGCGGCCCGGTCACGGGCCCGGGTGCGGGGCATATTTTTGATGGTCCGCAAAGGGGCCGCGATATTTTCAATGGCCGTGTAGTGTGGAAACAGGTTGAATTGCTGGAATACCATGCCCATCCGGCCGGCCACGCTGGTGAAGGAGGTGACGGGCTGGCCGTCCACGGTTACAGATCCTTTGTCCACCTTCTCCAGGCCGTTGAGGCACCGGATAAAAGTGCTTTTGCCGGCACCGGAAGGGCCGATGACCGCCAGGATTTCGCCCTGGCGGATTTCCAGGCTGATATCCTTGAGAACCATATGGCTGCCATAGGATTTGCTGATGCGGTCCACACGGATTAGGGGATCCATTTGATTCCTTTTTTTTCAACCCACCGGGAAACCAGAGCCACACTGTAGGTCATGACAAAATAGACAGCCCCGATGGTGATGTAGATCTCAAAAGGACCCAGGGTCCGGGCATATATCTGGTTGCCCACCCGGGTGAGCTCTGCAATGGACAGCACTGATACCAGGGAGGTTTCCTTGATCATGGTGGTGAAGTAGTTCATCAGGGTGGGCAATGCAATGCGGAACGCCTGGGGCAGAACGATATGGAGAAATACCTGATACCGGTTGTATCCCAGACTGAAGGCAGCTTCATACTGCCCTTTGTTCACTGAACTGATGGCGGCCCGCACCGCCTCGGACATATAAGCCCCGGAATTCAGAGACAGGCCGATCACTGCCGCCGTGACAGGGGGCAGGACGATGCCGAAGGTGGGCAGGCCATAGTAGATGAAGAACAACTGGATCAACAGAGGCGTGTTTCTAAAGATTTCCACATACACCCCCAGCAGGAAATCCACGATCCAGGGGAGCCGGCCGGACCG